>CAZXDK010000030.1:0-30621 GCA_964639585.1 uncultured Gallionellaceae bacterium | reverse complement strand
TGTCGAATTGCATCGGAATACCGAAGGCGAGCGCGGACAGGATGGTGATCTTGTGCGCGGCGTCCACGCCTTCGATGTCAAAGGTCGGGTCGGCTTCGGCGTAGCCCAGACGCTGCGCTTCTTTAAGCACGGTGTCGAAGCTCAGTCCCTTGTCGCGCATTTCGCTCAAAATAAAATTGGTAGTGCCGTTGATGATGCCCGCGATCCATTCGATGCGGTTCGCGCTGAGGCCTTCGCGCAATGCCTTGATGATGGGGATGCCGCCCGCGACTGCGGCCTCGAACGCGACCATCACGCGCATTTTTTGCGCGGCCAGAAAAATCTCATTGCCGTGCGTGGCCAGCAGCGCCTTGTTGGCCGTGACCACATGCTTGCCGTTGCCAATCGCCTTCAGCACTAACTCTTTCGCCACACCGTAGCCGCCGATGAGTTCGATGACGATGTCCACTTCGGGATCATTCACCACGGAGAAAGCATCATCGGTCACGCGGCAGGCTCCGCCCGTAACTTTCTTGGCAAGCTCCACATTTTTGTCTGCCACCACGGTGATGTTGATGGGGCGTCCGGCGCGGCGCGCGATTTCTTCCGCATTGCGCTGTAACACGGTGAATGTTCCGCCACCGACTGTACCGATACCGAGGAGTCCTACGTTGATTGGTTTCATCTTTATATCCTAGTTGTTAGTCGTTAGACGTTAGTCATTAGTTGGAGTTGTCGGCTACGCGAGTCTTGGCTTTGCTAACGACTAGCGACTAACGACTGTGTTATGCCGCTTGCGGTAGCTCTCCAAAAAGCGCGCAATGCGCCCAATCGCCTCTGTCAGATCATCCGCATTGGGTAAAAACACAATACGCAAATGATCCGGGTGCGGCCAATTGAACCCGCTGCCCTGCACCACCAGCACCTTTTCGGTTTCCAACAATTCCAGAATAAATTTCTGGTCATCTTCTATCGGATACATGACAGGATCAAGACGCGGGAACAGATACAGTGCCGCTTTCGGCTTGACGCAGGTCACACCGGGAATCCCGGTCAGCAATTTATGTGCAAGTTCGCGCTGCTTGTACAAACGACCGCCGGGCGCAACCAGATCCTTGATGCTTTGGTAACCGCCCAATGCCGTCTGGATCGCAAACTGCCCCGGCACGTTGGAACACAAGCGCATCGAGGCAAGTATGGTCAGGCCGTCGATATAGTCCTGCGCATGCCGCTTGTCGCCGGAAACGATCATCCAGCCCGCGCGATAACCGCAGGCGCGGTAGTTCTTGGACAATCCGTTCATGGTCACGAACAACACATCGTCCGCCAGCGAAGCAATCGAGGTGTGTGTCACACCGTCATACAAAACCTTGTCGTATATCTCGTCGGCGTAGATGATCAAACCATGTTCGCGCGCCAGTTGCACAATGGCTTTTAGCGTCTCGTCCGAGTACACCGCCCCGGTCGGATTGTTAGGATTGATGACCACGATGGCCTTGGTGTGCGGCGTGATTTTGCTGCGCATATCATCCAGATCGGGATTCCAGTCTTTAGCCTCGTCGCACAGATAGTGGCGCGGCGTGCCGCCCGCCAGCGTGACCGCCGCTGTCCACAGCGGATAATCCGGCGCGGGCACCAGCACCTCATCGCCGGTATTGAGCAGCCCCTGCATCACCATCACGATCAGTTCGGACGCGCCGTTGCCGATGAAAATATCCTCCATGCCAACCCCGGTGATATTCTTCTGCTGGGCGTAATGCATGATGGCCTTGCGCGCGGCGAACATGCCTTTGGAATCGGAGTAACCGGACGAGTTCGGCAGATTGTGTATCACGTCCTGCTGGATCTCTTCGGGCGCCTCGAAACCGAACGGCGCCAGATTGCCGATATTGAGCTTGATGATGCGGTGTCCATCCTCTTCCATCTGTTTCGCTCGCGCCATGACCGGACCGCGAATGTCGTAACAGACATTCGCCAGCTTGGTCGATTTCAGCACGGGACGAATGGAATTAGTATCGGATGATTTGGTTTTGCTCACTCTGTTCTCTCAATCAATATTTCAGGCACGTTTGAATCCGGTAGAATCCGCCCAAATCCCTTGAAACGGCGGCTCGCGAAGGGCGTAATTCTATCCGAGCATGCCACCATCAGCAAATGGAGTTGGACTTGGCCTTACAACGCACACTCAATCCGCAACAAAAAACTTTCACCGCCCACGGCGCGGGTTACGTCGCCGTCAATGGCGAACGCTACACGCAGGCCATCGTGCTCACCAGTGCGCAAGTTCACACCGATTGGACAGCGCGGGACTGGGCCTCGCTCACGTCCGCGCATTTCGATTATTTTTTGCCACTGGCGCCGGAAGTGCTGCTGTTCGGCACCGGCGCCAAACATTTTTTCCCGCATCCGGAGCTTTATCGCAACCTGATAGCCGCGGGCATAGCCGTCGAATTTATGGATACGCCCGCCGCCTGCCGCACCTACAACATCCTCGTCGCCGAAGACCGCAAAGTGGTCGCGGCAGTTTTGCTTTAAGGAATCATAATGTCCCACCCTCTGCGCAACGTCATCACCCAAACCGAACAGGTCATCCTCGGCAAACCGCACCAGATCAGGCTTGCCATCGCCTGTCTGCTGGCGCGCGGCCACCTGCTCATCGAAGACCTGCCCGGCGTCGGCAAAACTACACTCGCGCATGTGCTGGCCAAAACGCTGGGTTTGCAGTTCCAGCGCATCCAGTTCACCAGCGACATGCTGCCCGCCGACATCCTCGGCGTCTCGATATTTCAACGCGACAGCGGCGAATTCAAATTTCACGAAGGGCCGATTTTCGCGCAAATGATACTGGCCGATGAAGTAAACCGCGCCACCCCCAAGACGCAAAGCGCCCTGCTGGAAGCAATGGAAGAGCAGCAAGTCACCAGCGAAGGCGTGACACGCCCCCTGCCCGCGCCGTTTTTCGTGATTGCCACGCAGAACCCGACCAACCAGATCGGCACCTTCCCGCTGCCGGAATCGCAGCTTGACCGCTTCCTCATGCGCATCCAGTTGGGTTATCCCAATGCTCAGGCGGAACGCGGCCTGCTCTCCGGCGTGGACAGGCGCGACATTGTCGCCAAGCTCACGCCGCAAATGACCACCGCCGAACTGATGGCCTTGCAGCAACAGGCCCGCCAGGTATTTATCTCCCCCGCCCTGCTCGACTACGTGCAGGCCATCCTGCGCCACACGCGCGAATCGGCGCGCTTTGTGCATGGACTGTCGCCGCGCGCCGGACTGGCGTTGCTCGCCGCCGCCCGCGCCTGGTCACTGCTCGACGGACGCAACGCCGTCATCCCGGAAGACATCCAGGCCGTGCTGCCCGGTGTCGCCAGCCACCGCTTGCAAAGCACACAAGACACCCAGGCTTCGGATGGAGAAAAACTGGCGCGTGAGTTGATTGAGGCGGTGGCGATTCCGTAAAGCTTGAACCGAATTTAAGCAGGCCTGTGAAAAGGGGCGGGAGCGTACCTTCTGCGCGCTGCATCAGCCTGCATCCAGTATTCAGGGAAATCGAAACCTGACAGCTTAGTTGGCCTGCACCGGGATATGGTTGCGTCGCGCGATAATGCAGTTATCCTCGTCCACATACACAAGTTGCGGATGGAAATCTTTTAGTTCGGCTTCGGAATATGCGGAAAATGCGGCGATAATCAGAATGTCGCCGGGACTGGCTTTATGCGCTGCCGCGCCATTCACCGAAATGGTGCGCGAACCGCGTTGCGCGCGGATGGCGTAGGTCGTAAAGCGCTCACCATTGCTCACGTTGTAAATATCGATCTGCTGATATTCCATAATGCCGGAAGCATCCAGCAAATCATCGTCGATGGCGCACGAACCTTCGTAATGCAACTCGGATTGCGTTACCCGCACGCGATGCAATTTCGCTTGTAACATAGTTCGCTGCATAACTCTCTCGCCTCCGGAAAATCCAACCTTCTAACTTCAGGTTTTAATGTGGAGGCCTATTATAAGGCGGTGCGCCTCAAAGACCAATCTCAATATTATCGATCAAACGCGTGACGCCCAGCCGCGCCGCAGCCAGCACCACCAATTCGCGCTCTCCAAGTTGTGCGGGACTCAAACTTGCCGCATTGCGCACCGACACATATTCCACCGCCCATCCTCTTTGGGCAAGGGCTGACACTGCCGCTGCTTCGGCTTGCGCATAATCTCTTCCGCCCTGCAAAATATCGCGGGAAACCTGCTCCAATGTTTGCCGCAAAAATGCCGCTTCGGCGCGTTCCGCCGCAGTCAGATACTGGTTGCGCGAACTCAATGCGAGGCCGTCCGCCGCACGCACCGTCTCGCCGCCGACGATGCGTATCGGCAGATTCATCTGCGTCACCATCTGGCGAATGATATGCAGTTGCTGATAATCTTTCTTGCCGAACAGCGCCACTTGCGGCTGCACGATATTCAGCAGCTTCAGCACCACCGTCGCCATGCCGCGAAAATGCCCCGGCCGCGCCGCGCCGCATAGCTCGTTGGCAAGCGGCGGCGGCTCGACAAACACGGTCTGTTGCTGCGCATACATCTCGTTCACGGGCGGCGCGAACACCACATTGGCCAGCCCGTCGAGCTTGGCGCAATCAGCCTCCAGCGTGCGCGGATACTGGTCGAAATCTTCGTTTGGTCCAAACTGCAAGGGATTGACGAAAATACTGACCACCACACAATCGCATTGCGCCCGCGCTTGTCGCACCAGGTCGAGATGCCCCTCGTGCAGATTGCCCATGGTGGGGACAAAAGCGATGTTGTGCTCATTTGTCAGACGGGCGCGCAACGCCTCCACACGGTCGATCACTTGCATATTTTCTCCTCAGCCATACACATAAATACTCCGACCTTCTCCCTGATAGCTCTGGTACACATGCTCGAACACCGCTATGCGGTTAGCCTCGTAAAGCTCCCCGGAGATGAAGATGCTCCAAGGATGCCAGTTGGCCCTTTTAACCCGGATAATTCATTAGAGCCGCGCAGGTTTGCGAGCCATGTTCCCCCTTGATAAAAGGGGAAAGCGAACTGTTTTTCCTAATGGATTATTTGGGTTTAACGCGCATCGAACTTAGAAGCTGTGTTCCTGTGCGGGGAAAGCGCCGCTCTTCACTTCGCGCGCGTAGTTCGCCACGGCTGCGGCAATGGAATCTGCACCGTGCATATAGTTCTTTACGAAGCGCGCCTTTTTGCCGGGATAGATGTCGAGCATGTCGTGCAGCACCAGCACTTGGCCGGAGCAGCCCGCGCCCGCGCCGATACCGATGGTGGGCACATGCAGCGCGGCAGTGATCTGCGCCGCCAATGCCGCAGGCACGGCCTCCAGCAGCACCATGCCCGCGCCTGCCTGTTGCAATACCTGCGCATCTTGCAACAACTGTTGCGCGGCCTGTTCGCTCTTGCCCTGTACGCGATAACCGCCCATCTGATGCACCGATTGCGGCGTCAAACCGATGTGCGCGCACACGGGGATGCCGCGTCCGGTGAGGAAGGAAATTGTTTCAGCCATCGCCTCGCCGCCTTCGAGTTTGACCATGTGCGCGCCCGCCGCCAGCAATTGTGCGGCATGGGCAAAGGTCTCGCGCGGACTGACTTGGGATGTGCCGAACGGCATATCGGCCATGATGAATGCCTGGGTCGAGCCGCTGGCCACGCAGGCGGTATGGTAGGCCATTGCCTCCAGCGTCACGGCCAGCGTGGATTCGCGTCCTTGCAACACCATGCCGAGCGAATCGCCGACGAGCAACACATCCACTCCGTTATTTTCCAGCAAGGTTGCGAAACTGGCATCGTAGCAAGTCAATACTGCGATCTTTTCGCCCTTGTCGCGCATGGCCTGCAGTGTGGTGAGCGTTTTGCGCATTTAAATCCCCCTATCCAGCTTTCCCACTCCCGCCACAACCCTCGCCCGCTTGCGGGAGAGGATGCAAGCGAGAAATGCAACCATCAATTCTTGCGGCAGAAAGAGCAACGTGTATCGCTACTCGCGCGGATATTGCCCAACGGGCAACACCCCGCAAAAACAGCTTTCAATCCCGCCCCAGACTAAAAAATTCGCGCGCCCCGCGCATGTTTTGAACACGCTCCAGCAGCAGGGAAAAATCATTCGCATTATCGACGAAATTCAGGTTGTCGCTATTCACAATTAACAGCGGAGCCGCGTCGTAGTGGTGAAAAAATTCGCCATAACTCTGCGCCAATTTTGCCAAATAATCACCGTTGATGTTGCACTCGTAGCGATGGCCGCGGCGCTGCACGCGCTCGATCAGGGTATCCGTCGATGCCTGCAAGTAAATCACCAGATCCGGCACGGGCGCTTGCGGCGCAAGAGTCGCGTATATGGCCTGGTACAACCTGAATTCGTCCGCGCTCAAATTGAGCCGCGCGAAAAGCCTGTCTTTCTCGAACAAATAATCCGCAATAGTCCGCTGACTGAACAAATCCAGGCGCGCCAATTCGCGCACCTCATTGCTGCGCTGAAGCAGAAAAAACAACTGCGCGGATAAGGCATAACGCGCCGGATCCTGATAAAACTGCGCCAGAAACGGATTATCCTGCGGCTTCTCCAGCAATGTTTGCGCCCCGCTGTATTCCGCCAGACGCCGCGTCAAACTGGTCTTGCCCGCGCCTATGGGGCCCTCAATCACCACATAGCGATATTTACCCAGCGGCATCTTCAATCCGCTCCAGTCTTTGTTCCCCGCAGCGCAACAACGCTTGCGCCGCCGTTCCGATTCCCGGAATAAAACAATCCGGCGCGATTTCCAGCAAAGGCTGCAACACAAAAGCGCGCAGATGCATCTGCGGGTGCGGGATAGTCAAGCCGTGTTCGTGGTGGTGCAAATCGCCGTACAGCAACACGTCCAAATCCAGCGTGCGCGGCGCATTCGGGAACTCGCGCGTGCGTCCGTATTTTTGCTCCAGCGCCAGCAGCATATCCAGCACGGCGCGCGGCGGCAGGCTGACGTTAAACTGCACCACCGCATTGATGAAATCGGGCTGATCCAGATAGCCCACCGGCGCGCTGCGGTACAACGCAGAGCGCTTGAGCGCGCGCACCTGCGGCAATGCCGCCAAGTCCCGCATCGCCTGCAATACCTGCGCTCGCGGGTCAGCCAGATTGCCGCCCAAACCGACGAAGACGATGTGTTCCATTGCTCGCCGGCTTAATCTATCGGCAATTCAACTTGCACCGCTGACGCGCCGGGCTTCTTGCTACGCCGGCGTTTTTTCTTCGGGCCGTTATCGGGCAGCAGCATCTCGGCGCGGCGCTCTTCGGATGCATCCTGAAACTCCGTCCACCACTCGCCCAACTCCGCCTCCGCCTCGCCGCTTTCGCAGCGCAGCAGCAAAAAATCATAAGCCGCGCGGAAACGCGGCACACCCAGCAAACGCAGGGGGCGCAGCCCGCCGCGCTGCTCGAAACGCGGTTGCAGCAACCACATCTCTTTCATCACCGTATCGTAGCGGCGCGGAATGGCAAGATGCACGCGCTGTTTGTCCAGCACTTCGTCCATCGCCGCATGCAATGCGCCTACGGGACGCTCGCCCGCTTGCTGTTTGATTTTCCACGCGGCCAGCACCTCGTGCCACAACAAAGCCGCAAACAAAAAAGCGGGCGAAGTCGGCTTGTCTTCGCGAATGCGCTGGTCGGTGTTCTGCAATGCCAGCGTAATGAACTTTTCGCCCAGCGGTTGCTCTAGGATCACATCCAGCATCGGCAACATGCCGTGGTGCAGCTCCATCTCGCGCAATTTTTTGATGCATTCGAGCGCATGCCCGGACAACAATAACTTCAGCATTTCGTCCAGCATGCGCGCTTCCGGCACATTCGCCAACAAGCCTTTCAATTTGGCGATAGGCGCGGCGCTCGCCTCATCCAATTTCATGCCCAGTTTGGCCGACAAGCGCACCGCGCGCAGCATGCGCACCGGGTCTTCGCGGTAGCGCACCTCGGGTACGCCGATAATGCGCAAGGTGTTGGCGCGTATATCCGCGTAGCCGTGGTGGTAATCGAAAATTTCTTGCGTAGCCGGATCGTAGAACAGCGCGTTGGCGGTGAAATCGCGCCGCGCCGCATCCTGCTCCTGATCGCCGAATTCGTTGTCGCGCAACAAACGCCCGTGCTCGTCCGTCTGCGCATCGTCGGCATCTATCATGCGGCGAAAGGTGGAGACCTCGACCGTTTCGTCGCCGAACATCACATGCACCAGGCGGAAGCGCCGCCCGATGATGCGCGCGCGCCGGAACACGCGGCGCACATCTTCCGGCGTGGCATCCGTCGCCACATCAAAATCTTTGGGCTGGCGTTGCAGCAGCAAATCGCGCACCGCCCCCCCCACCACAAACGCCTTGTAGCCAGCCGCCTGCAAGCCATCCGTCACGCGCCGCGCACTCGGGCTGATGCCGTCGCGGCTCACCTTGTGGACATCGTATGGAATGGCGTGGGCGGAGCTTGGCGATTTTTTTTTGTCAGGCTTGCCGAACACCCGCTTGAATAGTTTTTTTATCATCACGTACAAATTTTGATTGCGGCAGACCTGCCGCAAATTTCAGGAAGCCGGATTATACACCGGAGCAAAAGATAGACTTTTACCCGCTCTCGGGCGGGCTGTCACCGGCTCATCCGGCGCCCGGATTAATTTTTCCGGTACAGCGCCGATTGTGCATGCGCCTGCAGCCCCTCGCCAAACGCCAGCGTGGCCGCAATCGCGCCCAGCGTTTGCGCGCCTGTTGCGGAAACCTGAATCAGGCTGCTGCGTTTCTGAAAATCGTACACGCCCAACGGGGAAGAGAAGCGCGCCGTGCCCGACGTAGGCAACACGTGATTCGGCCCCGCACAATAGTCGCCGAGCGACTCCGAGGTGTAGCGCCCCATGAAGATCGCCCCGGCATGCTTGAGTCTGGGCAACCAGGCCTGCGGGTTCTCCACCGACAGCTCCAGATGCTCCGGGGAGATGCGGTTGCTGATAACACAGGCCTCGTCCAGATCGGCCACATGAATCAGCGCGCCGCGATTCTCCAGCGCGGTTTTAATGATGTCCTTGCGCGGCATCTGTTCCAACAATTTAGTGGCGCTCGCAGCCACTGCCTCGATGAAAGCGGCATCCGGCGACAGCAGGATGGCCTGTGCCAGTTCGTCGTGCTCGGCCTGCGAGAACAAATCCATGGCAATCCAGTCCGGATCGGTTTGTCCATCGCAGATCACCAGTATCTCGGACGGCCCGGCGATCATGTCTATGCCGCACACGCCGAACACGCGGCGCTTGGCGGCGGCAACGTAGGCATTGCCGGGCCCAACGATCTTGTCCACCTTGGGGATGCTCGCCGTGCCATAGGCCAGCGCCGCCACCGCCTGCGCCCCGCCGATGGTGAACACGCGATCCACACCGGACAAAAATGCCGCAGCGAGCACCAGTGGATTCTTCACGCCGTCCGGCGTGGGCACTACCATGATGAGTTCGCTCACTCCTGCCACTTTGGCGGGCAGCGCGTTCATCAACACTGATGAGGGATAGGCCGCCTTGCCGCCGGGCACATACAGGCCGACGCGATCCAGCGCGGTGATCTGTTGCCCGAGCATGGTGCCGTCCGCCTCGGTGTAGCTCCATGAGCTTTGCACCTGTTTCCGGTGATAGGCGGTCACGCGCTGCGCGGCCTGCTCCAGCGCACTTTTCTGTTCTGCGGGCAGGCCATCGAATGCCGCCTTCAGTTCGGCGTGCGGCAATTCCATCGCGGCGGCGTTCGCCAGCGGCAGGCGGTCGAACTTGCGCGTGTATTCCAGCACCGCATCGTCGCCGCGCTTCTTCACATCCGCGAGTATGGCCGCAACGGTCGCTTCCAGTTTTTCGTCGGCAGTCTCTTCGAAGGCCAGCAGCTTGCCCAGTCTGGCATCGAAGTCGGCTTGTTGGGTAGAGAGTCGCGTGATGTTCATTTGATGGCTCCGGCAAACGCATCCAGCATAGGCTGTATGAGCGCTCGCTTAAGTTTCAATGAAGCCTGATTCACCACCAGCCGCGAGGAGATAGGCGCAACATCTTCCACCGCCTTGAGGTTGTTGGCCTTCAGGGTCGCGCCGCTGCTCACCAGATCGACAATCGCATCGGACAGCCCCACCAGCGGCGCCAGTTCCATCGAACCGTACAGCTTGATGAGATCGACATGCACGCCTTTTGCCGCAAAATGTTCGCGCGCGGTCTTCACATACTTGGTCGCCACGCGCAGACGCGCGCCCTGCTGCACCGCCGACTCGTAATCGAAATCGTTGCGCACCGCAACCATCATGCGGCACTTGGCAATGTTGAGATCAAGCGGCTGGTACAGGCCTACGCCGCCGTGTTCATTGAGCACGTCCTTGCCCGCCACGCCGAGATCGGCAGCACCGTATTGCACATAGGTCGGCACATCGGAGGCGCGCACGATGATGAGACGCACATCGGCACGATTGGTCGGCAATATGAGTTTGCGCGAAGACTCGGGGTCTTCCAGCGCGGTGATGCCTGCGGCTTGCAGCAGCGGCAGGGTTTCTTCAAAGATGCGGCCTTTGGATAAGGCTATGGTGATAGTCATCGGATTCGGCGGATTAAAAAGGGGCGTATTCTATCGCTAAAGCGGCGTAAGTAACATTTCGGATGCGACTTTTAGCCGTAACTTTTGACAGCCGCACCGGAAAAGTCCGCTCATTTAGGGCACTTCTAAAAATTCGTCGCACCGGCGAAGGCCGGTGTCCAGCTAACAAAAGAGACAGTGCAACGCACTGACAAGACGGCATTTTATTTAAAACCGCTGGATTCCGGCCTACGCCGGAATGACGAAATCTGGATTTTTAGAAGCGCCCTTTAGTCCGTCACCAATGTGTCTCAGTGGCGCGTCCCGTTGCCGGATAGCGGTAACGCATCGGCGAATACCGCTATTGCATCGATGGCATCAAACACATAGCGCTGATTGCAGAACTCGCAAAACACCTCGATGTCGTCACGCTCGGCGAATATCTCGTCCACCTCTTGCCGCCCCAGCATTTTCAACATGCGCGCCACGTTATCGCGTGAACAGGAGCAGCGGAACATCACGCCCTGCGCATCGAACAAACGCAGATCTTCCTCGTGATACAGGCGATGCAGCAACTCGGTCACCGGCAAGCCCAACAATTCTTCAGGCTTGAGCGTGTCGGCAAGTTGCCCGGCTCGCGCCCACGCATCGGCGTCCTGTTCTTTTTGTTCCGGCAGCTTCTGCAACAACATGCCCGCGGCCTGTTTCCCGTCCGCCGCCAACCACAAGCGCGTATCCAGTTGCTCGGACCGCGTCATGTAATTTTGCAGAATAGCGGCGACGCTGTCGCCTTCCAGCGCAACGATGCCCTGATACGCCTGATTGCCATCCTGGGGATCCAGCGTAATGACGAAACGCCCATCTCCCACCAGTTGCGGCAATGTGGAATGCGCGAGCTCGCCGTCCCATTTTGCCGTGGCGCGCAATTCCAGATTGCCCGTGCATTCCACCACCAACAGTTTCACAGCGCCTTTGCCGTGTATCTGCAACACCAGCGAGCCTTGCAGCTTGAGGGTCGCCGCCAGCAGCACCGCTGCGGCGCACAATTCACCCATCAAATCGCGCAACACTTCAGGGTAATCGTGGCGCTCAATCACACTCCGCCAAGTCTGGTCGAGATGCACGACCTCGCCGCGTATCGGCGCGTGTTCAAACAGGAATTTTTGCAGAAAGTCGTTGGTATTTTTCATGGCGCGCGATGATAACACGCAAGCGTTCAACAAGAAAAAAGCGGCTTCGCTTTTAACGAAGCCGCTTTTTGTGGCTCGGACATATCGTCCCGGATCAATCGTCCCAATCCGGGTAATTCGGTATCTTCACCGTGTCTTCGTCGAACACACCCTTGGCGGCCTGGGTATGGCAGGCGTCGCAATAACTCAGCGACTTCACATCCTTGTTGCCCTTGATCATCTTTTCGGGGATTTCGTGATGCTTGCGTTTGATGTAGCGCACTTCGGTAATACGCAACGGTGCTTCGCCTTGACCAACGGCGATATTGATTTTGCGGGAACGCTTGTGGTAAGACTTGTCCGCCGCATTGGCAATCGCGTAATCGTAGATGGCCTTCAGCGTATCCTTGTCCAATTCGGCGTTCTCGCCAAAGTGTTTGTTCAAGGCATCCGGTGTCAGCAATTTTTCCCAGGATTTGCTGGGCAGCAGGCCGGGCTGATAAGCGAAGTGGCAAGAGCCGCACTCGTCCTTGTATTGCTTGTTGTCGACAGGCACGATTTCCTTCTGGCGCAGGGGCGTCACAATCGCCGTCAGCAAGCCTTCTTCCGCGCAGGCAACACCGCTCACCAACATCAAACCGGCCATCAAGGCCGCCGATTTAAATATTTTTTTCATTTACTTGCTCCTGAATTATTGGGCCAACAAAAACGTCAGAAAATCGGCTTTTTCCTGTGACGTGCATTCACGCCCCCAGACGTCCTTGCAATTGCGCTTGAACCATTTTTCGATTTTCTTCTCGTCGGTAAAACGCTCCGCATTCACGCGCGCCGACATCGGTTCGATGACTTTGTGTGTTTTATGGTGTTTACCGGCCTTGCTCAAATCCGTGCCGTGACAGGACGAGCACGCCAGCATTTCGCCTTCTTCGCCTTTGGACTCTTTAGTCCAGTCCGCTTTGGCCTTTGCGGCATCGATTTTAGTGACGCCTTCGGTTTTGTATTTCGCCAGCAAGGCATCGCTCGCCGGGGTGGCCATCGCTACTTGAGCGGAGGCAAACGCCCCCAACAATATCAGCATCAATACACGCAACATTCTCATTTCCTCTCCATTACCAAGTTAACTTAATCGCAACCAGCATACCCAGCGCACCGGCCTCGGCCATTGCGGCATGACTGACGGGAACCGACGATGTCGCCGATTTCTGCACCGCAACCGCCATCAAAGCGGCGCCGGCCACACCCAACAACACGTGCAAATTGTCGGGATCGGTGATGCCGTCTTCCAAGTTGAAATCATCCCAGTGATAAATCAAACCAGTTGCTATCGTTGCGGCAGCCATGGCTACAGTTGCTTTGGCGAGTTGCGCATGCGTGCCGTTCACCTCGCGCGGTTTTGTCCCGCAGCCTCCTTCACATTCAGGGCCTGACATTGCGGTTGCCGCGGCCAATGCGATCGTCCCCAAACCCAGAAATTTGTGCGCATTGCTTCCTGAAAACAACGGTGGCTCGAACTCGGCAGCCGGGGCTACCGGCGCTGTATTGTTCTTCGATTTCGCAACCCCGGCATCCGATTTCACAACCCCGGTGTCATTTTCAGCCAGCATGAAAGACTTCACGTCCCGGGTAAAATACCTGCTTGCAGGCGGAGCAAGGTCTATAGCAGATTCTGCCGCATACCCCGTTCCGGCTAAAACCGCCAGACACATACCGGCGACAAGTTGTCTCACCCTCAAATTCACTTCCATTTCCTCTCCTTTTGGTTTATCAAGACTACTCAATGAACTGCAACTTTCTTTTTTCCCGTAATCATCGCCCGCACGAGATTTTCCTTATGCTGGATGCTGCCCGCCGCCACCCCCAGCAAATGCAGCGGTATCAGCACCAGCGCAATATCGACCAGCCAGCCGTGCAAGTGACGCAGCGTATAACTCGTATCGTCATCCAGATAATCGATCAAGAACAGTAGCGGGCCTTCAAAATCAATCACCGCGAGCGTTGCCAGTCCGCTTGAAAAAACAAGCGCCAGCAAACCCAGCAGCGCAAACACCATCAACGCCCCGGCCGGATTGTGCCCAAGATAATGTTTGGGCTTGCCCCCGCGCAGTGAACGGATATATTCAACCGTTTCTTTGGGAGAAAAAACAAACGAACTGAAACGCGCATAGCGGTTGCCGATGAAACCCCACAACACGCGCAGCGGCAACAGCACACACAGGAAATAACCTATCCAGACATGCAAAAATCCCAAGTGAAATTCGGCTGTCAAATAAGCCGCCGCGAAAGACAGCACCAATATCCAGTGAAACAAGCGCACCGGCAAGTCCCACACTTTCAGAATTTCTTCACTCATACTTAAAATTTATTGAAATTTACGGATGTAAAAACGGGCGCCATGGTATCAGAACGGCGCGGCTTGCATACTTGACAACACGCGCATTCCAATGTAGCAAAAACACGCAAGCAAGCAGCATAAATAATGTCGGCGCTCTGACTATGAGTAATATCGTTTAGTTCCAAACGCGGAACATAATTTCATCGTCTTCCGTACACCCGGCAATTGCCATCCCGGATGCCAAGGATCGCCTACCTTGGCGCGTAGGCGAGCTCCCGGCTTCGCGGCACAAGCGGGCGGAGTGACGCGTTATTCCAGTTGCGCGAGCAATGCGTCCAGCCGGGTGATCGGCGGCAAACATTGCGCACCGCGACACAGCCACGCCGTGATGCTGCTTGTATGCGGTTTACGCAACGGCTGCGGCAGATCGGTTTCATCACCTGTCAGGGTGATAAGCAGCAACTCCGGCAGATACTTTGCTGCAACCACCGCTCGCCAGGCCGCGGTTTCCTTGGGCGAGCCGCACAATACCAGCATGGAGGGCGGTTGCAGGGCGTCATCCAATGCGCTGCACAAACTGCTGAATTGGCCGGGCGCGCCCTGCATCGTCGCGAAAAACAGCTTCAGGCAACGCTCCGCCGCTGCCGTATAGCGCGCATCCCCGGTTAACTCGGCAAGGCGCAACAAACTTTGGGCGGCGATGCCGTTGCCTGAAGGCGTGGCATTATCCTGTCCGATCTTGTTGCGCTGGATGAGCGCCTCGTGATCGTGGCTGGTGAAGAAAAATCCGCCGTTTGCACTATCCTCAAAACGCGCCAGCAAAGCATCGGCAAGTTGCACGGCAAAATCCAGGTCGGCGCGACGAAATTCCGTTTGTAGCAACTCCAGCGCCGCATGCAGCAAAAACGCATGGTCGTCGAGATAGGCATTCAGATGCGTCTTGTTGTCCTTGTGCGTGGCGAACAACTTGCCGTCTTGCCACAACGTCGTGCGCACAAAATCCAGCGCCTGTTGCGCGGACTGCCGCCAGCCATCATTCCCGAAAATACGCGCGGCTTTCGCCATCCCGACTATCATCAAACCGTTCCAGCTGCCGAGTATCTTTTCGTCGCGACCGGGACGCACGCGTTGCGCGCGCGCGGCAAACAGCTTGGCCTGCGCCGCCGCAAGCCGTGTCGATGCCTGTTCATCGCTAAGGTTAAGCTGTCGCGCAATCTCGTTCAACGGCTGACTTATGCGCAAATTCCAGGCGCGATTCTCGAAGTTGGGCGTGCTATCCAGTCCGTAATACGGCTTGACGAGTGCGTACTCATCGTCGCTCAACAACTCGCGTATCGCATTGCGTTGCCACACATAGAACTTGCCTTCCTCGTGCTCCGAGTCGGCATCCAGCGCGGCGTAGTAGCCGCCGTGCGGGGACTGCATCTCGCGCATTACCCAGCCCGCGCTTTGCTCCACCACGCGGGCGTAGAAGGGATCGCCGCTGCTCAACCAGGCATCGCAATACAAACCGAGCAACAGACCGTTGTCATAGAGCATCTTCTCGAAATGCGGAATATCCCAGCTTGCATCCACGCTGTAGCGGCAGAAGCCGCCGCCGAGTTGGTCGTACAGCCCGCCTTCGGCCATCTGTTTCAGGGTGTACAGAGCCACGTGGCGCGCCTGTTCATCGTGGCGCGCATGCGCCTGGCGTAACAGCAGATCCAATTCCGCCGGATGCAGAAACTTCGGCGCAGCGCCGAAGCCGCCATTCACGCGGTCAAAATTCTGCTCGTGTTGCCGTATCGCCGCAGCGATAGGCGCGGCGATGAGCTGGGTGTCTTGCGAGCCTTTCACCGTCTGCCAGGAAGCGAGGGCGGCGACAAGCTGCCGCCCCTGCGCAGACAGCTCGCCACGTTTTTCCCGGTAAGCTTGCGCGATGCGCAACAACAGCTCCGGGAAGCCGGGCAGACCGTAACGCGCCTGCTTGGGAAAATAAGTGCCGCTGTAAAACGGTGTGCCGTCCGGGCTGAGGAACATGGTCAGCGGCCAGCCGCCGCCGCGCTGGCTCAGCAGGTAATGTGCATTCTGGTATATCTGATCGAGGTCGGGGCGCTCTTCCCTATCCACCTTGACGTTGATGAAATGCCCGTTCATCAACGCGGCGACGGCCTCATCCTCGAACGACTCATGCGCCATCACATGGCACCAGTGACAGGCGGAATAGCCGATGGAAAGCAAGATGGGCTTATCCTGTTCGCGCGCCAACTGCAAGGTCTGCGCATTCCACGGATGCCAGTCCACCGGATTGTCGGCGTGCTGCAACAGGTAAGGGCTGGTTTCGTGGGCGAGGTGGTTAGACATAGGCTATAGCGAATGAGGATTGAGGATTGTGGATTGTGGATTGTGGATTGCGCGCATGATACACGCTCGGACTAGCGCATAAGATATCGGCGCTTACGCTATTCCATATCGAGAATATTCAGTTGCTCACCATCCCGATGCTCTCAATATTCCCGATTTCATAGCCTAAAACCAGACTACGCAGGCTAGTTCAACAGCAGCCTCATGCCTCAAAAAAAGCGAGCAAATCCGCATTGAGTTGATCTTTATGCGTGTCCGCCAGGCCGTGGGGTGCGCCTGCGTATATATTCAGAATCGCGTTCTTGACGAGTTTCGATGACTGGAGCGCGGCAGCGCCTATCGGCACGATCTGATCATCGTCGCCATGAATGATCAACGTCGGCACGTCGAACTTCTTGAGGTCTTCGGTGAAGTCAGTCTCGGAAAATGCCCTGATGCAGTCAAAGGTATTCTTGTGTCCGGCCTGCATCCCCTGCAACCAGAATGAGTCGATCATACCTTGCGAAACTTTGGCGCCAGGGCGGTTAGCGCCAAAAAACGGGCCTCCGGCGATATCCTTATAGAGCTGCGAACGGTCGGCGAGAGAGCCGTCACGTATTGCGTCGAACTTCTCAAGCGCCAAGCCGCCGGGATTGGCCGCCGTTTTTAGCATCAGCGGCGGAACCGCAGAGATCAGCGCGACTTTGGCTAACCTTGCCGTGCCGTGGCGTCCGATATAGCGCGTCACTTCACCGCCGCCCGCAGAGAATCCGACCAGAATAGCGCCCTTCAGATCGAGCTTTTCGATAAGCTCCGCGAGATCATCGGCATAGGTATCCATCTCATTGCCATTCCAAGGCTGGCTCGACCGCCCATGCCCGCGTCGGTCATGGGCAATGCAGCGATAACCGTTGTAGGCCAGAAACAACATCTGCGCCTCCCAGCTATCCGAATTGAGCGGCCAGCCGTGACTCAACACTACGGGTTGCCCCGCCCCCCAATCTTTGTAATAGATTTGCGTGCCGTCTTTGGTTATAAGAGTGCTCATTTTTGCCCCTTGAAGAATGATGCGCTCAATTCCGAATTGAGCGCGCACGACTACCGACAGACGCGCACTGTGCACCGGACGACACCCCGGCTCTGTTCGATGGCGCACAGAGGCAGACGTTGCGCGCTGGCATTGTATGCCCGGTCAAATGCGCAGGACACAAGCCCATCCGGGCGGTCTTGAAAACAAAATATCAGCCCCTATCCGCGCCGGTATTTCCGCTGACCATCCGCAATTTTTGCGTTTCAAAAATCCGTCACACCCAGGAGAAAAACATGTCCGCCAGCAGCTATTAAGAGCCTGTAGAAGAAATGTCCGCCGTAGCACGCGATATGCACCGAGCCATTGTTTCTCTGATGGAAGAGTTGGAGGCAATCGACAGCTACAACCAGCGCGCTTCCCTGTGCAAAGACACCGAACTCAAAAGTATCCTCACACACAACCGGGACGAAGAGAAAGAACACGCCGCCATGTTGCTTGAATGGATACGGCGCAATGACTTAAAGTTTTCCAAGCAGTTAAAGGACTATTTGTTCACTGAAATACAAATCGCGCAGCAGTAGAAATATTTGCGTTTGGCATCCCATACAGCGGCGGCTTAACCGCAAATGACATACGCCAGCACGCTGCCTCCCGCGCAAAATAATCACGTTAGGGCGCTTCTAAAAATCCAGATTTCGCCCAAATGCAAGGTGTGGAAAAAATTTAGCAGCGCCGCATATGGATGATATGTAAGCAAGAAATTTTTTTCCGCTACGCAGCAGTTGAGATGAAATATGGATTTTTAGAAGTGCCCGATATGGAGGTCGCTATGCCAATGTTTCCGCTCACATTGCCCGTTATGGCGCTTGTCTGCTTTTCGCTGACCGCTGCGGCATCCGATGATGATTTCTTCGCGCTGACAAAACGTCTGCAAGCCGAAAAACCGGAATTCGCGCAGCGCCAACAGGCCTTGCTCGCGGAGCGCTACGACCTCGCGGATCGGCCTTCTTCAACGACGGCAATGTCGCGCGGCAAGCCGGTGCAAGACGGCGTGCGCATCCGCTTGCCGCGCGGCATGACGTGGGAAAACCTCGCCGCTTTGTCGCCGCAAGAGATCAAGGACAAACATCTGTGGCCAGCCGGTTTTCTACCGTTGCCGCATCCCCATCACGAAGCGGGCGGCATGGTTTTCCCAAAATTTCTCATCGATGAAATCAGACTGCAAACAGATCGAGACCTGTCGCGCTTCGATCTGGATTTCGATTTGCCGGATCATTTTCTGCCCGAATTTCCAGCAGCGATTTATCTGACCACGCGACCTGATTTGGGTGACGTATCGCAAGGCCAGCCAGTGACGCTAGCCAACTTCAACAAGTTGTTCAAAGACATACTCAATCCCAAACAGCTCGAAGGTCTGCGCTTGCTGCTCACGCCTTTTCCGCAGCAACAATTCAACGCCACCGATGACCGCCGCAGCTTTAAAGCATCGCAAGGTGTGGCCTGTTTCGACTGTCACGCCAACGGTCATACCAACGCGGCCACGCACACGGTCGGCGACATTCGGCCCAACGATCATCGCCATCGCATAGACACACCATCGCTGCGCGGCGTGTACATTCAACGTCTGTTCGGTTCGCAGCGCGCGCTGAAAACGCTGGAGGACTTTACCGAGTTCGAACAGCGCGGCGCTTACTTCGACGGCATCCCGGCAGATGCGGCACGCAAAGGCATCAACGTACTGGAACGCGGCAGCCAGGTGCAGTTCATGGCGGAATTTCAAGCGCTGCTTGATTTTCCGCCCGCACCCAAGCTCAATTTGTTCGGCCAGCTCGACCCCCTCAAAGCCGACGCCAGCGAACTGCGCGGTCAGGAAATATTCTCCGGCAAAGGCCGCTGCTCAAGCTGTCACACCCCGCCGTATTACACCGACAACAGCATGCACAACCTGCGGCTGGAACGCTACTTCAAGGAAGTCACCATCAACGGTCGCACCGCATCGGCAGATGGCCCGATCAAAACTTTTCCTCTGCGCGGCATCAAAGATTCCCCCCCGTATTTGCACGATGGCCGTTTGCTCACGCTGGCGGACACGGTGGAGTTTTTCAATCTTGTGCTGGAATTAAAACTGAGCGCGCGGGAAAAAAATGATTTGCTGGCGTTTCTGCGCGCGCTGTAGACAAGTCGAGTGATGGCTTTGTCGCTGTCATTGAGGCTGCTGCGACGGCGACAAACAACCATTGCGCGTGGCTGAGACGGGCGCGCAAAGACAGATCGACGGATGTCAAAGAAAACTATGTGCATCGCAAGCTCACGTTATCGCGTAAAATCAAAACCCTGTCTTATCGCCTGACTCAACGTAAACTTACACCTGCGGTTTTGATCGTTACTTTTGCTCACCTCTGAACAAATCGATACGCTGTTTGCCCCCGATGGCGCACTTTCTGCGCACATCGAAAATTTCCGTGCGCGCCCGCAACAGGTTGAGCTGGCGCAGGCTATTGCCGAGGCGATCAACGCCAATGGACAGCTCATCGCCGAAGCAGGCACAGGAACAGGCAAAACATTCGCCTATCTTGTGCCGTCCCTGCTCGCGGGCGGCAAGGTCGTCATTTCGACCGGAACGAAGAACCTGCAGGACCAGCTATTCCAACGCGACTTGCCCACGGTGCGCGATGCGCTAAAAGTCCCCGTCACCATCGCGCTGCTCAAAGGCCGCGCCAATTATGTGTGCCATTACCACCTGGAGCGCGCACAAACCGAGGGGACGTTCAAAACGCGCGAAGACATCCGCCATCTGGGCAAGATTGCCAAATACGCCAAGGTGACGCAATCCGGCGACAAGAGCGGCGTAGCCGATGTGCCGGAGAATGCGCCGATCTGGATGCAGGTGACTTCCACGCGCGAGAATTGCCTGGGGCAGGACTGCCCTCAGCACAAGGAATGCTTCGTATTGAAAGCGCGCAAGGAGGCGATGGAAGCCGATGTGGTGGTGGTGAACCACCATTTGTTTTTCGCCGACGTGATGCTGCGCGACGAAGGCGTGGCCGAATTGCTGCCCGCCTGCAACACGGTGATTTTCGACGAGGCGCACCAACTACCGGAGACCGCCAGCCTGTTTTTCGGCGAGAGCCTCTCCACCTCGCAACTGCTCGACCTCGCCCGCGACAGCCAACTGGAAGCACTGACCAGCGCGAAAGACTTTGCGCCCTTGCCCGCCGCCTGCGACGCGCTGGAAAAAGCGGCGCGCGACCTGCGCCTGGTGTTCAAGAAAAACGAAGGGCGCATGCCCGCCCATGCCGCATTCGAATTGCAAGGCTTTTCCGACGCGCTCGACACGGCCAGCAAGCAACTCGGCGCGCTGACAGAGTTGCTGGAGAAACAAGCCGAACGCAGCGAAGGATTGGAAAACTGCTGGCAACGCGGGCAGGCTTTAACGCAACAGCTCAAGCAATGGCGGGACGGCGAAGTAGCCGACAAAGTCCGCTGGCTGGAAGTGTTCCACCATGCCGTGGTGCTCAACACCACGCCGCTTTCGATCGCGGAGATTTTTGCCAAACAGATCAGCGGCCATCCGCGCGCCTGGATATTCACCTCCGCCACGCTGGCGGTGAAACAGAATTTCGGCCACTATCAGGCCGAGATGGGCTTGCCCGAAGCGCGCACCGCCTGTTGGGACTCGCCCTTCAACTACCAGGAACAGGCGCTGCTGTATGTGCCGCAGGACATGCCCGAACCGAACAGCCCCGGTTATACCGATGCGGTAATACAGGCCGCCCTGCCGCTGATCGAGGCCAGCAAGGGACGCGCATTTTTGCTGTTCACCAGTTTGCGCGCCATGCAGCGCGCCCATGAAATTTTACAGGCCGAGTTCGACCGCAAAAATCTCAAGTATCCGCTGATGATGCAGGGCGAAGGCTCGCGCAACGAGCTGTTGAGCAAGTTCCGCGAGCACGGCAACGCCGTGCTGCTGGGCAGCCAGTCGTTCTGGGAAGGCGTGGATGTGCGCGGCGAAGCGCTGTCGCTGGTGGTGATCGACAAGCTGCCGTTCGCGCCGCCGGACGATCCGGTGCTGGCCGCGCGCATCGCGCAGATCAGCAAGCAGGGACGCAACGCCTTCATGGAATACCAGTTGCCGCGCACCATCATCAACCTCAAGCAGGGCGCGGGACGGCTGATCCGCGACGAGGGCGACTTGGGCGTACTGATGATCTGCGACCCGCGCCTCATTGCCAAGCACTATGGCAAGCGCATCTGGCAAAGCCTGCCGCCGTTCAAGCGGACAAGAGTTGAGGCGGAAGCGGTTGAATTTTTTACTGTTGGCACGCAGTAAGTTTCATTCACGCCGGCTGTTTTCCTGGTAAAGCAATCGTTATGCACAGCCCGCCCCCCGGACGATTAGTGGCGTAAATCCCCCCCTGATGTGCCGTAATTACGCATTGCGCAATGGCCAGCCCCAAGCCGTGCCCATCCGGGATTGTCTTCTCATCGCTGCGGAAAAATGGTTCAAATATGGATTTAATATCCGCCTCTGGAACGCCGGTTCCTTCGTCCGAAACATAAATATATATCGTTTGATCGCTGTTAGTCCTTATCTTGATGCCAATTAAACCACCAGCCGGAGAGTGCTTCACGGCATTGCGCACAACATTTTCCAGCGCACGGTGCAGCAACTCTGCATTACCCCGAACAATAGCCCGGCTGTGCTCCTCGAACTCTACACGGCAGCTGCTGGCTGTAGCCTCAAAGCGTGCATCCTCCACCACGTTGGACACTAGTTCGTTGAGATCGACCTGTTCATTCAGCTTGCCCGTCATGCCGGCCTCAAGCCGGGAAAGCGTCAGCAACTCGCTGACCAGAGTATCCATGCGCACGGCCTCCCGTTCAATGCGCATCATGGAATCCTCAGTCCGTTCAGGCTGTTGTCGCGCCAGACCGATTGCCGCCTGAAGCCGCGCCAGTGGCGAACGCAGTTCGTGCGAAACATCGTGCAACACTCTGCGCTGACCATCCATCAATTGCTGTAGCCGCTGCACCATGCTGTCGAAATCCCGGCCAAGGTCGGACAGTTCGTCACGCCTATTCCCCATGACCGGTGCAAGACGCACGTCCAGAAGTCCATTTGAAACCGCTGCAAAAGCAGCTCGGAGTGTGCGTATCGGTTTGGAGAAATACCAGGCCAGCAATGCCGCGAAAAATAGACTGACCATTCCGCCTGCCAGCAAGGGCGTGACAGGAGGCAACATACCTCCATCATGCGGCGGCGGTTCCATACGTCCATCCGAACCCGGATAACTCGGGGACGGCGCAAACAGCAGATAAGTATATCCATCTGCGCCAGTCACTTTCTCCGCCCTACCAAAATTGTTTTGCGAACCTGCAATCTGATTGGCCTGCGCGCGCATCGCCTCCGAAACCGGGCGACCCAGAATATCCCGGTTGTATTCATCCACAGCAAAGACTGGTGGAGCCGGTTCACGGCTTTGCTCCCGCAAAAATCCCCGCAACGCCTCGCGCCCGCCGTAACGCAATACTGAAGCTGCGGCTACAACCCCCGACCGCGGAGGCGCGCGAAACTGTTCCATCTCGGGAGACCGCAACCACATCGCGACACCCACACCGATGACGGTGGTGACCTGTGCCAGCCAGAAAAAAATAAAAAATTTCCAGAACAGTCGCCCCACGCCCTACTCCCTGATGAACTGGTAACCCTTGTTGAACACGGCCTGTATGCGGGATCGTCCATCCGGCAACGTCTCCAGTTTGCGGCGAATACTACTGATGTGGACATCGATGCTGCGGTCGAAGCGTGCAAGCGGTCGCCCCAATGCCTGTTCCGATAGCTCCGATTTACTCACCACCTGTCCGGCGCTGCGCGCCAGCACCTCCAGCAGATTGAACTCGGTGCTGGTCAGTTCCAGGGGCTTGCTTGCCCACTCGGCGCGGCGCTGCTCCGACCAGATGGACAGAGCACCGACAGTTATTGGAGACGAGGAAGAGCCGGCTTCGGCAGCGCCGCTGCGGCGCAGGATAGCGCGAATACGGGCTGTCAACTCGCGCGGAGTGCAGGGCTTAGGCACATAGTCGTCCGCCCCCAGTTCAAGACCGATGATACGGTCGGTATCATCCCCCTTGGCAGTTAACATCAACACCGGCATCGCTCCATGGGCACGTATCTGGATAAGAACATCAATACCACTCTTGCCCGGCATCATTACGTCCAGAACGGCAATATCATGATGTCCACGCAATGCTTCGGCAATCCCTGCTTCACCATCGTGAACCGCCTTCACCTCGAAGCCTTCCCGCTCCAGATAAACCCGGAGCATTTCGGCAAGCTCGACATCGTCGTCAACCAGTAATACTTTTGTTTTCACAGCGTGTGTATTCATCAATCTTGTCCCGCCCATTTTAGTGAAACCTGCTCGTCCCACACAGCCATCAACACTGGCTTTTACAAGTTTTTACATCTGAGGTTCCGCATTCTTTACCTGAATTTACCCCTGATTAACGGTACTTTACAGCATGCCCCCCGAGAATATCAGCCACTCGATGATCGCTCCATGATGGAGATACGACTGGTCGAGCCCACCCACTCACGGAGAGTCACATGAAACAAATCACCAACCAATTTCGCTACAGCCTCATGATCGGAGCCATAGTTTTTGCACTCCCTCTTGTTGCGGATTCCGCCTCATGGAATTGCCAGAATGAGCGTACCGGCTTAAGACAGCCGGGAGCGCTTGCCATGCAAAATGAAATTAGCATGAATATGCCGCAAGGAAGGCTTGCCCCGCCTGCGGACGCAATGATGCTGCCCCCTCCGTTTCCATTCGGAGAAAAGCCACTCCCCCCATTTTTGCTCGGCCTTGATTTGACCGAGCCGCAACAGGACAAAATATTCGAGCTATTGCATAGCCAGGAAGCAATCATGCGAGCGCAGCATAAGGCCGCCCACAAGGCGATGGAAGAAATGCATCTACTGGCGGCATCGGATCATTACAACCCATCCGAAGTTCGCCCCCTTGCCGACAAACTGGCCAAGGCAATTGCTGACACGCTTGTGCTTCAAACCGCAACCGAAGCCAGAATTCGGGCGTTGCTGACACCGGAACAGCGCAAACCGGCGAATGAAATGCGCTCCAGCTTCACGGCTAATTGCGGCCAAAATAAAGATTCCGCCCCATGAGAGCGCAGGACTTTCCTTAACAAGTTTTTACCTGCTTTTACACCGAGGACACTGAAATTAAAATTCATTATGACGATAATTAAATCACGCGAACCATCATATGGGCTCGGCCTAAATTGAGCGATGCCAGAGATGACTCCCGAAATGGGGGGCGCTGGATACACACAACCAGCCACCGAACGGGTTGGCAAATACAAAAGGAGTAAACCATGAGCAGCGTCAACAGCATCAGCGGGGGCGGATTTTCAACAATGATGTCCGGCATGAAACGTCCAGACCCATCCAAGATGGTGGATAACCTGTTTTCAAAACTCGACACCACCAACAAGGGGTATCTGGAAAAGAGTGACCTGCAATCGGCATTAAGCAAGTTATCCAGCACTGACAGTTCCAGCAGCACCAGCACTGCGGCAACTGTAGACGAGATGTTCAAAAAGCTGGATAGCAACAACGATGGAAAGATCACCAAGAATGAAATGTCCAGCGGCATGAAAAAGCTCGCTGACGCACTCGATAGCCAGTTCAATCAAATGCGCATGAACGGCACGTCTCAGGGTGGCAAAGGTGGCATGCCGCCTGCCGGTGGTGGGCACCCAGCCGGAGGCCCGCCACCGGCACAATCCGGCACAGGTAGCACGAACTCAACGTCCGGCACAAATAGCGCAAGCGCCACTCAGTCAAACAGCACGAAAATATATGAAAAAGCAGATACCAACCAGGACGGAAAAGTAAGCGAGCAGGAAAGAATAGCCGCCGAACTGGCAAGCCAGAACAGCGCGCCGACAACTTCAACGAGTAATGACGCCAGAATATTGAAACAGATCATGGAGATCATGCATGCGTACAGCAGTTCTGACAGTGGTTCAAGCAGCTCAGGGTTGTCGGTCACTGCTTAGCCAATTTTCATCCCACGTTCCGGCATAAAGGCTGACAATCATGTCGGCTTTTATGAAGCGGCGCTGCACCTCAGCACCGCTCCCGCCAACTCCTGCTCCGCTTGACATTCACATTCCATACCGCTGGAAAGCCAGATGCAGCACGGCGCGGAGCTACAGTCAAAGCCGCTTGCCTTAGTTGCTCCATACCGTGAATATCAACGCACCGCATCCCTCCCCGCAGTCTTCCCGCGGCAAAACTAGCCAAGCAGGGCGTAGTTGTCCGCATAGAGCACCAGTTCCGCGAAGTTATTGAAGTTCATCTTCTGCATCAGGTTCGCCTTGTGGGTGCTGACGGTCTTTTTGCTAATCGACAGCATTTGGGCAATTTCATTTCCATTTTTCCCCTGGGCGAACAATTTCAGGATGTGCAGTTCGCGTCCGGAAAGCTTGTGGTGTGGCGCTTCCTTTTCCGGCATCTGGCCGCAGATTGCTTGCTCGGCCAGCACGGGATCAACGAAACGTCCTCCTGCCGCAACCTTGTATATAGCTTCGGCCAATATTATCCGGGAGCAGCCTTTGGTGATGAAGCCGGATACGCCGAGTTGGAATGCACGCCTGGCGATCATCGGTTCGTTGTGTATGCTGTATATGAGGATGGGCAGCGACTGGTATTGCGCACGAATGCTGGAGATCAGTTCAAACCCGCCGACGTCAGGCATATCCATTTCCAGCAACAACAGGTCCGGGTTGCAGTCCAAACTGAGGGTTTCAAGCACCTCCCCGCAGTTTGTCACCTCACCCACTATGGTGACGTCCTCCATGAGCGAGAAGAATTGTTTCAACCCCAAACGGACTATGCCGTGATCATCTGCTATCAATATGCGTATCATTATTCTACATCCCCATCCGCATGCGATAAGAGCATCGGCAAGCAATAACCAGACCGAAAACCCTCCGCACTATCGAGGGGCGTAATTTCGCAGAAATGGACAGACGGCACCATCAGACAATTCTGATTATTTCTCACGTTTGGAACTACATGTAGTGATTGCATGTAGTGCAAACTGACACAAAGGGATTTCCTTATGAGACAGATACGCAGGGCTTTATGAAACGCCCCGCCCGCATCGAACACATCCGGCTTGCTTTCTCGTTAACCCGGTGTTCAGATCAAGCCGGATTCGGAAGCATAGAGCACCAGCTCGGCATTGTTCTTGAAATTCATTTTTTGCATCAGGCGTGCTTTGTAAGTGCTGACGGTCCGGTTGTTGAGAAAGAGCTCGTCGGCGATTTCGTTGACGCCCTTGCCCCGCCCCAGAAGTTTCAGTATTTGCAGTTCGCGCCGGGAAAGACGGGTTCCCGGCACAGGCGATTCCCGCTTCTCCAGTTCAAACATCATCTGTTCGGCGATGAGCGGTTCGAGGAAGGCTCCTCCCGCCGCCACTTTGCGGATAGCGGACAACAGCATTTCGTCGCTGCCGCCCTTGGTGATGTAACCGGCGACGCCCAGCGCGGCCATGCGTTTGGCGACATGCGCTTCGGTGCGCATGCTGAAAATGAGGATGGGCAACGAACCCTGTATGGCGCGAATACGCTCCACCAGCTCGCCCCCGCTCACCCCCGGCATGGTCAGGTCGAGCAAGAGCAGATCGAATTGCGCGCGCTGCAAAGCTTCCAGCACCTCCTCGCCGTTGGCGGCCTCGCCCGCCACGACAATATCCCCCGCCGAGTCGCAAAGATGTTTCAAACCCTTGCGCACGATGGAATGGTCATCGGCAATCAAAATTTTATACATGGCATATCTCCGCCGGTATGCGTACGGTGATCTCGGTTCCCTTCCCCGCACCGCTGTCGATATTGACCGTTCCGCCCAGCATCAGCACGCGCTCGCGGATGCCCGGCAGTCCGAATGAATCCTGCTTTTTTGCGCCGGGATCAAACCCTATCCCGTTATCGCGCACCTTCACCACATAGTCCATTCCCTCCATGTACATGCCTATATCCACCCTGTCGGCCCGCGCATGCCGCGCAGCGTTGGTGAGCAACTCCTGAACAATGCGGTACAGCGCGGTGGTGCAGCGCTCGTTCAACAGGATAGCGTCATCCGGGAATGTGCACACGGTTTGAATGCCGGTCACCGCACTGAAGCGGTTCGCCTGCAACTCCAGCGCCGGAACGATACTCATATCCGTCGCGACAGGACGCAGCACCACGGTGATGTTGCGCGCCACCTTCAGCGCCTGCTCGGTCAACTCAACAATTTCCCGCACGTATTCACACATGGGGGATGCCTCCACGGCACACTTCCGCTCAAGGTTGGAAACATGCAGTTTCAGCCCGGTCAAAATCTGCCCCAGCTCGTCATGCACTTCGAGGGCGATGCGCTTGCGCTCCTCCTCGCGCAACTCTTCCCGCTGTGCAATCGCCCGCTGCAAGCGCACGCGCGACGCTTCAAGATCAAGTTCGACCTGCTTGCGTGCAGTGATGTCGAGCATGATGCCGTGCCACTCGGTCGCACCATCAGGTTGACGTTGTGGTCTGGAGCGAATTTCGATCCAAACATAACGGTTGTCGCGGTTCGCGATACGGACTTCCAATCGGAATAGCCCCAGCGTCCGCTCGGTTTCCGCCATGAGATTGAGCAGACGCGGCAGATCGTCAGGATGATAGCGGGCGCGCAGGATGCTGGCATCTCCGCGAATATCTGCCGGGCTCACCCCGAACAACTCTTCGACACCGGGACTGGCAAAAGGAAAGCTGGTGCGACCGTCAGGTTCGAGTCGTACGGTAAAGATAAACCCGGGAATATTCGCCGCCACTAAAGACAGGCGCTCTTCGACTTGCTTGCGCACGGCGATCTCCCCGCGCAACTGCCAGTTGCGGGCGCGCAGCGCCGCGGTTTGTTCCGCCACCTGCTGCTCCAACTCATCCTTGTATGCCTGCAATTCCGCGTTCCGCGTTCTCAGCAATTTTTTCGCGGCTTCGAGTCTCATCTCATCATGCTTGCGCGCGGAGACATCCTCGATCAGCGCCAGCACATAATCCACCGCGCCATCCGCCTTGCGCACGCAACCGATGGAAAGCGCGGCATACACAATGCCGCCATCCTTGCGGATATAACGTTTTTCCACGGTGTAGCTGTCGATTTCCCCCTGCAACATCTGCTTGAACTGCGCCACATCAGCGGGCAAATCGTCCGAATGCGTCACGTCCGCCCAGCTCAGTTTGAACAGTTCGTCAGCCGTGTAGCCCAGCATATCGCAGATTTTCTGGTTAACGCGCAGCCAGCCCTTTTCCGGCGAAGTGATCGCCATGCCGACCAACTGGCGCTCGAAGAACAGCCGCATGCGCTCTTCGCTGGAGCGCAAGGCCTCCTCGCTGGCCTTGCGCTCGCTGATGTCGCGTACAAACGCCACTCCCAACGATTGCCCTTGGAATTCAAACGACGAACTCTGAATTTCCACCGGAAACGTGCTGCCGTCGCGCCGCCGGTGCCGGGTTTCATGCCTGACCGTGCCCTCGGCTACGCCCCTGTCTTGCACCGCGAGAAGCTCCTCTGCGGAATAGTGCGCATCGATGTCCGGCACGCCAAGACCGAGCAGCTCTGTGCGGCTGTAGCCCAAGGCACGGCAGGCCTCCGCGTTGACATAGACAAAGCGCCGGTTTGCATCGATCAGGTAAACCGCCTCATGCGCATGATCCAGCATGAATTCCTTCAGCAGAAGTTGCTGCCGCAAGGTCTCCGCTTCCGTCAATCCGGCTTCTCGTTCTGGGTTCATCGCCTATCCCCGTCTTCATCATCCCGCCCGAAGTATACGCCAGCAAAATCCGCACTGCTGTAGCCGCCTCGACAACCCGCGCGCATTGCGCCACAATAATTAGCAAGCTAACCACTAGCCGGATTGAGCAGGGAAGAAATCCAGACCGCGCTCGACGTGCTGGACAACATACGCGGCAAACCGGGAGCATACGCATGAGAAAATTTATCGCGGCGGGAGGTGTGCTGCTTGCCCTGCTCGGCGGCGTCGCCTACGCCTATTTCACAGGCAATACGCGCAGCACCGAGAACGCCTACCTCAGTGCCGATGTCGTGAATGTGGCCTCGCTGGTGGCCGGGCGCGTCATCGCCGTGCATGTCGGCGACAACCAGCGCGTGCGTAAAGGCGATGCGCTGTTCGACATTGACCCGGAGCCGTTCGCCATCGCGCTGACCCGCGCGCAGGCCGACTTGGCGCAAGCCATGCAAAACGCCCGTCAGGACACTGCCGAAATCAACGCGGCTAGAGCACAGGTGGCACAAACCGAGGGCGACCTTGCCAACGCCCGCGCCACGCTGGCGCGCAGCAAAGAACTGGTCGGGCAAAATTTCCTCAGCCAGCAATCGTCCGACGATACGCAAGCGCGCGTGCATGCCTTGCAGGCCGCGCTGGATCAGGCGCGCGCCAAACTGAACAAGGCGCTCTCCGCCCCCGCCAACACGGCAGAGCGCGCCGACGTGCTGAAAGCACAAGCAGCCATCGCCCAAGCCAAACTCGACTTGGCGCACGCGCATGTCACCGCCGCGCAGGACGGCCAACTCAGCAATCTTTCGCTGAGCGAAGGTTCGCTGGTCGGCGTGGGCGCGCCGCTGTTTGCGCTGATTGCGGACAACAGTTTCCACATCGACGCGAACTTTAAAGAAACCGAGTTGCCCGGCATCCACCCCGGCGAAGAGGTGAACATCAAGATCGACATGTATCCCGGCCAGCATTTCAAGGGCACGGTGGAAAGCATCAGCGGTGGCACGGGCACGGCCTTCTCGCTGCTGCCGCCGCAAAACGCCACCGGCAACTGGGTGAAGATCGCCCAGCGCGTGCCGGTGCGCATCAAGCTCGCCCCAACCGATGCCGAGCATCCGCTGCGGATTGGCGCGACGGCGACGGTGAGCGTGAATCTGAAGTGAGCAATTTTTTAGCCACGGATGAACACGGATGGGAGTACTGGGGGCTCAGGTTTTATCCCGGATTATTCATTGGCGCCATGCAGGATTGCGAAGCTGCATTCCCCCCTTTGCAAAGGGGGGCTAGGGGGGATTTGAACTTCATCCGAGTGCAAAAATCCCCCTCAATCCCCCTTTACAAAGGGGGAAGTGGGCAGCATTT
>CAZXDK010000029.1:0-31499 GCA_964639585.1 uncultured Gallionellaceae bacterium | reverse complement strand
AAATCATCGAGGTGGTGAGCGGGTAAGTGACCTGATCTTCCACCACTTGCGGCGCCTGGCCGGGGTACTCGGTGTACACGATCACCTGCACGTCGGACAAATCCGGCAGCGCATCCAGCGGCGTTTTTGCCAGCGCGTAAATGCCCGCCAGCGTGATGAACAACGTGGCGAGCAGCACCAGAAAACGGTTGCGCGCCGACCAGTCGATGATGGCATTCAGCATGTCAGTGCTCCTCGTGAGACGCGGGTTTCTTCACTTGCAGCTTGGTGATTACATATTCGCCCGGTTTGCGTTCGACCAGTTCGAAGCTGATCGCCGTGCCCGGTTGGATACCTTGCGCCAGCGAGGAGTTGGCCAGTGCGAAGTCCATGGTCATGCCCGGCCAGCCCAGCGTTTTGATCGCTTCGTGCGTGATGCTGACGCTGCCATCGGCATTGATGGATTCCAGCGTGCCTAACCCCTGATGCCCCACTCCGGCGGGCTTGGTTTGTTCTGTGGCTGGCGTCTGGCCTTGCGTTGTGTCGCCGTGTGCATGGCTCAAGCCGCCGAGCGCCGCTTTGAGATTGCTCTCGGCGTCGATGAGGAAGTTGGCGGAGGTCACCACCTGTTCGCCTTGCGCGATACCGGCCAATACCTCGATGTAATCCTCGCTGCGGCTGCCGAGCGTGACCGTACGCGGCTCGAAGCGCCCTTCCGCCAGACGTACCAGCACCACTTGCCGCGTGCCGCTGTCGATCACCGCCGAGGTGGGCACAGCCAGCACCTTGCCGCCTTTGCCCGCCTCGATCTGCGCGTTGACAAACATGGCTGGCTTGAGCAGGCCTTTGGGGTTGCCGATCTGCATGCGCACCTGCACTGTGCGCGTCGCGCTGTTCAGCGTCGGGTAGATGAAGTCCACGCGGCCATCGAAGGTGTGCGCGGGCCAGGCATCGACGCTGATCCGCGCGCGGCTGCCGGGCTGTACATGGGCGATGTCCTGTTCCGGTATTTCAGCGACGACCCACACCGAGGACAGGTCGGCGATCTGGTACAGCATCTCGCCCGGCATGAAGCGCATGCCTTGCACGGCTTTCTTTTCCAGCACGATGCCGGAGACGGGGGCATGGAAGGTTATGTGCGGTCGCGCATCGCCGGAAGCGGCAGGCATATCGGCGATGTCCCAGTTTTTCAGGCGCGCGGCGCTGGATTCGGCGAGGCGCTGCATGCTTTGCCGCACCTCGTCATCGGCGTCTTTCAATGCGGCCAAACCCTGCACGACCAGCGCATGTTCGCGTTGAGCCGAGATCAAGTCGGGGCTGTATGCGTCGAACAAGGCTTGCCCTTTGCTAACCGTCTGGCCGGTCGTGTTCACGTACAGGCGTTCTACCCAGCCTTCGAATTTCGGCGCGATGGTGTAGCTGCGCCGCTCGTCGATCTCGATGCGGCCGTTTACGCGTAGCGTGTTGCCCAGTTCGCGCAACGCCGCCGCCTCGCTCTTTACGCCCAGCTTTTGTATTTTTTCGGGGCTGATGGCGGGCAGAGTGGCGACCTCGTCGCCCGCATATACCGGCACGTAGTCCATGCCCATGGCATCTTTTTTCGGCACCGGGGAGGTGTCCGGCAAACCCATCGGATTGCGGTAGTACAACACCTTGCGTGCGGGGTTGGCCGCGCTTGCGCTCGCCTTTGTCCCGGAAGCCGCGTGCGTGCCGAACCAGTATCCGGCGGCGGCCACGCCCAGCAACAGCAGGATACCCAGAGTCAATTTGCCGAGCTTGTTCATAATTCTTCTCCTAACAATTTTTCGATGTCGGCCAGACGCAACTGCATGTCCGTTTGCGCTTGCAGTTGTTGCTGGCGCACTTTCAGTATCTGTTTCTGCGCTTCGATCAGCATGGCGAATTCCACTTTGCCGGTTTCATAACCGGCCAGCGCGGATTGCCAGATGAGCTCCGCCTGCGGCAACAAACGTGTGGCGATGAGCGCTTCGGTCTGGCGTGCCGCTTCCAGCGCGGAGAGGGCTTCCGACAAGTCAGACTGTATCTGGTTGAGTGCGACCTCTTTGCGCGCGTTCGAGGCGGACAGCATGGCTTCCGCCTCGCGTTCTTGCGCGCGGCGCGCGGACTGTTGCAGCGGAATGTTGAGCTCAAGCATCAGGTCCCAGCTTTTGATTGCGCTGCCGGACTGGGTAGGCGCAACGCCCAGAGTGAAGTTCGGGTATCGGTTGGCGTAGGCCAGCTCGCGACTGTTTGCGGCCGACTGTGCGTTCGCTTCGGCAATTTGCAACTGCGGGTTGCGCGCGCGCAAACGTTCCTGCAATGGCGCTTCATCCAGCTTGGCGGCAGGCGGCAAGTCGCGCAATTGCGCCGGGTCGGCCAGCACGGCATAGGCCGGACGCGCCAGCAAGGTGTTCAGTCGCGCGTGGGTATGGTGACGCTCGTTTTGCAGCGCGATCAGTTCGCCGCGCAACATGGTTTTTTCGATCTGCACGCGGATCACATCCTGTTGCGTGCCGAGTCCGCTGGCATAACGCGTCTGGGCGCTTTGTTCCAGATTGTCCAGCAAAACCAAAGTTTGCTGCGCCAGACGCGCACTGGCCGTGGCGTTGTAGTGCATGGCGTAAGCCTGTTTGATGCGGCTCGCCAATTCGGCCCAACTCGCCGCTATTTGCCCGCCGCTTTGCGCAGCTTGCGCGGCGGCAATGTTGCGTTGCAGATCGCGCTTGCCGAACCAGGGCAGGCTCTGCATCAATAAATAGCGCGTGCCGCCTCCTTGCCCGGGCAACAGGCTAGGGCCGGTCATGCCTTGATTGCTAACATCCAGCAATTCGGTGCGCAGCACCGGGTCGGGCAACGCACCCGCAGGCTCGGCACGTTGTTGCGCCGCGACGGCCTCGTAACGCGCCGCCGCCAATTCGGGATTGTGCTCGCGCGCATAGTCCAGCAATCCGCCGAGATCGCCGCCCAATAGTTGCTCCGCGCCGACTGGCGTAAACCAGAGTGCGCATAGCATGGTGAAAATTGTTAATAGTAATTTCATGATCCGCATCCCGTTGCTGTGCAATGCCGACGGACAGCCGCAAGCGGCTGCCGCACCAGGCGGGACGAGAATTCAGACTACGAAAACAACAGACGGACTCGTCCCGAGTTAGACGCGGGCGAGCGGTGGTGGAAGCAGCGGAGTGGAAGAAACGGAGTGAAAGGCAAACAGATATGGCGTAGTTTCGCGCGCAGTCGTTTGCATGGAAAACAACTCTACAGCAGGAACCGCCAGATAAGCAGTACAAGCCAAATGGCACACGCCACAAGCATTACAGGAAGGAGTTTGCTTCTGTTCCGCCGCAGTCAGACCGGCATGCTGGCAATGCTCGCCCCCCTCCTCCATGCCGGTCAGCGCAGGCGATGCGACGGTCTCGCGCGCATAACCGCCCTGCGGCATCTGCATGGACACACTGGCAGCCAAGGCGCTTGCGCTAAATAGCGGCAGCCATAGCAGCAGCCATATCGCAACAAATTTTCTGAGGGTGGAAGACATGGGCGCAGTGTGGCAAAGTGCCGGGCGATAGTCAATCGGTCTATAGTTAATCGGTCTCGGCGGATGTTCGGCTATCCAGATACCTTAAGGGGATTGACCAAGTTTGATATGTCCTTTATAAAGTCCACCTGAACCAATGTGGCGAGGTGCTGTGAAATCAGTCGAGCTCATGCGGCTAAATTTGGTGATCGAACCCGATCTGCGAAATTTTGTCGGCTTTCTTATGGAAAGCGTAGCGTATCTCCAAGGCAGCGCCTTCGGAGCCGCGCTTGCCGGCCTGGAATTGAGCCAGCGTTTACCCTTGTCTGGCGCTTGTTCAGGTCAACCTTTCCCTGTCAGCGTCCACCTGAAAAACAATGAACTGCGAGTCCGCTGGGGAGATAGCGAGTTTCTCGTCGCAAAGTTCCCGGCGGTGGACAAATCTTCGCTCGATCAGTTGTGCGAATATCTGCGCAAATCTACCGAGGCTATCGATCCTGAAATATTGAATCAACGCAATGAAGCCATGGCGCGTCACCTGCAAGAGACGCTCGCGAATACCGAACGGGAACTGGCTGAGTTGCAAGTGAAACTGCAAAGTCGTCAGGCAGAGTTGCAAGCCTCCATTCGTGAAGCCGAGACGGATCCGCTCACTATGTTGCCGAATCGGCGCGCGTTTGATGAAAAATTAAAGCAGGCGTTTCGCCATACCATGCGCCAGAAAACATCTCCACTTTCGCTGTTAATGCTGGATTTGGATTTCTTCAAGCACATCAATGACGCACATGGGCATCTGTTCGGTGACGCCTATTTGAACAAGATGGCGCATATTTTGCGCAGTGTGATTCGGGAAGATGTGGATTATGCATTTCGATTCGGCGGGGACGAATTTGCCATGATGATCCATGCCGATTTCAGCACGGCATGTGAAAAAGCGAAGCAGGTAATACTATCAATGGAGGGCAAGGTCAGTATCGGCATAGCCACTATTGATCAGCAGACACCGCACGACCTGACTCTGGAAGGCTTTATCCATCAGGCCGACAGCGCTCTCTACGAAGCCAAACACCGCGGCCGTGGTCGGGCGGTGGTATCCCTGTGTCACCGAGGCGATACGCAAGTTTGCGGGCCGGACTGCGCCGTGAAAGTATCCTTTGTCTGAGGTATTCGACAGCGCTGTCGATTGCAAGCTGTTATTCAACAGCGCGACACAAAGCGAAAGCTCGTTAATTCTGTTGCGCTCGAAGCTGGTCGCCATCACCCAGCGTCTTGGGGTCGATCATCTGAAGCAGGAAAACATGCTGTTGGTGGCTTCCGAACTGGTCAGCAATAACGTGAAACATGCCGCCGGTCGCGGCATGGTGCAACTGTGGAAACAGCCCGGAGCAGTGTTGGATTTGCTTTCTTTGGATTACGGTCCGGGTATTCCTAATCTGGCTAACGCAGAAAAGGATGGCTACTCAACGGTGAATACTCTGGGTAAAGGCTTGGGGGCGATTCGACGCTTAAGCGATGAGTCGTATATTTACACCCAGGAAGAACAGTTGGGGCAAGCAAAAAAATGGAACGGCACGGTGATCCTCGCGCGGTTTTATTTGAACAAGGAAAACAAAGAGGCAAAATCCGGTTTTAAATTTGGACTCTTCTCCCGCTCCTTGTCGGACGAACGCTATAACGGCGATAGAATTTATCTGCAAAGAGCAGGCAAAATACTGCGCTGGTTACATCTGGACGGACTGGGTCACGGCGAAGAGGCGCAGGCGGCAACGGCGGATTTGGCGACGCACTTGATAAATTTTGAGTCCCCCGAAACGATGCTGGGAATGGTAGACAGGCAACTCGTCAATACGCGCGGCGCTGTCGCCATTACCGGGGAAATCGATCTGGCAAAATGCAATTTGCGCCTGTCCGGCGTGGGCGATATGAATGCGCATATTTACGATCAGGAGCAGTTTCAACATATTGCTTTTGCGCCCGGAATACTGGGGCGAGAGCATCGCACGACAACCGTATCGCAGTCGGATTTTGGCAAGAAAAGCGTCATTCTTACCACGAGCGACGGCATCCGACGAAATTGGGATGCGGCCAATTTCGTCGGCTTGTTTAATCAGCATCCGCAGTTGATTGCGTACACGTTGGGTAATATCATGGGGCGGATGTCGGATGATCAGTCGGTTTGTGTTTGCACGATAGGTTAAAGGGAGAAAAATGATGCAAAAAAAGGAAGTCAGCGAAAAATTGACAGCGTTGTTTGCTTTAAAAATAGGCAACATCTCCTCGCAGTTGGAGGAAACCGGGCGTGAGTTTTTTTGCGCGGATAATAAACTGATGGACGAGGATGAAGTTGCCGATTTGAGCGGCGAGTTCGTCAATCTGATAGCCGGCCTGCTTGCTGCAAAAGATCCCACCAAGCGCACAACACCGCAATTTCACGCGCTGGAAATGTTTTTTTCGGGTCTTGCGCAACGCATGTTGATGCGTGGCGGGCATGTGGAGGATGTGGTGCGTTATGCACAGCACTTGCAATACAGTCTGATCTCGGCGCTGGAGCGTGACAGCGGCATCATCTTCACCCAATCGCGCTCGGTTCTGCTGTTTTTTGCCCAGCATTTTGACGAGCTGATCATGGCAATATTCCGCACTTATTTGAGCGAACGTGAAAATACGCTGAAAGCTCAGGAATCAGAGTTGCGCGAAACCTCCACTCCGATCACCGAAATTTGGGATGGCGTGTTGACGCTGCCCATTATAGGCACGCTGGATTCCAGTCGCACCATGCTGGTCATGGAGGCGCTGCTCAATCGTATCGCCAGAGATCGTGCACGCGCGGTTGTGATGGATTTGACCGGAGTAAAAAATATCGATTCGCAAGTTTCCCACCACCTGATTCAGATGGTGCGAGCGGTGCAACTGATGGGTTCCGACGCGATCATCACGGGCATTCACCCCGAAATAGCCCGCGCACTGGTGAGTCTGAACATCGATTTAACCGGGGTGACCACCCGCTCAAGCCTGTCTGACGGATTAAAAGAGGCTTTCTTGCGTATGGGTATCCATGTCGGTCAAAAGACCGACTAATGTCCATTTTGGGGGTGCACCTGACGCATATCGGCAAGGGCAATTATCTGCTCGAGCCTTTGCGCAGCATGAATACAGGGGACGATGGCGCACTCATCCGCGAGATCGTCATGCATGTGCAACAGGAGCGGGGCGAGTGTATTTTCTTCGATCTGGCGAGTGTGCCCGTCATTGCCCCGGCCTATTACGACTGGCTGGATAAATTGGCGCGCACTTGTCTAACGGTCAACATCAAAATGACTTGTATCAACATGCAGCCGACGGCTGCTTTCACCTTGTCCCAATTCCTCACTCACAAGCCAATATTCGACACCGCGCTGGGTGTCCCGGACTGATTCTTGCGCCGCATTGAACCGAGGTTTGTTTTTTGGTTGCGACTACCTCTTGACTAGCTCCACACGGCGATTCCTGGCGCGACCTTCCCCGCTGCGATTGTCGACCACCGGCTTGTCCTGCCCATAGCCTGCCGGGGTGAGCCTCGCCGCGGCCACTCCCTGCCCAAGCAGCGCGGTCACCACAGCCTTGGCGCGCTCCTGCGACAGCTTCAGGTTTGCCTTTACTCCGCTCTGGTTGTCCGTATGACCGGCCACTTCAATTAAAGGAATAAACCGGCCCAAAGGATGCGCATCGTTGCAAACGTAGTACAGGGACGCGTCTGTCCAGAAAACACCCGCACGTTTATCGCAGCAAACACCCAGACCTACGCTGAGCGTCGGCGAATCAGAAAAACAAACTCGTCGCCGTGCACATCCGAAAACAATAGTTCATTACCCGTCTTGCGGCAAAAATCGACGAAATCATCCGGCGATTTTTTATCGGTCGCGGTCACTTTCAACACCTGCCCGCCCTGCATTGCGGCCAACGATTTTTTGGCGCGCAGAATTGGCAAGGGACACGCTAATTGCCGCACATCCAGTTCGGCATCAAATGCCATAGCGTTCACGCGACGATCTCTTCGCCCGACTGCGCCCAAGCCATAATGCCGCCCTGCAAGTTATACACGCTGGCAATCCCCTGATTCGCTGCAAACGCCGCGGCTTGTGCGGAGCGCCCGCCCATCTGACAATAAAATACGGTAGGCATGGCGGCGTTCAATTCCGCCAAGCGCATGGGCAACAAGTGCAAGGGCATCTTCACCGCGCCTTTGATAACTCCGTACGCCATTTCCGCATCGGTGCGCACATCTACCAGCTGTATTGTTTCCGTTGCCCGCAAAGTCTGTAATTCAGCGACGGTGATATTTTTGTAGTTGTTCATTTTTGATTAATGCTCCAATTATTAAATTGCTTCGAGATTATCACTCAACAATTGTGAAATACGAACATTGGCCACCGCCAATCGCTGCACCAACATGCGCAAAAACGCATCGCTAAACTGATAACGACATTCCTGTGTAGCTTGCAGCAACACCGCGGGATCAATCTCGATCAACATGACATCCGTTTGGGCGACGACATCCGTGGTGCGCTTGGCATCTTGCTCGGAAAGATGGGCCATTTCTCCGAAACATTCTCCCTGGTGCAACATGCTCAGCAATCTTCCATTTTTCAGCACCGCCACTGAGCCATGCGCCAGAGTATAAAAATACCGTCCCGCGTCATTCTCGGAAATGATGCGTTTATCTTTGGGATATTTGTGCCACTCGCTGATGCGCAACACCTCCCATAACTCGACATCGCTAAAATTTTTGAAAAAAGATAACGAGCGTAACGTGTCAAACTTCTCGGTATCAAAAATCTCCACCTGCGTCTCAACCCTGTGGCTGAAAAATGCAACCAGATCGCGCGCAAACTCGTCCCAGGTCTGATAACGACACTCTCTGGCCTTGCTCATGGCGCGCATCACAATGGCATCCAGCTCCGCTGGAATCTCGGGTCTAAAGGTGCTGGGCAACGGCGGATCGATGTTCATGACCTGGTAAATCATGCTGTAGTTGTTCGCCGCATCGTAAGGCAGCCTGCCGGTCAACATGCGGTACATGGTCACGCCCAGCGAGTAAATGTCCGTCTGATGGGTCAGCGCCTGTTCCTTGATTTGCTCGGGAGACATATAAGCGGGCGAGCCCACACCGCTCACCTGTGTGGTTTGCTGGCTTTCAATCACCGCCGAGCCAAAGTCGGATATCTTGATGTCGCTTTCGCCGCGCAGCAAAATATTGGCCGGTTTGATGTCGCGGTGGATGACGCCTTGGCATTGGGCGTACTCCAACGCTTTGCAACATTTGTAGATGATTTCCGCAATCCGGCTCAGCGCCAGCAAGTGATCCACTTGCGCATAACGCTCCAGTGTTGCGCCATCGACGTATTCCATCACCATGTAATTCATTTCGCCATCCAGCACTGCGTCATGAATCTTCACAATATGCGGATGGGATAATTTTCCCGCCAACGAAGCTTCGGTCAGAAGCAATTTGCGGAAAATCTTGGAGGTGGGACTTTCGTCGCGCAACATCTCAAAATTAAACAATTTCAGCGCCACTTGCTGATTATTGAAAGGATCGAGCGCCAGATACACGGTGCTGGTCGCACCGCGCCCCAACTCTTTGACAATTTCGTATTTTCCTATGCTTTTCATTGTCATCCAAACGGGCGAGGCAATAGCCATCCCGGATTAATAAATTTCCCCATGCCCGCCCCTATCCCGTGTCGGCAGTAGGCATGAAGCGTATGAATCGCCACGCAGGCCACTCTAAATCTGCTAAAGGTCGCCTCTAAATAATTCGCCGGAATGACAGAATATGGATTTCAGAGATGCCTTAAAGGCGCGCATTTTGCGGCTTATGGCTAGCGGTGTCCAGATTCTCCAAAACGGTTATCATTGCGGTCATGAAAAAAATCCTGCCACTTTTATTTTGCCTCATCCATCCGGCCTCTTACGCCGACGGCTTGCCCGACCTCGGCGATGTCTCGCAAGAGATGATCTCCCCGCAGCAGGAACGCCAGATCGGCGAGCAAAGTATGTTCCAGATACGCGCCGACAAAAGTTATCTGGACGATGCCGAAATTGCCGACTATCTCAATCAACTGGGAAATTTGCTGGTTTCCAACAGCGGTGAACCCGCGCGGCCTTTTGAATTCTTTGCGATTAACGATAGCGCTATCAATGCCTTTGCCATGCCGGGAGGTTTCATCGGCGTCAATACCGGGCTGATCCTGCTCGCGGAAAACGAGTCGGAACTGGCTTCCGTGCTGGGGCATGAAATTGCTCACGTCACCCAACATCACTTGGCCAGAATGGTGGCCGGGCAAAAATACGATACGCTGGCCGCAATGGCCGCCATTGCCATCGCCATTCTCGCCGCGCGCAACAACCCGCAGGCGGCCACTGCCGCCATCTATGGCGCGCAAGGCGGCGCCTTGCAACGACAACTCAATTTCACCCGCACTCACGAAGAAGAAGCGGACCGCATAGGCCTGACGACTTTGCAAAAAACCGGCTTCGACGCGCGCGCCATGCCCGCCTTTTTTGAGAAAATGCAAAGAGCGACACGACTGCTGGAAGGGAATACGCCCACTTACTTGCGCACCCACCCCATTACCGCGGAACGTATCGCCGATGTGGGCAACCGCGTGCAGCAACTTCCTTTTCATCCGGTGCCGGACAGCCTCAGCTTTCAACTGGTGCGCGCCAAGCTAAATGCCACGCTAAAAACTCCGGCTGAAGCCCTCGTTTACTTTACGTCGGCATTGGGCGAGCAAAAATTTGGCAATTCCATAGCCAACCGGTATGGACTGGTGCTGGCTTTGCTGCGCAACAAACAAGAAAAAAAGGCCGCAAAAGAATTTGCCATTTTGCAGCAGCAAGCACCCGGCAATGCCATGATCACCACCTTGGCCGGCAAGATTAAACGCAACACCGGGCAAGCAAAAAATATAGACGAGTTCTATCGCACCGCCACACAAAACTTCCCACAACACCGCGCACTCGTCTATGACTATGCCGAAGTTTTGCTGCAAGACCGGAGATTTGCAGAAACGCTCAAGTTGCTGAATGAACAAATCCTCGTCCACCCCAACGATGCTTACCTGTACGAACTACAGGCCAGAACATTTGCCGCGCTGGGAAGAACCCAGGAAGAACACCACGCGTTGGCCTACAACTACATTTTGCACGGCTATTTACGCGGCGCGATAGAACAACTTGAACTCGCCAAACAAGCGGGAACGGATTACTACGAACTCTCGACGATAGAGACCGAGCTTAAACAATTCAAAGAAATTGCGGCGGCGCAACGCAAAAAAAATTAGCGCGGATTGTTCTTGATTGCACTCCCCATGCTCATCATCGCGCAAGCCATCCCATTGCCCAAGTCGCAACTTTTCTGCATATTCATGAACGCGCCCTTGTCGTCGCGCATTTTTTTCAAAAAGATGGCCTTGCCATAGTATGCCTCGGCATCCTTGGGGTCATCCGCAATGGCTTGCTCGTACACGGCTAGCGCCTCCTGATTGCGCCCCACATTTGCGTAAGCTCCTGCCAGCGCCATTTTCACCTTGGGGAAAGCCGAGCTGATTTGTATCGATTTTTTGTAATCCTCAATCGCGCTCCCCCAGTCTCCATTTTTCAGCACCCCGAAATAGCCGTGGTTGTAATAGATGCGCTGCGCGCCCAAACGATCTTCTCCGTGCAATAACTGCACCGCGTCTTCCCATAAGCGGTAGTTATCGGCAAACACCCACAATCGATTCCATGCCAACGGCACTAATAGCATTGCCGTCAACGCTCCTGTCAGCATGATTTTTTTGTCCGGCCATGAACTCACCAACAGCGGCAGCAACAGCATAAATCCGGGCAACCACAAATAAGTCCGGTACAGCACAAAAATTTCCTGTACCCGAATCGCGGAAAATTCGGTTATAAACAACAGCCAAGGGTAAAGCAAAGCCAAGCCCAGCAAGGCCATACGGCCCTTACGCAAAATACAGCTAAGGGCAAACACGCCATAGCCGATAAATGCCAGCAGTCCCAACCAGCTCGTCCAGTCACGCCACGAGAGTATGAACGTTTCACGCATGTCGATCGACATCCATGCGGGATTCGGAACCAGCATCAGCAAACAGTATTTGAAGAACAGCCCGGCCTGGGTGAGCACGCTCAACAAATGCAGCATGGGCAAACCTTTGAGCAAGTCTTGCTGGCCGATCAATGCCGCGGCATCTATTTCGTAAGTCTGGCCGAATATGCCTTTGGCGCGCAGCACCACGATCAGCGCAATTACTCCCAACGCTAGCCAGGTTGCCAATAATGCGCGCTTCGACAGCTTGATCTGCTCACGCAGAACCCAGGTTATCGGTAACAAAATTGCGGGTATCAACAGGCTGTGTTCTTTGCTGAACACAGCCAAAAAATAGGCTGCCACAGCCAGCGCTGCATAGCGCTTATCCCCTTCCAGCAAGCCGCGAAAGTAAGCCAGATGCATGAGCAGGGTAAATAAGGTGGCCATCAAAATGCTGCGCTGCATTAGATAGCCTGTGCCGTACACGGCCAAGGGATGACAGGCAAACACCAGTGCGCCTAACCACGCGCCCCAGTTGGCCATTTTTTGCCGGGCGGGTTCCTCCACAAAAAGCGCAATCCACAGACGCAGCACCAGCAGCAACATCAACACATTCATGCCGTGCAACAACAAATTTAACAGACGGAAAGCAGGTGGAGCTTCATCGAAAAATGCCCAAGTCACCCCCAGCGTGGTATAGGGAAACCAGCGAAAAGTGAAATCAAAATTCGCATCGGCATAATAAGTGATCGGGTATTTGAAAAAGGTTAAGTCATCGAAAACCAGGGGATTGTTGATAAACGGCAGATAGACCAGCCCTAGCAATACCAGCAATACCAGCGCCTTGATTCGGTCTCGCGGAAAATATAAATTCTGGCAATTATTCATGATGAAACCACACCGATAAGTTTACCTGCCAAAAATAAAAACCCCTCCAAGGAGGGGTTTCGCGTTCAAGCAACGTCAGACAAATTATGGGCAACCAAAAGCTTTACCCATCATAGGCGCAGTAGCGGCTGTCACGCTACATGTTGCAGTCCAATTCACATTGGTTGTTCCAAAAACCGGAGTAAATGTAACTGTTGTACCGGCAGGGATCGCATTAGACATAGCCGCCAGCGTGATAGTGATCGCGCCTGTACCAGCGGCAACACCCACACCCGTTACTTCGGCTGTTGTCGTTGCGGGGCCACTCAAGCCCAACGAAGTCCAGGCGTTACCCGCAGTGTTAGCCACAGCGGCATTAGGAAAGGTGGTTGCATTCATACCACCTTGACTCTGATTGAAATCAACTACAGCCAACTTCACTGAATCGATGGAAGCAGCCGCTTTACCCAATTTGGTTTTGATGATGTAGTCCTGGTAAGCAGGAATCGCTACCGCAGCCAAGATACCGATGATCGCAACCACGATCATCAACTCAATCAGGGTAAAACCTTTTTGTACTTGTTTCATGTTAATTCTCCTTAAAGATTTGAAGGGTACACACGGGGTGTGCGGGTAGTTTAATGCAGGATGCATGCCAATAGCCATTTTCCACGCAAGTACATAAATTTATTATGTATTTCTCAGCACAATGACCTTGCAGAGTTAAGGCGCATACAGTTTTACGTCAATCGACTGACAATTTTCGTCACCCTCGCCAATATTAACCAACTCACCATACGACCCATGATATTTACTTGCATTCGTGCTAAATTCCACATACCATGTGACTACATTTATAGTCACAAAGGGGCGACGACATGAATTCAGTGAGTCTGGCTCACGCCAAAGCGCACTTGAGCGAGTTGCTCAACGCAGTCGAGTCCGGCGAAGAAGTTCTGATCACTCGGCATGGTCGCGCTGTCGCCCGCGTACTTCCTGCCAGCCCTCTCAAGCAAGCTATACCGCTGCAACGGCTGGCAGCGTTACGCCAACAAGTTCCCGCGTGGGAAAGCAGCAGCGCCAAATCGTTACGTGAATTGCGTGATGCAGAATGATTTATCTGGATACCAGTTTTTTGACCCCACTATTCAGGCAGGAAGCGACTTCCGCGAAAGTTGCAGATTTTATTTCCCGACAAACAGCAGGAACGCTCTCGGCCAGCAAATGGACTAGCGTTGAATTTGCCAGTCTGATTTCTCGCGATGTGCGCATGGGTACATTAACAGCTGGAGAGGGAAAGCATTTGATTGCCGAGTTTACTTCGATTATCGCGGCTTCGTTGGAGGTGCTTACTCCAAGCGGCAAGGACTTCGATCTGGCACAGGAGTATGTCGCCAATTTCTCCACCCAACTTCGCGGCCCTGATGCGCTACATCTGGCGGTCGCACACAACAACGGGATGGAATTCATTGCCACATTAGACGACGGTATGCTTTCCGCAGCAAAGAAGTTAAAAATCCCAGCACAGCGAGTGATTCGCCAATAATATTAACCTACGGTTATCCGCCCGAACTTGCGCTTGCCGACTTGCGCTACAACCACCGCACCCGCCTTGAGTTGCATAGCCTTGTCGCTGACCTTCTCGCCGTCGAGCCTGACTCCGCCCTGCTCTATCATGCGCAAAGCTTCCGAAGTGCTCGCGACGAGATTGGCCTGCTTGAGCAGCTGAGCAATACCGATGCGCCCATCCGTACTGGTGACGGTAATTTCCGGCATATCTTCCGGCAACACACCTTTCTGGAAGCGCGCTTCAAATTCGGCCAGCGCGTCTACCGCTGCTTTTTGAGAGTGGAAACGGGTCACGATCTCCTGCGCCAGCAATACCTTGATGTCGCGCGGGTTGCGGCCGTTCGCCACCTCCTCCTTGAAATTGGCGAGTTGCGCCAGGCTACGGAAAGACAGCAGGTCGAAATAGCGCCACATCAAATCATCGGAAACGGACATCAGTTTGCCGAACATATCGGTCGGCGTGTCGGTGATACCGACATAGTTGCCCAGCGATTTGGACATCTTGTTGACGCCATCCAACCCTTCCAGCAGCGGCATGGTCAGCACACACTGCGACGGCTGGCCGTAGTGCTTTTGCAACTCCCGCCCCATGAGCAAATTGAATTTCTGGTCGGTGCCGCCCAATTCGATGTCGGCCTTAAGTGCAACCGAGTCGTAGCCTTGCACCAACGGGTAGATAAATTCGTGAATGGCGATGGGCTGGTTGCCCTTGTAACGCTTGGAAAAGTCGTCGCGTTCCAGCATCTGCGCCACGGTGTGAGTGGCCGCCAAGCGAATCAAATCGACCGCGCTGAATTGATCCATCCAGGCGGAGTTGAACACCACTTCGGTTTTATCCGGGTCCAGCACTTTGAATACTTGTTCGCGGTAGCTTTGCGCATTGGCAAGCACCTGCTCACGCGTCAACGGCGGACGGGTGGCGTTTTTACCCGTGGGATCGCCGATCATGCCGGTAAAATCGCCAATCAGGAATAACGCATGATGTCCCAAGTCCTGCAACTGGCGCATCTTATTGAGCAGCACGGTGTGACCTAGATGCAGGTCTGGCGCAGTGGGATCGAAACCAGCCTTAATGCGGAGCGGACGATTTTGCGCGAGCTTTTGTTTCAGTTCAGTTTCCAGCAGCAGTTCGTCTGCGCCACGCTTGATGATTTCCAGGGATTCTTGCTGAGTCATATCTCTAAATTTTGTTGTTCACTTAAAATATCGTGTGCCGTTTGCCTGTTCTTTTTAACCATTCATCGACACCCCCAAGCCGCTTGCGCATCACTTTTCTAGCCAACAGGCGGATTTTGAAGCTGTGGCACTTTCTGGTAGAGTAGCGCCAAATTTGACGAACAGCCTGTTCCGTCACAATCAAAATGCTGCATCGGGAGCCGCGAATGTTACCGCAAAAGACCTTGTCACAAGAACACAAAATAAAATTGCGCTGGTTCGTCACCTTATCCACCGTGCCCTTGTTAAGTGTGATAACCGCATTTGGCATCATGCCGCAAACGGTGTTCGATACGGCTGGACAAAAAACCGTGGTTGAAGAAATTGCTTTGCCGAATTTGGCGAAAACATCCGGTTTGAGCGCGGCGGTCTTTTGGCGCAATGAGCGCGTACAGCGCGGCGATACGGTAGCCGAGCTATTGCACAGACTGAATGTGGAAGACAGCGCGGCCACTAACTATTTGCTCAAAAATAAAGACGCCGAACCATTGCGCAAACTCTCTGTCGGTAAAGAGGTGCAATCTGAAATCGCCGCCGACGGAAGCTTGCTCGCTTTGCGTTTTCTGAGCAATAACGGCAACCAGATTGTGATTGCGAAAAGCGGCAACAGCTACAAAACCAGCACTCTGCCAGTCCAATTGGAACAGCGTATGGTGGTTCGCACCGGGGAAATCAAATCTACGCTTTATGCGGCAACCGATGCCGCCGGCTTGGCAGAGCCCGTGGCAAACCAACTGGCTGAAATTTTTGGCGGCGATATCGATTTTCACCGGGATTTACGCAAAGGCGACAAGTTTTCCGTTGTTTATGAAATGACCTATAGCAACGGCGAAGCCATACGCTCAGGGCGTATTTTGGCGGCGGAATTCATCAATCAAGGACATGCGTATCGTACTTTTTATTTCCAAACCGCCCCGGGCGTCGGCGATTACTACACCCCTGACGGCAAGAGTATGCGCAAAGCTTTCTTGCGTTCGCCGATTGAATTTTCACGCGTCAGTTCAGGATTCACAACATCGCGCTTTCATCCCGTGTTAAACAAATGGCGCGCCCATAAAGGCGTGGATTATGCCGCCCCCATAGGCACCAAAGTAAAAGCCACCGCCGATGGAGTTGTTGCCCTGATCGGCCAGCAAAGCGGTTACGGCAATGTGGTGATGGTTAACCACCAAGGCCGTTACACCACGGTTTATGGACATCTATCCCGTTTCACCAACGGCCTGCGGCGCGGACAGCATGTAAGTCAGGGTGACATCATCGGCTATGTCGGCATGACGGGTTTGGCCACCGGCCCTCATCTGCATTACGAATTCAAAATCAACGGCACACAACACGACCCACTGCGCGTCGCCTTGCCTGACGCGGCACCTATCCGTGCAGAACAAAAAACCGCATTCCAGGAAGTTACCAGTGACTTGAGAACTCGCTTGTCCATGTTGCGAACTGCACGCTTGGCCAAGCTCGATTGATTTTAGGCAGGTGCATACTTCGGAGTTGTATATCGGAATTATGTCCGGCACCAGCCTGGACGGTATCGACGTTGCTCTGGTCGATTTCTCCGATGCCCAGACCAAGCTCATCGCCACACACTTTCAAGCATATCCAGCCGACCTGAAACAAGCACTTCTGGGGCTGCACCAACCCGCCACAAACGAACTCCATCAAGCACAAATCATCGCCAACCGGCTTGCGCGCGATTACGCCAGCGCCACGCTGGCCCTGCTGCAATCCTGCGGCATTCCCGCACAGAATATTCGGGCTATCAGCTGCCACGGGCAAACCATCCGGCATCGCCCCGAGTTTGGCTACACGGTGCAACTCGGCAATGCCGCATTGCTGGCAGAGTTAACCGGCATTGATGTGGTCAATGACTTCCGCAGCCGCGACATTGCGGCAAAAGGGCAAGGCGCTCCGTTGGTTCCGGCGTTCCATGACCGCGTTCTGCGCCATCCCCACATCCACCGCGTTATCGTTAACATCGGCGGAATCAGCAACCTAAGCAACCTAGCGCCGGAACAGTCCACGCAGGGCTTTGACTGCGGCCCCGGCAATCTGCTCATGGATGCATGGGTGCACGAACATCTGGGCAGCGCATATGATAAAGATGGCGCTTGGGCAGCGAAAGGAACAGTTATTCCCGAGTTGCTGCAAAGCTTACGGAATGAGCCCTTCTTCGCTGCCCCGCCCCCCAAAAGCAGCGGTCGCGATTTATTCAACCTGCACTGGCTCAAAGGACACTTGCGAGGAATCGAGTCTCCCGAAGATGTGCAAGCCACCTTGCTGGCACTAACCGTACATGGTATTGCGGACTCTATCCAACAGCATTGCCAAGGCGCGCAAGAGATTTATTTGTGCGGCGGCGGCGCGCACAACCAAGCGCTCACACGAGGGCTGGCAACTGCCCTGCCGCAGTGCCGCCTCCAACTCACCGATGTCCTGGGAATCGGCGCGGACTGGCTCGAGGCAATCGCTTTTGCCTGGCTTGCCCAGCAGACGCTACAGGGCAAGAGCGCCAACCTGCCGAAAGTCACCGGAGCCAGCCATCCGTGTATCCTCGGCGCCATTTATCAGGCGTAATAAAGCGGGAGTGCTTGCGCACCCCCGCCAATTTCGACAGCTACGTCCTCCGCCCGATTTATACCGAAAAGGAAGAGCCGCAGCCGCAGGTCGTCGTCGCATTCGGATTTTTGATGACGAACTGTGAGCCCTGCAAACCTTCTTGATAGTCAATCTCTGCCCCAGACAGATACTGGAAACTCATGGGGTCGATCAGCAACTGCACGCCATTTTTATTCAAAACGGTATCGTCTTCGTTGGCGACCTCATCAAAGGTGAATCCATACTGAAACCCGGAGCAACCGCCGCCGCTCACAAACACACGCAGCTTGAGGTCGGCATTGCCCTCTTCCTCAATCAACTGTTTCACCTTGTTCGCCGCATTATCGGTAAACAAAAGAATATCCGGCATTTCCGTTACTGCGTTCATAACTATCTCCTAAAAACGTTTATGCTTCCGCTCCACTCAGCTTTAGAGCTACCACTTTATCAGAGACTTCAGCCAAGTGTATCAGCTTGCCCTCAATAATTGCCCCCAACTGAATTTCCAAAGTCTTGTAATGTACATCACCGATGAGCTTGGCCTTACTTTGTAATTCCAAGTATTCGAAAGCAAATACGGGACCCGTCACAAGACCGTTCACAACCAAATGGGTGACTTTAATCTCGCCATCCACGCTACCATGCTCGCTTAAAACCAGTGTACTGGGCTTGCCCGGATTGGCGATCACATTGCCATCCACTTCGCCATCCACGCGCAATCCACCACTAAAGTGCACATCCCCTTCTATCCTGGTGCCCGCACCAATCAACGAATCGATACGATTTTGCGGCTTGCTATTCCGTTTACCAAACATGCATCCCCCTCAAGACATCCCAACGGTCTGCTTGACCTTGGGTTCATGTGCGCCTTTTTCAAACACCCGAACCTGAACATTCTCGACACGCATCTCCGGTAATACTTTGAATGCGCGATCCACACGCTGATAGTACTTAAAATTCAGTTGATGCGCAGCAATTTCAGGCGAATTTTCCGGCGGAAATTGTAGCATTACTTTTTTGCCATTTTGTTCGCCACTCACCAAGAGTTGTATATTCCCATGAAATTCCTTGCCGCGTTGCTGCACATTTTGCACTAACAACAAGCGACAGTGATACTCCCCCGGCAGAGAATCGGGCTCAATTTTCAAGCGGTGGATGGTCAAGTCCGCTTCGTGACCGGCTGTTAGCGGTAAATTTTGAAAGAATGACAAATCCTCTTTGAGTTGCGCATTCTCATCATTCAAGGTTTTTAACTGCTTTGTCGTTTCCTGCAAAGCCGAGCGTTCAATTTGCGTCTGCCGTTCATTTGCAGAAAGTTGCTTGGATAAATTGGCATTTTCATCTTCCAACAAGGCGACTCGATCTCTCAGCCCGCCCAACTCCTTCTCCGCCACTCCGCGATGAAAACCGGCAAGCTCCAAGCCAGTGTCATATGCCCACCAGATCAGCCATCCGGTAATCATGATGAACGGCAATGTAATCGCCCAGCGTACATACCACGGCACATGGGGGCGCACCGATAAACGCGGCGCTGAAATGCCGAATTTCCGTTTGATGTTGCGTAGCATGCCTTACGGAAGCAAGGGAACTATGTTTAGTGCTGTCGTTTCCGGCAAGCCGAACATGATGTTCAGATTTTGCACAGCCTGCCCGGCGGCACCTTTCACCAAATTATCGATCACCGACAACACCACCACCGTATCCCCACCTTGAGGCCTGTGCACTGCGATACGGCATTGGTTTGAACCGCGCACCGAGCGGGTTTCCGGATGACTACCCGCAGGCAACACATCCACAAAAATCTCATCGGCGTAACGCTGCTCAAACAATGCCTGCAAATCAATGTCCGCTTTGATCTGCGCATACAGGGTTGCATGTATCCCTCTGATCATCGGCGTCAAATGCGGAACGAAGGTAAGCCCGACAGGCTTACCGGAAACATTTGCCAAGCCTTGCCTGATTTCAGGCAGATGCCGATGCCCGGCTACACCGTAAGCCTTGAAATTGTCCGAAGCCTCGGGAAATAAAGTCGGAATTTCTGCCTTGCGCCCCGCTCCCGACACGCCGGACTTTGAATCGGCAATCAAGTGGCTGCTATCCACCAACCCCGCCTCCAGCAGCGGGATAAAGCCCAGTTGCACCGCCGTCGGATAGCAACCCGGATTTGCCACCAAACGCGCCTGCTTGATCTTTGCCCGATTCACCTCCGGCAAACCGTACACAGCCTCCGCCACCAAATCCGGGCAAGCGTGAGACATGCCGTACCATTTTTCCCACTCCGCCACGTCTTTGATCCGAAAATCCGCCGCCAAGTCGATGACCCGCACGCCAGCATCGAGCAAGGCTCCGGTCTGCTGCATGGCAATACCGTTGGGCGTGGCAAAAAACACCGCATCGCACTGCTCCAGATGCGCCTCGTCCGGATGGGTGAAAGCGAGATTCACGTAGCCGCGCAAACTCGGGAACATCTGACTCACGAAAGTACCCGCATCGGCGCGCGAAGTGATAACCTTCAATTCAACCTGCGGGTGCTGCGCCAGCAAGCGCAGCAACTCAACACCCGTATATCCTGTACCGCCTACGATTCCGACCTTAATCACATTCCGCTCCTGTCTTGAATTTGTGGCGCAGATGATAAATGAAAAAACCGCCCGAAGGCGGTCTTTTCTGTACTCCAAACCAGCTTAACGCTTGGAGAATTGTTTCCTGCGACGCGCCTTGCGCAAACCGACCTTCTTACGCTCAACTTCACGTGCATCGCGAGTCACCAGACCGGCTTTGCTCAAAGTTGGCTTCAGGTTTGCATCGTAGTCGATCAAAGCGCGCGTAATGCCGTGACGCACGGCTCCAGCTTGACCGGACTCGCCTCCGCCAGTCACGTTCACCATGATGTCGAACTTGCCGACCATTTCGGTGAGTTCCAGCGGTTGACGCACAACCATACGACCTGTTTCGCGGGAGAAGAACACATCCACCGGCTTGTCGTTAACGATAATGTCGCCCTTGCCTGGCTTCATAAATACGCGGGCTACTGCGCTTTTGCGACGGCCTGTGCCGTAGTTATAAGTTACGCTCATGATTATGCTTTCAACAGATCAATGGGTTTAGGTTGCTGCGCGCTATGCGGATGCGTTGCACCGGCATACACCTTCAGCTTGCGCAACATTGCGTAACCCAGAGGGCCCTTAGGCAACATACCGCGCACCGCTTTTTGCAACACGCGATGAGGATGGCGTTGTTGCAGCTTGGTGAAATTGGTTTCGTACAGACCACCCGGATAGGTGGTGTGACGGTAGTACATCTTGTCCTGCGCCTTGTTACCGGTCACACGCAATTTTTCAGCGTTAACAACCACAACGAAGTCGCCGGTATCAACGTGAGGCGTATAGATCGCCTTGTGCTTACCGCGCAAGCGCGCAGCGATCTGACTGGCCAGACGGCCCAGAACTTGATTGGAAGCATCCACGAGTAGCCAGTCATGCTGGACTTCGTGCTGCTTAGCGGAAAATGTTTTCATGCCATTTCCTTATACAAAAAGGGTTAGTCAACTTCGAAGGGCGCGGATTGTATGCGGGAAGACAAGTTGTTGTCAACCAGTAAGATGCGCTTTATGCACAAAATTTAGGACTCGACTTAATTTACCCGCCTAGCTATTGGCGACTCTCGGCTGGAGTATTTCCAACATCAGCAGCAATATCCCCATAACCAAGACGACGATGAAACAGCTCCAGCAATATCGTCCAGCATTGCAATACCAGAGCAGGATCGTGAGGAATTCAAGGATACCGTAATTCATTACAATCTCATTCAGATTTCAACCTTTCAGCCACATCACATCTATCGTTTGCGGCCTTTAATTTATCGAGCCTCACTCAATTGCGAAGTCATAATGCCGTAACACGACCACTTTATCTTGTCGCACTTGCCAATCTTAACAATAGAGGGCGCGATGATATCCGCCACACTTACGACCGAACAATACAACTCAGCACCCCCTATTGAATTAGTTGGACCGGTTGGCATCAAGAGCAGCGAATTCCAGGTTCAGGAAGTATTATCACTTCACGAGATTCTCCGGCAACGCAAATTGTCAGCGCTGTTTCAGCCGCTACTGAATCTTAACAGTGGAGAATTTCTTGGCTACGAAGGGCTTATTCGCGGCCCGGCCAACAATCCGCTTCATTCGCCAGCCAATCTTTTCCACACCGCCTTGCAGCAAGGAGTATCGCTCGAGCTGGAAATGCTTTGCCGACAAGTCGTGCTGGAAACTTTTGTGCGACTGAATCTGCCCGGTAATCTATTCTTGAATGTCAGTCCGGAAACGCTAACGTATCCGAGCTTCAGAAATGGGCAGACGCTCGAATTCATGGAGCAACTTGGAATTGCCCCTGAACGGGTCATCATTGAAATCACCGAAAACCATCCCGCCAACGACTTTGTTGCCATGCGTAGCGCTTTACTGCATTACCGTTCGATGGGTTTCAAGATCGCAATTGATGATCTTGGAGAGGGTTTCTCCAGCCTGCGCCTTTGGTCTGAGTTGCGCCCAGAATTCATAAAAATTGACATGCATTTCGTGCAGGGTGTGGACACGGACCCTATCAAAAAGCAATTCTTAAAATCCATCAAACAAATTGCACACAGTTGCGGAACTGCGGTGATTGCCGAAGGGGTTGAAACCGCCGCCGAACTGAAAGCAGTCAAAGACATCGGCTTAGCTGCCGGACAAGGCTATTTCATCGCCCGTCCCAGCCCGACCCCGCCTTTACTGGCATCAATAAAAACCAGCCGGATTATTACCTCGTCGGAAATTACAGCATCCCCCAAACTGGAATTTGCCTCGCCGAGTAGAGAAAAAGCAAAAAAACTGCTTACCTATATTGAGCCCGCTCTACCGACAACCGAAAACAACAATATTTTTGAGCGCTTCTGCGCAGACGCTACTTTGCGCGCCATTCCCGTAGTCAACAACGGGATTCCCGTTGGATTGATTAATCGCACAAGTTTCCTTGATGAGTTTTCGCACCCTTTCCAACACGAATTACACGGGAAAAAATCCTGTGCATTATTCATGCAACCCTCTCCGCTACTCGTTGACAAGGAAATGCCGATCGAAGAACTCAGCCACTTCCTGTCGCACACCGAAGAAGAGCATTTCAATTTGGGATTTATCATTACCGACCAGGGGCGCTATCTGGGCGTTTCTTCGGGCCAAAACTTGTTGCGCGAATTAACCAGGATGCAAATTGCAGCGGCACGCTACGCCAACCCGCTTACGCTATTGCCCGGGAATGTGCCCATCAATCAACATATCGACCATTTTCTGCAAACCCAAACCCCCTTCGTCATCTGCTATAGCGACCTGGATCACTTCGCGCCGTATAATGACGTTTATGGGTACCACAAAGGCGATGAGATGATTCAACTAACCGGGCGCATCCTGAATTGGGCATGCGATCCCAAGCTGGATTTCATCGGTCATATCGGGGGAGACGATTTCATCCTTCTGATGCAGAGTCGAGATTGGAAAAGTCGTTGCGAGCAAGCGTTGCGTTCCTTTGAACAAGCGGCATCCTTGCTGTTTAACCCGGAGCATCTTGCCACGGGCGGCTATGAAAGCGAAGACCGCAATGGCCATATTGTGCTGCATCCGCTAACCAGCCTTTCGATTGGCGCATTAGCCGTCGCCGCCGGTCAATTTTCATCGCATAATGAAGTCGTCGCCGCCGCCGCATTGACCCAAAAGATGGCCAAACATTCTCCGGGAAGCAAGTTATTCATCGAACAGCGCGTCCATTCCACCAAAGATTAAAATTTTCCTTACGAATTAAAATCATGAAACTTTCACCACTTACTTTTTTATTGGCAGTCTTCCGCGCCAGCCGTTTCACCCTGCATGTGCTCTACGGTTTATTTCTTGCCATTTTTTACCCTTCCTGGAACCTTGAACGTCAACAACGCATTCTGCAAGAGTGGTCCGCCAAGCTGATTGGCATTCTCAATGTGCGAGTCAACCTGACCGGAGAGGTGTCATTACGGGATGTGAAAAACGGATTAATCGTCGCCAACCATATTTCATGGCTGGACGTCTATGTAATGAATTCGGTTTTGCCGCTACGCTTCGTTGCCAAGGCAGAAGTCCGTGAATGGCCTGTCATCGGCTGGCTTTGTGCACGGGCACAAACCATATTCATCGAGCGCAACAAACGCAGCGACACGATACGCACGAATATGCAGGCCGTAGAGTGGTTGCAACGAGGCGGTTGTATCGCAATTTTCCCGGAAGGCACTTCGACCGATGGGACGCACGTAAAACATTTCCATTCTTCGTTGCTTCAGCCCGCAGTTGACGCGCAAGTTCTGGTCTACCCTGTTGCCATCCAATATCGCGACAAAAATGGAAAGTTAAGCACAGATGCCGCCTATATCGGCGAAATGACCTTCATCCAATCGCTATGGAAAATATTATGCAGCCGCGACCTCAATGCCCACCTTATTAGCTCTGCCGCGCTCGACAGCCAAACTCAAAATCGCAGAAATCTTGCGCAGGAGGCATATAAAAACGTTTCACAGGCAATCTCATTTGAACAACCCGCGCATCAATATCAATATGTAGCAGAAGAAAAAATCCCTGAGTCTTGCGAGGAAAACTTCCCTTCCGAATGCAATCCATTTGATGCCGCCCCCATTCTTCACACCAGCACCAGATCGCATTAATCAAATTTTCATGGAGCCGTAACCATTTGGCAACAATGCACCGATAATCTTCCGATATTTGCAAACCAAGGAGATTTTAGATGCACCCTTTGCTCCAACAAGAACAGCACACGCCCCGCAACAAACTGACAGTAGGTCTTGCCAGAACTGGCGCCGAAGTAGAGGAAGCGCAACGTGTTCGATATATCGTTTTTGCAGAAGAAATGGGAGCAAAGCTACCCAGCGCAACAGAAGGTCTGGATCGTGACCGTTTCGACAAACATTGCGAGCACCTGTTGGTGCGCGACAACGAGACTAGCCAAGTAGTCGGCACTTACCGTATTTTGCCTCCCGATCAAGCACGTCTTGCCGGAAGTTATTATTCCGAAACTGAGTTTGACCTGTCCAATCTCGCTGATTTGCGTGATCGTATGGCTGAAGTTGGGCGCTCATGCGTGCATCCGGATTATCGCGATGGCGCCACTATCACTCACCTATGGAGTGGACTGGCCGATTACATCGCCAAAAACGATCAAGAATACCTAATTGGCTGTGCGAGCATCAGCATGGTTGACGGTGGTCACTACGCCGCCAGCGTGTACAATAAAATTCACAAGCTCCACGAAGCGCCATCCGAGTACCGTGTAACTCCGCATCGCCCATTACCGCTTGAGTCTTTGAACCAAAACCTGGAAGTCATCATACCCCCGCTCATTAAGGGCTATCTGCGTTTGGGCGCCTATATCGGTGGCGCGCCAGCTTGGGATCCCGATTTCAATTGCGCTGATTTGTTCATCATGTTGCCGGTTTCCCGTTTAAACGCTCGCTACGCTAAACATTTCATGAAAAAAACAGCTCTCGTGTAAAAAGGCGCGCTCATTTTCCGGGGGTATCAAACATAAAACATGGCAATACCCCTATCATTTTGTCTAGTCTTAAGTTCGCACAACATTTACAGCCGATGACGGGCGTATCAGCACTCGGAATATCAGGTGCAGTTGTTTTGTTGCGATCAATTTAAACCAATTGCGCCAGAAATTTCTTGTCCATCGTCTATCCAGACGATGGACAAGAGCCTGATCGGCATCTAAGCAAGCGCTTGGCTATTAGCCGCGCCGCCCGGCACGGAGAAGATGATGCATACATCAAAGAATTGCTGCGCCCCCCTTTGCCAGCAGAACCGACCTTGCAGGAAAAGACAAAGGAGCATCAAAAAAAGGGGCTATGCACAGGGTTTCAACAATGCCCTCAACAGCGGGTATACAGTATGATGTTCGAATTTCTTCGTTTAAAACTTCATGTCTTGGTATGCCACCAACCTTATCAGCGCCTTCCTGTTGCCGCCGCTCAATATTTTGATCGTTGCAATCACCGGATTGCTGCTCTGGCGCAAGCGTCCGCGCATCGCCCGCATCATGCTTATCACTTCTGTTTCCTTGCTATGGCTATTCTCTACGCCTTATTTTGCGGAGGCGATACTGCACGAACTGGAAGAAAAGCCGGATGCTGTTGACACAAGAAAACCTCTGGCCGATGCCATCGTCGTGTTGGGTGGCGGAACATATTTCAATGCCCCCGAATACGGTGAAGACACAGTGAGCGATGCCAGCCTCCTGCGCCTGCGTTACGCTGCCAAGCTGTACCGCGCAACGGACAAACCGATTCTCGTCTCCGGCGGGAAACCGCTAGGCAACATGCTTTCCGAGGCTCAACAAATGAAACAGGTGCTGGAAAAAGAATTTAACATTCCGGTGCAATGGACGGAAGATGACTCGAACAATACGTTAGAAAGCGCACGCATCAGCCGGAAAATCTTGCAGCAAAGCAAGATCACGCGCATCTATCTGGTTACACATGCCTGGCACATGCCCCGCTCGGTGCAAACTTTTCGCGCTGCGGGGTTCGAAGTTATTCCCGCCCCTACCGCTTTCAGCACCCGCTACCAAACGGATTTTCTGGCCTTCATCCCTAATGCGCATGCCCTGCTCGATAGCAAGATAGTTATGCATGAACTGATAGGAATGTTATGGTATCGGATAAAATCGTAACCGTGAATAAAAGGAGACACGCCATGAAAGCACGTATCAAATGGGTTGAACAGGTTTCATTTTTAGGTGAAACCGAAAGTGGTCATGCCGTGCTGATGGACGGCCCCCCCGACGGCGGCGGGCGCAACCTCGGCCCGCGCCCGATGGAAATGGTGCTCATCGGCACGGGCGGTTGCACCACTTACGACGTCATCCATATCTTGAAAAAAAGCCGCCAGCAAGTCAGTGATTGTGTGGTGGAGATTGCGGCGGATCGCGCCGGTGAAGATCCCAAAGTATTCACCAATATCCACTTCCATTTCGTGGTAACGGGCAAAGACCTGAAACCGGAACAAGTCGAACGCGCGATCAAATTGTCAGCCGAAAAATATTGTTCGGCCTCCATCATGCTGGGCAAGATGGCAGACATCACACATGATTTTGAGATAGTGGAAGGATAATGAAGAATTTCTCACGCGGAGGCGCGGAGATCGCGGGGAGAGACAACGGCAAGTAATGATTGTAGGTTGCTGTTACTCCGCGCCCTCCGCGTCTCCGCGTGAATAACAGTTAGACCCAGTACGCCGTCCGCGTCATCACCTCGGACATCCCGCGCATCGCCAGCTTCACCGGCAACGGCAATTCCTCGCCGCCAAGTTCAATCGCCATATCGGCGTGACTAACTTCGTCCGCATACATTTGCTTCACCACTGCAAGGCTCTTCACATCTTGTTGCGGCAGGCTATCGAGATGGCTTTGCAAATGCGCACCGACCTGACGCTCGGTCTCGGCCAAAAATCCCAGATTCCATTTATCCCCCATCAGCCCCGCTACCGCGCCTATGACTAGCGAACCCGTGTACCAAAGCGGGTTCAGCACACTCAGATGACTGCCCAACTCATCCACACGCTTCGATGTCCATGCCAGATGCTCGGTTTCTTCCCAAGAAGCTTGCTTTAGTTTGCCCTGAACCAAAGGATCGCGCGCCGTTAACGCCTGCCCCTGATACAAAGCTTGCGCGCAGATTTCACCGGTGTGGTTAATGCGCATCAACGCGGCGGCATGTTTCTTTTCCGTTTCGCTCAAAATCACATCTTGCAATTGAGCATCGGGATAAGGGCGTGCAGTCGGCGCTTTGGCAAACAGCGTACGCAAACCTTTGTCGAACTCAATGATCAATCCATCCAGATTCAGCATGAAGCACCCCGCTTGATTTTGAGAACAGGCGTGAATGTAGGCAATCGTCTAAACGCTGTCAAATAAAAACGACCGCCCGAAGGCGGCCGTCTTAACATCTGCCTGCTTGCCCTCAACAGGGCTTGCGATTAGAAGCTGTGCGCAATACCCACACCCAAACCGGTCAACTTGGCACCTGCAGCGCCTGCAAGCACGTTGCCGGCGGAGAAGTTGTACTGACCGTAGGTCTTGTTGTTCAAGCTGCTATACATTGCATACAGCTCAGAGCGCTTGGAGAAACTATAACCATAACGCAACGAGAGCTGTGTTGCACCGGTGTCCGCAAAACCACCCAGATCGCCTGCGATCGCGTAGGTTGCACCGAAAGACTGCGTGCCCAGCTTGTAACTGCCGGACAACTCCAGATTGGAACGAGTGAGCGTATTGGTATAAGCAGCTGCCGCAGCCGGATTAACCAAAGTTGTAATAGCCAGACTTTCGTAAGTCAGGCCAACAAAACCTGCATGGCCCAATTTGAAAGCGCCAACCAAACGGGAAGCGGTATTGTTACCCTTCAGTGCGGGCGCCGGAGTTGTAGCTGCTTGGCTAACGATGTCGTTGTGACCTTCAAAGGCCGCGGAAACGTACACATCATCGTTCTCAAAAGTTGCGGAAGCGGAATAAACGCTCTTGGACAAAGGCAATGATACATTGCTGTTTACCGAGTTCTGTCCAACGGCTGCGTTATCTGCACCGTAAGCGAGCTTGACATCAAAACCTGCAATTTTCGGCGACCAGTACTGAATGACTTGTTTTTGACGCGTATTGAAGTTGTCAGCGGCAGCAGTTACGTTGTCAGCCGACAGCGCGGGGAAATTAGTGACCACTTTGGCGCCCGCAACAGCGGCATTAGCTGAAACGGCTGTCGTTGCGCCGGAACGCCCCATCAGGTTAATCGCAGAAGCGAAGTGCGTATTGTCGAACAACTCAACCTTGTTGTGCGCCAGCTTGAAAGGAGTATCCCAGTGACCAAAGAACACGGTGCCCAAGTTTTTATCTTCCAAACCGATTTGGCTGTTACGTGTGCCGTTACCGAAACCATTGCCTGCAGCGCCGTTAGCATCCATTTGCACTTCGTATTGGAATATGGCGCTCAAACCGTCACCCAGATCTTCCTTACCCTTCAAACCGAAACGCGAAGCATTAGTCGCTACACGAGTCAGGCTGGATGAGTTCGTACCGTTGGTCAGCACATAGGTTGGTTGAACATCCTTGCTGGTGCCGTTTGGATTGTTTGTTTGGACAGATTCAACGTCTACATTCACTTTGCCGTAAAACTCGATATTTGCATTAGCCGCAAACGCGGGCGCCGAAATTGCAGAGGCAATAGCCAACGCGATAATTTTCTTTTGCATCTTGGTAAACTCCTTAATAACGTTAAAAAGTTGTTTTCACCGGCTCATGTCCATGATCCGGTGAAAACAAAATTCCCTCGAGTGAGAATTCGGGCGCATTTTGCCGCAACACACTCCCTTACTTCGATTTGTAATAAAAATTTCACAGGAAGGTTGTTTTTTTACAACAGTTCAAACACTCGCGCCAATTCCACCCCGGGATTTTCAGCTCGCATAAAAGCCTCACCCACAAGGAAACTGTTAACACCATGTTCGCGCATCAACTTCACATCCTCGATAGACAATATTCCGCTCTCGGTGACAACGATAAGCTCTTTGGGTATGTGTGGCAGCAAGTCCAGCGTAGTGGACAGACTCACCTCAAAAGTACGCAAGTTGCGATTATTGATGCCTATCAGTGGAGTCGTCAGGTGCAGAGCCGTTTCCAATTCATCCGCACTATGCACCTCGACCAGCACTGCCATGCCAAGCTGGTGCGCCAATGCCTCGAATTCGCGCATTTGATTCAGCGTCAGCGCTGCAACTATAAGCAATATAGCATCGGCCCCCATCGCTCGCGCCTGGTAGATTTGATATTCATCCACCATAAAATCTTTACGCAGCACCGGTAGCTCACAGGCTGCACGCGCTTGTATCAGATACTCCGCTCTGCCCTGAAAAAATTGCTCGTCGGTCAACACCGACAGGCAGGCTGCACCATGCTGCGCGTAGCTCTGCGCGATTTCCGCCGGACGAAAATCTGCGCGGATCACACCCTTGCTCGGACTGGCCTTTTTAATTTCGGCAATCACGGCAGCCCGTCCCGCCCCAATTTTGCCACGAATGGCGCCGACGAAATCACGCACAGGTGCGGCTCTCTCCGCCTCAACACGCAATTTGGATAAAGGCTTGGCAGGTTTCGCCGTAGCCACTTCCTGCGCTTTCACCGCCAGAATTTTTTTCAGAATGTCGGACATGCTGTGCTTTCTTGAATAAGGTGCGCATTCTAGCGCAAGCGCAATGCTAAAATGCGCGCCACTTGCAACACAGGAAACATCATGGAAGACGTAAAACAATACATGAAGTCCGTCGGACAGCAGGCTCGCGCCGCTTCGCGCCTGATGGCGCAGACTGAAACCGCCATTAAAAACCGCGCACTGCAAGCCATAGCGGATGCCATCCTGCGCGACAGCGCCAAGCTCATCGCAGAAAACGCCAAGGATGTCGCCTCGGCCACGGCCAACGGCCTCGATGCCGCCTCGGTAGACCGCCTCACGCTCACCGAAAAAACCGTCCAAGGCATGGCCGAAGGTTTGCGGCAAATCGCCACGCTGCCCGATTTGATCGGCTCGATCAGCGACATGAGCTATCGCCCTTCCGGCATACAGGTCGGCAAAATGCGCGTGCCGCTCGGCGTAATCGGCATCATCTACGAATCGCGCCCCAACGTGACGGCGGATGCCGCCGGGCTGTGCATCAAGTCGGGCAATGCCTGCATATTGCGCGGCGGCTCGGAGGCCATCCATTCCAACCAAGCCATCGCGGCCTGCGTACACGCGGGCCTCAAGGCGGCGAGCTTGCCCGAGACCGCCGTGCAAGTGGTGACCACCACCGACCGCGCCGCCGTGGGCGAACTCATCACCATGAAAGAATATGTGGACGTGATCGTGCCGCGCGGCGGCAAGGGGCTGATCGCGCGCATCTCCGATGAAGCCAAGGTGCCCGTCATCAAACATCTGGACGGCATTTGCCATGTGTATATCGACGACGAAGCCGATCTGGCGAAAGCCATCCGCATCGCCGACAACGCCAAGACGCACCGCTACGGCGTGTGCAACGCGATGGAAACGTTGCTGGTGAACGCGAACGTGGCCGCGAAGGTGCTGCCCGACTTGTGCAAAATCTATCTGGACAAAGGCGTGGAACTGCGCGGCGACGAAGCCGCGCGCAAACTCATCGCGCAGATGAGTGCCGCCACCGAGGAAGACTGGCGCACCGAATACCTCGCGCCGATTTTGAGCGTGCGCATCGTGGCGAATCTGGACGAGGCGATCGCGCACATCAACACCTACAGCTCGCAGCACACCGACAGTATCGTCACCGAGAACTACACCAAGGCCATGCGCTTCCTGCGCGAAGTCGATTCCGCCAGCGTGATGGTGAACGCCTCGACGCGCTTTGCCGACGGCTTCGAGTACGGGCTGGGGGCGGAGATCGGAATTTCCACCGACAAGATTCACGCGCGCGGGCCTGTCGGGCTGGAAGGTTTAACATCGCAGAAATTCATCGTGCTCGGCAACGGGCAAATCCGAGTTTAATAAGAAGAGAGAACAACATGAGCCAAACCATCGAAATCAAAGTGCCGGACATCGGCGGATTCAAGGGCGTTG
>CAZXDK010000028.1:0-32839 GCA_964639585.1 uncultured Gallionellaceae bacterium | reverse complement strand
TGATCCACGAGGCGATGATCCTCGAATACTCGGCGCGTCATCTGGCGCTGATCGAGTGGGCAGGCAGCCTCAAACTGTTCGCCTATATTTCCATCGGCATCGCGCTATTCTTCCCGTACGGTATTGCCCATGTGGGAGACTGGGGCGCGCTACCGCAGGCCATCTTCGCGCTGCTGTTGAAACTGACGCTGGCGGGGGCCGGGCTGGCGCTGCTGGAAACCCTGCAGGCCAAGATGCGCATTTTTCGTGCACCGGAATTTTTGGGCACCGCTTTCCTGCTCGCTGTGCTGGGCTTGCTGATCCACTTCCTGCTGGGCGCCTGAAGATGAATTTTTCCATTCAACTCATCAATCTGCTGGCGGCGCTGTTGCTGCTCATCGCGTTTGCCATGCTGTCGCAGCGCCGCATTTTGTCGCTGATTAATTTGTTTGCACTGCAAGGTTTGGTATTGACGCTAAGCACCTTCATCGTGGCCTATACCACGGCGCAACATCACTTGTATTACTCCGCCGGACTGACCTTGCTGCTCAAGGTGCTGGTGTTGCCGTGGCTGCTGCACCGCCTCATCCGCAAGCTGAATATCAAGTGGGATGTGGAAACCATGCTCAACATTCCCACCACCATGCTGGTCGGCATCGCGCTGGTGATTTTTTCCTTTAATCTCGCGGCGCCGATCTCGCAACTGGCCGAAGGCGTCACGCGCGGCCTGATCGGCATCGCGCTGGCCAGCGTGCTGCTGTCGCTGCTGATGATGATTACCCGGCGCAAAGCGGTGCCGCAGGTGGTGGGCTTTCTGGCAGTGGAAAACGGCCTGTTCTTTGCCGCCACCAGCGCCACGCACGGCATGCCGCTGGTAGTCGAACTGGGCATCGCGCTGGACGTGCTGGTGGCGACCTTCATCTTCGGTATTTTCTTCTTCCAGATCCGCGAAACTTTCGACAGCCTGGACATCACGCATATGGAAAAGTTGAAAGATGATTGATCTCTATCTGCTCGTTTTGTTGCTCACGCCGCTGCTGGGCGGGCTGCTGCTGGCCGTGTTCGGCTCGCGCCCGTGGGCGGCGGAACTTAACTCGGTGATGAGCGCCTGCACGTTTGCCGCATCGGTGGCGTTAACTATGCGCGTGATCGACTCCGGCCCGCAGGTCGCGTTCGGCGAACAATTTTTCATCGATCAGTTCAACGTGTTTCTGGTGGCGCTCACCGCGTTTGTGGCTTTCACCACCTCGCTGTTCTCGCGCCCCTACATGCGCATCGAGCAGCATCACGGCAAGCTCACCACCGGGATGCTGCATCTGTACTACAGCATGTACCAGTTATTTACCTTCACCATGCTGGTGGCGCTCACCACCAACAACATGGGCATCATCTGGGTGGCGATGGAAGCGGCGACGCTGACCACCGTGTTGCTGGTCAGTCTGTACCGCACCCCCGCCAGTCTGGAAGCCGCGTGGAAATATTTCATTTTGTGCGGCGTGGGTATCGCGCTGGCTTTGTTCGGCACCATCCTGCTGTACTTCGCTGCCGAGCGCGTGCTGGGCGAGGGCGGCACGGCGCTGCTGTGGACGCACCTGAATCAGGTCAAAGGCGATTTGGAGCCGACCGTGTTGAAGCTGGCCTTCGTGTTTTTGCTGGTGGGCTACGGCACCAAAATCGGCTTGGTGCCGCTGCATAGCTGGCTGCCGGATGCCCACGCGGAAGGCCCCACGCCGGTCTCCGCCGTGCTGTCCGGCCTGCTGTTGAACGTGGCCTTGTGCGCGGTGATGCGCAGCAAAGTGCTGGTGGACGGCTCGCTGGAAACGCACTTCGCGGGCAACCTGATGATGGGTTTCGGCCTGTTGTCGGTGGCGGTGGCTGCGCTGTTTTTGTCGCGCCAAAAAGACATCAAGCGCATGTTCGCCTACTCCTCCATCGAACACATGGGCTTAATCACTTTCGCCTTCGGCATGGGCGGGCCGGTGGCCACCTTCGCGGGCATGCTGCACATGACCATGCACTCGCTGACCAAGTCGGCGATATTTTTTGCGGTGGGGCACGCCGTGCAAAAAGCGGGCACGCAGCAAATGGAACACATCCGCGGCCTGCTACAAGTCAGCCCGACCGTGGGCTGGGGTTTGGCGCTGGGCACCTTCGCCATTCTCGGCATGCCGCCGTTCGGCGTGTTCGCCAGCGAGTTCCTCATCATCACCACCGCCATGCACGAATACCCTTGGGCGACACCGATACTGCTGGTGTCGCTGGGCATCGCCTTCGCCGCGATCTTCGGCAAAATACAACCCATCGTGTTCGGCGAAACCACGGTCAAACCCCTGCCGCATCCGCCCGCGCTGGTGCCGGTATTCGTGCATCTGCTGCTGGTGCTGATCTTGGGCTTGTACATGCCGCCGTATCTGGCGGACTGGTATCGTCAGGCTGCCGCGCTGCTGGGATAAGTCTGAAAAAACGATCGGTCAAATGATGTTAAAACATGACAAGAATTTTTCACGCGGAGACGCGGAGAAAAACAAAGCGGATTGGATATCTACATTCTCCGCGTCCTCCGCGTCTCCGCGTGAGTCGGGGTTTGCTGGGATGGACGTTTTTTCAACTCGAAAATTTTATTTGCTTCCGGCTTGTCCGGTTTAGGATAAATCAACATGCCGATCAAACATCCTCATTTGCATCTTGAGCGCATGCATGGCGCGATCCCCGCGTGGCGCGGCGAAATCGCCGCTTACGATTTGCAGAAAATCTGTCGGGACGTGCGCGACGGCGGCGGTCGTTTGCTCGCGATGTGGGGCAGCGATGAGCGCACACCAGAGGGCTCCGCCCCACCGTGTCGGGGGCGCGGTTTTGCGCTGCATGTCTTGCTGGTCAACGCAACGGGCATGGTGTGTTTGAACGTGTCCTTGCCCTCCGAGCAGCCAAGCTATCCCGACCTCAGCCAGATTTTCCCGGCGGCGAACCGCATGCAGCGCGCCGTGTATGACCTGCTCGGTATTGTTGCTCTTGATGCGCGAGACCCGCGCAAATGGTTGCGCCATGCGGCTTGGAGCGGCGACAGCTTTCCGCTGCGCAAAGATTTTATAAGCGGAGATCCGTCTAGCAGCCCTCACCTCAATCCTCCCCCGCCGACGGAGAGTGGAATGCAAACCCAAGACAACTACCCCTTCGTCCAAGTCGAAGGCCAAGGTGTCCACGAAATCCCCGTCGGCCCGGTACACGCGGGCATCATCGAACCCGGCCATTTCCGTTTCTCCATCGTCGGCGAAAAAGTGCTGCGCTTGGAACAGCGTTTGGGCTACACGCACAAAGGCATCGAAAAACGTTTCGAGAGTTTGAGCCTGCAACAGGGCGCGAAGCTCGCGGGCAGAGTGAGCGGCGACAGCACGGTGGCTTACGCGTGGGCCTATGCGATGGCGGCGGAAAGTGTCGCCAACATCACGCCGCCGGATCGCGCGTTGTGGCTGCGCGCGCTGCTGCTGGAGCGCGAGCGTGTGGCGAACCATCTCGGCGACCTCGGCTATCTCGGCAACGATGTCGCGCTGGCGTTCGGCTTCGCGCAGTTCTGGATACTGAAAGAGCAGGTGCTGCGCAACAATGCCGCGCTGTTCGGTCACCGCTACCTGATGGATCAAATCATTCCCGGCGGTGTGGCGACGGATGTGTCGCTGGAAGGCAAACGCGTGATCAAGGACGAGTGCGCCATGCTGGAACGCGAGGTGCGCATCCTGCGCAACATCTATGAAGAACACGCGGGCGTGCAGGATCGTTTCATCGGCGCCGGGCGAGTGGAGCCCAAGCTCGCCGCCCAGCTCGGACTGTGCGGTCTGGCGGGACGCGCCAGTGCGCAGGCGTGGGATGCACGCGTGCAGTTTGCCTGCGCACCCTACGATAAACTGGATGTGCAGATGGCGACCTACCGCAACGGCGACGTGGCGGCGCGCGTCATCGTACGCTTCGACGAACTGTTCGAGTCGCTGCGTTTGCAGCGCAAGATACTGGTGAACCTGCTGGGCGAGGAGATTGCGCATCCGCTGGAAAAACTGCCGCCCGACAGTTTCGGCATCGGTATGGTGGAAGGCTGGCGCGGCGAGGTGCTGGTGGCGCTGCATACCGACGCGCAGGGCGACTTGGCGCGCGTGCATCCGCATGACCCCTCGTGGCAAAACTGGCCGGTGCTGGAACACGCCATCATGGGCAACATCGTGCCGGACTTTCCGCTCATCAATAAATCGTTCAACCTGAGCTATTCCGGGCAGGATTTGTAGGAGGCGCCATGTATCAAATCATCAGGCAAATCATCAGAACCGGCATCAAAACCGAAACGCCGCCGCAGCCGGACGAAGCCATGCGTCAGACCGAACAGCGTTTGCAACAGGAAATTCTGGATGTGTTCGGCGGCGCGCTGAGCATCCGTCAGGTGGATGCGGGCTCGTGCAACGGCTGCGAACTGGAAATCCACGCGGTCAATAACGCCTACTACAACATCGAAGGACTCGGCGTCAAATTCGTCGCCAGCCCGCGTCATGCCGACCTGCTGCTGGTCACCGGCCCCGTGTCGCGCCACATGGAAGTCGCTCTCAAACGCACCTACGATGCCACGCCGGAACCCAAGCTGGTTGTGGCGATAGGCGACTGCGCGTGCGACGGAGGCATGTTTGGCAATGGCTATGCCACGTGTGGCAAAGTCGCCAACGTGATTCCAGTCGATATAGCGGTTACAGGTTGCCCACCTACCCCCGTTGATATTTTAAAAGGCATACTCACGGCCATTTCAGCGGCGCATAAAAAATAACTTAATGGCGCGAACAGTCAAAAGGATGACGCCCGCGTTCCGGTCATTCATCGCACCATCTGGTTCATATCGATAATCGGCATCAGAATCGCCAGCACGATCAGCAGCACCACCACTCCCATTGTGAGTATGAGCAATGGTTCCAGCAGCGCGGTCAACACCGAGGTGTAGTTGCTGACCTCTTGCTCCTGCTGCGTGGCGGCGCGCTCCAGCATGGCGTCCAATTTGCCGCTGGATTCTCCGCTGGCAATCAGGTGGATCAGGATGGGCGGAAACAAGCCCGAAGCCGCCAATGCGCGGCTTAGTCCAACGCCTTCGCGCACTTTTTTGGATGCCTCTTCCAACGCACGGCGCATAGGCAAATTATTCACCACACCGGCGGCAGCCTGCAGCGAAGTCAACAAGGGAACGCCGCTACCGGCAAGAATCGCCAAGGTGCTGGCCATGCGCGCGGCATTGATGCCGCGCAGCAAGCGCCCTATTACAGGCAAACGCAGCAGTTGCAGATGCCATTGGTAGCGTATCTCTTCACGTTGCAGCACCATGCGTGCAGTAAATATTGCCGCCGCGATGAGCAGCAGCAAATAAAACCATGTTGCCTGCAACCCCGAACTCAAACCGATCAACAGGCGGGTCAACAGCGGCAGGCTTTGATGCGATTGCTGGAACACGCTAACCACTTGCGGCACCACATACATCAATAGACCTGTCACCACCATCAGCGCTACGGCGGTGACGATGGCCGGATAAACAAATGCCAACCCCACTTTTTGCTGCAAGGCCTGACGCGACTCGGTGTAGTCCGCCAGTCGCGACATCACCTGCCCCAATTCACCCGTTGCTTCCCCCGCTTTGACCAAGGCCCTGTAAATATCGGGGAACACGCGCTCGTATTTACCCAAAGCCTGGGCGAAGGTATGCCCCGCCAAAACTTCCCCGCGCACACCGGCCAATATCTGCTTGGCCGTTTCACTTTCGCTCTGCTCGATCAACGCATTGAGCGCTTGTTCCAAGGTAAGGCCGGCTGCCAGCAGCGTGGCGAACTGGCGGGTGATAATGCTGAGTTGCCCGCTGGAAATGCCGGAGCGAAAGCGTTCGCGCCAACTGCGCCCCGCTCCAGATTGCAAGCTCTCCTGGGTCAAGGGTTGCACCAGCACCACCGTCAGGCCCGATTCGCGCAAGTTCGCCCGCGCCTGACGCAGCGTATCCGCCTCGATCACGCCGCGCGTATCCCGCCCTGCGGCGTCTAATGCTTCATAACTAAAAGCGGCCATATGTATTTACAGTTTTTTTAGCGGCAAGCGGTATGCTCCGGTCAGCTTGCGGGGTTTGTTTTTGCACGCTCAGCCATGAATTAACCGATAGCGTTTTCTTTAAACCTGCGCTGGATGCTTTCCACTTCGTCGCGACATTTGAGCAAGGCGGACACGCAGTCCTGATCGAACTTGCTGCCGACCATGGACTGAAGATATTCAAACGCCTTGTCATTGCTCCACGCCTCTTTATAAGGGCGGGAACTGGTCAGCGCATCAAACACGTCCGCAACCGCGACGACTTTTGCTTCAATTGGGATTTCATTGCTTTTTAATCCGCCATAGCCACTGCCGTTGACTGCCTCGTGATGATAAAGCGCTATATTCCGCAACACTCCGGCATGCGGCAAATCATCCAGGCCAAGATTCTCCAGCATCATTTTGATGATCTCGCCACCTTTCATGGCATGGGTTTTCATGGTCGTGAATTCAGCATCGGTCAGATGAGCCGGCTTGAGCAGAATGCTGTCGGGTATGCCGATCTTGCCGATATCGTGCAGCGGCGAAAACAGAAAAATATGCTCCACCAGCTCGTCGCTAAACTGATATTTTCCGGCAATCTCTTTAGCGATTAAACGCGCGTAATTGGACATTCTATCCAGATGCGCCCCGGTCTCTGGATCGCGATGTTGGGTCATGTTGGTGGCCGTTTTAACCGTCGCCACCAGACTGCGCATAGTCTCCATCTCATGCATCACCAGCAGCGACAGCAGATGCCCGACCATATCCAGATAACACAAAGCCACCTCATCGAATACATCTTTGCGATAAGAATTAAAAAACACAAAACCGAAAAACTCGCCGCTGCGCAACATCGGCATGGTGTAGCTCGAATTGTACTTTTGCGCGGCAATTTTACGCGCGTGCTCCGCGGGCAGATCGCTGAAAATATCGAGGTCATTCACCACGCGCGGTCGCCCCGCCTTGAGGATTTCTTGTAAAGAAGCCGAATCGGCCAACTTGGCCGCATAAAAGCTCAATGGACTGTCCCCGCCACTGCTGTGTACAAAAGTTTTCAGTAAATCCGTTTTCACCTCATAAATCGCGACGGCAATTCGATCGATGAAATCAAATCGCTGCTTCAACAACGCATGAACATGTTCAATTTTTTTCGGCAGCGGCAATTTACCATTCAACTCAGCCAATACATCCTGATGTTCAAACATGATAAAAGTCCTTTAATTAATGATGTTGCGACCCGCCCTACTCCCGCGTTACGCGCAGCAACTCTTCCAGCGAAGTCACACCGGAGGCAACCAGGCGCATGCCATCCTGACGCAGCCCGCGCATGCCGTGTTGCAAAGCGTATAGCCGCAAGTCTTGTTCGGCGGCGCGATCATGGATCAAATGACGCATACCTTCATCCACCTTAAGCAGTTCATAGATACCGGTGCGCCCGCGATAGCCGCTGTTGCCACAAGCCGCGCACCCCAGCGGGCGGTAAAGTTGCGACGGCAACGCCTCGCCTTCAAACAACGCCAACTCGGCGCTGCTCGGGGTATAAGCTTCGCGGCAACTGCCGCACAAACTGCGCACCAGGCGCTGCGCAAGTACACCCAGCAAACTGGAGGATAACAGGAACGGTTCGATCCCCATATCGGTCAAGCGTGTGACCGAACTGGCGGTGTCGTTGGTGTGCAGTGTCGCCAACACCAGATGCCCGGTAAGGCTGGCTTGCACGGCGATTTGCGCGGTTTCCAGATCGCGGATTTCGCCTATCATGATCACATCGGGATCCTGGCGCAGGATGGCGCGCAATGCCCGCGCAAAGCTCATGTCGATACGCGGATTTACCTGCGTCTGGCCGATGCCGTCGAGATCGTATTCGATGGGGTCTTCCACCGTCATCACATTGGTCACGGTGGCGTCGATGCGGGAGAGCGCGGCGTACAGCGTGGTCGTTTTACCCGAGCCGGTCGGCCCCGTCACCAGCACGATGCCGTGCGGTTGCTTGACCAGCGCATCCATCGCCACCAAGGTTTCGCCCTGCATACCGAGGCGCGACAATTCCAAGCGTCCGGCGTCTTTGTCGAGCAAACGCAGCACCACGCGCTCGCCGTGCCCGGTCGGCAAAGTCGATACGCGCACATCGACCGGGCGTCCGGCCAGTCGCAAGGTGATGCGCCCGTCCTGCGGCAGACGTTTTTCGGCAATATCCAGCTCGGCCATGATCTTGATGCGCGAAGCCATCGCCGCGTGCAAAGCGCGGTGCGGCTCGATCACGTCTTTTAATGTGCCGTCGGTGCGGAAGCGCACTACCGAGCGCGTCTCGAAGGGTTCGATGTGGATATCGGAAGCGTTCTCGCGCACGGCTTGAGTCAGCAGCGCGTTGATCATGCGGATCACGGGCGCATCGTTTTCCGCATCCAGCAGATCTTCCGTTTGCGGCAAGTCGTGCACCAATTGCGACAAATCCATGTCCTGTTCGACATCTTCCACCATCGCCGCCGCCGAGCCTTCGGCCTGGGCATAGGCTCGCGCCAGAGCTTGATCGAATTCGTCCACCGGAATCAATGTCGCCCGTAACGGCACCCCCAACACCCGCTGTACTTCCGCCAGCGTTTCCGCTGCGGCATCGGCGCGTAATGCAACGTTTGCAAGCTCTGCGTCCAAATGTGTCAGCAATACGCCTTTGCTTTTGGCATAAGGGTAAGGGATTTTTTTGGCGTATGCTTTTACCGACGGGCTTGTTGCTGGCGCATTCATATCAGGGCTGGCCGCCGGATGAGGGCTTTGCTGATGCGCCCGATTTGGACGGGGATGGCAGCGCGGACGGATCAGCCTTCAGGTTGAGCGGCGCTTCCGATTTAAGGTTCAAGGGGGGCATAGTCGGCGCGGGCATATTCGGCAAAACGGTGCGGGTAGGCAGTTGGGTGCTTTTTTCTTCTCCGCGCAAATACTCGTAGCGATCCTGCGTCAAAGCATTGGGTGCACTGGCGGTGCGCAGAACGTAAGGGCGAATAAATATCATCAGATTCGTTTTGCTGCTGCGGCGCGTTTCATGGCGGAAGAAATTGCCCAACCAGGGGATGTCACCCAGCAAGGGCACCTTGTCTTCGCCCATGGTGACGGAATCCTGAATCAATCCGCCCAGCACCACGATTTGCCCTTCATCCACGAGCACGTTTGATTCCAGCGAGCGCTTGTTGGTGATGACGCCCGCAGCATTGGTCAAGTCCTGCACACTGGACACTTCCTGATACACCTGCATCTTCACCGTGCCGCCTTCGGAAATCTGCGGCTTGATACGCAACGTCAGACCCACATCCTTGCGCTCTATGGTCTGGAACGGCGAGGCGGTTGTGGCCGAGCTGGTTTGCGCGTAACTGCCGGTAATAAAAGGCACGTTCTTGCCGATGATAATTTTTGCCTCTTCGTTGTCCAGCGTCAGTAAATTCGGCGTGGACAGGATATTGGCGTTGTTGTCGGTTTCCAGAAATTTTGCCAGTGCGCTTAAATTCAGCACATCGCCCAGTCCAGGTATATTGGTCGATCCGCTGACAACGCCGACATTCAAGCCCTGCCCAACAGTGCCTATGTTTCCGGCAGCACTGATGATGTTGCCGGTCGTGCCGAAGTTGGTGCCGCCTATGACGTTTACGCCGCCTTTGTTTACGCCGTTCAAGGTCTGCCATTGAATGCCAAACTCGGCCACTTTATCCGCCGTCACCTCGGCGATCAGCGCTTCGACAAACACCTGCGCGCGGCGCACATCCAGCATCTCCACCACGGCGCGCAGGTTGTTGTAAATCGCGTCCGGCGCGGTGATGATAAGCGCGTTCGAGGCGGCATCTGCTTGTATGATGCCGCTCCCGGTTGGCGCACCGCCTTGCAGACCACCGGGAGCCGGCGCCGCAGAGGTATCCCCGGACACCACGGAGCGCAAAGTCTGCGCGATCTTTGCCGCTTCCGCATTTTTCAGGTAAACGACATGCATATTTCCCGGCGCAGAGCCCGCCACATCGAGTTTCGCGACCAAGTCGCGCACACGCACCACGCGCGCCGGGCTATCGGTGCGCAACAGCAGGGAGTTGCTGCGCGAATCTGCCACTAACGTAAAACGCTGGCTGGAATCGGTCGAGCCACTGGGGACGACGGAACCATCCTGCATCAGGCGGTTAACGGTCGCTGCCAAATCCAGAGCCGAAGAATACTTGACCGGAATGACAACAGGCCCCTCCACGCTGGGCTGGTCGATAGAGGCAATTATTTGCTCGATGCGTTTCAGGTTGCCCGCATAATCCGTGACCACCAGAGCATTGTTGTTGGGATAAGCCACGACGATATTGTTCGGTGCGATCAACGGTCGCAACACCGGCACCAATTGCACCGCCGATTCGTGTTTGAGCATATACACGCGCGTCACCAGCTTATCCCCGCTGGACATCGCATCATTGGAACTGAGATGCAGTTTTGCATCCGCCTCCGGCATTACCTTGGTGACGCCGGCGGACTCCACTGCCGCGAAGCCCTGCATACGCAACGCCGACAGCAAGGTGTCGTAGGCCAACGAGGCCGGTATCGGCGTGGCCGATACGATGTTGATGGTGCCTTTGACGCGCGGATCCATAAGAAAATTTTTGCCGGTGATATGCGATATCGCCCGCACTACTTCTTCGATGTCCGCATTCACGAAGTTGAGCGACACCTTTTCTTCCGGCGCCGCCCTCGCGGACAATGCAATTAAAAAAGCCGCCCCTGACAGCAGACACAATACCCAAATACGTAACGCTTGTTTCATTCGTAATCCCTGATTTCTGGAGATGGCAGATTCAATAGCAAGTTGAACTCAATGATGCGCACTGGCTTCGCCCTGCCCCTTCTGCATTTCCTGACGCGCTTTATTCCAGTTCGCCATGGCCATTTCGGCAGCGGGCGAAACGGAGGACGAGGGCCGCACCGTCAGCCCTTTACTATCCGCAAATTTATTTTCCAGATTGACGCGGTGACGCACGCCGTTGCGTTCAAGCAATACATGATCGGCGGCGACCTCAACCAGTTTCGTCCCCGCACTCACCTCTTCACCCAACGCCACCCCTTGTTGTTTTTTGTCATCCAACTTCAGCACGGCAAAACCTTGTTTACCGCTAAACACCCCGACCAGAGATACATTCGGCAACGCGGGAGCCGCGTTTGAAGTTATTGCTTCGGGCAACACCGCCACGCCAAATAAAGTATCAGAAGCGGTCGCCGCGACCTCCTGTTTAGCCGGAAAAACAGACAGCGCATGGGGGGAGAATAAAATCCATGTCCATTTTGCCAGAAGTCCGCCCAGAATTACCGCGCCTAACGTATACCAACTTGGCGTCCAGCGTGAAAAAATCGCGCTTGTCGCTTCCATTATCATTCCCAGTTTTCCGGCGCCTAACTTCATAACACTCCAATCAAGTTGGGGCGGTAGTATACACAAAGGGATGCAGAAAATTCCTTCCGGTCTAAATGGATTGCATATTTTGCAATCTGTTTTGGTACACTGCGCTCCCAATTTTGTGAATAATTCAAGGCTGATTATGGAAATGCAAAAACGCCCACCCGCCCGTTCCCTCGGTTTCACTCTGATCGAGGTGATGATAGTAATCCTCATTCTCGGCGTACTCGGCGCTTTGATCGTCCCCAAGGTGATGAGCCGCCCGGATGAGGCGCGCATCACCGCCGCCAAGCAAGACATAGGCTCTATCGTGCAGGCGCTCAAGCTCTACAAGCTGGACAATATGCGTTATCCCAGCACCGAACAGGGCTTGCAGGCTTTGGTCAAAAAACCCACCTCTGCACCTATTCCCCCGAACTGGAAAGGCAATGGTTATCTGGAAAAACTCCCCAAAGACCCGTGGGGCAAACCTTACCAATATCTGCAACCCGGCTTGCACGCCGAAATAGACGTGATGAGTCTGGGCGCGGATGGCGCCCCCGGCGGCGAAGGCAGCGATGCAGATATCGGCTCGTGGGAATTGTAAACATTGATGTCCAGGCGACTCGCGCTCAACCAAGGATTCACACTCGTCGAGCTGCTGGTGGTTTTGGTGGTCATGGGCATCGCGCTGGGCATCGTCATGGTGCAGCTGATGCCGGATGAGCGCACCACACTGCGCGAAGAAGCCGCCCGCCTCGCGCTGCTGCTTGAAAATGCCGGACTGGAAGCGCGCTCCAGTGGCCGTTCGATGGCTTGGTCCAGTGAAAAAACGCATTATTTGTTCTGGAGAAAAAACAATTACAACGATTGGACGCGCATTGAGGACGACACCGCGTTTCGTCCGCGCACCCTGCCCGAGGGCATGCGCATCGACGACATCAGGGTGGAAGATCAACCTATCAAAGCAGGCGAACAGCTTGCCTTAAGCGCTTCGTCGTTCGCACTGCCATTTCGCATACACTTAAGCAATGCTACTGCCAGCACTCATATTGTGGGCAAGAGCACGGGGGAAGTCATCGTCGAATCGGGTGACGCCACGTCCAATGAAAAACCATCATCCAACTGAAGCCGGGATTGCAGCAGCGAGCCCTGCTCGCGAACAATCGAAAAATCGCGAGCCGGGCTCGCCCCTGCAAAAACTGCGGTTATTCCACCTGAATAGCGCCGGTTTCACCTTGCTGGAAACATTGGTCGCATTGGCGATTCTGGCAATTGCACTGGCAGCGGTGCTGCGCGCCACAGGCGCTGCGACCAATCACGCAGGCGACATGCGCATACGTCTGCTGGCCGATTGGGTGGCGCAAAATCGCATCGCACTCCATGCCGCTCGCGGCGACTGGATCCCGGTCGGGATACAAAACGGCGAGGAAACTCAGGCGGGCGTGCGCCTGCTTTGGAAAGAAGAAATCAGCAGCACGCCTAACCCCGCGTTCCGGCGCATTGAAATCAGCATCTCCACGCCCGACGATGCCGAATATGCACTGCGCAAACTCAGCGCTTATCTTACCGAAGTGCCACGCAAATGACGCCCGTAAAACAGTTGCGCGGATTTACGCTGGTCGAGCTTTTGGTCGCCCTGGTAATTCTGACTTTCATTTCCGTCGCGGGTTACCGCGGCTTAAACGCGGTGTTGCAGACGCGTGAACGCGTGGCCGAAGAAACCCGGAAATGGCAGCATCTGGCTTTTTTCTTTTCCAGACTGGAGATGGACATCGCGCAAGCAGTCCACCGCAGGGTGCGTGAACCCGGCGGTCTGTTCGTGCCGGAATGGGTGGGACACAATGTCGTGGTCGGCGAAAACGACGCCGAACTTACCTTTACCCGTGCCGGTATAACCGACCAAGGCAGCGAAATGTTAGCGCCCCAGCGCATTGCTTACCGGCTTGAACGCGGGGCTATCATCCTGTTGCGCTGGCCCGCCCCGGATCAAGACCCGCGCACCCAGCCTGCGCGCTATCCCCTGCTGGAAGGGGTGCGTGAATTCAAGTTGCGTTATTTGGACAACAGCAATAATTGGCAGGAGCAATGGCCTCCGGCAGGAAGCACTACAGGGACGCCCTCTGCGGTCGAGATGAACCTGACCCTGAGCAGCGATGAAAAAATCACCCGGATTTTCGCTTTGCAATGATTAGAACCCAACAACACGGTGTAGCCGTCATCATGGTTATGCTCATCGTGGCGCTCGCCACCACGCTTGCCGTTTACGTGGCTCAGCAACAGAATTTATGGCAACGCCAGATTGAAGCGCAGTTCGATCACACTCAGGCGCGCCGACTGGGCATAGCCGGTATTGATTGGGCCAGAGCGGTATTGGCCGATGACGCCCACTCCAACAATATCGACCATGAAACCGAAATGTGGACCTTGCGGCTACCCGCCATGCCGGTGGAAAATGGCGAGGTCGTAGGCATCATCGAAGACCGGCAAGGCTTGTTCAACCTCAACACCCTCGTGCGCAACGGCGCCAGCAGCCCGCCCGATATAGCCAAATTTCAAAACTTGCTTGCCCTCCTCAACCTTCCCGTGGAGCTGGCCTATGCCTTGGCCGACTGGATGGATGCGGATAGCGAATTGCAGCCCACGGGCGGCGCGGAGGATAACTATTACCTTGGCCTTCCCCGCCCCTATCGCGCAGCCAATCAGGCGCTGGTGGAGCTCGGCGAGTTGGTGCGCGTAAAGGGATTTGACACACAAACGATAGAACGGCTAAAACCTTTCGTCTCCGTGCTGCCTATAGCGGGTGCAATCAACGTCAACTTCGCCCCGGCTGAAGTGCTGGCCGCCATTGCACAGAACCTGTCACTCTCGGAGGCGCGCATGATCGTGCAGCAACGACGCGGTCATCCTTTTAAAGACATAGCCGATTTCAAACAGCGTTTACCCAATCCGGGCATTCGCTTTAACGACACCGATATTTCGGTGAACAGCAATTATTTTTGGGTCACCGGGCGCGCGTCCGTAAATAACGCCCAAGTCGTGACGCAAGCCTTGCTGCAACGCTTCCAGATTTGGCCGACCGTCGTCTGGCAAAGCGTGCAATGAATTGTCATCCATCACGCGACAGGTTTTTACGGGATAATGTGCACCTATGGAAAAATCAATATCATCCGGGGTGCGTGATTAAAGAATGAAGCTACGCATATATTTTTCTGCCGCTTGGTATGACAGCGCTTCGCCTTGCCCGTGGGCGCTGTGCGATGACTCCGGTGCGGTTTTGCAATCGGGGAGTTCCCCGCTCGCCGCGTTGCCCAAGGCGGACGAATACATCGCCATCATTGCCGCGGCGCGCTCGACCTGCGTAAGCGTCAAAATGCCCGCGCAATCGCGCCGCCGCTGGGAAGCCGCGCTGCCCTTTGTGGCCGAGGAATACACTCTGACAGACCCGGACGAAAATCACGTCGTGCCCGGGGGAGCCGACAAAGACGGCGTGCGCGACCTGTTTATTGTGGACAAACATTGGCTGCATTCCATCACTACGGCCTGTGCCACCGTGAATATAGGCTTGCGCCTGGCCGTGTCTGAGGTGTTGCTGCCGGACTTGCCGCCTGACACCTGGGTCGTGGTGTGGGATGGTGAAAAAGGTTTTATGCGCACGGGGACGACTTCCGGAATGGCGCTGGATAACGGCGACAAGGAACATCCGCCAGTGGCGCTAAGTTTGAGTCTGAACGCCGCGCCCCCCGGAAAGATACAGCTTCGCCACTCCGCAAGCGCTGACCAGACGGAAAGCACCTTGCCGCAATGGAGTGCCCTTCCCGTTGAATTCACTCTGGGCGAGCGCTGGGATTGGCGGCGCGAACCAATTCCCGCTGACGCGCTGAATCTGCTCTGGGGAGCGCTTGCGCCCAAAGCCAGATTGCATGAGTGGCTGCCCAGGTTGCGCCCGCTTGCGCTCATACTCTGCGCCGCGCTTGCCATCGAAACCATAGGCGCCAACCTCGAATGGGCTATGCTCAACCATGAAAAACTATCCCTAACGCAAGAAATGGAACGCACTTTTCGCCAGACCTTCGGAGAATCCACCGTTGTGGTCAATCCGCCATTGCAGATGCAGCGCAATATTGGCGAGTTGCGCCATAACTCAGGCGCAACGGATGACTCCGATTTTCTTGCGCTGCTGAATCAGGCGTCGAGTACGCTTACCGCACTACCCGGAGGCAGCGTGACCGGCCTGCACTATGAGTCCGGCAGACTTGATGTCGATATAAAATTACGCAACGAAAGCGAGATTCGCGCTTTGCAACAACGCTTGCAAAGCAAGGGGCTGAGCGTGCGCCGGGGCGAAATTCGCGATGCGGGCAACGGCCTTGAAACCAGAATGGCGCTGCAAGCGGGGGGCGTTTCATGAAAACACGCTGGCAGGAATTACGCGCCAAATACTGGCATAGCCGCCCTCCGCAAGACCGGCGGGCGCTGGCTTTGATGGCCTTGCTGCTATTGCCGCTGATCTTTTATTTCTTGCTGTGGCAGCCTGCGCATCGCGCCGTTGCCAAATTGCACGAGAGTGTGCCCGTATTGCAAGCGCAGGCGCTCAAACTGAAAGACCAAGCGGCTGAAATAGAGGCTTTGCGGCATCATCCGCAGCTTGCCGTTCTGGATGCCGCCACGTTAAAGTCCGGCATCGAAGAATCCGCCAACAAACACAAACTGCGCGCGGCGATCAATACACTTGACGCACAGGAGCCCAACGGGGTGCGTATCACCTGTGATGCCGTCTCCTTTGCGGCATGGCTGGCGTGGTTGCGCGACCTGCAGCAGGAGCAGCATATCCGGGCGGATTCAATTTCAATCTCCACATTACCCCAGACTGGTATGGTAAAAATCAGCGCCACACTCATCAATGGAAGCAATCCCTGAACTATGAACAAGTGGAATTGGATATTGCTGGCAGTCATTTATGCAAGCACCCTTGTGGTCACCGCCCCGGCAAGCCTGCTCGGTCGTGTCGCCGCCCAAGCCAGCAATGGTCGGGTAGAGTTCGCCAACACACAGGGAACGATATGGCATGGTTCAGCCAACCCGGTTCTTCACCAACGTAGCGGCGGCTTGGTCACTTTAAGCACATTGCATTGGAATGCCGTACTGCCCGCCTTGCTGACTGGGAAGTTTCTTGTCCAGTTAAATTGGGATGATGGAGCACAAACCGCACCTATGGACATTAGCGTATCAGCCAAACAAATTGAATTGCGGCAAGCGCACATTCCACTGCCTGCGGTTTTGCTGGACGAAGTGTCCGATTTTTTAAAGCCCGCCCAGTTACGCGGACAAGTCGTACTCCGTAGCGATTTATTGCTTATTAGCCGCCAGGGCGCACAAGGCACGGCAACGGCAGATTGGATGAATGCCAGTTCCTTGCTCAGCAATATTTCGCCTTTAGGCAATTACCATTTCACTTTTTCGAGCTCATCCGCCGGGGTGGACATCACGCTGAATACGGCATCAGGCGCTTTGATCCTGAAAGGACAAGGCCATCTCGCTCCTTCGAGCGGGCTCGACTTTAGAGGCACGGCAGAGGCCGAAAAAGGCAAGGAAGATGCGCTGCGGGAATTGCTTGGGCATCTGGGGCCGGAACAAAGTCCCGGCGTAAACACATTCACACTGGTTCCCACCAGTCCCCGTTGAGGTATCTATCAACGGGGACTGGCTGCGCGCCACGCGAGGGGATTAATTTACTTCGAATGGATGCCGCAACACGATGGTTTCGTCGCGCTCCGCACCGGTCGAAACCATATCCACCGGCACCCCGCAAATTTCCGCGATGCGCTTCAGATAATTTCTGGCCTGCACCGGCAAGTCGTCGAATTTCTTCACGCCCACCGTGCTGCCGCTCCAGCCCGGCATATCTTCGTACACCGGCTCGCAACCCGCGAGCGACTCGGCGCCGACCGGAAGGATGTCGCTCAACTGGCCGTGGATGTTGTAACCCACGCCTATGCGCACGGTCTCCATGCCGTCCATTACATCCAGCTTGGTCACGCACAAGCCGGACACGCCGTTGATCTGGATGGAGCGTTTCAACGCGGCCGCATCGAACCAGCCGCAGCGGCGCGCGCGTCCGGTGGTCGCGCCAAACTCGTGCCCCTTGTCGGCGAGATGCTTGCCGATAGGGTCTTGCTTGTCTTCCGCATCGTACAGTTCGGTTGGGAATGGGCCGGAGCCCACGCGCGTGGTGTAAGCCTTGGTGATGCCCAGCACGTAATGCAGTGTTTGCGGACCGACACCCGCTCCGGCACAGGCCGCACCGGCGATACAGTTGCTCGATGTAACGAAGGGATAGGTACCGTGGTCGATGTCCAGCAGCGTACCTTGCGCGCCTTCAAACAACAGGTTCTGCCCCGCTTTATTGGCTTCGTACAACGCGCGCGGCACATCCATCACCAGGGGTTTGATGCGCTCGGCCAGCGCCAAAGCCTCATCCAGCGTCTTTTGAAAATCAACTACGGGCGCATTGAAATAATTTTTCAGTACGAAATTGTGGAAATCCAGCACCTCGCCCAGCTTGGCGGCGAAACGCTCGCGGTGGAACAGGTCTTGCAAACGGATCGCGCGGCGCGCCACTTTGTCTTCGTAGGCGGGGCCGATGCCGCGCCCGGTCGTGCCGATCTTCCCGGCTCCTTTGGCGGTTTCGCGCGCTTTGTCCACGGCTTCGTGGTAAGGCAAAATCAACGGGCACGCTTCGGAGATGCGCAGGCGCTCGTACACCTTGATGCCGGCTTCCGCCAACATATCCATTTCTTTGAGCAACGCGGCGGGAGACAGCACCACGCCGTTGCCGATGTAACACATCACGTGCTCGCGCAAAATGCCGGAAGGGATCAGGTGCAGCACGGTCTTTTTGCCGCCAATGACCAGCGTATGCCCCGCGTTGTGGCCGCCCTGAAAACGCACCACGCCATGCGAATGATCGGTGAGCCAATCGACGATCTTGCCCTTACCTTCATCACCCCATTGAGTACCGATCACTACTACATTCTTAGACATGCTATTTCCTATCACCAATCAAACTTTAATTTCTTCGACAACCCACGCACCGTTGCGCAGCACCAGTTCGCGGTCGCAATTCAACTCGGCGCGATGCGCCGGATTGCCCAGCAGATCGACCACCACAGCCTGCCCTTGACCGCGCAACTGCGCAATCGCCGCATCCAAGGCCGCATCGTTTTTGTGCGGGGCAAGGATGCCCTTGGGCATCGCTTGCTTGCTCAACAGGCCATGCAGTTGGCGTAAATCCATGCTGAATCCCGTGGCCGGACGCGCGCGCCCGAAACTCTTGCCCACGTCATCGTAGCGTCCGCCCACCGCAATCGCATCGTGGCTGCCCGCGTGATACGCCGCGAACACCATGCCGCTGTGGTAGTGGTAGCCGCGCAACTCGGCCAGATCAATGCCCACATGTTGCGCCAGCGGCTGCAACTGCGTCGCAGCGCGTTGCAGTTCATCCAATGCAGCATGAGTGCTGGCAGGCAACACTTGCCGTGCGCGCTGCAACACCTCGACTCCGCCATACAACTCGGGCAGCGCGAGCAATGCCGCCTGCACATCCTTGGATAGTCCGGCCACTAGGCCTTTCAGACTGGGCACATCCTTGCACTGCAAGGCGCTGAACAACGCCGCTTCCAGTTCACTATTGATCGCAGCACCTTTTACCAGCGCACGGAACACGGCAACGTGTCCGAGATCGAGATGCACTCCTTGAATGCCGAGCAAAGCCAAGGACTGCAACATCAAGCGCTGCACTTCCAGATCGCTTTCAAGACCGCTGTGACCGTATAGCTCCGCGCCGATTTGCAACGGTTCGCGGGTGCGCATCAGACCGGAGGGCTGGGTATGCAGCACGCTGCCCGCATAACTCAGACGCGTGATGCCTTGGCGATTGAGCAGATGCGCGTCGATACGCGCTACCTGCGGCGTGATGTCGGCGCGCAACGCCAAGGTGCGACCGCTGAGTTGGTCCACCAGCTTGAAACTGCGCAAATCCATATCCGCGCTGTCGTTAATCAGCAACGATTCGGCATATTCGAGCAACGGGGGAGAAACCAACTGATACCCTGACAAACGCAACAACTCCAGCACATCGCGGCGCATGCCTTCGATGCGCCACGCCTCGTCCGGCAGCATGTCCTGTATATTTTCCGGCAACAACCAATTCGGCATTCTTATCTTATCCAATATATCAACAGCAATCCGCCCAACATCAGGGTCAACCCGACAAAGCGTATTTGACCGTCACGCAACTGCGCCAGTTTAGCCAATGTTTGACGCCACGCGCCGGGAAACAAAAACGGCATGATTCCTTCCAGCACCAACATTAAGCCCAATGCAGCCAGCCAGTATCCCATCATACAAAACCTTAACTAGCCACAGATTGACACGGATAAAACCAACACAATCCGTGTTCATCCGTGGCTCAATTGTTTTTGCAATTATTTGCCGCCTTTGCCGGAGCTCTTCAAATACTTAAAGAAAGCAGAACTGGGATCCAGCACCATCACATCGCTCTTGTTCTTGAAGGTCTGTTTGTAGGCTTCCAGACTGCGGTAAAAAGAGAAGAACTCCGCATTCCGGCCAAAAGCCGCAGCATAGGTCGCCACTGCTTTGGCATCGCCCTCCCCTTTCATTCTTTGCGCGTCGCGGTACGCCTCAGCCAGCGTCACTTCGCGCTGCTTGTCGGCATCGGCGCGTATTTTTTCGCTTTCCGCATTTCCTGTTGCGCGCAATTCATTGGCCACGCGCTTGCGTTCCGCATCCATGCGGCGATACACCGATTCGCTGATTTCAACGGGAAAATCCACGCGCTTCAAACGCACATCCAACACCTCCACGCCGATCTTGCGCGCGTCGGCGCTGGCTTTCTGCCGCAACACCTCCATGATTTTTTCGCGTTCGCCGGACACCACCTCGTGTATGGTGCGCTTGCCGAATTCTTCGCGCATCGAAGCATTCACCGTTTGCAGCAAGCGGGTCTGCGCGCGAATCTCGTCGCCGCCCACGCTGATGTAATACTGCTTCACATCGGCGATGCGCCATTTTACAAACGAGTCCACCAGCACGTTCTTTTTTTCCGCCGTGATGAAACGCTCCGGCTCGGCGCTGTCCAGCGTCAGAATACGCGCATCGAAAAAGCGCACGTTTTGCACCAAAGGCAATTTGAAATACAAGCCGGGCTCAGCCTTTTCACCGACCACTTCACCCAACTGAAACACAATCGCTGTCTGGCGTTGATCTACCACGAACGCGCTCAAACCTGCCAACACCAGCAGGATGATCAGTCCTACCAGTATATTTCCTGTATTCATTTTCATTATCGTGCCTCCCTCTCGCGACTGCGCAACGGTTCGCGGCCGGAAGAAACCAGGGGTTCATTAAGCGATGCGGCTTGTGGCGGCACTGACTCGGCATTGTTCGCCGGTCTGCCCGCCGCAGTTTGCACTTCATTCAGCGGTGCAGCGCCAACATTCGTGCTTTGGATCAGCTTATCCAAGGGCAGATACAACAAACTGCCATTGCCGCTTTTTTGATCCACGAGCACCTTGCTGCTGCTGGTCATGATCTGCTGCATCATGTCGATATACATGCGCTCACGCGTCACTTGCGGCGCTTTTTCATACTCCACCAATATCTGTTTGAAGCGGCTGGCATCACCTTCGGCATTGGCGACCACGCGCTGTTTGTAGCCCTCGGCCTCCTGCAGCAAGCGCGCTGCCGCACCTTTGGCTTTCGGCACCACGTCGTTGGCGTAGGCTTGCCCCTCGTTCTTTTGCCGTTCGCGGTCCTGCCCGGCTTTCACCGCATCGTCAAACGCGGCCTGCACTTGTTCCGGTGGCTGCGCGTTTTGCATAGTCACCTTGCTGACCAGAATGCCGGATTTGTAACGGTCGAGGATGTCCTGTATCAGCTTGGTGGTTGATGCGGCAACCTGTTCTCGCCCTTCGTACAACACAAAATCCATCTTGCTTTTGCCTACCACTTCACGAATGGCAGTCTCGGCGGCCTGACGCACGTTCTCGTCCGGTGCGCGGTTGTTAAAAAGATAATCGGCCGGATCTTTCAGGAAATACTGAACCGCAAACTGGATGTCGATAATGTTCTCGTCATCCGTCAGCATCAGCGATTCTTTCAGCATTTTGTTTTTCACGTTCTCGCGGTAGCCTACTTCCACGGTGCGCACCTGACTCAAATTAACGATTTCGACCGTTTCTATAGGAAATGGCAAATGCCAGCGCGGACCGGCCTGGGTCGCCTCGACATATTTGCCGAAACGCAGCACCACGCCGCGTTGGCTTGCGTCCACAATATAGAAACCGCTCGAAAACCAAATCAAGGCGACGATGATGGCGATCAAACCGATGCCGCCACCCAAGCCGGGTGATGACTTCCCGTCGCCGCCGTTTCTGGGCATGTCGCCCTTTAACTTGCCCAAAAAACTCTCAAGTTTCTTGTTCAGATTACGCAAGGCGTCTTCCAAATCGGGGGGGCCGCCACTGTTTTTGTTCCCCCATTGCGGATCATTCAATCCCATATGCTGTCCTGCCTTTATTTAACTGTCATTCAGCGGATGCCACGCCGGTGGAGGCGCGGAAGATGCCGGACTATCGCGCACCTCGACCAGAGTTGCGCGCAAATCGTCCAAGCCCGCACCCGTTTTCGCGCTCAAAAAAACGGACGCGATATTACCATATTCATCGCGCTTCACCGCTGGCGGCATGTGCTGCAAGTCGATTTTGTTATACACCACAATCTGGCGAATACTGTGCGCACCGATTTCGGTCAGCACTTTATTCACCTCGGCAACTTGATCGTGGCGCTCCGGGCTGTTTACGTCCACCACATGCAGCAACAAATCGGCATGCGTGGTTTCCTCCAGCGTGCTGCGAAAAGCCGCCACCAAACCATGCGGCAAGTGGCGGATAAAACCCACGGTATCGGACAATACCACCTGCACCCTGCTCTCGCCTTCCAGAAACAGCTTGCGCGAAGTCGTGTCCAGCGTGGCGAACAACTGGTCGGCCGCATACACATTGGCATTGGTCAGGCGATTGAACAGCGTGGACTTGCCCGCGTTGGTGTAGCCGACGATGGACACCGACAGCACTTCGGAACGATTGCGCGCCTTGCGCTGCAAGGCGCGGTGGCGCTTGAGCTGTTTCAAACGCTCGTTGAGCAGATGCACGCGCCGGTCCAGCTTGCGTCTATCCAGCTCCAGCTGCGTCTCGCCGGGGCCGCGCGCACCCACGGCAAATTTTTGTTGTCCCATATCCTGGTTCATGCCGGCCAGGCGGGTGGATAGATATTTAAGCTGCGCCAGCTCAACCTGCACTTTGCCTTCGTGGCTCTGGGCCCGTAGCGCAAAAATATCCAGGATCAGCATGGTGCGGTCGATCACGCGGGTTTGCAGTTTGGCGGAAAGATTGCGCATCTGCGCGGGGGAAAGATCGTGATTGAAAATGACCAGCGGCGCTTCGAGCTCTTCGACAATGGCGGCGATCTCATCCACTTTGCCGCTGCCCGCAAATGTGGATGCATCGGGGCGTTGCCGCTTGCCCTCCACCAGCGCGAGCGTGCGCACACCGGCGCTTTCCGCCAGCAAACACAACTCCTGCAAACTTTCCGCGTAATCCGGCGCGCCGAAATCGAGACTGACCAAAACCGCCGTATTAGGGGCAGTTGTTGCTTGGGTCATTACTCGGCGTCGAACGGAATTGAAACCGCACGTGCGGGAACGATGGTGGAAATAGCGTGCTTGTAAACCATCTGCGTGACGGTGTTTTTCAACAGCACCACATATTGATCGAACGACTCGACCTGGCCTTGCAACTTGATGCCGTTGACGAGATAGATGGCGACCTGCACGTGTTCCTTGCGTAAAATATTCAGAAACGGGTCTTGTAGCTGTTGCCCTTTAGCGCTCATATGTATGCTCTTATTGTTATTCAATAACGGGCGCACACTGTACTGTAAAAATCGAAGATACGGAAGCGGCACAAGCAAAACGCCCGTCAATTTGGCAGCGCCGCGAGTATCCCGGGGGGCGGAAAGCACGCGGCGCCTTATTCCGGACGCCTATGAAGCGGCCACCAGACTTGCCCCCAGCAAACCAATTTGCGGATTAGTGACGATAGCCACAGGCATGGTGGCTAACATGGCGTTGAAGCGGCCTTTGTCCAAAAACGCGCGCAGGAACTCTCCCTGCTGCATATGCACGATAATTTTGGCGGCGATGCCTCCGGCCACATAGACGCCACCGCGCGGCAAGGCAGTCAGGGCGACATTGCCGACGAAAGCGCCATAAATCCGCATGAAAAGTTTGAGTGCTTGCTGCGCAATAACTTCATTTTTTTCACTGGCAAAACTGGCTATCGCCGCAGCGTTGTCGCCCGCTTGCAGCGCGGAAATCAACTGCGGCGACGGGGTGGCGCGACCGGTGTCGCGCAAAAATTCGTAGATCGCCACCAAGCCGGGACCGGAAACAATACGCTCGTAGGAAACATGACCGTGGCGCTGTTGCAAATATTGCAGTAAAGAAAATTGCATTTCATCGGTGGGCGCGAAGTCTATGTGCCCGCCCTCGGAAGGATGCACGACATATTTGCCATCGCGCCAGGTTAGCCACGCCACGCCCAAGCCGGTTCCCGCCCCAACCACGATGCGCACCCCCTGCACTTGCGCTGCCCCTTGCTGCATGACAAACAGGTCGTTGGGCTGCATCGCCGCGACGCCCAATCCTACCGCCTCAAAATCGTTGATGAGAACCACGCGGGGTATGGAAAAACGGGCGGCGAGCGCATCGGCATCCACGATCCAGGGCAGATTGGTAAGTGTAACTTTTCGCCCCGCCACCGGCCCGGCCAAGGCGAAACAGGCGGAGGCGATTGCGCGTACATTTGCTTCGCGCAAGAACTCTTCGACTATGTTGTCCAGACCCGCGTATCCCGCACTGGAAAAGGATTTTCGCAACAATGGCGCACGCGCTTCGCCATCCTTGAAAATCTGCAATAAAGTCTTTGTTCCGCCTATGTCACCCGCCAAGTAGTAGCCCATCAATACGCCTGCAAATCTGCGCCCACCGGATCCAGCGAATGCCGCCAGAACTGGTCATCGCGATCAAACAAACGATAGGTGCCGCGCGGCCCCCAGCTCCCTGCCGGGTAGGTATTGATGAATTCTCGTTCCATCGCCCACACTTTAAGGACCGGATCGACCACCCTCCATGCTGCTTCCACTTCGTCGATGCGCAAGAACAACGAATGGTCGCCGAGCATTACGTCCAGTAACAGACCTTCGTAAGCATCGTAATCCTGGTCTGTTTCTTTGCGATAGGTGGCATCCAGACTCATGGTGCGGGTTTGCATTTCCAGCCCCGGCACTTTCACCTGAATTTCCATCTTCAAACAATCGTTCGGCTGTATGCCCAGCATGATCCAGTTCGGTTGCGCCGGCCCTTGCCGTGTGCGGCGCAACAGATCCTGCGGCGGATTTTTGAAGCGGATAGAAATTGCCGAGCTGTTTTCCATCATGCGTTTACCCGTGCGCAAGTAGAACGGCACGCCCGCCCAGCGCCAGTTATCGATAAACAGTTTCAATGCCGCATAGGTTTCGGTCACGCTTTCATGCGCCACACCTTTTTCTTCCACGTAACCGGGCACGGCTTTACCGTCGATCATGCCGCTGGCATATTGCCCGCGAAAAGCATGGGCATGTACGGCATTTTGCGTAATCGGGCGTATGGCTTTCAGCACTTTCACTTTTTCGTCGCGCAAATGTTCTGCCGACATGGAAACCGGGGGCTCCATCGCCACCAGCGCCAGCAGTTGCAACAAATGGCTCTGGATCATGTCGCGCAAGGCGCCCGCGCCCTCGTAATAGTCGGCGCGCCCTTCGACGCCCAACGTTTCCGAGTGGGTGATCTGCACGTGGTCTATGTAATGGTTATTCCATAATGGTTCCAGCAGCAAATTGGCGAAACGGAACACCATCACATTCTGCACCGTTCCCTTGCCCAGATAATGATCGATACGGTAGATTTGCGGTTCATCAAGGTGTCGATACAAGCTTGCTTGCAGCGTTTGCGCGCTCAACAAATCGTAGCCGAAAGGTTTTTCGATCACCACGCGCCGCCAACCATTTTTCTGCTGCAACAACCCCACCTTCCCCAGTTTGTCCACGATGGTTGGATAATCCGCGGGTCGGACAGCCATGTAATACACCACATTGGGCGGGAAATCGGCGCTCTCTTCCAGCACTTTTTGCAAGCCGGAATAGGCCGTATCGTCGCCGGGAGGAAGCGCGAAGTAGTGCCAGCGCTTGCAAAAGCGTTGTAATACAGCTTCATCTATGGCCAGAGGAAAATGCCCGCGCAAAATCTCGGCAACCCGGCCGACCCACTCATCGCGGCTGCGCAACGCGATATCACAGCCCATGATCACCACCTGTTCAGGCAGGCGGTTGGCGATTTCCAGATGAAATAACGAAGGAATCAGCTTGCGGCAACTCAAGTTGCCGCCCGCACCAAAAATAGCCAGCGTGCACGGTTCGATTATTTTGCTCATTTGCCGCCCGCATGTTTGACCGCATGCCCCCCGAATGCGTTGCGCATGGTAGAGAGCAAACGATAGCCGTAACCGGTTTGGCTTTGGCTATTGAAGCGCATTTGCAAGGCCAGCGTCAGCACGGGAGCGGCCACGCCTTGATCGACTGACTCGATCACCGTCCAACGGCCTTCACCGGAATCCGGTACAAACGGCGCGATGTTTTCCAGTTTTTGATCGACTTTCAAAGCTTCGGCGGTCAGATCGAGCAGCCAGCTACGCACCACCGAACTGTGCCGCCACAACTCGCTGATCTGCGCCAAATCCAAATTAAATTCCGACTTGCCGCGCAATAATTCCAAACCTTCGGCCAATGACTGCATCATGCCGTATTCGATGCCGTTATGGATCATTTTGGTGAAGTGTCCAGCTCCCACAGGTCCGACATGCGCCCAGCCGCGATCTGCCGCAGGCGCCAACGCCTGCAAGATGGGCGTCATGATTTTTGCCACTTCGCCGCTCGCGCCCACCATCAGGCAATAACCGTTTTCCAGCCCCCAGATACCACCAGAGGTGCCGGAGTCCATGTAGCCTATGCCCCGCTCAGCCAACCATACGCCACGGCGCTGGCTATCGTGATAATTCGAATTGCCGCCATCGACGATGATGTCGCCTTTGTCCAGCAGCGGCGCCAGCGCCTGAATTTGCTGTTCGGTAGGATCGCCGCTGGGCAGCATCAGCCATACGATGCGGGGGCTGGATAGTTTGGAAACCGCATCCTCAACCGAGTTCGCCGCAATCATGCCCGCTTCACGCGCAATCTGCGCCACCACCTCGGTCGAACGGTCAAACCCAACCACTTCAATATTTCCCCGGCACAGACGACGCACCATATTGCCGCCCATCTTGCCTAACCCCACCATCGCCATTCTCATCGTTTTTCTCCTAATCAATAAACACTGCACAAGCAACCATTCCCACCGTAAAATCATACCCGATCAAACTGCATTCTATCGGACGAATCTTATGCCTATATTAAACCCGGATCAGCCATTGGCAAACTCCACTCCACTCTCTTTTTCCCCTATGGTTGAATGCGAAGATAGCGCTCGAATCACCTCTAACACACATTCCGCGATAAACACTCAGATTTGTCGCTGGCATGGCTACAGCAATACCGACGAACTCAAACACTCCGCCGTATCCGAGATCCTGCGCGCAGCGCAATTGGCCATAAAAAAACGAGGTGCGTTCCATATCGTCCTGGCCGGCGGCACAACACCGCGCAGTGTATACGCCACCTTGCGTGAAGCACAAACCGAATGGCAAGCTTGGCATATTTATTTCGGCGATGAACGCTGCTTGCCGAGCGATCATGCCGAACGCAACAGCCGGATGGCCGCTTTAGTTTGGCTGGATCAGGTCGCCATTCCAAGCTCCCAGATTCACCCCATTCCGGCGCAGGAAGGCGCCACCATCGCCGCCGAGAAATACGCACATCTCATTAAGCAGGTCGGCATTTTTGATCTGGTTTTGCTGGGATTGGGCGAAGATGCGCACACTGCAAGCTTGTTTCCGAATCATGAATTGGGCGCTGCGCCTGATGCCCCGGTAGCGCTGGCCGTTTTTGATGCACCCAAACCGCCCCCGCAGCGTGTTTCACTCAGCGCGCGCAGCTTAAGCAATGCTCGTCAAGTATTGTTTCTAGTGACCGGCATGGGCAAGGCGCAGGCAGTGCGGAATTGGCGTTCAGGAAATGCCATACCCGCCACGGCGATCACGCCGGAGTGCGGGGTTGATATTTTTATCGAAAACTCATTGCTGGCTTAGTGTTTAGGGCACTTCTAAAAATTCATATTTCATTCCAACTGCTGCGTTTTGGTTTGGTTCGCAGCACAACGACCGCTTGCGGCGCAAATTTCATGCAAGCGTCGTGCGTGCTCCGGCTGTACTTGATCCCAAGTAAAACGCCACTCCCAATAGCCCTCTGATTTGCCCGGCAGATTCATGCGATGCTCTGTTCCCAAGCCCAACACATCCTGCAAGGGATGAATGGCGATATCCGCAATCGACTCCGATGCCGTGCGGATCAAATCCCAATTGATTTCCGTCCCTTCCGTTTTGAGATAGTTGAGGATAACAGCGCGCTCTTCCGGCGTTGCCGCATTAAACCATCCGATCGCGGTGTCGTTGTCGTGCGTACCGCCATACACGACGGTATTGGAAACGTAGTTTTCCGGCAAGTACGGATTGTCTTGCCCGCCGCCAAAGGCAAATTGCAAAATACGCATACCGGGCAGATCAAATTTCTCCAGCAACGCCACCACGTCAGGCGTGATGATGCCCAAGTCCTCAGCTATGATCGGCAAGTCGCCTAATTTAGCCTGAACGGCATTAAACAATTTTTCGCCGGGTCCGGGCATCCATTTCCCATTGACTGCGGTTTGTTCGGATGCCGGAATTTCCCAATACCCGGCAAAGCCGCGAAAATGGTCGATACGCACAATGTCCACCAAGGCTATCGTTTTGCTGATGCGCTGTATCCACCAGGCGTATCCTTCTTTTTCGTGTTCCGACCAGCGGTACAGCGGGTTTCCCCAGCGCTGTCCGGTTGCACTGAAGTAATCGGGCGGGACACCGGCGATTACGGTGGGCAAGTGATTGTCACCCAACTCAAACAAGTCTTGGCGCGCCCACACTTCTGCACTCTGGTAAGCGATAAAAATGGGAATGTCACCGATGATCTGAATGCCGCGCTTGTTGGCATACTGTTTTAATTTGCGCCATTGGCGGAAAAAATTCCATTGGCAAAAACTCCAGAAATTGATCTCGTCCGCAAGCTCGGTTGCCGCTTGCGCCAAGGCGGCCTTTTCGCGTCGCGCAAGAGCGTCGTCCCAGTATGCCCAGTCCTGCCAGTGGTATTTGTCGGCCAGTGCCATAAACAACGCGTAATCGCCCAGCCACGACTGCTCGGTTGCGCAGAAGGCGTCAAATTCGACATACTGTTTCTTATCCGCAAACATTGCGTCGAAAAAATGCTTGCGCTGCTTTTTTGCGAAAAAACGCTGCGCAGCCAGGCGCAGTTTCTCCATGCGGTAATGATGGACGATGGCGTAGTCCACTCTCTGCTCCCGGAAGCCGACGTGGGGAGACAGATCGGCAGCCTTCAGCCAGCCTTCAGCTTGCAAGTCATCCAAATCGATCAGCAGTACATTTCCCGCAAAGGCTGAGCTGCTCATGTAGGGCGAATTGCCCGGACCGATTCCACCCAGCGGCAGCATTTGCCACATCGACTGTCCGGCCTCGACCAGCCAGTCTACAAAATGATAGGCCTCTTTTCCAAAATCCCCGGAACCGTAGGCTCCCGGTAAGGAAGTGGGGTGCAGCAAAATACCACTGCCTCGCGGAAAACGCATAGCTTAGCCTTCCAGACTATTATTGAAGTGGCGAGTGAACCTCGCCAACGGGTTTTTACGAAACTTCATGAACCGCGCCGCATCGTGCCACCGCCCTCAGCCGCGCCGCCACCCTGACTGATAGGGGCATGCAGATTCGCCGGAACCGGCAATTTCAACAAGCGATAAAGCTGCATCAGGTTGTTGCGATACAGGCGATCAAAGCTCCCCACCGCCTCGGAGGGATTGTAATCGCCGAACCACCAGAACCAATCCGAGCTTTCACAGGATGAAAGCTGTTTTTCCGCAGCCTCTTTTTCCTTTGGGGTTAACCGTCCTGCCGCCATCACCATATCGTAGCTTTGTTTGGCCACGCACAACAAATCCCAGGCGTGATTCTTGTCGGGAGAGCCTATCCAGGTGGAGAAAGTGCCATACACCCAACTGCCCGCAACCAAACCTGGCAATTCGCCATGTTTGGCATATCCTTTCGCTCCCTTTTCCATGGACTTGTCCAAGTATTCGGAATAGGTCGTCGTGCGTATGCTAGGGTGAGATTCCAGCACGGTATAAAGATCGTTCAAGAAATGGTAACCGTTGTAGGGGTAGTATTCCCATGCGTTTTCGCCATCCAGAATGACGCCCACCAATGGGGTCTCGCCATCACTCGCATTATTGGCTATGCCTTCCAATTGCGAAACAAAATTGTATGCCGCATCCTTTCCGTTCCAATTGGAGTATTCAAAGCCGATCAAATCGGACAGGCGATCATCGCGGAAAAAACAATTGACGCTGCCACCCGCCCCTTTCAGGCGGTACGGGCGATACAGATATTTCGAACGATCCGGCAGGTTTCCCACCTTGCGCAAACTATTCCCCAACACGCCTTCGCCGCTGGCTGCCCAGCGACACTTTTGCCCCGCCAGCACCTCGATCAAAGCAGTGGACACCGCCCCTTCCGCCGGCCAAATGCCGTGTGGTGTGACACCAAATCTGGCATGATGGCTTTTCATGGTCGATTCGACGTGCGCTTGCACGCGTGTTTTGCCTCCCGGATAAATCGAGGCCTGCGGCAAGCTGCTTCCCGGTTCGCATTCACGCGCGCTGTTAAAGTCCAGCAACAGGGGAGCCAAGGGATGGTAATGCGGAGTCGCCGATATTTCGATTTGGCCACTCTCGGCCAGTTTACGGTAACGTGGGATGATTCCCGTCACCACTTCGCCGATCAAACCGAAAATCAGTTTTCTGTCGGCATAAGTGAAGTTTTCATCCTTGCTCATCATCTCAATCAGCACATCATGCTCGCGGCGCACGGTCTCGCCGAACCATGCCAAGTGATACCAGGTCAACAAATCCGCCAAGTATTGCCCCGACAGATAAGATAGCGCGACACGACCGCTCGACTCGAACATTTTATACAAATCGAATAGGCGCCTGTAGGCGGGATACGGGGCGACCATTTTACTGAGATTGCTGCGGAAACAGCTTTCGAGTACGAGTTGGCGCTCGTCTGCGCTGACATCGTTCAGGTTTTCGCGCATCAACAGACGCAACAAGGGATCGCGTATCTGGTCAGTGGCAAACTGCTGTTCGTAATCCTCGATCTGATCCAGCAAGATCGGCACGAAATTGACCACGGCCTTCATGTTGGGATGTTGCTCAAAATGATAAGCCATGTCCGAATAATCTTTCATGGCGTGCAGATACACCCACGGTAAAACAAAATCACCCGTGCTGTAATCGCGATAATCGGGTTGATGCATATGCCACAGAAAAACTAAGTCCAGCGATTTACTCATGATAAGCCTATGTGAATTGAAACCATCCTTTTCCCAGGATGTATTATCAACAACTTCTATCTAGCAGTTCGAATGCGTCCCATATCCTGCCCCAGCATTTCCGGCGTAACCAGGGTAATGCCATTGGCAGTGACGTTAAAGCGTTTGGCATCTTCTTCGCGGTCATAACCGACGATGAGGCCTTCCGGCAAAATGCAATTCTTGTCGACCACTGCGCGCCGAATCTTGGAATCGCGCCCCACTTCCACATTCGGTAACAATACTGAATCCTCGACGGTGGTGTAACTGTGAACTTTCACATTCGAATATAACAAAGAACGGGAAACCGACGCACCGCTGATGATGCAGCCGCCCGACACCAGCGAATCGACCGCCATACCGCGGCGGTCATCTTCATCGAAAACGAATTTCGCCGGGGGCAATTGCTCTTGGTAAGTCCATATTGGCCACTCCTTGTCATACATGTTTAAATCGGGAATCACTTTGGTGAGTTCCATATTGCCCTCCCAGTAGGAGTCGATGGTTCCCACATCACGCCAATACGAATTGCCGCCCTCGTCTCGCACACAACTATCTTCAAAACTCTGCGCAAACACGCGGTATCCCGCAGACAACAGGTGCGGAATAATGTCCTTGCCGAAATCGTGTGAAGATTTGGGATCATCCGCATCACGGATCAATTGCTCGCACAAAAACCGGGTGTTGAACACATAGATACCCATGCTCGCCAATGCAACATCGGGCTTGCCCGGAGTCGGGGCTGGATTAGCGGGCTTCTCTACAAAACTGGTTACGCGGGACTCCCGATTGACGCCCATCACACCAAATGCGGTTGCCTCATGCAGGGGCACCTCAATACAAGCGACCGTCATATCGGCATTTTTTTCCGCATGGAAAGCCAGCAATTTGCCATAGTCCATCTTGTAAACATGATCTCCCGCCAATATCAGCACATAGTCCGGATCGGAATCGCGCAAAATATCCAAGTTCTGAAATACGGCATCCGCCGTGCCCGAATACCAGGCTTCTTGCATCCATTGTTGGGCGGGCAGCACGTCTATGAACTCGCTGAATTTACCGTTCAAGAAACTCCAGCCGCGCTGAATGTGCTGAAGCAAACTGTGCGATTTATACTGGGTTGCCACACCTATACGCCGGATACCTGAATTGACGCAGTTCGACAACACAAAATCGATAATGCGGAACTTCCCCCCAAACGGTACTGCCGGTTTGGCGCGCCAATCAGTCAGTTGATGCAAGCGGCTTCCGCGCCCTCCCGCCAAGATCATGGCGTAAGTATTTTTTGTCATCAAACTTACAAACCGTGATTTATCTTTGTGTGACATGCCCATCTCCCTTACCGACTTTTAAGTATAAACTCGTCCTCCGCCGGATTGTAACAGAAGAAAAAGCGCTATTGCCGCGTGTAATCTAAGTTTCATGTGTAGCCAAACGCAAATACCGCTTGCTTTTCGAAGTCATCTCCCTATAATGCGCGCCTCGCTGCGATGTACCTGCAGCGCTGAGTCCATCGTTTCCTGACCCCCAGCATCTCCGGCTTATGCCGTTCTGATGCGTCCTGTTTTACCGGTTAGCGACGATGTTTTGCGCCGGTAGAGC
>CAZXDK010000027.1:0-33916 GCA_964639585.1 uncultured Gallionellaceae bacterium | reverse complement strand
GCTTCGCAAAAATGTATGCGGCTCGTAAATCGTTGCGAATTTCAACAGCCTGTTAAGGATTTAGAAAGATGCAAAGTGGCGGACTTCTCTAAATCCTAGTTCCTAAATTCAAAATCCTTTTGAGGAGAAAAGCATGTATTACGTGGTTACTGGCGCGGCCGGATTTATCGGATCAAATATCGTCAAGGCGCTCAACGAGCGTGGCGAGACCAATATCATCGCGGTGGACAACCTTAAGAAAGCAGACAAGTTCAAGAACCTTGCTGATTGCGAGATTGCCGATTATCTGGATAAAGGAGATTTCATCGAGAAGCTGAATGGTGGAATGTTCGACGACACTTTGAGCGCGGTGTTGCATCAAGGCGCATGCTCGGACACGATGGAATCCGATGGGCGCTACATGATGGAGAACAACTATCGCTACTCGCTGGATGTGATGAGTCACTGCCAGAACGAGGAGATCCCGTTTCTGTATGCTTCTTCGGCATCGGTGTACGGCATGGGGCCGGTGTTCAGGGAGGCTCGCGAGCATGAGGCCCCCTTGAACGTGTATGCGTATTCGAAATTTTTGTTTGATCAGGTGATACGCCGCCGCTGGCATAGCCGTACCGGACAGATCGTCGGTCTACGCTATTTCAATGTGTACGGGCAACGCGAAGCGCATAAAGGGCGTATGGCTTCGGTGGCGTTTCACTTTTTCAACCAGTTTGGCGCGGATGGCTATGTTAAGTTGTTCGAGGGCTGCGATGGTTATGGCAACGGCGGGCAATTGCGCGATTTTGTTTCGATTGAAGACGTGGTCAAGGTGAATATGTTTTTTCTTGAGCATCCCGATAAATCCGGCATCTTTAACCTTGGCACGGGCAGGGCACAGAGCTTTAACGATGTGGCGGTGGCAACCATCAATACTTTGCGTGTGGCAAAAAACGATGTGGCCTTGTCGCTGGAGCAAATGCTGGAGCAACAGTTGATGCGCTACATCCCGTTTCCCGAACAACTTAAAGGCAAGTATCAAAGTTACACGCAGGCTGATGTACAAGCCTTGCGCGCGGCTGGTTTTTCCGATCCATTTCTAACGGTGGAGCAGGGAACGGCGCGTTATGTGAATCATTTGTTGCGGACGTCAACTTAATGGTAACTGGCTCGTTGTTTCCGAGTGGCAGCGTTGCCAAATTTTATGAAAGGGAAGTCATGAAGAAGCTTTTGTTAGTCATTGCTATGCTTTTTGCATTTGTGAGTGTTGCCTTTGCAGCGGTGAATCTGAATACGGCCTCTAAAGATGAATTGGATGGCGTGAAGGGTATCGGTCCAGCCAAGGCGCAGGCGATCATCGATTACCGCCAAAAAAATGGTAATTTCAAGAGCGTAGATGATTTGAAGAACGTCAAAGGTTTTGGCGAAAAATCCGTGGCAAAAATTCGCTCGGAACTGATAGTGAGCGGAGCTTCTTCTGAGAAGCCAAGTAAGGCGGAAAAGTCTGACAAAAAAGCAGATAAAAAAGAGAAAAACGACAAGAAGTAAGCAAATTGCGCTTTTCCTAAGGCCGCCAGATATAAAGTCTGGCGGCTTTTTATTCGGGCGTTGTTTGTGATTACCAAATGGGGGATGGATATTATTCGGTTACAATAATATCCATTGCAGTGGTGTCTAAAAAGGCCGTGCCGATGATGTCAAGATGGTGGGATTCATTAAGTATTCAAATTAAGCTGACACTGTTGATTCAGGTGAGTCTAGTGGTTGTGCTGGTACTTGCCCAACGATGGATCATGTCCAGTTTTGAGGGCAAAATCATCGAGTCAGCCAAAGTTCGCGCTTTTGAGACGGCCGACGGAATTATCAATGGCATGAACATGTTGATGCTGACCGGTCAAATTGGAGATCCGAAAGTCAGAGGCTTGTTCATTGAGAAAATGGGTAAGTCGCAGGGTATAAAAGAGTTAAGAATATTTCGTGCAGAGCAGGTCAAAAAGCAATTTGGCGACGGACTCCCGGAAGAGCAACCCAAAGATGAAATTGATCAGGCCGTGCTTGCTACAGGGAAGCCTTATTTTTTTCGCAGTGTTGAGCGGGCGGATATGCTGAGGGCGGTAATTCCCTTTATTGCCAGTCATGATTTCAAAGGTACGGACTGCTTGGTGTGCCATAACGTTAAAGAGGGTAGTGTGAACGGCGCGGCAAACATCGTGCTCGACCTGTCCGACGAAACTGAGTTGATTGCAGAAATCAATAAATGGCTGTGGATTGGTCAGTTGGTTTTGCAAGTACTCCTCTTTTTTGTTATAGATCAAATGGTTCGTTCTTTTACGCGTCCGGTTGAAAGGCTGGAGCAGGTGATGACGGCGATGCAAATTGAGGGTGATCTATCCAAGCGGGTTAATATTCAGCGCACAGATGAAATAGGTCGGATGGCTAAGGCCTTCAATGCTCTGGCTGATAGTTTGCAGAAAAATGTAAATAAGGTAAAAGAAGGGCAAGACAAGCTTAAGTTGTCGTCTCAGGTGTTTGTGAGTAGCGCGGAGGCGATTGTTATTACTGATGCTGACAATAATATCATTCAGGTCAATAAAGCGTTTACCGACATAACGGGGTATTCAGCGGAAGAGGTGTTTGGGAAAAATCCTAGAATTTTGAAGTCCGGGCAGCAGGGGGGGGATTTTTACAAGGATATGTGGGAGACCTTGCTGAGTACGGGATGTTGGCAAGGCGAGATATTGGATAGAAAGAAAAGTGGAGAGATATATCCGAAGTGGATTTCGATTACGGTGGTGCGGAACGAGCAAGGATTAATTTCCAATTTTATTGCTCTGTTCTCCGACATCACGGAGCGTAGAGCATCTTTCGAGCGGATTCAGCATCTTGCCCATTATGATGCGTTGACACATTTGCCCAACCGGTCGTTATTGAATGATCACATCGATCTGGCAATTGCGGGCGCCAAGCGCAACAGAACTGTATTTGCCGTTATCTTTCTTGATTTGGATCATTTCAAGGCCGTTAACGATAATTTCGGGCATCATGCTGGAGATATTTTATTGCAGGAGGTAGGTAGGCGTTTGCTGAAATGTGTTCGTGAAACAGATACCGTTTCGCGTTTGGGTGGAGACGAGTTTGTCATCCTCTTGAATAATATCAATGAAACGCAAGATGCGGCTCTCGTCGCGCAGAAAGTGCTAAATCAGATTAAGGAGCCTTTCACGCTTGGAAAATATCAGGCCAATGTCGGAGCAAGCATCGGAATCAGTATTTATCCGGCCGATGGAGCGGATAGGTTCGAATTGTTGAAGCAGGCAGATACGGCGATGTATCACGCAAAAGAAATAGGACGAAATAACTTTCAGTTTTATAAGCAATCCTAGTTTAACGTTTTGTTTTTCATGGTCTTTACTCACGCGACCACATTAACCTTAGTTCCAATTGATTGATTGCTGGTAGTTGCAGAGGATAAAGCGACTTGAGCTTGCTGTGCGGCTTGTTGAGCAACTTGTGCATTTTGGGTAACTCGGTTTAATGCTGTCGCCTGAGCCTGAGTTCCTTCAGTGCGCTGAATACTTTGGGTTTTCCTCGATATCGTTGCAAGATAGGTTAAATCCTTATCTAACTGCGCCTGATCTCGATTTAGCTGAGATTCGCTTTTCAGTACATTTGCACGATCAACTGCCACCTGTTGTTGGGCAACAGTTGTCCTTAAATAATAGTTGCTAACCGAATTTAATGATAATGCGCTCATTGCCTTATTTCCTATCGGCATGACCAAATTTATAACGAAAACGTCTGCAAATAAGACGAGACACCACTTGCGGCGGTGCTACTGATGCTGGCAACCTGTCTCTGAACGCTATCTTGAGAGGCTGACGCAAGTCTTTTTTGTTCTGCCAGCTGCGTCTCCAGTCCCTTGCTGAGATTGCTCAGCGCGTTGACTGAACCGCCGACATTGCCTGTTGCTGCTAATTCTTTCGCGGATATTTGCTCAGCCTGTTTGCCAATTTTAGCGAGCGTGTCCTTAACAGCATTGGGGTTGGATTGTATCGCGCTTTGCAAAGCTGTAGCATCAACGGTGATGGTTCCATCTGTTTTCAGATTGATGCCGATCTTTCTTAAATCGGCGGTGTTGCTACCATTGGAAACGATGCTTTTCAAATCGCTGCCGGCAATGTTTGCACGCACATCGCCTGACAGTGCGCCGCTATTTTTTCCATCGCTCTTTATTGCCGAACTTACGGAATTGGTTGCGGTGTTATAAGCGCTTGCAAACGATTGTGCTGCTTTGACTATATCATCGGGCGTGCCGGTCTTCTTCGGATCGGATAAATTCTTCGCTGCTGACTGTACGTCAGCAAAGCCGGATTTTATTTGAGAGAAAGAAGATAATCTGACTCCTGTCGAACTGAGCTTCTGCTCCACGCGCTGATTGGCGGCGCCAAACGGATCCGCTCCCGCACTATCACGTTTGGCAATAGATAAATTGGCTTTTTGGGTTAGCGCCGCTGTGTTGACCATGCTACTAAGGGTGATGGGCATAATAACAACCTCCGCATAATTTGCTTCTTCATATCACGCTTCCGTGCATTTGTCAATGTTTCTGGCGTAATTCCAGTTGAGGGCGCAAGCGTGAGAATAGCTGTGGAAATACATCCCTGTTTTCCCCTATTCATTGACCCGAAATCTGGATAATGAGCCTAGCATGCAATCATTAGCTGTAAGGGGTTTTCCTACAGGAGGTTTTAACGCTTTACCTACACGATAATTAGAGTTCCTCTGATTTTTTCTTGGACGCGTCACGCGCAGAATGCAACCGTCAGATGAAAGCTCAATTACCCACAGGAGAAGCAAAAATGAACGCAAGCCAAATTCATGAAGAAATCAAGGAAATAAATCTTTCTTTTATGCTGATTGTTCAACAGATGATTAAGGGTGACAAGATGGGCGCCTTGAAGAAATTGGGTATGACTGAAGAAATGGCCGACTTGGTTGCCGGGCTTTCTTCCGCACAACTGCTCAAGATGTCGGCTTCCAATATGTTGCTGTGCTGTTTTCGCTTTGACGAAAGTTTGCTGCTTAATTTGGTGGGAGATTATAAAAAAGATGGCTTGTTTCAAAAAAGCGCACCTGTGGCCTTGAGGGCGGGGCGCATGGTCGAAGTAATGACGGCGTAAAGGAAATAAAGCAGTTGCTTCAGTTGCATAGCAGAGGCCGATAATCCAGTTCAAGGGAGGCTATTATGATTAATATATTTTTAACCACAGATCCTGCTACAGGCAGAGGTCTTTATGATGACGAATCACTGTTGCTGGGCAAGTTCAATTCCGTTGGGGATGCGCAATACGAATTGGGTGATGTACTCAGATATTGCAGCATTCGCTCAGATGTTGACCATTGGAAGCTTACTGAAAGCTAGCAGGCTAAATAGTTCGCTGATAGGCGGCATGCTGAACTGTAAGCTCCTTATGCTAATCTGGAAAACAGTCCTCCTTGAAATGAAAGGTGTGGGTGAGTTGCCAGCTCCAATGAGCATACCCCTGCGAATGACTACTCCGCCCGGTTTAAGCGCGGATCGAACGCATCTCTTACCGCATCGGCAAACAAATTAGCCGCCAGCACCAGCACCACCATAAAACCAAATGCGGAAGCCAGAGTCCACCACACCATCGGTTCGCGCCCCATTTCCAGGCGCGCGGCATTGATCAGTGTGCCAAAGCTGATGGTGGAAGGATCGACCCCCACGCCGACGTAGGACAGCACAGCCTCAGCCAGCACCAGCGCGCTGAATTCCATGACCACCGAAATCAATACGATATGCATCACGTTCGGCATGATGTGGCGCGTGATGATGCGCATTGAGGACACGCCAAATGCCTGTGCGGCCTGAATATATTCCATTTCCCGCAACTTGAGCGTTTCGCCGCGCAACAAGCGGCACAAACCAGTCCAACTGGTCACTCCTAGAATCACGCACAAACACAACAGCCGTACATCGGCGCGCGCAGCCGATGTGGTGAACCAATCTGCATTCTTCTCAATCGTCACTTGCATCATCAGCACGGCTGCCGCGATCAGCAACACGCTGGGAATGGAACTTAGCACGGTATAAACGTATTGAATAACGTCGTCCACCCAGCCGCGCAGATAGCCCGCAGCGATGCCGAACAGGAGCGCGAACGGCAGCATCACCAAGGTTGTCACCGTGCCGATAACCAAGCCGGTGCGTATGCTTTTCAGCGAGAGGTACAAAACATCCTGCCCGACTTTATCGGTGCCAAGCACATGGTAGGCGGTCGCGAGATTGCCTACCGCGCCGATCAGCATGGCAAGAAATGCGGCAGTGAGGAGCGTGGCAAGGTAAGGCTGCTTTCTGAGCGAGTTACCAAGACGGAAGAACCAAGCGCCAGCCATCACCAGCGCCAGCAGCAAGCCAAGCACCGCACCCCGCAAAGCCAGCATCATCACATCGCCCAACCATTCGCGCCGGGGATCGGCCAGATGTGCGCCGCCATATTTCAAGCGCGGATAGTCGCGCAATATTTTCCCCTCCGCCGTCTCGATGCTTTCCTTGGCATACAGATGCGTCGCCAGCGGCGCGGAATAAGTCTTCTCGGTATGGGTGCGCAAATTTCCCAGCAATACGTCGAAGGTGCTCAATACCTCGGGCGAATAAACGGTCTGCCCAATATTTTTATCCGGCAATGCGGCGCGAAAATGCAGAGAATCCAGCAGCCCAACAAACAAGAATAGCGACAACACCAGCAGCGACACCATGCCTACCCGGCTCCGGGCCACCCGTTGCCAGGGCAATAACAGATGCGGACGCCGACGTATCCAGTATGCGCCGCTTATGCCAACCGCAAGTAGCAGGAACACCATGGCATCGGTCCACAGAATGACGGGCATAAAACTCATTGTAGCCGCACCCTCGGGTCAACCACCGTGTAGGAAATATCGGTGAGTATCAATCCCGCGATATACAGAACCGAACCCAGAAACACCATGGTTCGCACCACGCCAAAATCCTGCGAGTTGATCGCGTCGATGGTGTAACTGCCTAAACCCGGGATGCCGAAAAACGATTCGGTCAGCAGACTCCCCATGAACAGCAGCGGAATGACCACCACCACGCCAGTCAAAATCGGGATCATTGCATTTTTCAGCACATGGCGAAACAACACGCGCAGTTCCGACAAGCCCTTGGCGCGCGCGGTGCGCACATAATCCTTGCCGATCTCTTCAAGGAAAATGGTACGATACCAGCGGCTACTTGCCCCGATGCCGCCCGCCACGCCGATCAATACCGGTAACACCACGAAGCGCAGTCCCTCCATTCCGCCCGCGTAACCGGAAATGGGAGCCCAATGCCATAGTTTGCTGGCTAAAAATTGCCCGCCGATGATGTAGAACAAGCTGGAAATCGACATCAGCACCACGCACAGCGCCACGCCCGCCATATCCAGCATTCCGCCGCGAAACAGAGTCATCAACAACGCGAAGCTGACATACAAACACAGTCCGATGAAAAAAGTCGGCAGTGCGATGGCCAGGCTGGGGAGCATGCGTGTCCGAATTTCGCGCCCGATGTTGCGCCCGTCATCCGAGTAGCCGAAGTCGAATGCAAACATACAGACCGATTTCTCGAAGAAGATGGAGTTCGTAAAAACGTTCGCGCCCTTTGCCTGGGTGTTGAACAACAGCGGCTTGTCATAACCATGCTGCTGTTTCCATTTTTCGATAGCTTCGGGCGTTACGCGCTTGATGCCAAGCTGCATCCGCGCCATGTCGTCCGGCGTGTTCACCACGAAAAATAACGCGAAGGTGAGCAGGTTTACACCGATCAGGATCGGTATTGCGTAGAGGAGGCGGCGAACGAGGTAAGTGATCATTGGGGCGCTATTGTAAGGGTAAATATTTGCACGCCAAAAAAATCCTTTATCGCAGCGGGCATTGGAGTCCGGATAGGTGGATTTGACCGGGTTCCCCTGTATGTGTGACAAAATGCCAACCTTGCGCAGGCGACTGATTTGACCAAACCGCAGAACTCTAGGACACTGCCACTTGTGAATTATATTTAATGGGGAGAACAATCATGAAACGTTTAGTGAGGATATTGATTGTCGCAGCAGGAATTCTGGTAAACAGCCAGGTTGGCGCGACACCGGTTCCCGTTGCCACTTGGGAATTTAATAACACGCTTGCTGCCAACGAGCCTTCTGCTCCCGCGCTCACCGCAATCAATCCGCTCGGCAAAAACAGCTTCATCAGGGACAATGTTTTTGGCACGCCCCGTATCGTTTACCGTTATGAAGGCAACAAAACTCCATCCGAGCAAGCCGGCTTGCTGGTCAGCACCAAAGGGCTGCTCAAGGATGGCGATGCGTATTCGGTGGAAATGATTTTCCAGTTTGAGAGCAGCCAATCGACCTGGAAAAGCATATTCGGCATCTCCAACCGCCAAAGCGACAATGCCTTTTATGTCGAGCCGGGCAATAAGCTTCAGGTCTATCCCAACCACGGCGGGCCGACCGATTTTACTTTTGGTCAATACCACCATGTGACCTTGACCAATGATGGCCGCGGTCACGTTACATCCTATCTTGATGGGATTTTTCAATTCGACCTCAAAACCGACATCGTGAGTTTCGCTTCTTATACGGGCGTGAACCCGGAGCGTCTCATCCATTTTTTCGTGGATAACATGGTCGGTGGCGGGCAGGGCGAGTATGTGAATGGTCGCGTTGCGTTGATACGTATTTATGCGTCCGAGTTGGCCAAGGTTGAAGTCAACAAGCTGGGTGCGCCGCCAAGCAAGGAAAATCTCGTCCTTATGCCGGTGCGTGGCACGGATTGGGTTGCCGCCGACACCTTCGATTGCAATGACGCTACGCAAAAAAATGGACGCAAGCCCGGCTCGGATATGACCTTTGAAGAATATAAAAAGAAAGAGTACAAAGATTTTGACGCGTTCAAACGCGGCGAGCCTAGCAGCAAGGAGATAGAGCAACGCAAAGCGGCCGAGGCCAAAGCCGAGAGTATTAAAGCTGAAAATAAACGCCTGAAAGCCGCCCTGAAAGCCGTTATTACTGAAGGACTGAAACAACAGTATCAGGTTTTCTCCAGTGAGCAGGACTGTGCCGACATGGACTGCTTGAAGAGTGCAGCAGAAGCCAATAAAGCAAAGCTGGCTGCTGTTCCAACCATCTCCAGGCAAGAGGGGGGGTATGCGCTTAAGCTTAGCATTCAAAATCTTGAGGAAAGCAGCGTGGTGTACGCCAAGTCAGCTACTGCTGCGCAGTGCGGCGCCAATCAATTTGAGGCGAAATTCAGGGAGTTAAGCAGGCTTCCCGCGCAATAATCTCAACTGGCCCGTAAGGGTTGCGATCCCCGGGGGATTTTTCTGCCCGGTGGGCGGGGGCGAAATCCGGTGAGATTGCGCCTCCCAACAGCTTTTCTGTGAAACATCTATGTCCATCATTCCCATACTTATGTACCACAATATCGCCCCCCCCCCGGCGGGAGCGAGCCTGCGCAGTCTCTATGTGTGCCCCGGCGCGTTTGCCCGGCAGATGTTTTTATTGAAGCTGCTCGGGTATCAGGGGCTATCCATGTCGGCCGCCATGCCCTATCTGCGCGGCGCAAAACAAGGGCGCGTGGCCGTCGTCACATTTGACGACGGTTATGTGGATACACTGGAGCACGCCTTGCCGGTATTGCAACAAAATAGCTTTAGCGCAACATGTTATGTCGTCAGCCGGCGCACCGGACAACACAACGACTGGGATGAGAAAGTTTTGCAAGTGCGCAAGCCGCTCATGAGCGACGCGCAAGTGCAGGCCTGGCATGCCGCGGGCATGGAAGTCGGCGCGCATACGCGCACCCATCCGCGCCTGCCGACCTGCACCGACGCCGAATTGCGCGACGAGATTGCGGGGAGCAAAGCCGATCTAGAGGCATTGATCGGCGCCCCGGTAACCCAGTTCTGCTATCCCTACGGCGATCTGGATGAGCGCGTTGTTGCAGCGACCCGGCAAGCGGGGTTTCTTGCGGCCACCACGACCCGGCGCGGGCGCGCACGCCCCGGTGATGATCCCTTGCTATTTCGCCGCGTGCTGGTAGGCAGAAGAACCTTCCCCCATCTTTTTATTTTTAAATTAATGAGTCATTACGAGGATAAACGCGGATGAGATTGCTTTTCGTCGGCACGAATCGCGGCGGCGGCGGCACAGAAAGCCACTTCGTCACACTAAGCAAGGCCATGCTCAAAGAAGGCCACCAGGTTGCCGCAGTGGTATTCCCCGGCTCCCCCATACACCAAGGGTTGCAGTCCGGCGGAGTGGAACTCCATCCGGGCAAATTCCGTAACGCATTCGATCCTCGCGGCATGTATGCGGTGTGGCGAGTTTGCCGCGAGTTTCAGCCCGACTGGATCATCGGCAGCTTTAGCAAAGAGTATTGGCCGCTGGCGCTCATTGCCAAAATGTGCGGCATCAAACTCGCCCTGTTCAAGCATATGGATTTCCCTTTGCGGCCCCTTACGCATTATTTTATTCCGCGCCTGGCTGACCGCTTCATCGTTATCTCCGACTTCATGCGCACCAGCTTCATCGCCCGCGGCATTCATCCCGCGCATATCCAGATGCTCTACAACCCTTTGGATATGGATTATTTTCGCCCTAATCCGCCGCTGCGCCAGGCCAGCCGTGAAAAACTCGGTGTACATGACGGCGATATTTTGCTGGGATTTATTGGTGCTATGCATCCGCACAAAGGAATGTTTTTTCTGGCCGAAGTCGTAAATCTGGCTATGGCGGAATTGCCCAATTTGAAAACGTTGTGGGTAGGGGAGGGGGGCGCTGAGCAAGAGCTTAAAGTGCAAATCCAAAACGGGGAATTTAAGCAGCGCCATATTTTCCATAAATGGACGCCTGATGTGAGACCCTACTACGCGGCAATGGACATGCTCGCCATGCCCTCCATCGCCAACGAAGCATTTGGACGCGTTTCCCTGGAAGCGCAAGCCTGCGGCATTCCGGTGCTGTGTAGCAATAACGGGGGGTTGCCGGAAACGATGGAGCCCGGTGTCACGGGGCAACTACTCCCCGCCAACGATATTCTGGTTTGGCGTGACGCTATCCTGGCCTTGGCTAAAGACGCCCACTTGAGGACGCAGATACAAGGCAAGGGGCGCGCCTGGGTGGAGCGGAAATTCAGTTCTGCCGCCATTGCAAAACAGTTCACGCAACTGCTGGACGCCGCCCCGAAATAGATATTTACTTGAGTTGATTTAATCTTTATGCGACGTATTATCAACTCCCGAAAAATTGCCCCTCAGGGGGATGTTAGTCTTTTAATACTATGAGTAATATAAAAAAAGTAGGGGTTTTATTCGTTTGCATGGGCAATATCTGCCGTTCGCCTACGGCCGAAGCGGTGTTCCGGCGCCATGTTGAACAGGCGGAATTGCTGGCTTTCTGCAATATTGATTCAGCCGGCACGCATGATTATCACATCGGCGACCCACCGGATGCGCGCACGCAGCGCGCCGCAAAACGGCGTGGTTACGATATGGGCAATTTGCGCGGACGTCAGGTGGAGGCGGGGGACTTCAATCGCTTTGATTACCTGCTGGCGATGGATACAGCCAATCTTGCCATCTTGCAACGTATGCGCCCGCACGATGCGCAGAGCCACCTGGGGTTGTTTCTGGAATTTGCCGGGTGCCATGCGGAACGTGAAGTGCCCGACCCGTATTATGGCGGCGAGCAAGGTTTTGAGCGTGTGCTGGATATGGTCGAAGATGCAACGGAGGGATTGTTGCGGCATATCCGGCAGAAAAATCTGCTGCGCTGATATTGATCCTAAAAACCGCAGTTGAACGGGTGGAAATAGTTCGTAAACCCTCATCCCCAACCCCTCTCCCTCCGGGAGAGGGGTTGGGGAGAGGGAACACCCGTATCCAGCTTGCCTCGGCGTGAAATTGACAGCGTGCAACTGCGGTTTTTAGTTTGATTCAGTCAATAAAAAAACCGCACGATTTTTCGTGCGGTTTTTTTTATTGCTGCGAACTTACTTGTTGTGTTGCGTCTCGATCATCACCAGCGGCTCATTGTTTTCCGCCGTGTAGACCTCGCGAACCCGATTGCGGCGGCGCGGCGCGGGAGCAGTGGCTTCTTGCGGTGCAATGCTGCCGGAGGCTTTGTTCGGGTCGGTTTCTATCATCACCAGGCCGACATCGCCCAACGCTGGCGCAACGCTTGCTTGCACGGGAGCGCTGGCAACGCTGCGTGTCACCTCGGGTGCGGGCTGGTTTACGGCAGGCTCTGTCAAGACGAGCGTTGCTTGCGTTGTGATGGGTGCAGGTGTCGCAGGCGCAACTTCTGCGGCTGGTGCAACGGGTATCAAGGAGTGTTGCACTGGGGCGGCACTGGACGAATGGGAGGCCGGGGGCAACGCGCTTTCCACCACGTTGACGGCTACATTCGAAGCAACTTCATTGCTAACCGCTTCGTTTACGGAGAATTCATTTCCGTTAACTTGCCCGTTCGTTTGCTGATCACGTTTTTCACGTTCACGGCGACCGCCGCGACGGCCACGCTTGCGACCTTGACCGCTATTTTCCTCGCCGCCTTGCTCGTTGGCGGCGACCGGCTTGGCCGTTTCCAAAACCGGTTTCTCGGCTTGGGGCTGGCGCGGTGGACGGGGCGGGCGCTCCGGGCGCGCATCCTGTTGCGGCGCTTTGGCCTGAACCGTATTTTCAGCGCGCGGAGCATTCGCCTCATCGCGTTCGCGGCGCGGTTTGTTGCGCTGGCGGTTGCCTTGTTGTGCTCCGCCTTCGGGACGCTCGCCACGGTTGCTGTCGCGTTCGCGGCGCGGATTTTGCGGGCGCGGTTTGGCGGGCTCAACCGGTTTGCTCGTTTCGCTGGGGCCGGAAAGCCAGCCGAACAGCCTGCTGAACAGGGAAGGGGATGCCGCTTTTTTCTCTTCACGCATCGGTGCGGGTTGCGCCGGTGTAATGCCTTTCACCGCCGCTTGCGGCCGTGCTTTAATTTCCTGCGCGGAGGTCTGGGGTAGCGCGGTTTCTTCCGGCTTTTCCACCAGTTTATAGCTGGCCTGCAGATGATCCGCGGTGATGTCGTCCGGGCGCAAACGGGTCACGCTGTAATGCGGGGTTTCCATGTGCGGGTTGGGGATCAGAATAATATCGACTTTCAAGCGCGATTCGATGCGGTGGATGTCGGCGCGTTTTTCATTGAGCAGGAAGGTGGCAACATCGACCGGCACTTGCGCGTGGATGGCGGCGCTGCTGTCCTTCATCGCCTCTTCCTGAATGATGCGCAGGATGTTCAATGCGGAAGATTCGGTGCCGCGGATGTGGCCGATGCCGTTACAACGCGGGCAGGGCGAGAAGTTGGATTCTTCCAGGCTGGGCGCCAGACGTTGGCGCGACAATTCCAGCAAGCCGAAGCGGGAAATTTTCGAAGTCTGCACCCGGGCGCGGTCATAGCGCAGTGCATCGCGCAAACGGTTTTCGACCTCGCGTTGATTCTTGGTCGATTCCATGTCGATGAAGTCGATGACGATGAGGCCGCCCAAGTCGCGCAGACGCACTTGGCGGGCGATTTCGTCAGCCGCTTCAATATTCGTGTTGAGCGCCGTGGTCTCGATGTCGGAGCCGCGTGTTGAGCGCGCCGAGTTGATGTCGATGGCGGTGAGCGCCTCGGTATGGTCGATCACGATGGCGCCGCCGGACGGCAGGTTGACCTGGCGCGCGTGTGCGGATTCGATCTGATGCTCGATCTGGAAGCGCGAGAACAGCGGCACATCATCGTGGTAGCGCTTGATGCGGTTCACATTGCCCGGCATTACCGTGCCCATGAAAGCCTGGGCTTGTTCGAAGATATCGTCGGTGTCGATCAAAATTTCGCCGATTTCCGGGTTGAAATAATCGCGGATGGCGCGCACCACCAGGCTGCTTTCGAGATAGATCAGCGATGGCGCTTTTTCAGCTTTGGCGGCGCCCTCGATGGCGTCCCACAGTTGTTTGAGGTAGTTCAAATCCCATTGCAGCTCTTCCAGATTGCGCCCGATACCGGCGGTGCGCGCGATGATGCTCATGCCTTGCGGCACTTCGAGTTGCGCCAAAACATCGCGCAGTTCATTGCGGTCTTCGCCTTCGATGCGCCGCGATACGCCGCCGCCGTTGGGGTTGTTGGGCATCAGCACGATGTAGCGTCCGGCCAGACTGACGTAAGTGGTGAGCGCGGCGCCTTTGTTGCCGCGTTCGTCTTTTTCCACTTGCACCAGCAGTTCCTGGCCTTCTTTGAGCGCTTCCCTGATGGAGGAGCGGCTGCCTGCGCCTGCGAGATAAAATTGCGGGGAAACTTCTTTGAAGGGGAGGAAACCGTGGCGGTTGCCGCCGTATTCGACGAAACAGGCTTCGAGACTGGGTTCGATGCGGGTGATGACGGCTTTGTAGATATTGCTCTTGCGTTGCTCTTTGCCGGCGGTTTCAATGTCGAGGTCGATGAGTTTCTGACCGTCAACAATGGCGACGCGGAGTTCTTCCGGCTGCGTCGCATTGAATAGCATGCGTTTCATATTTTTCTTCTTTCCCGCGCTCAGACACGGGCAGAACAAAGCAACACGCGGTTAGCCGCGTGCGAGATGTATCGTCGTGCAAACTGGGTGGAGATTAGGGTTCCAACAAAGGTGCAAGGTATTGTTCTCGGTGTGCTTGTCTAATAATAGTGCCGCCGATTTTGTTATAGGGGCGACACGCTTAAGGGCACCTCTAAAAATCCGTATTCCCCCCCAACTGCTGCGTTGCGGAAAAAATTGCCTGCTTACATATTTTTGTTTACATATATGCGGCGCTGCAAAATTTCTTCCTCGTCTTGCATTTTGGCGAAATCTGAATTATTCAGAGGGCCCTAAATCTACAGGTGTCCAAAATCCCGGATGCCTAGAGCGCGTAAATCAATTACCATCACTGCTTATCCCGGTGAGTGACGTTAACCGGGTGGCGATCGGTGGAATGGTGCGGCGGCACAACTGCCTGTTCTACGCTGACGGGGAAATTACCGAACATCCCGTTTTCCATCACCTTGCACGCGCGGCGCGAAGTATATTCAAAATGAATAGTTTAAGCAAAGAATCTGTAACATCGACGGAGATTGACGAGGCTAGCTGCGATCAGCGCATCGATAATTTCCTGTGCAAACATCTCAAAGGCGTACCCAAGAGCCATATCTACCGCATTTTGCGCAGTGGCGAAGTGCGCGTGAACAAAAAACGCATAGACCAGACCTATCGTTTGCAACTGGGCGATCTGGTGCGCATTCCGCCGGTGCGCGTGGCCGCACCGGAGCGGCGCGACTATGTTCCGCCGGTCGAATTCCCCATTTTGTTTGAAGACGACGCGTTGCTGGTCGTGAACAAACCCTGTGGAACGGCAGTGCATGGCGGCAGCGGGGTGAGCTTCGGCGTCATCGAACAATTGCGCAGCGCGCGTCCGCAAGCCAAGTTTCTTGAACTGGTGCATAGGCTAGACCGCGAAACTTCCGGCGTATTGCTGCTGGCGAAGAAGCGTTCGGCGCTGACGGCCATGCACGAGATCATGCGCGAGGGGAACAGCGACAAGCGCTATTTCGCGCTAGTGCTGGGGCAATGGAAAAACGTCAAACAGCATGTGAAGTTGCCGTTGCACAAATTCGACACCCCGCAGGGCGAGAAGCGGGTGATGGTGCGAGAGGACGGGCAGGCGTCGCACACTATTTTCACGCTGCAAAAAAGCTGGCCGGAATTTACCTTATTAGAGGCGCAGCTCAAGACCGGGCGCACCCACCAGATTCGCGTACACCTCTCGCACCTGGGCTTTCCCATCGCGGGTGACGATAAATACGGCGATTTTGCGCGCAACAAGGAGTTGATGAAGCAAGGCTTGAAGCGCATGTTTTTACACGCGCATTCCATTGCATTTAAGCACCCGCTGACCAATGAGCCGATGACTATCGTTGCGCCTTTGGCGCCCGAGCTACAGAAATTTCTCGATAAACTGGAGCGAAGTGAAGGATCGCTTGCTAGCAAGGTCTGAACGAAGAGTTGTTATGCTGTTTCTGGGCCAAGGTAAAGCATTAGGGCGCAAACAAGTGAAAGCTGGGAGGTACATGCGCATTATAAGGAAGCTTTCTGGTTTTGATGGCAACCCGCGCAAGACGCACTGGTAGGGCGAGAATAAGCGAAGCGCATTGCGCCGGATGTTGATCTCTCTTTCTCCTTTTCTTGAACCAATGGGAGCGTACTCGATTGATATTTGAATGAGATCAGAAAAACGAATTTTGCCGAATAAATTACAAATTAAAACAACTTAATTTCATGTGTGCTCCGCTCCGATTATCTGACCTACAGTCAGAAGCTATCATGCTTTCAGTTAGTGCTATGGATACTGATGGCATCAACACAGGCGCTGCCATCGCAACGAGCACCTTGATCGGCAGCGTGACGACAGCCCCGTACACCCTCGCATGGAACAACATCCCGGCGGGCAGCTACAGCCTCACCGCCCAAGCCACCGACATCCGGGGCGCCAGCAGCACCGTCATGGCCATCCCCACCGTCGCACTGACCCTGAGCAAACCCGCGACCGCCGCGGCTAACAGCTACACCCTCACCGCAACCCCGAGCAGCTTCACCAGCGCCATCGTCAAGGTGGACTTCTACAACGGCGCGACCCTGCTGGGCACGGCCACCGCCGCACCGTACACCTACACTTGGGCCAACGTCCCGACCGGCATCCACAGCCTCACCGCCAAAGCGACCGACACCCTGAACGCCATCACCGCCTCCATCCCCGTCACCCTGACCTCGGGCATGGCGCAGGCGTACTACATCCATACTGACCACCTCGACACGCCGAGACAGATCACGGACATCAACGGCGCTTTGGTTTGGCAATGGGATAACAGTGATCCGTTTGGGGACAATGTTCCTATCGAAAATCCATCAGGCCTTGGCACCTTCGAATACAACCAGAGATTCCCTGGGCAGTACTTCGACAAAGAAACTGGGCTGCACCAAAACCATTTCCGCGATGGGTATAATCCGGCAATCGGTGGCTATACGCAGAGCGATCCGATTGGGTTGGCGGGGGGAAGCTTCTCGACTTACACCTATGCGGCAGAGAATCCGATTTCTTTCGTCGATCCATATGGACTCTACTGTTTGAAGGACAGCACCATTGGCGCGATCGGCGGTGCGGCAGGTGGTGCATTTTCTGGTGTTGTTGCTGGGCTGCAGGCAGGGAATCCTCAGGTAGCCATTGCGCTGGGAGTTCTTGGGGGCACGTTTGGCGGCCTCGCTGGCTATGTTGGATCAGAGGCGTTGTCAGCGTCGAGCATCGGTGGCGCGGCTGCTGCGGCCACAAGCACTACAACGGCAAAGTCTGGGGCGCTTGGTGGTGGTATTGGTGGGGTTATTGCTTATGACTTGCAGAGCCAAGGCATGCGAGATACTCAAGCAGCGATGGTTGGAGGCGCAGCAGGGGGAGCAATTGGCGGTGCGGTCTCTGGGTTTCTGTCATCGACCGCAGTTCGCAGTGCGCTCAGTGGGGGGCTGGGTGGCTTATCAGGTGCAGCCCTGAGTAGTGCCATCGTAGAAGCGCTACGTGCGGGTAATGATTGTGGATGTGGCAAATGAGTCGCTGGATGCGTTTGACGCTCATCGTTGTAACCGCAGTGACAGTTATTTGTTTGTTAACGGCTGGACTCTTGGCGCTACGAAGTGTTCTTGGGGTGCGTGGCTATGATATGTCGCCCCTTGTGTTTATAGCCCTGTTCTTCATCGTCGTAGGTGCTGTGTACGGATTTGCGGCAAATCTAGTTGTGCGTGAAGGGAATTCAAAATCAACCGACGTAAGTCGCACCCCTCAAGACGACAATAAGTGAAATTATCCTGTCTGTGTGTCAGCCTAGTAATAACGAGCCGGAAACACGGTAGTTTTTTTAAAAAAACACGGGGTCAAGTCTCAATACTGTTCGGTTAACCCGCGTAAGGCGCACTGGTAGGGCGACAATAAGCGAAGCGCATTGCGCCGGATGTTGATTGTTGGTGTCGGTAAGTTTTGACCCATGTGCCGACGTTGGACTGCCCCGGATAAATAGTCCGTAAACCTTGATGCAGCAACCGTTCCCGATGCGCAGTGCTGGGTCAGTTAAATCCCGGCAGGTGGGGCAAATCTGCATCGGCAACAACACATTGCTCTTCTTCATCAAAAACAAAAAGCCACTAAAGGTGATGTTTCGTCTATGGAGTCGTAAAGCTTTTTATCGCCTGCGCTGCCGTCACGATGCGTATCCCCTGAAACTGTTTTAGCACGAGCAAATCATCGTCTCCCGACACGATCAGATCGACCTGAGCGGCCAGCGAGCAAGCCAGCACGGCATCATCATCGGCATCGCGTGAAACCTGCTGCGCCAACCGGCGCGCCGTGACCGTGGTTGCTAGTTTCTGGTAATTGCGCAGCATCTGCGCGGCGGTCAGCCCCGTGGCCTGTACCTGTTGCGCAAGCTTCTTGCGCTGCAACACCTCTGCCAGTTCGTCAATCAGAACGCGGCTGGTAAAGAGTCGGCATTCTTTCTCTCCCGCCAGTTCGATCAACCGCCCCGGCGTTCCTTTCCATAAAAAGGCCGACACCAGCACATTGGTATCTACCACCAGCTTCATGCGTGCGCACTGCTCCTGCGGGCACGGCGCACCGCGTTCACTTCCGCTTGAATCTCATCCATCGACAGCGGTTTGCTGCCCGCCGTGGAGGCGCACTCAGCCCCGGCCAGTAAAGCCTGTGCGGCACGACGGCGCATCGCATCCTTGAGCAAATTAGACAAGGCTTCAGGCGTCAATAACCCTGCGGCCTGGGCTTCACGCGCCAGACGATCCGGCAGATTCAGTTTCAGTTCCAGCGTCGTCATCATCAATCTCCTTCTAGCGGCTGGCTTGTGCCAGCACGGTTTCAAGCATTTCCATCACGAAACGCTGCTTGGTCTTGGGCAACTCGCTGATACGCTCGATACTGCGCTGCAACTGCGAGGCAGGCCCGCGCTTTGACTGCAACTTGGTTTCATTCCCCAGCAGCGTATCGGTTTGCACCTTGAGCGAGTGAGCCAGCGACGGCAACATCGACACCGGAATGCGGCGGCGACCCACCTCATAGGAAGCCACCATCTGCTGGGAGATTCCCAGCGTCTCGGCAAGCTGCACCTGAGTTAATCCCAAGCCCTTGCGCAACAGTGCGACACGGTTGCCCAGCACCTTGAAATATTCCTTCTCGTCTTGGGGCATTACGGTAATCCGCTGATGTAGTGATTGCATAACGATCCCCCTTGTTTTTGATTGGTAGTTGAATCTACGCCAAAATGGCGTAAACCGCAAACGATGTCCAAGCCTGTTGGTGTCGGTAAATTTTTGACCCATGTGCCGAGATGCAGCAACCGTTCCCGATGCGCAGTGCTGGGGCAGTTAAATCCCGGCAGGTGGGTCAAATCTGCATGGGCAACAACACGCCAGCGCACCTCTGGGGGGGCAGTTTTCGGTCAGCGACAACAACCCAGGCTGGAATATGGGATATTTTTGCCGATGCAGGGAGGGTATGCAAACGTCAGGCACTTTGTGTTTCGAGTGCTAGCCGAGCATCCCACAATTGCACTGGATCAAATCAATTTTCAGCGTGATCGCGTTAATGATTTGGTGCTAAAGGCGGGGATTCATTTCACGATATTTTTGCGGCGGGCGAATTGAGGTGGAATAATCCATTGGGCCACGAAACAAGAATGGATATTGCCAAATTCCAGATCAGACTATGATGCTGAAATCGCAGTCTCCACGAGAATCATAGTTAAACCCAATTCCACATTCATTTTTATGACTATCAAAGCAAATAAATCTCACCCCGCATACTCGGAACGCGCTTTGCTGCTGACGCTGGCGGGCGTTCAGTTCAGCCATATACTGGATTTTATGATCATGATGCCGCTCGGCCCGATGCTGATGCGTGAACTGGGCATCTCTACCCATGAATTCGGTTTGCTGGTGGCGTCTTACAGCTTTAGCGCCGCATTTTCGGGTTTGCTAGCGGCGATCTTTGTTGACCGGTTTGAGCGCAAACAAATGCTGCTGGTGATGTTTGTGCTGTTTGGCCTGGCGACCTTGGCTTGCGGTCTGGCGCTCGGTTATGCCACGCTGATGGTGGCGCGGGGTTTGGCGGGCGCATTCGGCGGTGTGCTGGGGGCGCTGGTGCAGACTATCATCGGCGATGCCATTCCGTTCGCGCGGCGCGCTCAGGCCAGCGGTGTTGTGTCGTCGGCGTTTTCGTTTTCCACGGTGGCGGGCGTGCCGCTGTCGTTATGGCTGGCCAGCTATTTTCAATGGCGCGCACCGTTTATTTTCATCGTGGCGCTGGTGGCGATTTTTATGGCGGTGGGCTGGAAGGTGTTGCCGGAATTGCGCCATCATCTGAGCCACGAAAAACTGGCGCATCCGTTTTCCGCCCTGTTTGCCGTGATGCGCGATGCCAACCACTGGCGCGCGATGGCCTTGTCGGCGCTGATTATTTTTTCCGGTTTTACGGTGATTCCCTATATCACGGTCTATGCGGTGAACAACATCGCGATCAGCCAGCATGATATTGCCTATATCTACCTGGTCGGCGGCGCTGCAACGCTGGTGACTGCGCGTTTGATCGGTCGCTGGGCGGATGCGAGCGGCAAGGTGAAAGTCTATCGTCTGATTGCCATTGCTTCGATGTTGCCGCTGCTGGCGGTGACGCAGGTGCAACACGCGTCATTGGGATTGTGGCTGGTGTTTACCACGCTGTTTTTTGTGCTGATATCCGGTCGCTTTATTCCCGCGATGGCGATCATTACTTCGGCGGCGCAACCCAGGCTGCGCGGCACCTTCATGTCGCTCAATGCAACGGTGCAGTCGCTGGCGATGGGTTTGGCGGCGACATTGAGCGGTTTCATTATCACCCAGCAGGGCAGCGGACTGATCAAGGGGTATCAGAACGTGGGGTATGTGGCCATCGCGGCGAATTTGCTGGCGATCTGGTATGTGTCGCGTGTCGTGATGCACGATGCGCATCCCAATTTGCCGGATGTTGCGCCCAAGTGATTCGGCTAATCTTTCCGCGATTATTGCCGATAATCTGGACGTAGGCTGTTCGTAAGGAGATGCCATGCGTTTTGTGCCCAGTGTTTCACCCGTAGCGGCAAGTCCGGATGCCCGCCAAGTAAGGGGTTTGTATCCGGTACAGGCTGTCCAGCCCGTGCATCCCCCGGGGCAGCCGGTTCCCTATGTCGAACACAATGCGGCGTATCAGCAAGCGGCGTATCCGGTAGGGCGGCAAGATCAGCGCAGTGAGTTATTGCTTGATCGCCGTAAAGCTTGTCGCCGCGTCGCGCATCAAGCGGTGTTGATCGAGTTGCGTTCCGGGATTGACCGCCGCCGCCATAATCTGCGCGAGGGCGATGTGGCCGAGCATATCGACGAGCAGGCGTAATGACCGCGATCCATGCGCAACCGTATGCTGTTGCGTGCCGATAGGGCTTGGTGAAATCCGGTCGTCATGCAGGCAAAGTAGCTTGCCGCTTAAATGGTAATACAGTAATATCTTTTTCTGGCGAGTGCCGGGGCTCCGGTTTCGAGAATGCCGGAGTAATGGCCTTGTAATTTTTCTCCTGCATTGTCTCTCCCGCGTCGTATCAATGTGTTGCTTTTTGTGCGAGCCAGGTAAGTAGTTTGGCCAATATCGTTTCGGGAGGAATTTTGAAAAATTGGTGGCATGGACTCAGCTTGCTCAACAAGCTGCAAATTCCCACGCAACTGCTGTTGCTGGCGGTGCTGACTTGCGCACAATTCCTGGTGATGAAGCAGTTCGAGAAAAAAATGTATGAAGACGCCGCCCAAAGCGTCAAGGGCAGCGTAATGCAATCGTTCCTGGCTTTTAACGGGATGATGCTGGCGGGCAATATCAGCCCGGCGGCCCGCACCGATTTCTTCAAGAAAATGAACAGTCAGGATCGCGTGCTGAACTACCATATGATACGCGGCAAAATCATATCCGATGACTCCGGCCCCGGATTGCCGGAAGAGAATGCAAGCGATGAGATTGATCATGCCGCCATGCGCAGTAATGCCGTGCAGATGAAAATCCGCGATGACGATATGCATAGTATGCGAGTCGTCGTGCCCGTTGCGGTGGAGAAGAATTTTTGGGGCACCAACTGCTTGCAATGCCATGTCGCCCCGGAAGGGACAGTGGCGGGTGCAATCAGCCTGACGATCAATCTGGAACAAGAGAAACAAGCGCTCGACAGGCTGAATTACATGCTCTGGGGCGGGCAGTTTGCCCTGCAGGTATTGCTGTTTTTTCTCCTCGGCGCGTTAATCCGCAACGTTACCAACCCGGCGTACCAACTGAAGCAAACCATGCAGCAGATCAAGACGAGTGGCGATCTGTCCAGACGCGCTCCCGTCAATAGCGGAGACGAGATCGGCCTTATCGCCGGTGTGTTCAACGCACTGCTGGAAAATTTCCAGCAAATCGTGCGCGAAGTGCATTCCCATGCGAGCGCTGTGAGCAGCGCTGCCGGACAGCTTGCTTCGAGCGCGCATCAGGTCGCCGGCAACTCACAGCGCCAGAGTGACGCCGCGGTCAGCAGCGCCAGCGCGGTGGAAGAAATGAGCGTCAGCATTGCTTCGGTCGCCGGTGTCACCCATGAGGTGGCGGCCCTCTCGCAGGAAAGTTTGACGCGGGCTGATAGCGGCCAACAAAACTTGCGCCAAATGATGGGTGAAATCAATCGGGTGGAGACATCGGTTAAGCAAATGGCGGATGCCGTTGAGGCGTTTGTGGACAGCGCGCAAAGCATCACCAGCATGACACAGCAAGTTCGGGACATTGCGGAGCAAACCAATCTGCTGGCGTTGAATGCCGCGATTGAAGCGGCGCGTGCCGGAGAGCAGGGGCGCGGTTTTGCCGTGGTGGCCGACGAGGTGCGCAAACTGGCAGAAAAATCTGCGCAATCCGCCGGTCAGATAGACATCGTGACCAAGACGCTGAGTGAGCAAAGCGAACAAGTTGAACGTAGCGTGCAAAGCGGTTTGCAATCGCTGCAAAGCAGCCAGTCGCATATTCAAAATGTTGCCACCGTGTTGGCGCAAGCGAATGAATCGGTGAATAGCGTCAATGCGGGCGTGGACAACATTACCGTCTCGGTGAATGAACAAAAACAGGCCAGTCAGGAAATTGCCCGTAATGTGGAAAACATCGCCAGCATGGCCGAAGGCAATAACGCCGCCGTTCAGCGTACAGTGCTGGCCGCGCAGGATATGGAGCGGTTGGCTCAGGCGCTGAAGAGCAGTGTCGGGCGGTTTAAGGTGTAGCGGTGATGTTGGGTGTAGTTGATCTTCAAACATCGCATGGAATGCGGACGCCGAAGGCCGCTACCAACTCGATGCTGTTGCCAACAGTGGTGGAAACAAACTTTCCACTCGATGGTGGCAGCTGAGTGTGCGAGTGACAGATTGCGCGTATTCGTCGTGAATTGGATATTTGTATAACTACATATTTAATAATGATTAAATCTGATGCCGTTGAATTGGCACGGAACTTGTTCTATTCCTTCCTCAATTAAGTGATGCTGGGTCGGTGCTGGTCAATTTTTGAACAGCTTGCTTGTGCCGGATAAACCAAGGGGGAGTGAATATGTCCACAGAAACATTTTATGACGTGATGCGGAGGCAGGGGATTTCGCGTCGCAGTTTCTTGAAGTTTTGTAGTTTGACGGCGGCTTCATTGGGCTTGGCGCCGACGATGGCGCCCAAGATCGCCGAGGCGATGGAAACCAAACCGCGCACACCCGTGATCTGGTTGCACGGTCTGGAATGCACCTGCTGTTCCGAGTCGTTCATCCGTTCCGCTCACCCTCTTGCGAAAGACGTGGTGCTGTCCATGCTCTCTCTGGATTACGACGACACGCTGATGGCCGCAGCCGGACATCAGGCTGAAGAGATCATTGCCGAGATCAGAAAAAAATATAAAGGCAATTTCATCCTCGCGGTGGAAGGTAATCCGCCGCTCAATGACGACGGTATGTATTGCATCCACGGCGGGCGCCCATTCGTGGAAGTGCTCAAAGAAACTGCGGCCGATGCGAAGGCCATCATCTCCTGGGGCTCGTGCGCTTCATGGGGTTGCGTGCAGGCAGCCAAGCCGAATCCGACCCGCGCCACGCCCGTGCATAAAGTCATCACCGACAAGCCCATCATTAAAGTGCCGGGCTGCCCGCCTATCGCCGAGGTGATGACGGCGGTGATCACCTACATGCTGACCTTCGACCGTATTCCCGAGCTGGATAGGCAAGGTCGTCCGAAGATGTTCTACGGCCAGCGTATACACGATAAATGTTATCGCCGTCCGCACTTCGATGCGGGTCAGTTCGTCGAGCAGTGGGATGACGAAGCGGCGCGCAAAGGTTTTTGCTTATACAAGATGGGTTGCAAGGGTCCGACCACTTACAACGCCTGTTCCACGGTGCGCTGGAATGGCGGCGTGTCCTTCCCGATCCAGTCCGGTCACGGTTGCATCGGCTGCTCCGAGGAGGGATTTTGGGATAAAGGCGGGTTCTATGACCGCGTCACCGACATCAAACAATTCGGTATCGAAGCCAATGCCGACAAGATCGGCGGAACGGTGGCGGGGATCGCCACTGCGGCAGTGGTGGCTCATGCAGCCGTCAGTGCCTTGAGCAAAGCGCGCAGCAACAGTGATCAGAACAAGGGAGACAAATAATCATGTCAGCTTATGAAACTCAGGGCTTTACGCTCGACAATAGCGGCAAACGTGTAGTCGTTGATCCGGTGTGCCGTATCGAAGGCCATTTGCGCGTCGAAGTGAATCTGAATGCCAGCAACGTGATTACCAACGCGGTCTCCACCGGCACCATGTGGCGCGGTCTGGAAGTGATCCTGAAAGGGCGCGACCCGCGCGATGCGTGGGCATTCACCGAGCGTATATGCGGTGTGTGTACCGGCACGCATGCGTTGACTTCGGTGCGCGCGGTGGAAGATGCGCTGGCGATCCAGATTCCCGAGAACGCCAACACCATCCGTAACATCATGCAACTGAATCTGTATGTGCATGACCACTTGGTGCACTTCTACCATCTGCACGCGCTGGACTGGGTGGATGTGGTGTCGGCGCTCAAGGCCGATCCGAAAAAGACTTCCGAGCTGGCGCAAAGTATTTCCGACTGGCCGCTGTCCTCGCCCGGTTATTTCCGCGATGTGCAAAACCGGCTGAAAAAATTCGTTGAATCCGGCCAGCTCGGTCCGTTCAGCAACGGCTACTGGGGCAGCCCCGCGTACAAATTGCCGCCGGAGGCGAATTTGATGGCAGTGACGCATTACCTCGAAGCGCTGGATTTTCAGAAAGAGATCGTCAAGGTTCACACCATCTTCGGCGGCAAAAATCCGCATCCGAACTGGCTGGTGGGCGGCGTGCCGTGCGCGATTAATATCAGCGACACGGGCGCGGTGGGCGCGATCAACATGGAGCGCCTGAATCAGGTCAAGAGCATCATCGACCGCAGCAAAGAATTCGTGGAAAAAGTGTACATCCCCGATCTGCTGGCTATCGCATCGTTCTACAAGGGCTGGGGTTACGGCGGCGGTTTGTCGTCCAAGAACGTGCTGTCCTACGGCGATCTTCCGCAACGCGCCAACGATTACACCGCGCCCAACTTGTTGCTGCCACGCGGCGCCATTATCAACGGCGATCTTAGTCATGTGCATGAGGTCGATTTGCGCAATCCCGACGAGATACAGGAGTTCGTTTCTCACTCCTGGTATAAATATGCGGACGAGAGCAAGGGTTTGCATCCTTGGGACGGCGTGACCGAGCCTAACTATCATCCCGAAGGGCCTAACTTCAAAGGCACGCGCACCAAGATCGAACAGCTCGATGAAAGCGCAAAATATTCGTGGATCAAGGCGCCGCGCTGGAAGGGCAATGCCATGGAAGTCGGCTGCCTGTCGCGCATGCTGCTGGGCTATGTGCAGCCCAAGCAATACCCGTTCATCAAGGACACCATCGACAGCGTGCTGCACAAGCTCGACCTGCCGGTCACGGCTTTGTTCTCCACGCTGGGGCGCACTGCCGCACGTGGTATCGAAACGCTGTACTGCGCCGATCTGCAATCACAGCAGTTCGACAAGCTGATAGCCAACCTCAAGGCGGGCGATACGGCCACCGCCAACGTTGAAAAATGGGAACCGTCCAAGTGGCCATCGGCAGCCAAAGGCGTGGGCTTCACCGAAGCTCCGCGCGGCGCGCTTGGTCACTGGGTCAAGATCAAAGATAGCAAGATCGAGAATTACCAGTGCGTGGTGCCCACCACCTGGAACGGCAGCCCGCGCGATCCCAAAGGTCAGATCGGTGCATTCGAGGCGGCATTGATGAATACGCCGCTGGCAAAGGCAGATCAACCGCTGGAGATATTGCGCACCCTGCACAGCTTCGACCCCTGTCTGGCATGTTCTACCCATGTCATGTCGCCCGACGGGCAGGAACTGAGCAAGGTCACGGTACGCTAACGCGCACGGAAAGGAGTTTGTCATGTCTGTCAAATTGCAAGACGATGAATCGGCGTTAACTGCGGCCGGAAATACGGTGTACGTTTACGAAGCGCCGGTGCGCGTGTGGCATTGGGTGAGTGCGTTAAGTATCGTGGTGTTGGCGATAACCGGGTATCTGATCGCCAACCCGTTTCCCAGTGTGTCCGGCGAGGCGAGCGAACACTTCGTCATGGGTTACATTCGTTTTGCGCATTTCTCCGCGGCCTATGTTTTTGCAATCGGCTATGCCGCCCGAGTTTATTGGGCGGTAGTGGGTAACCGCAATGCGCGGCAAATATTTGTGTTTCCGCCGGTGCTAAACAAAGACTGGTGGGCGGGTATGCTGCAGGAAGTGCGCTGGTATTTATTCCTTGTAAAAGAGCCGAGAAAATACGTCGGACATAATCCACTGGCGTTGTTGTTCATGTTCATTGCTATCACGCTGGGTGGGCTGTTTATGATCGCCACTGGTTTTGCACTTTACGGCGAAGGTGCGCAGGAAGGCAGTTGGTCGCATGCGCTGTTCACCAGTTGGGTGCTTCCTTTATTCGGGCAGAGTCAGGATGTGCATACTTGGCATCACATGGTGGCATGGGGCATGGTCTGGTTCATCATCCTGCATGTTTATGCCGCGATACGGGAAGACATCATGTCGCCCCAGACTATGGTCAGCGCCATCATCAGCGGCTACCGCTCGTTCAGAAAGTAGCGGGCGTATTTTCGAGTAAGGGGCCGCTTCCTTGACTGCTAAACGGGACAGAAAAATCGCGGGCAAAAGCCCGCGTTTTTTCTGGGCGGCGCCGCGCCAGCCATTGCATCCGGGGCGTTTTTTGGAAACGCGTTTTTTGCAGCCCGGTAAAATCTCCCAGGACGCATTATCGGTTGCTTTGGGCATCTCGCGTCGCCGCATCAATGAACTGGTGTGCGGTAAGCGCGTTATCACCCCAGATACGGCAGTGCGCTTGGCCTTGCATTTCGGTACGGATGTGGCGTTCTGGCTGGAAATGCAGTTCGCTTGGGATTTGTATCAGGCTCGCCAGTTGTACTTCAAAAGCGCCAAACTTCTTCCATAATACGACGGGAGTGGAAACTTGCTTTCCATTCCTGCGGTGTTTGGCGACACTCTAAACAACTAACTTGCTGATTATTAAGCGGCAGCCGTTTTTTGCGGCTGGCATGGCTCGTGCTGTGTTACGGGGAATGTAACACTGGGGGTGTAAAGTGAAAAACATGGAACTATTGGTGCTGGGTATCGGCAACATTTTGTGGGCGGACGAAGGCTTTGGCGTGCGTTGCGTGGAAGCGCTGAATGCGGCTTATCAGTTCGGCGACAACGTGACTGTCATGGATGGCGGCACGCAGGGTTTGTACTTGCTGCCGTATCTGGAAGAGGCGCGTTACCTGATCGTGTTCGACGCGGTGGACTACGGCAAGCAGCCCGGCGAGATGGTGATCGCGCAGGACGACGATGTGCCGCGTTTTATGGGCGTCAAAAAGATGAGCCTGCACCAGACCGGATTTCAGGAGGTCATCGCCTGTGCCTCGCTGGCGGGCAGGTTGCCGGAGTCCATGATGTTGATCGGCGTGCAGCCGGAACAGTTGGAAGACTTCGGCGGCAGTCTGCGCGACATCGTCAAAGCGCAGATACCGCGCGCGCTGGAAGTGGCGCTGGAGCAGATCAGACTATGGGGCATACCCTACGGTCCGCGCAGCACACGCGTGGTGGCAGAGCACCGGCATATGCTGGAGATGGATAATTACGAAGCGGGGCGGCCTTCCGCCGAGCTGGCTTGCCGTTTCGGCGACGAGCGTTTTCTTGCCGAATAATTTGGGGATAAGACATGTGTCTGGGAATTCCGATGCAAGTGCTGGAAGCGCATGAAAACTCCGCGTTATGCGAAGGGCGCAATGGTCGGCAAGTGATCAACACCATGTTGCTGGGCAAGGTGGAAGTCGGGCAATGGCTGCTGACTTTTCTGGATGCCGGGCGCGAGGTGATAGATGCGGAGAGAGCGGCTCTGGTGAATGCCGCACTGGATGGTTTGCAAGCCGTGGCCGATGGCGGGGAGGTTAATTTCGATCTGTTTTTTGCCGATCTGGTGAACCGCGAACCCACGCTGCCGGATTTTTTGAGAAAGGACGGGGTATGAGCGAGACGGTAGAATTTTCAGTGATACGCGCGGCAGAGATCAAGGCGAGTTTTGATCGCTTGCTGGAGCGCTTGCGCGCGCAAAGCAACATCACCTTGCTGGATGAACCAAGCTTGGAAAAATTCGTTGCGGCGGCGGGGGACGGCATGGTGCTGTTCACGCAAGAGCCGGATCAGCAACCCGAGACTTGGGACGTGGCGGTGATTTTGCCGGAGGTATTGAAGTTGACCGGTGCGCGTTTGCGTGCCGGGATCATCTCACCCGAACTGGCGCGCAAAGAAAAAGCGCGTTACGGCATCACGCGCTGGCCGTCGCTGGTGTTCGTGCGCGACGGCGGCTATGTCGGCGTGATCGACGGTATGCGCAACTGGGACGAATACACGCGCGAAATCGCGGGCATGCTGGAAAAGCCGGTGAGCCGCGCGCCCACGGTAGGCATCCCGGTGATGCCTGTCGGCGAATCTTCCGCGTGTCACTAACGGGCATGACAAGTGTGCCGCCCATGATAATGAAACTTGCCATACCCGTTTCCCCCTATCCAACTTTCCCCCGCACGCGGGAGAAAGAGCGAACGAATCGCTACGCGAGTTTCACGTTAACCTATTTCTTCAAGGAGTAAGCCATGAAAGAATTTCCCATTCCGGTGGTCGCCGCAGGTGTCGGTTCGCAGCCGGAGGATGAAGAGTTGCAATATCTGCCGCTACCCGGTTCGATGATGACCTTTGCGTTGCCGGTCATCAATGTCGAAGCCGATCCCGTCGTGTTGGCGGCGGCATGCAGCGTGGTGGAACAACTGCGCGACAAAATGCAGGCCACCCCGCTGGGGAAGACGCCGTCACCGAGCATCGCGTTGCAGGAGATGAATCCCGAGGTCGTGCGTCTGCTCAACCAGACGATGGGCGAGGGCGAAGTGAGCATCGCGGTGCGCGGCTCGGGGCAGTACCGTATTCAGGAAACCGTGTTCGCCAGCGTGTGGCGCGTGCATGAGTATGCCAGCGATGGGCGATTGATCGGTGATACCCTCATGGCCTGCGCGATACCGCCGGTGGTGATACGTTGGGCGCAAGACGACGCGTCGCCGGAATGCAAGATGCCTGAAAAAACAGCGGGAATAATGAATGCCCCTGCCGTGCTGACCGAGATTACGGCTAAGTCAAAAGCCTATAAAGCGGGCGATGGCGCACACGTCATCAACCTGACTTTGCTGCCGATGTCGCCGGAAGATTTGGACTGTCTCTCGCTGACACTGGGTGTGGGAGCTGTGACTATCCTGTCGCGCGGCTACGGCAATTGCCGTATCACCAGCACCAAGTTGCCCAACGTGTGGTGGGTGCAGTATTTCAACAGCATGGATACGCTGATTCTGAACACCATCGAAGTCAGCGATATGCCGGAAGTCGCGCTGGCCTCCAGGGAAGACTACGAGGACAGTATCGAACGTCTGGGCGAATGGCTGCAAGTCATGCAAACCGTGGAAGCTGCGGATGCCTGAGATGAGCATGTTCGAAGGCTCGTTTCTGGGCGATAACCGCAAACTATCCGATGACGGGGTGCGTATGGAATGCGGTATCTGCTGGCACGTGTACGATCCGGTAGAGGGCGATCAGGTGTGGCAGATCGATGCGGGAACGCCGTTCTCTAAATTGCCGGATCACTGGACTTGCCCGAACTGCGATGCACCCAAGCACAAGTTCATGGTGGAAAATGCATGAGCCCGTCCGCACAGAAATTGCATGCGGTATTTAGCGATATCGCCGCCACGCGCATGGCGGGGCTGCCGATCTGCAATGCGGCATTGCGCGTCGAGGTGGTGGGGTGGCGCGAATGGAATGGGCGTTATGTGGCGGTGCTGGTCACGCCGTGGACGATCAATTTGATTCTGCTAGCGGGCACCGAAGCGCTAGACCCCTTGCCGCTGGATGTGAAACAGACTTGGGCATTTCCGTCCGGTAACTATGATTTCATGGGGCTGAACGAAGCCGCGTTGGGCGTGAGCCACATCTGTTCGCTGGTTTCGCCGACCCTGCATATCGCCACTCAAGAAGATGCGGTGAATATCGCGCAACAGATCATGCAGCACCTGTTCATGGAGGAGGCTTCCGATCAGATGCGCGATGCGGAACGCAAAGAGCTGATGGAGGCCGCGCGTTTCAACGGCGAGAAGGTCACGCATAAGCCGTTATCGCGGCGCGATTTTTTGCGCGGCTCTTTTTTGGGATAGCAGGCTTGGCGGATACGGGAAAATTATCGCTGGAGCTAGTATGGGACGGCACATCGGTACGCACGGTGGATATCCGATCCACTCGCCCTATGGCCGCCGCGCTGTTGAAAGGAAAAACGCCCGCACAGGTTTTGCAGCTCGTGCCGCTGCTGTTCAGCGTATGCGGACATGCGCAGGGCGCGGCCGCCCGAGCCGCACTACAGGCGGCGCAGCAAAATAACCTGGCGGATTTCACAACGTTGGAACACAAGATACGTTGCGAAGTGGTGCAGGAGCATCTGTGGCGCATGCTGCTAGACTGGCCCAAACTTCTCGGTTTGTCGCAACAAGAAAAACATTTCGTAAAGTGGTACGCGATGCTGCGTGAGATTGCGGCGGGTGAGTCGGATATGGCAAGCTTGCGGCTTGAGCTGGAGCGCGATTGGCTGGGGATGCCGCTGTCTGATTGGCGTGTGCTCGGCGATGTGCGAGCATGGTGGCGCACGACGCAGAGCCCCGCAGCGCAGTTGCTGGCGAAGCTTGGGGCGCAGGCAAGCGCCATGCGAAACAAAAGCGAGCTATTGCCAGCGTGGTCAGCCGTGCAAGCACAGGCGGCCTGTGCCGGAAGATGGGATGCGGTATTCTCCGCCGCACCGCATCATCAGGGCATTGCTGCGGAGACCGGAGCGTGGTCGTATCATGTTGATCATTCCATGTTGCGTGCTAAACATCCGGTTACCTTGATGCGCCTGTTGGCCAGATTGATCGACACGGCAGAATTGCTCGATGGCAGTGGCGTATCCAGATTGGATGCCATCAGTCCGGCAGCGGGAGAGGGGCTTGCCGTCGTGCGTACTGCGAGGGGGTTATTGATGCATTATGTGCGGATGGACGCAGAGCGGGTGAAGGATTATGTGATCGTCGCGCCGACCGAGTGGAATTTCCATTCCGGCGGTGCATACGCGCAGGATATGATCGGACTTGAAGAGCGAGACGAGGCACGATTGAAACATAGGGCGCATATCATGGCCTTGTCGCTCGATCCCTGCGTGGCATACGAGATCGGGGTGAGTCATGCATGAAATGTCATTGGTCGAAGGTATCGTGCAACTGGTGGAAGACACCGTGCGAGCCGACGGTTGCAGCAAAGTAAAAGCCGTGTGGCTGGAGATCGGCCAACTGGCCACAGTAGAGAAAGAAGCGCTGCGATTCTGTTTCGATGCGGTGACGCGCGATACCGTTGCCGAGGGCGCGCGGCTGGAAATTATCGAAACGCCGGGGCAGGGCTGGTGCATGAAATGCGAAGGCAACGTGCCCGTCACCGCGCTGTATGAAGCGTGCCCCGTGTGCGGCAGTTACCAGATACAGGTGACCGGCGGCAGCGAGATGCGGGTTAAGGAACTGGAAGTGGAATAGGGGAAAACTATGTGTACGACATGCGGATGCGGAGCAGGACAAACACTCATCGGCGGGCATGCGCTCAAACAGCGCAAACAGGCCGCAGGGCAAGTGCAATACCGGACGCCGGAGCATTCGGCGCACGAGCACTCGCACGATCACGCTTATGTGCATACGCACGACTCAATTGATTATGGCACCGGCCCCGCCGGTGCGCACGCACCGGGCATGAGCCAAGCGCGCATGGTCAAAATCGAGCGCGACATCCTGTCCAAGAACGATAGCTACGCCAGCGAAAATCGCGGCTACCTCGCCGCGCACGGCATCTTCGCGCTGAACTTGGTGTCCAGTCCCGGCTCCGGCAAAACCACGCTGCTGGTGAAAAGCATCAGCGCCCTGAACGGCAGCGTGCCGCTCGCCGTGATCGAAGGCGACCAGCAGACAGACAACGATGCCGCGCGGATTCGTGCCACCGGCGCACCCGCGCTGCAAATCAACACCGGCAAGGGCTGCCATCTGGATGCCTGCATGGTGGGTCAGGCCATGCAGCAAATGGGCTTGCAGGATGACAGCCTGCTGCTGATCGAAAACGTCGGCAACCTGGTGTGCCCCGCCAGTTTCGATCTGGGCGAAGCGCACAAAGTCGCCATCCTGTCCGTGACCGAAGGCGAAGACAAACCGCTCAAATATCCCGACATGTTCCGCGCCTCGGATTTGATGCTGCTGAACAAATGCGACCTGCTGCCCTACCTGACTTTCGATGCGAATCTAGCGATAGAAAATGCGCGCCGCGTGAACCCGAACATCAAAGTGATCCGCATTTCGGCGACCAGCGGTGAGGGCATGGAGGAGTGGCTGGAGTGGATTAAGGCGGGGTGCGGGAAGGCTGTGGCAGCAAAGTAGCCACCAATCGTCCCCTCTCCCGCAGGCGGGATAACCAGCGACTTGCACGGCTTTATCGTGCTTAGTCGAATGGCTAGTAGTTTTATCAGAGGGCTAGGGTGAGGGACGTTGAGTTGAATCCAAATTGGTTGCAGCGCACAGCCCCTCATCCCCAACCCTTCTCCCGCTTGCGGGCGAAGGGAGCAAAGCAGAGAGACTGAACGAATTTTAAACATGACCTCCATGATCCACGCGCAAATCAAAGTATCGGGACTAGTCCAAGGCGTAGGCTTTCGCCCCTTCGTCTTCCGGCTGGCGCACGAGCTCGGACTGGCGGGCTGGGTGCGCAACGATAGCGAAGGCGTGGAGATTGCGGTTGAGGGGCGGCAGTCGCAAGTGCTGTCGCTGATCGCGCGCCTGCAAAGCGAGCCGCCCGCGCTGGCGCGCGTGGAAAAAGTCAGCCACGATCTGGCGCAGGAAATCACCGGGCTGCAAGGCTTCATCATCACGGCCAGCAAAACAGGAAAAGTGCTCACCGGCATCGCCCCCGACATGGCGATCTGCCCCGACTGTCTGGCCGAGTTGTTCGACCCCGCCGACCGCCGCTACCGCCATCCCTTCATCAACTGCATCCACT
>CAZXDK010000026.1:0-33994 GCA_964639585.1 uncultured Gallionellaceae bacterium | reverse complement strand
AGGCCAACATGAAAGTTTATTACGACAAAGACGCAGACCTTTCCCTGATCAAGGGCAAACAAGTAACCATCGTGGGCTACGGCTCGCAAGGCCACGCCCACGCGCAGAACCTGAAAGAGTCCGGTGTGAACGTGACCGTCGGCCTGCGCAAGGATGGTGCTTCATGGAAGAAGGCTGAAGGCGCAGGCATCAAGGTTGCCGAAGTGGCCGATGCAGTGAAGAACGCCGACGTTGTGATGATGTTGTTGCCCGACGAAAACATTCCCGACGTTTACAACAAAGAAGTTGCTCCGAACATCAAGGCGGGCGCTGCGCTGGCATTTGCGCACGGTTTCAACGTGCACTACAACCAGGTTGTGCCTCGCGCCGACGTGGACGTTATCATGATCGCCCCCAAGGGTCCCGGCCACACCGTGCGTTCCGAATATCTCAAGGGCGGCGGCGTACCGACACTGATCGCCGTGTACCAGGACAAGAGCGGCAAGGCTAAAGACATCGCATTGTCCTACGCTGCTGCGAACGGCGGCACCAAGGGCGGCGTGATCGAAACCAACTTCCGCGAAGAAACCGAGACCGACCTGTTCGGCGAACAAGCTGTGTTGTGCGGCGGTGCGGTGGAACTGGTTAAAGCCGGTTTCGAAACGCTGACCGAAGCGGGCTACGCGCCTGAAATGGCTTACTTCGAGTGCCTGCACGAACTGAAGCTGATCGTCGATCTGATGTACGAAGGCGGCATCGCCAACATGAACTACTCCATCTCCAACAACGCCGAGTACGGCGAATACGTCACCGGTCACCGCGTGATCGCCGACCAAGCGCGCGCCGCGATGAAGGAATGCCTGACCAACATCCAGAACGGTTCCTACGCCAAACAGTTCATTCTGGAAGGCCGCACCAACTACCCAGAAATGACAGCGCGTCGTCGTTTGAACGCCGAGCATCCTATCGAAGTGGTCGGTGGCCAATTGCGCGCCATGATGCCTTGGATCGGCAAGAACAAGCTGGTCGATCAAAGCAAGAACTAGGATTGAGGATTGAGGATTGAGGATTGAGGATTGAGGATTGAGGATTGAGGGGCGGACGCTCCCAGTCTCAATCCTCAACTTCTGGTTTTACTCAATCCCCAATCCGCGCTCCTCAATCCTATGAGCAATTATCCCCATCCCATCATTGCCCGCGAGGGTTGGCCTTTCGTAGTCGGCTCAATTGCGTTGGCGCTCGGTGCGACCTTTTTCAGCGGTGTTTTTTCCGCGCTGGTGACGTGGATCATCGCGCTGTTCATGCTGCAATTCTTCCGCGATCCGGCACGCGTCATTCCCCGGCAGGAGGGGGCGGTGTTGTCACCGGCGGATGGGCGCATAGTCGCGGTGGAGCGCACCGAAGATTTTTATGCCGAGCGTAATGCCATCAAGGTCAGCGTGTTCATGCATGTGTTCAACGTGCATTCCAACCGCAGTCCGGTGGACGGGCAGGTGCAGCGCGTGCAATATTTTCCCGGCAAGTTCTTCAATGCCGATCTGGACAAGGCGTCAACCGAGAATGAGCGCAACGCTGTGGTGCTCAAAACGAACGACGGTCAACTTGTCACCAGCACGCAAGTTGCCGGACTGATTGCCAGGCGCATCCTGTGTTACGTCAAGGCGGGCGACACTTTGGCGCGCGGTCAGCGCTACGGTTTCATCCGTTTTGGTTCGCGTGTGGATGTGTATCTGCCGCTTACGGCTACCGTCAAAGTGAGTATCGGTGATAAAGTGTCCGCTACTACAACCATCCTGGCCCTGCTATAGACCATGCTCGACTTGAACAAGCGCAAACCGCTGGACATCCGCCGCCGCAGCATTTATCTGCTGCCCAACCTGTTTACCACCGGTGCATTGTTCGCCGGTTTTTACGCCATCGTGCAAGCGATGAACGGCAAGTTTGAATTTGCGGCGGTGGCTATTTTTATCGCCATGATATTGGACGGTCTGGACGGTCGCGTGGCGCGTCTCACGCATACGCAAAGTGAATTCGGCGCGGAGTACGACAGCTTATCCGACATGGTCTCGTTTGGCGTGGCGCCGTCCCTGCTGATGTACGAATGGGCGTTCCGTGATCTGGGCAAAATAGGCTGGTTTGCCGCATTTATTTTTTGCGCGGGTGCGGCGTTGCGTCTGGCGCGCTTCAACACCAACCATGACATTATCGATAAACGTTATTTTCAGGGGCTGCCCAGCCCGGCCGCTGCCGCCCTGGTCGCGGGCTTCGTCTGGGTGATGGGAGATTATGGTATCAACGGGGTCGATGTGCGTTGGCTGGCGGTGATGCTCACCTTGTTTGCCGGACTGAGCATGGTGAGTAATATCCCCTTCTACAGCTTCAAAGATTTCAACATGCGAAAAAGCGTGCCCTTCATTTTCATTTTCCTGCTGGCCCTGTTTTTCATCCTGATTTCCAGCTATCCGCCCGGCGTGCTGTTCCTGCTGTTCTTTGGCTATTCGCTTTCCGGCTACGTCTCGTGGTTGCTGGCGTTGCGCAAGCAACCTCCGACTACTCCGCCGCTGCCTTAATAGTTAACTTTCAAGCCGTGGATTTTAGCTGCGCTCATGCGCCCGCGTGGCGCTTGTTGTGAAAGAATAAGACGGCGCTCCCCATCCACATAGTCCTCCCCGGTGCGGATACTGTAATGGCGCACGCGAATCTCGGCGCGCATGCGGTCGGGCAGCTTGGGCGAGTCTTGAGACATGGCTTTAGCTTTCATCCGCGAAATTTCAGGTTGCCCTAAAATGAAAGTCCTCCCGGAAAATTGGCTAATGCAATGAAAGCTAAAGTGAATCCGATACGCTTGACAATGGTCGCCGATATGGGCGACATTGATTCCTTATGAAACTGTTTTCTATTTTGGGTTAGAAGGTACCGTAAATTGAAGCGTCAGCTCGACTCAACAGTTCTCATTGAACGGCCCACTTGGCTGGGGGCTGCATTCGCAGAGCCAGAGGCCAATCAGTTTTGGCTTCAGTTGCCGCCTTCGCTTAAGCAAATTGCCACGGACGAGTTTCACGCTGGAAATCGTGCGACACAAATCCTACGAAACGATGCCCGCGCTATAGTTCTGTTGGCCTTTGAGCGTGGGCCGGTCGCTAACAGTTCAGTTGGAGAGGGAATCAAAGTTCATCGCCAGCACGCTTACGGAAACTATTGCTACGATGGCACCGTTGCAACCTATGAAGACATCCAGTCTGGTTGTTTCCTCGCCTTTGATGATCCGAGCTACGACCATGAAACCTTCTAACCCTGCGCTCGAGAGGGACGCGGTGAACGGCGTGGTTTTCTCTTCCATGTTTTGCGCGCCGCGCTCCTCAGTTCCATGTTAGGCAACTCCTATGCTTAAGCCTGTTCGGAAAATTCGCGATCTTTTGTTCGGAGATGACTTGATTGTGAGAGTTGTCATTTTCATAACAGGCGCTCTTATCGCGGCTATCGTTATCCCGGTCTCTGCCATCATTTCCCTTGGGAAGGATTACGACTCGGCACTCTATATTCTGTTGGCTATATTGACCGTTTTCGCGCTGTTTCTACTCTATGCATCTATTTTTGGGAGTCCACGATTGGTGGACAAGGCGGCGAATTGGGCAAACTCCGGCAGCATTATTTTCTTCATTGTGCAGCTTGCTCTTGCCATCCCGATTACTCTACTAATCAGGCATTATAAAAATGGGCACAACCGAAATGACACTTAGGTCTAGCCACCGTGAACTACGGGGCCAAGAGCTTGTGGCGTCTGATGCCAACCATTCTGGAGGAAAAATATGAAAAATAGCTATACCGGGGCGAATGGAGAGTCGTTGCGGAGGCTTAATCCATTACGCCGCCGGACATGCGCGATGAAGCGAAGCATTCTCCTCATGTGTGTTCTTGCCGGTGCCGCTGCGGTGTCGCATGTCTCTGCGCAAACCATGCTGTATAAGTCGGTGGGCGCGGATGGGCAAACTATCTACAGCGATCATCCGCCAGGTGAAGGTCATGCGGCAAAAAAACTGACGTTTAAGGATCTGCCGAGCAGTCCGCTGTCCGCCTCGACGTTGGCTTTCATTGAGCAGCTCAGACAGTCCGCAGCTTCGCACGCGGTTAGTGCACTGGCAGGCGATGTTGTGCTGTTTTCCACCGCTTGGTGCGGCTACTGCAAGAAGGCCAAGGCATATCTGGCCGACAAAGGCATCGCATACCGGGAAGTGGATATCGAAACAAGCACCGGTGCGGTCGCATACGCGCAGGCGGGCGGACAGCAAGGCGTGCCCCTTCTGCTGGCGAAAGGCCAGCGTGTAGTCGGCTTCTCTTTGGACGCCTACGACACCCTGTTCGTGACAAACAAGTAGGCTGCACGCATGTAGCCTGACCTGCTTGTCGAACGGATAGGGGATGGCAAGGCTATAGCTCACGACGATTTTGCAGGCCAATACTCGCGCTTGGACGAGCGCTTTAAAGCGTGCTGCTATCGAAGATTTTCGTTCAATGAAAAAGGCCTGCATCGCAGACCTTGAGAGGAGATACGGAGACACAAAAGACCTCGCTGATCGGTTTTTTGTAGCAAGTTATGGGGCATTCAGCAAGGCGCTCGAAAAAGTGAATTGACGCTTCCACGCGGTCAATTGACACACGTCCTGCGACACACCTTCGCAAGTCACTTCATCATAAATGGCGGCAACATTTTGGTATTGCAAAAAATCCTAGGCCACGCCAGCTTAACAATGACAATGCGCTATGCACATCTGGCGCCAGATCATTTGCAGGAAGCAAAATTATTCAATCCGCTTTCACGGCTGTAATCAATGTTTGAGGTCGCGGTAGAAATTCTCATGAGAGGCCGATTGATTCCAAGTAAACCAGTTGCAGGCCTTCGTTCAAGGTATAGCCCTGTAAATAAAGTTGCCCCTGACTGCGAAATTTGTAGACAAACAATGCGGCTTAGTCGCCTTTTTTGCGTTCGCCGATTTTGGGTTCTTGAACGATGATTTCAATTGCTGCATCTACATCAACAACAATGTTGTCATGCAGTTTTTTGTATTGACGGGCGAATCTCCGGGTTTGCTCAACTTCGTATGTCATGCACGGCGGCTACGCGGAACAAACGGGGTTAGCTGGTCGCGAGGTTCACGCATGGCGGCCAAAGTTTCCACAACGAAGCTTACGGGCAAGTCTGGATTATCAAGAGCAGCTCTACCGACCTTTGCCCAAAATTCAAGTTGCCCGGCAATGGTGCGGCATTCGCCCTTTGAAGCGGCCTTTGCTTGTTCGTAAAGTTCATCATCTATGCGGACGGGCATGCTCATTTTTTTCTCCTATTTGCTACAGTTGTAGCAAATAGGAGTGGAGCGAAACAGGAAAGGCAAACAGCGAATTTAACGCGGTTGACAGTTTGTTGACAGAGCCTTGAGGAAAACGAATTGCATAATCTGCAATTCGTTGTTTTATTGGTGGGTCGTGCGGGGATCGAACCTGCGACAAACGGATTAAGAGTCCGCTGCTCTACCAGCTGAGCTAACGACCCGGAAGAGGTCGCGCATTTTAGGCGAGTAATAAGGTTTGTCAAGAATTTTATTCGTCTAAAGGTAAATTAGCGCTTTTTTAGTTCAAACTGAACTGTGTGTTGTGGGAACCTTAGCCATACTCAACCCCACCGCCTCCGCCACCTCAATCCCATCAATCGCGGCCGACATAATCCCGCCCGCGTAACCCGCGCCTTCTCCCGCCGGGTACAAACCCTTGGTGTTCAGGCTCTGGTAGCTTTCGTCGCGCTTGATGCGCACGGGCGACGAGGTGCGGGTTTCTACGCCGGTGAGCACGGCATCGTGCATTGCGAAGCCCTTGATGGTTTTCTCGAAGGCGGGCAGCGCTTCGCGCACGGCTTCGATCACGTAATCCGGCAATGCGGTGGAGAGGTCGCCGAGGGTGACTCCGGGGGTGTAGGAGGGCAGGACTACACCCAGTTTGGTGGAGGGGCGTTGCGCGATGAAATCGCCGACCAGTTGCCCCGGTGCGTTGTAGTTGCCGCCGCCCAACTCGAAGGCGCGGCTTTCCCACTGACGTTGGAATGCTATGCCCGCGAGCGGGGCACCGGGGTAGTCCTCCGGGGTGATGCCGACCACGATGCCGCTGTTGGCGTTGCGCTCGTTGCGCGAATACTGGCTCATGCCGTTGGTGACCACGCGGCCTGACAGTTTTGTTGCTAGTGAGTAAACGGATACGAAGGGTTTGATTTTTTGTGAATAAATATTATTAACTAATTGACTTTAAATTAGTTAGAGGGCAAATTTTAAAAATTGAAATTCTCCTCTAATCATCATGTTTACCGATCTAAGCGAAAATCAGATAAGGCAATACATTGATGCCGAACAGGCCAGAAAAGCATGGCTTCAGGCGGAGCGGCGCGCGCAAAATTATCGCGGCAGCATGTATTGGAAAACAGTCAAAGGCCGTGATTACTTATATCGCGAATACAGCACAAGGCAGAGCAAAAGCCTCGGTGTCAGAACACCCGAAACCGAAAAAATATGGGATGAGTTCAAAAAAGGGAAAGCGGCTGCCGAACAAAATTTGAAACAACTCAACACTGCCATTGCCACGCACGGACGACTCAATGTTGCTTTGCGCGTAGGTCGCACACCGAATGTGGTGGTCGGCTTGCTGGAAGAAATTAGACGGGCAGGATTGCAAGATCATTTCATGGTGATCGGAACCAACGCCCTGTATGCCTACGAAACACAAGCGGCAGTCCGCTTCAACGGCGACGTGACGGCCACCACCGATATGGATTTGTTGCGTGATTCGCGCAAACGAATCACGCTGGTCACGGATGGCGATGAGCATTTCAACAAGTACGGTTTGATCGGCGTGCTCAAAAAATTCGATCCCTCTTTTGAGTTGCGGCAAGACCAAGGGTACAGCGCGGCAAATTCCCAAGGCTACATGATTGACCTCATCAAGCGCCGCCCGAATTCCCTTTTCGATGACAAAGAACACCCCCAACTCATCGCCAACCCCGACGATTTCTGGGCAACCAAAATCAAGAATATGGACTGGCTGCTGAGTTCGCCGAAATTCCGGCAAGTGCTGGTCGCCACCAACGGCAGCATGTCCGAAATGGTGACCGTCGATCCGCGTGCATTCGTTTTTTACAAAGTTTGGCTGAGCCAAAAAGAAGACCGCGACCCGATGAAAAAGCCCCGCGATTTGGCGCAAGCGCGGGCGGTATACCGCTTGGTGCAAGAGCGGCTACCGCAGTTGAGCTTCGACAAAATTCACGTATTCCCGGAGAGGATGCGGGATGAGAGATGAGAGTGCGATGGCGGTGTTGAAGGACGGAGGCTCGTGGATGGAGTCGGATAAAAGTGGGATGCGCTGTGATCTTCCGCTTTTCGGCCAAACCGGACCGAGCCAAAAATTGTAGAGGCGGCTGCAATGCAATCAACAGCGGTCATGGCTTCTACCTGAATATGATTGCGCTCGACCTTGCTGCGCAACAACAATTCCTCAATGATTTTTGTAAAGAAGTCCTGCCTTGTCTGAATTTTCAGAATAATCTCCAGACAAGGTCGCTCTCATCGAATCTTCACCACCACCTTGCCTTTGGCGCGCCCGGTTTCGACATAATCCAGCGCTTCTTGGGTCGCCTCGAACGAAAACACCCGATCCACCACAGGACGTATCGCACCGGAATCAATGAGCGCAGCGATCTGGTGCAATTGCCCCCCGTTTGCTTTCATAAAGAGAAATGAATAATTGATGTCAAGGCGCTTGGCTTTTCTTCTAATGCCCGCACTCAGAAGACGCATCACTTGTTTCACGAACCAAGGCACCTTGATTGCATCCGCGAACTCGGGAGTGGGAGGGCCAGAAATGGAGATGAGTTCGCCGCCGGGCTTGAGTACACTAAGGGACTTCTCAAGTGTCTTACCGTCTTGGCTATTCAGAACCACATCGTAGCCGTGCAGGCTTTTCTCGAAATCATCCTTCTTGTAGTCGATAACGATATCGGCGCCGAGGCTCTTTACCCATTCCACATTGGCTGTGCTCGTCGTCGCCACGAACGCACCGAGATGTTTCGCCAACTGAATTGCAAATGTCCCAACGCCACCGGAGCCAGCCTGAATGAAAATCTTTTGCCCCTTCTTCAACTTTGCTACTTCGACCAAGGCCTGCCACGCGGTCAACGCGACCAATGGAATGGAGGCGGCTTCTTCCATGGAGATTGATTTAGGCTTGAGCGCGAGCGAGTCTTCCTTGATTGCAATCAGTTCGGCGAATGCACCGATGCGAAAATCATCCGGCCGGGAGTAGACCTCGTCGCCGGGTTTGAATTTTTTCACCCGCCCCCCGACGCGGACCACAACCCCGGCCACGTCATGGCCAAGGACGAACGGAAAGCGATAGGGCAGGATGAGTTTGAACTCGCCGCTTTTAATCTTGGCGTCCAACAGATTTACACCCGCTGCATGTACCTGGACCAGTACTTCGTTATCGCCCAGTTTGGGTTCGGGCATTTCGCCAAGGCGCATGCGGTCTTTTTTGCTATATCGTTCCAGAATTATTGCTTTCATCGTGATTCCTTTTTGTGATTTAGGGATAGGTTTATGCGTTGACATCGAGCCGCAGATCCTTGCGAAGTGCTGCATCGACGATTCCGGCGGGTGCAAATCGGCGCAGGAATCGAAGCCGACTGGCGAGCCCCTCCGGTGTGTAACGGTGTTTCGGGTGGGCCGCAGTCGCGGCTTTCAGCACGGTGTTGGCAACAACGCCGGGAGGTTGGGCATTTTCCATCACCTCCCTTATGCGTTTGTTCACTGCGGCGCGGATCACCTGGTATTCATCAAGCTTCTCATCGGCCTCGAGCATATTCGCATCGAACGGCGTCTTGGTGTAGGCCGGCTCGATGAGCGAAACACGAATGCCGCGCGTGCGCAATTCGTGATCAAGCGATTCGGAATAGCCTGCGATCGCATGTTTGCTTGCCGCATAAAGCGCCCCGTATGGCATGGGCAAAAAACCAAGCACCGAGCCGATATTGAGAATGCGACCGCTCCCTTGTTGCCGCATGTAAGGCACAACGGCTCGGGTCACGCGGAGAACACCGAAGAAGTTTGTTTCGAAGATCGACTTGGCCTGTTCGATTGAAACCTCTTCCGCTCCAGCCGGCGCAACGCCGAAACCGGCGTTATTCACCAGAAGGTCGATACGACCGGCACGCCGTATCACCTCCTTCACCAAGTCGTCGACCGATTCGTCGCTGGTCACATCAAGAGTCAGCATCTCGAACTGTCGCTGACCTGCGGGGACTACCCGTCTACTGGTGCCGAATACCTTGTAGCCGGCCTCGGCCAGCAACTCTGCCGTGGCTTCGCCGATTCCTGAGGATGCTCCTGTTACCAGTGCTACACGCTTATTGTTATTGCTCATAAATCAAATCTCCTTGTAAGGTTGATTGCTTCCTGTCACACTGTCACTATCATTTCGAGAGTGATGTTACTATCAATTTGAAACCGTGTCACTATCAATTTAATATGGACGATAAAAATATTTCAAATGAGCCTTGCCCCATCGCGCGTAGCTTGGCTTTTGCCGGCGATGCGTGGAGCCTACTGATCCTGCGGGATGCCCATGCCGGCCTCACGCGCTTTGACCAGTTCCGGAAAAGCATTGGCATCGCACCGACGATTTTGACCCGGCGGCTGGCTATGCTTACAGAGGAGGGGTTGCTGGAAAAACGGCTCTATTCAGAACGCCCACCACGCGAGGAATACTTACTAACTGCTGCTGGTCGCGATTTTCTGCCGGTGCTCTTTATGATCGGAGCTTGGGGACGTCAATACCGTGGTGGCGGCAAGCTGGTGCGCTTCCTGGACGCGGAGACAGGGACAGAAATCAAGGCAGTGGCCGTGGACGAAGTCACAGGGGCAAAGATTGGGACTCGTCCGATACGAATCGTCACGCCAGATGAAAGCTGACAGGTGATTTAACTGCCCATATCTCGGTGTTTAAGTAAATGATGCACTGAAAATTTCAGAGCATACTGAAACTTAGATGTACTGCGGCCACATGGAGACACACGTGTGGCCGCTTTTGTAGCAAAGGCACCACTTCGTCATCAGATGTTCAAGGCCAGCTCTGGCCGAAAAGCGGTCTCTTTGTCTCTGTTGCGCAGGGCACAAGTGTTAGCGCCGAATGGCAACATCCTATGCAATGCGCTTGGTCTTTCGATAATCTCAGGACTGATTTTGGGCTCCCTGCATTACCTTCGCCAAACTCCTCCCCACCGCCTCCGCCACCTCAATCCCGTCAATCGCCGCCGACATAATCCCGCCCGCATATCCCGCGCCTTCTCCCGCCGGGTACAAGCCCTTGGTGTTCAGACTCTGGTAGCTCTCGTCGCGTTTGATGCGCACGGGCGACGAGGTGCGGGTTTCTACGCCGGTGAGCACGGCATCGTGCATTGCGAAGCCCTTGATGGTTTTCTCGAAGGCGGGCAGCGCTTCGCGCACGGCTTCGATCACGTAATCCGGCAATGCGGTGGAGAGGTCGCCGAGGGTGACTCCGGGGGTGTAGGAGGGCAGGACTACACCCAGTTTGGTGGAGGGGCGTTGCGCGATGAAATCGCCGACCAGTTGTCCCGGCGCGTTGTAATTGCTGCCGCCCAATTCGTAGGCGCGGCTTTCCCACTGACGTTGGAATGCTATGCCCGCGAGCGGGTCGCCGGGGTAGTCGTCCGGGGTGATGCCGACCACGATGCCGCTGTTGGCGTTGCGTTCGTTGCGCGAATATTGGCTCATGCCGTTGGTGACTACGCGGCCTGCTTCCGATGTCGCGGCGACCACCGTGCCGCCGGGGCACATGCAGAAGCTGTATACCGAGCGGCCATTGCTGGCGTGGTGCACCAGTTTGTAATCGGCAGCGCCCAGCAGCGGGTTGCCCGCGTTGGGGCCGAAGCGGGCGCGGTCGATCAGCGACTGCGGGTGCTCGATGCGGAAGCCGACGGAAAACGGTTTGGCTTCCAGATACACACCGCGTTGGTGCAGCATCTCGACGGTGTCGCGCGCGCTATGGCCGATGGCGAGCACCACGTGTTGCGTGGCGATGTGTTCGCCGTTTGCGAGTGTCACGCCGCGCACCTGACCGTTGTCGATTGCTATGTCGCTCACGCGGCTCTGGAAGCGCACCTCGCCACCGAGTTCGATGATGTTGGCGCGCATCACTTCCACCATGCCCACCAAGCGGAACGTGCCGATGTGCGGCTTGCTCACGTACTCGATTTCCGGCGGTGCGCCCGCCTTGATGAATTCATGCAGCACTTTGCGGCTGTAGTGTTTTGGGTCTTTCACCTGACTGTACAACTTGCCGTCCGAGAACGTGCCCGCGCCGCCTTCGCCGAACTGCACGTTCGATTCCGGGTTCAATTCATGTTTGCGCCACAAGCCCCAGGTGTCCTTGGTGCGTTCGCGCACCTCTTTGCCGCGCTCCAGAATAATCGGGCGGAAGCCCATTTGCGCGAGGATCAATCCGGCGAACAAACCGCAGGGGCCTGTGCCGATCACGACCGGGCGCTCGCGCAAATTTTTCGGCGCTTGCGCGACAAAATGGTAGCGGGTGTCCGGCGCGGGTTTTACATGCAGATCGTTCTTGAAGCGGCTCAGCACTTTTTCCTCGTTCGCCACGTTCACGTCCAGCGTGTAGATGAAGGAAATGGCCGTGGGTTTGCGCGCGTCGTAACCGCGCCGAAAAAGGGTGAAGTCGAGCAACTCATCCACGCGGATGCCGAGGCGCTGAATGATCGCGTCGTGGATGGCGTGCCGGGGATGGTCGATGGGGAGTTTGATTTCAGTGAGTCGTAGCATTTTGGCATTTTACCGTGATGGGCGAGGTACTTGTTACTTTCAAGTTGTTTCAGCTTTAGCCTATAGTTTGACCGAGGATTTGGTGGTAAGGTTGACATGAAAGTAGGTTTTTTAGCGATGCACAGGCAGCGACATCGGTTATGAGGGGAAGTGATGCTAGTGTTTCACCGTCAATTCATACTTGCCATATGGGGTTTGATTGTCGCGACCGCTATGTCGGGTTGTGGATTGGCAACGGACAAGCCCGTTTCCGTCGCGGCGCATGTGTGGCCGGGCTACGAGTTGATGTTTCTCGCCCGCAACGAGGGCGAACTGGATGCGCAGCGCGTCAAGCTGGTCGAAACGGCTTCCGCCACAGAGACGCTCCAGGCGTTGGCAGAGGGCAGAGTGGATGGCGTCGCGCTGACCTTGGATGAGGTCTTGCGAGCGCGCGCCCAAGGCATACCGCTGTCGGTGGTCTTGATCTTCGATGTCTCGGCCGGCGCCGATGTGTTGCTGGCGCGTCCGGGTATCAAAAAACTGGCCGATCTCAAAGGTCGCCGCATCGGCTACGAAAGTGGAGCACTGGGCGCGTTGATGCTGGCCGAAATATTGCGGGTCGGCGGGCTGACAAAAAAAGATGTCCAGTTGGTCTCGCTGACGATCAACGAGCAACGCGATGCCTGGATGCGCGATCAAGTGGATGCGGTCGTCACTTACGAGCCGGTGTCCAGCCAGTTGTTGGCGCAAGGCGCGGTCAAGCTGTTCGACAGTCGGCAAATTCCCAATACCATTGTCGATGTGCTGGCGTTCCGTAGCGACGTGCTCGACCGCAGCCATGCCGCCGCTATTCGCCATCTGGTCTCCGCGCATTTTCGCGCGCTGAATCAACTGAACCACAATCCGCATGATGCGGCCTTCCGTATGTCCGCGCGGCTTGGCTTGCCGCAAGGCGAGGTGCTATCGGCCTTTAAAGGGTTGTTGCTACCGGATGCCATCAACAATGAACTCTTGTTGGCGGGTTCTGCGCCGCCATTGCGGGAAAGTGCGCGCCGTCTCTCCGAACTCATGGTCGGGGACGGCTTGCTGCCGCACGCTGACCCGCTCGCCGGATTGATCCGCGCCGACTTTATTCCTTCCACTATTCGATGAGTTGACCATGGACAAGCACAAATCAAACAGCCGGATATTCCCCTTTGCTCGTGTATTGATGTCGCTGGCGCTGCTGGTTTTCACCACGCAGGCCTGTGCGGCAGAGCCGGTGAAGATCGGCGTGCAGGCATTCCGCGCCAAAGCACAAGTGCTGGCGCAATGGCAACCTTTGGCGGTCGCGCTCAAACACGCGATTCCCGAGCGCGATTTCATCATTGAGCCGCTCACCAATGAAGAAATGGGCAATGCTGTCGCCACCCGGCAAGTGGATTTTGTATTGACCAATCCCAGTAATTATGTGGTGATCTCTAAACGCAGCGGCTTATCTTCCCCGCTGGCCACTTTGGCGGACGAAGACCATGGCCGGGAAGTCACCGTGTTCGGCGGCATTATTTTCTGCCGCGCCGGGCAGGAAAAAATCAGCAGCCTCACGGACATTGCCGGTAAAACTATCGCCGCGACCACCATTGAGGCGCTGGGCAGTTACCAGATGCAGGCGTACGAACTCAGCCGCGCCGGTGTCCGTTTGCCGCAAGATGCCAAAGTGATTTTCACCGGGCCGGCGCAGGACGATGTGGTGGCTGCGGTGCTGTCCGGCCGTGCCGATGTCGGTTTTGTACGCACCGGGCTGCTGGAAAGTATGGCGCGCGAAGGCAAGCTGGATATGGCGCAGCTCAAGATTATCAACCGCCAGAATCTGCCCGGATATAGCGCCGCGCTATCGACCCACCTCTACCCGAACTGGCCGTTCTCCGCCTTGCCGCATATCGATGAGAATCTCGCGCGGCGTGTCGCAGTGACTTTGTTCAGCCTTGAAGAAAATGTCGCGTTCACCCGCGCCATGCGCATCCACGGCTTTGTCGTTCCCGCCGATTACACGCCGGTGGAAGCCCTGCTGCAAGAGCTGCATTTGCCGCCTTACGATGTGACGCCGGAAATTTCCTTGCGCGATGTATGGAGCCAATACCATTGGTGGATCGTGACCGGGCTGGTCGCGGCCGGATTGATCCTGCTGCTGGGCTACGGTTTATGGTTGTCGAACTATCGTTTGCGCGCCGGTATCGCCGAGCGCAAGTTGGCGGAGGATAAATTGCTGCGCATGAACGAGCGCTTTACTCTGGCCTCGCGCGCCGCTGCTCTGGGTATTTGGGACTGGGATATTCAGAACAACGAGTTGCTCTGGGATGACGGAATGTATGCGCTGTACGGCGTCAAGCGGGAAAATTTCGCGGGGGCATACGAAGCGTGGCTGCAAGGAATACATCCCGATGATCGTGCAGCCAGCGACGAAATCTCGAAGCAGGCGCAGCGCGGGGAATGCGAATACGACGCCGAGTTCCGCGTGGTGTGGCCGGATGGCAGCATCCATTATCTGAAAGCCTATGGCCAGTTTGTGCGCGACGCGGAGGGCAAGCCGTTACGCATGACGGGGGTGAACTACGACATCACCGAACGCAAGCTGGCTGAGGAGCAAGTGCGACGTAGTGAGCAAGAGTTGATCGAAGCGCAGCGCATCGCGCACATGGGCAATTGGAATCTTGATCTTGAGCAGAACGTGCTGACCTGGTCGCAGGAGATTTACCGTATTTTCGAAATCGATCCGGAAAAATTCGGCGCTTCCTACGAGGCGTTCCTGAATGCGATTCATCCTGATGACCGGGAAAAGGTGAACAACGCCTATACGGAATCGCTTAAGAGCAAGCAACCTTATGGGATAGGACATCGCTTGCTGATGAAAGACGGGCGGATTAAATACGTCACTGAAAAATGTGAAACCTATTACGCAGAGGATGGCAGGCCGTTACGCTCGGTCGGTACGGTGCAAGACATCACCGAGAGTAAGCAGGCCGAGGAGGCGCTGCGCCGGGAACAGATGCTAATGAGCCGCATCATGGAGACCAGCCCGGTCGGTATCGCCGTGGTGAATAAGCGGGGGCAAATAAGTTTCGCTAATCCGCAGGCCGAGAAGATACTGGGTTTGAACAAGGAACAGATCACCCAGCTTAGCTATAACGCGCCCGAGTGGCATTCCGCCGCTATTGACGGAGGGCCGTTCGCCGACGAGGAGCAGCCATTCAGCCGCGTAATGGCGACACGCCTGCCCGTGTTTGATGTGCAGCACGCCATTGTTTGGCCGGATGGTCATCGTGTGCTGCTTTCGATCAACGGCGCTCCGATCTTGGATGCTCAGGGCGAGATCGAAGCCGTGGTTTTTGCGATTGAAGACATCACCCGGCGCAGGCTTGCGGAAGAAGAGTTGCGTGCCAGTGAGCGCAGCCTGATCGAAGCGCAGCGCATTGCCCATTTGGGCAGTTGGCATATGGATCTGGCGACAAATGAGGTTTTCTGGTCGGAAGAGCTCTACAAAATATACGGTTTCGACCCGGCGCTGCCGCCGCCGCTTTACACCGAATCCATGAAACTCTTTACTCCTGAGAGCTGGGAAAGATTGAGCAGCTCCATCGCCCGAGCCGCCGAAACCGGCGTCTCTTATGAGCTTGAACTGGAGACGGTGAGCAAGGACGGAGGCAAGGGGTGGATGTTGGCTCTCGGAGAGCTGGTGCGTGATGCGCGTGGTGCGGCTGTCGGGGTGCGGGGCGTGGTGATGGATATCACCGAGCGCAAACGCATGGAGGCGAAGTTGGTAGAGCGCGAATATCAATTCCGCACGCTGGCAGAAAATTCGCCCGACGTGATCGTGCGCTACGACAGGCAAGGCAGGCGCATTTACGTCAACCCGGAATTTGAGCGCGTCAATCACCTCACGGCGCAGCAGGTTATCGGCAAGACACCCACCGAACTTTCAACAGAGCTAAAGCCCAAGGCAGACGAGTTTACGGAGAAACTCATGGCCGCAATGGCATCCGGCCGCGCGGTAAAAGTCGATTTGTCGTGGCTCAAGGATGGGAAGCGGATCTGCTGGTTTGTGCGGGTTGTTCCTGAATTTGATGCGTATGGCAAAGTGATGAGCGCACTCACGATCTGGAGCGACATCAGCGAGCGCAAACAGGCGGAAGAAGAAATCAGGACACTCAACCGCGAACTGGAACAGCGGGTCGCGGCGCGGACTGCCGATCTGGAGGCTGCCAATAAAGAACTGGAAGCCTTCTCGTATTCCGTGTCGCACGACTTGCGCACGCCGTTGCGCGCTATAGACGGCTTTTCCGGCATGCTGCTGGAGGACTATGCCGGCAAGCTGGATGAGGAAGGCAAGCGTCTGCTCAATGTGGTGCGGGACAACACGATCCGCATGGGGCAACTTATCGATGATATTTTGAAATTCTCCCGAACCGGCAGGCTGGAAATTTCATTTTCAGAAATCGATATGGAAAAGCTGGCGCGCGAAGTGGGGGCTGAGCTACAGCCTGCTGCCGGTGGCAATTTGCAAGTGGAAATTGCAGCAATCCCCGCGTCCTCGGGAGACCGTTCCATGCTGCGTCAGGTGTTCGTCAACCTGTTGTCCAACGCCATCAAGTTTAGCCGCATCAGGGAGATTGCCGTGATTCAGGTGGGCGGATTCATCGAGGGCGGTGAAGCGATTTATTTTGTAAAAGATAACGGCGTCGGTTTCGATATGCAGTACGCGGGCAAGCTGTTCGGCGTATTCCAGCGCCTGCATGGCATGGATGAATTCGAGGGCACCGGCATCGGCTTGGCTATCGTCAAACGCATCGTTGCCCGCCACGGCGGTAGGGTGTGGTCGGAGGGCAAGGTCGGCGAAGGCGCGACGTTCTATTTTTCATTGCCGCAGGTTGCGAACAAGGAGGCAATACATGGGTAACCCGAAAATTTGCGCGGCTGCGATGAAACGATACGCTCTTGATCGTGTTACTGGCCGCTTGTGCGGAGGCTTCCGCGCAGGACGAGGAGACACGAGTGCCTTATCACCAAATTGAACCGCTCAATCCGAACGCGCTCCCGCTGTAAGCGGTAATTGAGGCATTTGACCAAGGGGACAAGAAATGCGACGCATAGAACATTCCAGAACTCAAATGTATTGGCGAAATATAAAACTGCTCATGCTGTTTTTGACGCTGGCCATCATTGCCTCGTTATTCTGGAATTTACATTCCCAGCGAGAGAGTCAGGGCGCGAGCCTGCGCATGCAGGCTATGGCGATACACAGCATGGAGATGGAATACCGCAACTGGGTGATCTACAACGGCGGGGTCTATGTGCAGGTGTCCGACAAAATTAAGCCCAGCCAGTGGTTGAGTCACGTGCCCGAGCGCGACATCGCGACGCCCTCGGGCAAGCGGCTGACGCTGCTCAACTCATCTTACGTGGTGCGGCTGGTGCATGAAGCCATGCGCACCAGCGGCAACCCGTTGCACGATCACATCGCCAGCCTGAGGCCGATCAATCCGGCCAATACCGCAGATGCCTGGGAACACAAGGCGCTCGAAGCTTTTGCGCGCGGCGACAAGGAGGCGGCATCATTCGATGTGCTGGAAAACGGCAAGACCTATTACCGCTATATGAAGCCGATGGTCACGGAAGAGTCTTGCCTCAAATGCCACGAGCGATACGGAGATAAGCTCGGCGATATTCGCGGCGGGGTCAGTGTCGCGATTCCGGTCGATGCGCTCATGCTCGCCGGACGCGATGAGCGCAACGCAACTATTGCCGGGCACGGGCTGATCTGGGGGCTGGGCATGATCGGTCTGCTGGTCGGCGGGAGAAAGCAGCAGCAGACAATACGGGCGGTCGAACAGGGCGAGGAGACGCTGCGTCTCAACGAAGAGCGGCTGCACTTTGCCACCCTCGCGGGGCATGTCGGTATCTGGGATTGGGACATCGTTAACAATGAACTGCTCTGGGACGAAAGCATGTACGCCCTCTACGGTATCCGCCGGGAGGATTTTGGCGGCGCCTATGATGCGTGGAGCAGCACGCTGCATCCCGATGATCGCGAGGCGGCCGACGCGGAAATTCAGGCGGCGCTGCGCGGAGAACGGGAATATGCCCCCGAGTTCCGCATTGTTCGTCCCGACGGCGCCGTCCGAAAAATCAAGGCCGCCGCCAAAACCTACTACGACGCACAAGGGAAGCCTCTGCGTATGGTCGGCACCAATATCGACGTCACCGAGCGCAGACAGGCCGAGGAAGCTGGTCGCGCCGCCTCTCAATATGCCCGCAGCCTGATCGAGGCGAGCCTGGATCCTCTGGTGATGATCAGCGCGGAAGGCAAGGTCACCGATGTCAATCAGGCGACCGAGAAAGCCACCGGCAGGCACCGGACGGAACTGATCGGCACGGACTTTTCCATTTACTTCACCGAGCCTGACAAGGCGAGGGCGGGGTACCGGCGGGTGTTTGAAAACGGCTTCGTCACCGACTACCCGCTGGCTTTGCGCCACCGCGACGGGCATGTCACCGATGTGCTCTACAACGCCAGCGTTTACCGCAGCGAAGCCGGGGAGGTGTTGGGCGTGTTTGCGGCGGCGCGCGACATCACCGAGCGTAAGCGGGCGGAAGAAATCCGCACGCGCCTTGCCGCCATCGTAGAGTCGTCCAACGATGCGATCATCGGCAAAGATTTGAACGGCATCATCACCAGTTGGAACAAAGGCGCGGAAAAGATTTATGGATATTCCGCCGCCGAAATTATCGGTAAAACCATCACCGAGCTCGCGCCGCCCGAGCGCCATGCCGAGATCGAGGGCTTCCTCGAAAAAATACGCCGGGGCGAAACGGTCGTGAACTACGAGTCGGACCGGATACGCAAGGACGGTACCTGTATATATGTCGCGCTCACCCTGTCGCCCATCCGCGATGCGTCTGGCAAGATATGCGGTATCTCGACCATCGCGCGCGACATTACCGAGCGCAAGAACGCGGAATTTGTTTTGCGCCAAAGCGAGGAGGCGCTGAAAGAGGCGCAACGTCTCGCCCATGTAGGCAGTTGGCATATGGACCTGGCGACCAATCAGGTGGTCTGGTCGGAAGTGCTCTACAAGATGTACGGTTTCGATCCGTCGCAGCCGCCCCCGCTCTACACCGAATCCATGAAGCTCTTCACGCCGGAAAGCTGGGGGAAATTGAGTTCCGCCATCACCCGGGCCACGGAAACCGGTATTCCCTACGAACTGGAACTGGAGATGGTGCCGAAGGCAGGCGGCTTAGGGTGGATGCTGGCGCGCGGAGAGCTGGTGCGCGATGAGCGCGGCATACCAGTCAGGGTTCGAGGCGTGGTAATGGATATCACCGAGCGCAAGCGGGCGGAAAAAGAAATCAACGCGCTCAACCGCGAACTGGAGCAGCGCGTGATCGCGCGCACCGCCGAACTGGAAGCCGCCAACAAGGAGCTGGAAGCCTTTTCCTTCTCGGTGTCGCACGACCTGCGCGCGCCGTTGCGCGCCATCGACGGCTTCTCGAAAATCCTGCTGGAAGATTATCAGGACAAGCTGGATGCCGAGGGCAAGCGCTTGCTCAATGTGGTGATGGACAACACTCACCGGATGGGGGATCTCATCGACGATATTTTGAAATTTTCGCGTGCAGGGCGGGTGGAACTCTCTTTTGTCGGGATCGACATGGAGGCGCTGGCGCGCGAAGCTTATGCCGAATTCCAGCTTGCTGTCGGCAAGGGCAATTTGCAACTGGAAATCGAAGCGCTTCCGCCCGCGCGGGGCGACAGGGCGATGATGCATCAGGTGTTTGCCAACCTGTTAGCCAACGCCATCAAATTCAGCCGCAACAGCGAGCCGCCAAAAATCGAAGTTGGCGCTTATGCCGAGGGAAATGAGATGGTCTATTTTGTGCGCGACAACGGTGTCGGTTTCGACATGCAATATATCGGCAAGCTGTTCGGCGTGTTCCAGCGCTTGCATGGTGTGGATGAATTTGAAGGCACCGGCATCGGGCTTGCTATCGTCAAGCGCGTCGTCAACCGCCACGGCGGACGGGTGTGGGCGGAGAGCAAAGTTGGCGAAGGTGCGACATTTTATTTTTCATTGCCTGCGGGAGGTGATGATGGCCTGCCGTGATTTAATGCGGTCTTTGGGCGTATGGAGGTGGCAGACATGATCGCTGGCATTTTGATGCTTTCCATCGCACTCCAGTTTGTTGCGGCGCTCATGGCTTTTCGGCTTATCCGGCTAACGGGTGAACGCTGGGCGTGGGGCTTTATTTCTGCCGCCATATTGCTGATGACGGTAAGGCGCGGCACCTCCTTGTTCCACATGTTGGCGAATGGAGAGGCTTACAAGGCGGATGCTGTTGCCGAGGTCATCGCACTAGCGATATCGGTGCTGATGGTGATCGGGATGGCGCGCATTGCACCAGTCTTCCGTTCTATCAAGCAGGCAAAAGAGGATGCACAGCGGGCTGAGAAACAAGTACGCACTTTGAAGGAGGTTCTGGAGGTAAGGGTGGTGCAAAGAACCGCCCAACTGGAAGCGGCGAACAAGGAGTTGGAAGCATTTTCCTACTCGGTCTCGCACGACTTGCGCGCGCCGTTGCGCGCGATAAACGGCTTCTCTCATGTTTTGCAGGAAGAGTATTCCAACAAGCTGGACGAAGAAGGTAAGCGGCTGTTGAATGTGGTGAGGGACAATGCCGCTCGCATGGGTCAATTGATTGACGATATTTTGAGGTTCTCCCACGCTGGGAGGCTGGAAATCAACTATTCCGAGATCGACATGGAAAAAATGGCTCATGCGGTTACCGCTGAGCTCATGGCAACCGATCCGAGCAGTTGGCCGCAAATGGAAATCGAGCCTATCCCTCCGGCCTTTGGGGATAGTGCCATGATGCGCCAAGTGTTGGTCAATCTGATCTCAAATGCTATCAAATTCAGCCGCACCAATGCGACCCCGAAAATCAAGGTAGGTAGTTCTAAAGGGGAAGATGAAACCATTTATTTCGTGAAGGACAATGGCGTCGGTTTCGATATGCAATACGCAGGCAAATTGTTCGGCGTGTTCCAGCGCTTGCATAGTGAAAACGAGTTTGAAGGCACCGGCGTCGGTCTTGCTATCGTCAAGAGTATCGTTGCACGCCATGGTGGAAGAGTGTGGGCGGAGGGCAAGGTTGGCGAGGGGGCGACGATATATTTTGCGTTACCCATAAATGGGCAAGTGCATGTGTAGGGAATAGTCGTTTAACGTGAAACTCGCGTAGCGATTCGTTTGCCCTTACTCCCGCGTGCGGGGGAAAGTTGGATAGGGGGGAACGGGCATGGCGAGTTTCATTATCAGGGGTGGCAACTTACCATGCCCGTTAGGATAGATATTTTTTGCAGGGAAACGGTTCGTTCGTCCTGAGCCAAGTTAGCCATAAGGAGATACGTCATGGAATCGCTAATAAAGTGGGGTCTGTTTTTGGTGGCAGTATTTCTGGCCGGGTGTCAGCCACCCGCCGAACCTTTGCGCATCGTCAGCAGCCCGTGGCCCGGTTACGAGCCTCTGTATTTGGCACGCGACCTCGGCTATTTGAAAGAAACCTCGGTGCGCATCACCGAACTGCCTTCTTCCAATCTCAACATGGAGGCGTTCAGCAATGGTTCCACCGATCTTTCCACGCTGACTCTGGACGAGACCCTGACGCTGCTCGCGAAGGGGCAAAAGCTGCGCATTCTGCTGGTTATGGACATTTCCAATGGCGCCGATGCTGTGGTGGCCAAGCCGGGAATCAAGTCGCTCGCGGAACTGAAGGGAAAGCGGGTAGGTGTGGAGAACATTCCGCTGGGCGCGTACATTTTGAGCAGAGTCCTCGACAAGTCCGGCCTTAAAGCCAATGACATGGAGGTCATCCCCATGCCTGAGGACAAGCACGAAAAAGCTTACCGGCAAGGCAAGATTGATGCCGCGATCACCATGGAACCCTACAAGACCAAGATCACCCAAGCCGGCGCTCATGTGCTGCTGGACAGCAGCCAGATTCCCGACGAAATCTTCGACCTCATCGTGGTGCGGGAAGATGTTTACCAGACGCGGCGCGACGATCTGTGCCACCTCGCCAAACAATGGTTTCGCACTCTCGACTATGTGCAAGCCAACCAGCAGGATGCCTACACCCGCATGGGCAAACGTCTGGGTATAGATGCGGAAGAATTCCGCGCCGCCATGGGCGGTCTGAAAGTGCCTTCCCGTCAGCAGAACCAGCTTTTGCTGGGCGGCAATGCGCCAACTCTGCTTGCTCCCGCACGGCGGCTGTCCGACATCATGCAGCGCGGCAACATGATTCCGGGCCCGGCAGACATCGCTGCCAGCATCGATCCCGGTTTTACGGGCTGCATGCAGTAACATGAAAAGCGGTCGTCTTTCCATCCTGATTCCGCTGCTGCTGATTCTGTCTTCGGTGACGAGCAGCGCGCTGCTGTTTTGGCAGGAAATAGGTACTGCTAACCGCAGCATCCAGCAGGCCGGGATAGACAGTCTGCACATCACGCTGACCCATTTACAGAACGTGCTGAACACACAATTGGCCGCCGATAATCATGAGGATGCCAAGCTCAGTTTGGCCGTCTCGGCGTTGCATCCCGGTATTCATACCTTGCTGCTGGCCGATGAAAACAACCGCGTGATGCTGTCCAACCGTTATATATGGGAAGGGGAGCAAGCGCCGCGGGTGTCCAGCTATGTTGACTCGACAGCCCGGCAGGTCAGACTAAGCCGGGCCAGTTCCGTGTCGTTCAATGCCAGCATGCTGCACGGCTATTATCCCGTTACGCTCAAGCTTGTGGAGGGCGGCTTGGGCGTGAATCGGGTGGGCGTGTTGTTCGTCGAATACGATCTTGCCCCGCAGCTAGCCCATGCCCGGCACAACGCCGTGGTGCACGCCTCCTCGTTTGGCGGCATGATGATAGCGGTGGCCATTGTAGTGGCGATATTGCTGCATTGGCTGGTTTCCCGGCGAGTGATGCAAATTGTCGCGGCCTCGAAGCGCTTTGCCGCGGGAGATATGGAGGCGCGCGTTCATCTGCGCGGTCACGACGAACTGGCCGAGCTTGGCCATGCCTTCGACGATATGGCCAACCAGCGCAAGGTGGCGCAAGAAGAAGTAATGCATTTGAGCTTGCGCAACAGGCTGATTCTGGATTCCATGGGAGAAGGAATTTACGGGCTGGATATCGACGGTCGATGCACATTCGTCAATCCGGCGGCATTGCAGTTGCTGGGTTTTAAACTCGAAGAGTTACTGGGGCAGCGCAGCCACGCCATGTTCCATCACACCAAGCCGGATGGAAGCCCCTACCCGGAAGAAGAGTGCCCGGTTCTGGCTGTGTACAAGCAGGGTAAGGTTCATCGCGGGAAGGACTTGTTCTGGCGCAAGGATGGCCGCAGCTTTCCCGTGGAGTTCGTCGGCACACCGATCCGGGAGGCAGGAAAAATCACCGGGGCAGTCGTGGCGTTCCGGGACATCACCGATAGCAAGCAGGCAGAGGCAGCGATCCTCCGGCTCAACGCCGAACTCGAACAGCGGGTGGTTCAGCGTACCGCCGAACTGGAGACCGCCGTCTACGATTTGGAGAATTTCAACTATTCGGCCTCGCATGACCTGCGCATACCGCTGCGCGCGGTCGATGGATTTTCCAGAATTCTTCTCGACGAGTATGCGCCCAAGCTGGACGCAGAAGGCAAGCGACTGCTGAACGTGGTGCGCGACAATACCCGCAAGATGGCGCAGCTTATCGACGACATGCAGGCCTTCTCGCGCACCGGGCACGAGGCTATGCTAGCTGCGGAAATCAGCATGGATGAATTGGTGCGCGAGGTGGCGGATGAACTCAAGACCGCAGCAGCCGGGCGCAAGTTTAAGCTGGAAATCAATAGCCTGCCCCCCGCTTTTGCCGACCGGGACATGATGCGCCGGGTCATGGTCAATCTGCTTTCCAATGCGATCAAATTCACCCGTCCCAAAGCAGTAGCGCAGATCGAGGTGGGCGCGAAAACAGAGGACAAGGAAATTATTTATTTTGTCAGGGACAACGGCGTGGGATTCGACATGCAGTATGCCCACAAGCTATTCGGGGTGTTTCAGCGGCTGCACGGACCGACGGAATTCGAAGGCACCGGCATCGGCTTGGCCATTGTTAAGCGTATTATTACTCTCCACGGCGGACGGGTGTGGGCGGAGGGCAAGGTTAACGAGGGGGCGACGATTTATTTTTCAATTTTGCGGGCTGGCGGGAATTCCGGGAAGACATCATGAAGCGGATATTTTCGCAATTTCTGCTGAAGTTAACGTTCCAGCGCCAGCTCGGCATCACGATAGCGCTCGGTATTTTCATGCTGGCATTGTTATCTTCGGTCGTGGGCGCGTGGCAGGGCAACCAGCAGGTGCGCAAAAATCTGCTCGAGCAGGGACTGCACATCACCGAGAGTTTTGCGCGCCAGAGCGTTCTGGCGCTGATCTATGCTTCAGCCGACAATGCCGCCGAGGCGGCCAATGCCACGCTGGCATTTCCCGATGTGGTCGGCGTGGAAATACACGATGCCAATCAACACATTTTGTTGCGGCGCGGAAACGCCGCTCCTGCCGAGTTTTTCAGCCGGGTTGAACCGTCCGGGGGGATTGATGATGCGGGAGCGAAGCAGGTTGCTGTACTCGAAGCGGAAAGCCCCGAGGCATGGCGCTTTGTCGCGCCGGTATATTCGCAACCGTCAAACTCGCCTTTCCATGAGGTGGTCGTCCCCGAGTTGCTCGGCCATGTGACGGTGGTGGTGAGCAAGGCGGCGCTGATGCAAGTGACCACCGGCATTATTGTCGCCAATCTGACCACGTCGTTTTCTTTCGCGCTGCTGATCCTGTTGCTGATCCGTTTTCTGTCCGGTCGTCTGACGCAACCGCTCAACCAATTGTCAGCCAGCATGGGGCGCGCCGAGGAGGGGGAGTTGCAGGTGCGGGCCGAGTTGGCCGGACCCAAGGACATCGCCGATATGGCGCATGCGTTTAACAGCATGATGTCGGTGCTGGAAGAACGCGCGGTGGAAATTCAGCAACTGAATGCGGAACTGGAACGGCGTGTGGTCGAGCGCACCGCCCAGCTGGAGGCGGCCAACAAGGAACTGGAAGCCTTTTCCTATTCCGTGTCGCACGACTTGCGCACGCCGTTGCGCGCTATCGAAGGATTCTCCGCTATGCTGATGGAAGACTATGCCGACAAGCTCGATGAGGAGGGCAAACGGCTGCTCGGTGTGGTGCGCGGCAACACCACGCGCATGGGGCAACTCATAGACGATATCTTGGGATTTTCCCGCACCGGACGGCTGGAGCTGACCTTTGCGGAGATCGACATGGCCGGATTGGCGCATGAGGTTGCCGAAGAAATCAAACCCGCCATGGCAGACGGCAAACTGCAAGTGGAAATCGGCCCTATCCCCCCGGCACATGGGGATCGCGCCATGATGCGTCAGGTATTCGTCAACCTGCTGTCCAACGCCATCAAGTTCAGCCGCACCAGGTCGCCCGCCGTGATTAAGGTGGGGGGTGCCGTTGAGGGAGATGAAGCCGTTTATTTTGTGCGGGATAATGGTGCAGGTTTCGATATGCAGTATGCGGACAAGCTGTTCGGGGTGTTCCAGCGCCTGCACGGGGTGGACGAGTTTGAAGGCACTGGCATCGGTCTTGCTATCGTCAAACGCATCGTCACTCGCCATGGCGGGCGGGTGTGGGCGGAAGGGAAGGTTAACGCAGGGGCGACGATTTATTTCTCGATCCCGACCTCAACCTTGGCTCAAAGAGAACCGTTGTGAATATATTGATTGAGCATGCCATAGCCAAAGTCGCCAAGGATTCGAGTGGATTGTCGGCTGTTAATTAACGCTACTCTTTGAAGGAAAGTAAACTGTGGAAGAACTCGGAATATTGTTGCTGGAGGACAATCCCACCGACGCGGAACTGTTGGAATATACCTTGCGTAAAGAGGGGCTGGTGTTTGCATCATTGCGGGTTGACTCCGAGCCCGCCTTCAAACGCGCGTTGCTTGAGTTTAAGTCCGATATAGTGCTGGCGGACTACAACCTTCCGTCCTATAACGGTCGCGCCGCGCTGGACTATATGCGGCAGTTTTATCCCGACATTCCGGTGGTCATGGTGACTGGCGCTATCGGCGAAGAAAAAGCGGTCGAGTTACTGCGTGCTGGCGCCAGGGACTATGTTCTGAAAGACCGCCTGACGCGCTTGCCCGCCGCCATCCGGCGGGTGCTGGAAGAACAGAAGCAAATTCGGGCGCGGCGCGATGCTGAGGCGAGTCTCAGGGAAGCGGAGAACAAATTCAGGATGTTGTTCGAGTCGGCCAACGATGGAATATTTCTCGTCGATGCCGGCGGTTTCGTGGACTGCAACCAGCAAGGGGCGGGTATGTACGGGCTGGCGAAGGCCGACGTTATCGGTCATACGCCCATCGAGTTTTCTCCGGAAAAGCAAGCAGACGGGCGCTTGTCCGCCGAAGTGGCGACTGAAAAAAACCATGCCGCCATGCGGGGCGAAGCGCAGCACTTTGAATGGCGCGCTTTGCGTGCCGACAAAACGCCGTTCGATGTGGATATAAACCTGAACCGCATCGAATTCGGCGGCTCGGTTTATTTGCAAGCCATCGTGCGCGATATTACCGAACGAAAAAAAATAGAGCAGGCGCTGCGCGACAGCGAAAATCGCTTCCGCAATCTGGTGGAAACCACCAGCGACTGGATTTGGGAAACAGATGAAAACGCGTTCTATACTTATACGAGTCCGCGTATAAAATCCATACTCGGCTACGAGCCTGCGGAAATTATCGGCAAAACTCCTTTTGACCTGATGTCGCACGGGGAAGCCAAACGGGTTGCCGATGTATTCTGCTCGATAGTCGCGGCACATCAGCCCATGATCAACCTCCAGAATGTCAATCTGCACAAAGACGGGCATTCGGTCGTGCTGGAAACCAGTGCTGTTCCCGTCATCGGCGCGGACGGGAAATTACATGGGTATCGCGGCATAGACCGCGACATCACCGAGCGCAAGCGGATTGAGGACGCATTGATCGAAAGCGAAAACCGTTTGCGCCAATTGGCGGATTTCGACGTGCTCACCCAGTTGCCCAACCGCCGTCTACTGCTGGACCGCATCGGGCAGGCCATGCTGACCAGCAAGCGCAGCGGGCGCTATGGTGCTTTGATGTTTCTGGATATGGATAATTTCAAGCCGCTCAATGACACGTGCGGACATGATGTCGGCGATATGTTGTTGATCGAGGTGGCGCGACGCATCAGCAGTTGTGTGCGCGAGGTGGACACCGTTGCCCGTTTTGGAGGCGACGAGTTCGTGGTGATGCTCAGCGAACTTGAACTGGATTTAGAGCAATCCAAAATTCAGACCGGCCTTATCGCTGAAAAAATTCGCACTATTCTTGCCGAGCCTTATGTGTTGACCTTTCATGCGGAAGGCGGGAGGGTGAAAACCGTAACGCACCGTTGCACATCGAGTATAGGCGTGGTGCTGTTTATCAATCACGAGGCCAGTTCCGGGGATATTTTAAAGTGGGCCGACATGGCCATGTACCAGGCGAAAGAGGGCGGGCGCAATAAGGTTCATTTTTTCACCCCCAATCCGTAAGAGGGGGCAAGCGGGTAGATGGGAAACCGAGCCGCTCATCAATAACGGCGTGGTGGCGAGGGACGATGTGCCCGAACAGCCAGCCAAGCGGCGCAGCTGCTCGATACCCTGCATAGCAGTGAAGCAGGGAAAGCTATGCCGACGCGCATGCCCCTGTCCCGCATCGAGTTTGCCGAAGATAAGCGTTACCGGGTGATCGAAGATTTCTTGGGGCGATACAGCCGGAATGTACGCCCATTAGATAAACCATAACGAGGGCGCCAATATGTTTCTTCTGGGAATTGCAGCGCGAGGTTCGTTCAAGCGCCAGATTATCCTGACCTTCGTGGCCGGTTTCTTTTTGCTGGCCACGGCTTTTACCGCTTATCAGGTGAGGAACGAAAGCCTTTATCTTTATCGGGAGAGCGCCAGCGATACGGTCAGTCTGGCGGAATCGCTCGCGGCCAGTTCGCGTTCCTGGGTGCTGGCCAATGATGTCGCGGGCTTGCAGGAAGTCATTCATTCCTTCCAGACGCATCCGGGATTGCGTTATGCGATGATTATTTCCCCCTCGGGGCGGGTGCTTGCGCACAGCGATGCAACGAAAATCGGGCTGTTCGTCTCCGATGCTGCCAGTCTAGCCTTGCTCAAGGCGCCACCCGGCAAGCGCGTCATGATAGACAACGCTACCCTGATCGATATTGTTGTGCCTATCATGGTCGGAAGTCGGCATGTCGGCTGGGCAAGAGCCGGGCAGGGGCGGGAAGGAATCGTTGGTAATTTGCGCGCGGTCATACTGGTCGACACGCTCTTCGTGCTGCTTGCCACCCTCTTATCCCTCCTGGCCGCCCTGCTGATTGCAAACCGATTGGGCGCCCGCATCGGGGGCTTGGCGCAAGTGGCGGATGATGTGCAGGCCGGCAATTTTTCTACGCGCGCGAGTATTCCGGGCGTTAAAGATGAAATCGGCAAGTTGGCCGATAGCTTCAACCAGATGCTGGATGCGCTGGCGCGCAATGAAGATCGTTTGCTGGCGGCATCGCGCTACACGCGTAGCCTGATCGAGGCGAGTATGGACCCGCTGGTGACCATCAGCACGGACGGGAAAATTACCGATGTCAATCAGACTACCGAGGCGATTACCGGCAAGAGCCGTGCAGAATTGATCGGAACGGATTTCTCCGATTACTTTACCGAACCGGACAAGGCCAGGGCGGGCTATCAACAAGTATTTCTGGATGGCTCGGTGACCGATTATCCGCTGGCGTTGCGCCATCGTGACGGTCATGTCTCCGATGTGCTGTATAACGCCAGTGTCTTCCGCAATCAGGCAGGGGAGGTGGCGGGCGTGTTCGCCGCTGCGCGCGATATCACCGAACGCAAAAGAGCCGAGGCAACACGCACGCAGCTGGCCGCCATAGTGGAGTCTTCCAATGATGCGATCATCGCCAAAACTACCGATGGCATCATCACCAGCTGGAATAAAAGCGCCGAGAAGATTTATGGATATTCCGCCGATGAAATTATCGGCAAGTCCATCACGACGCTGGCGCCGCCTGCGCGCCATGCCGAAGTCCAGGAGCTTCTGGAGAAAATACGCAAGGGCGGCACCGTCGCAAATTACGAGACCGAAAGAATTCGCAAAGACGGGGCATTGATCCATGTGGCGCTCACGCTGTCGCCGATCAGGGATGCGTCGGGCGCTATTGCCGGAATTTCCACCATTGCGCGTGATATTACCGAGCGCAAGAAGGCGGAATTTGTGTTGCGCCAGAGCGAGGAAGCGCTGAAAGAAGCGCAACGCATCGCCCATGTGGGCAGTTGGCATATGGATTTGGCGAGCAATGAGGTAGTCTGGTCGGAAGTGCTCTACAATCTGTACGGTTTCGATCCGGCGCTGCCGCCGCCGCTCTATACCGAATCCATGAAGCTCTTTACCCCGGAGAGCTGGGAAAGATTGAGCAGCGCCATCGCGCGCGCCGCGGAAACCGGCATCCCCTATGAGCTGGAGCTGGAGATGACGCCGAAAGATGGCCGCAGGGGGTGGATGTTGGCGCGCGGGGAGTTGGTGCGTGACGAGCATGGTGCGCCGGTCAGGATACGCGGCGTGGTGATGGACATTACCGAACGCAAGCAGGCAGAGCAAGAGCTGCTGGAGCGAGAGCGGCATGCGCAGTCATTGCTGCGTCTTTCCAGAAATATGGAGCGCTCGCAAACTTATGCGGAAGTGCTAAATGCGGCGCAGGATGAGGTAAAAACCATCATCGGCTATCAAAGCCTGTGGGTCTATCTGATTTCAGACGATAAACAATATCTCAAGGCGCTCGTTGCCGGAGGCGAGGTTTCGGATACGGTCATGTCCGAGGAGGGAACCGCTACGCTCACCATTAAAGGTGACCGAATGCTTGAGGAGATAGCGGCCTCAAAAGAAATCGTGTTGGTGGAAGATGCGCGCACCGATGAGCGGGTCAACAAAGAGATAGCAGTAAGCATGGGGATGCGAACTGTTGTGAATATCCCGATCATGCTGTTCGATAGGCACATGGGCTGTGTGGGTACGGGCAGCTTTGGCGATGAAGGAGTAAAGGTTCCATCAAGCTCCGAGCAGAAATATCTCATCGCGATGGCTAGCCACATAGCGGTGGCGCTGGACCGCATCCATCTGCTGGACGAACGCAGAAAAGCCGAAATGACGCTACGCGAACTTAATAAAGATTTCGTCACTCTGCTGGAAAGCACCGGCGATTACATCTATTTCAAGGATCAAAACAGCCGCATCCGTTTTTGCAGCCAGACCCTCGCCAACATCACCGGCCACTCCAGCTGGCGGGACATGATAGGCAAGCATGACCTGGAAATTTTCCCCAAGGATACGGCGCGCATCTACTACGAAGAGGAGCTGCCGATTTTCCGCGAAGGCAAGTCGCTGTTGAACAAGACCGATCCCTACTACGACGCGCAGGGTAAACAGGGCTGGGTGAACACCAATAAGTGGCCGGTGTTCGGGGATGACAAGAAAACCGTCGTGGGCATTTTCGGCATCAGCCGCGACATTACCGAACTCAAGGAGGCCGAGGACAAGATCAATGAACTTAACCGCGATCTGGAACAACGGGTGGCTGAACGCACTGCGCAACTGGAAGCCGCTAACAAAGAGCTGGAGTCTTTTTCCTATACCGTTTCGCATGACCTGCGTGCGCCGTTGCGCGCCATAGACGGGTTCTCCCATATTCTGCAGGAAGACTATACCGATAAGCTGGACGATGAAGGCAAGCGGCTGCTCAATGTGGTGAGTGACAACACCAACCGCATGGGGCAGTTGATTGATGATATTTTGCAATTTTCCCGCACCGGTCGTCTGGAACTGAATTTTTCTGAAATCGACATGGAGGGGATGGCCCGCACGGTGCTTGAGGAGCTGCAGTCTGTTGCAGCCGCCAAACGCAAGCTGCAAGTGGAAATTGAGCATCTCCCCTCGGTTACGGGGGATCCCCCCATGATGCATCAGGTGTTCGTCAATCTGCTGTCCAATGCCATCAAGTTCACTGGCGCGAAAGAATCTGCCATGATTAAGGTGGGCGGCGCGGTTGAGGGGGATGAAGCGGTATATTATGTGAAAGATAATGGCGCGGGGTTTGACATGCAGTACGCCGATAAACTGTTCGGCGTGTTCCGGCGGCTGCATGGCGTGAACGAGTTCGAGGGCACCGGCATCGGTCTGGCCATCGTCAAGCGTATCGTCAACCGGCATGGCGGGCGGGTGTGGGCGGAGGGCAAGGTTAACGAAGGGGCGACGATATATTTTACTTTACCGACCAAGGAGAAAAAACATGAATGACGAGATGAAAGAAATTGAAATTTTGCTGGTGGAAGACAATCCGACCGATGCGGAACTAGCCATCCGGGCGCTCAAAAAAAGCAATCTGGCGAACAAGCTGGTATGGGTGAAGGATGGTGCGGAGGCGCTGGATTTCCTGTTCGCCACCGGCACTTGCGCGGGGCGCAGCATAAAGAATTGTCCCAAGGTTATTCTGCTGGATTTGCGTCTGCCCAAGGTGGATGGCATGGAGGTGTTGCGCAGGGTCAAGGCGGACGCGTACACCCGAACTATTCCCGTGGTGGTGCTGACCTCATCCAAAGAGGACCGCGATGTGGCAGAGAGTTACCAGCTCGGTGTCAACAGCTTCATCAGCAAGCCGGTGGAGTTCGATGAGTTTGCCAAAACAGTCGCCGAGTTGGGCCTGTACTGGTTATTGGTTAACCGTCCGCCTGTGGGAGCCAAGTAATTTTGGAGCAAGCCGTGATGGAAAATGTTTTGCGGGTGCTGATGCTGGAAGACACGCCAACCGATGCCGAATTGGCCGAGCATGAATTGCGCAAAGCGGGTATAAAATTTATCGCGCAGCGCGTGGATACAAGGGAATCGTTTATTCGGGCGCTCGTGGATTTTCGCCCCGACATTATCCTTTCGGATTACAAGTTGCCGGACTTTGACGGCATGGCTGCATTGGAGATCGTGGGGCGCGATCACCCCGAGATACCGGTGATTATGGTTACAGGTGCGTTCTCGGATGTTGCCGCAGTGGAGTTGCTCAGGGCCGGCGCCAAGGACTATATCCTGAAAGATCGCCTGGCGCGGCTGGCGCCTGCCGTCCAGCAGGCATTGGCGTCCGAGCAGCTGGCATCCGCGCGCAGAGTCGCAGAGAAGGCGTTGCGCGAGAGCGAAGAGCGGTTTCGTTCCATGGTGGAAAACTCCAGCGACTGGATATGGGAAGTCAATGAGCAAGCTGTTTACTCCTACTCCAGTCCGCAGGTGTATGACCTTTTGGGTTATTCCGCCGAAGAGATCATCGGCAAGACGCCATTTGACCTGATGCCGCCCGCTGAGGCCGCGCGCTTTCAGGGGCGGCTCAATGCCATAGTCGGGAAAAGGGTTCCGTTCCGGCTGTTTGAAAACGCCAATCTGCACAAGGATGGACGCGTTGTTTTTCTGGAAACCAGTGGCACGCCGATCATGGATGGGCAAGGCGTGTTCCGGGGATATCGCGGTATAGACCGCGACATTACCGAACGCAAAGCGGCCGAGCAGGAGCGCCGTTCCAGCGCGGAAAAGTTGGAGAAAACTTTGTTTCAAACCATCGAGGCTATCGCCGCCACGGTTGAAGCGCGTGATCTTTATACCGCGGGCCATCAGCGGCGGGTGGCGGCACTTGCTACCGCTATCGCCCGTGAAATGGGACTTTCGGAAGAGACGATACACGGTCTTTACCTCGCGGCGACGATACACGATCTGGGGAAAATACGCACGCCCGCTGAAATTCTCAGCAAGCCCGGTATGCTCAATCCGGTCGAATACGAACTGGTTAAACTTCATCCGCAAACCGGTTACGACATTATCAAAGACGTGCAATTTCCCTGGAGCATTGCGCAAATGGTGTTGCAGCACCACGAGCGCCTGGATGGTTCCGGCTATCCGCAAGGTTTGAAAGATGGGCAGATTTTGCTGGAGGCAAAAATATTGTGCGTGGCCGACGTGGTGGAAGCGATGTCATCGCACCGGCCGTATCGCCCCGGCTTGGGGCTGGATGTGGCGCTGGCGGAAATCATCAAACACCGCGGCGTGCTGTATGACCCGGTGATAGTGGATAGTTGCATCAAGCTATTCAGGGAAAACAGGTTTGAATTCAATTTCAAGTAGCGCTATGCCGCGTTCTTCGTATCATCTTGCGGGTAATGCGGCGGGCATTCCCGCTAGATTGTTCGCCCTCATCCCGATGTTCTGAGCAGACCCAATGGCAAAAGCAAAAACGATCTATAGCTGCACCGAATGCGGTGGACTATCCCCCAAATGGCAAGGTCAGTGCCCGCATTGCGGCGAGTGGAATACCTTGGTTGAATCTGTGGCGGAAGCCGCTCCGGCGGCGGGCAAGAACCGCTTCAGTTCATTGGCCGCCTCGGGCAAGTTGCAGCAACTGGCCGAGGTGGAAGCCAGCGAGGTGTCGCGCACTCCGACCGGCATCGCCGAGTTCGACCGCGTGCTGGGCGGGGGCTTGGTGGAGGGTGGGGTGGTGCTGATCGGCGGCGACCCCGGCATCGGCAAATCCACCTTGCTGTTGCAGGCCTTGGCGCATCTCTCCACGACCAGAAAAGTCCTCTACGTGAGCGGCGAAGAATCGGCGCAGCAGATCGCGTTGCGTGCCAAGCGTCTGTCGCTCGATGCGCGCGAAGTGCATCTGCTGCCCGAGATACAGCTCGAAAAAATCCAGGCCACCGTGACCAACGAAAAGCCGGAGGTGGTGGTGATCGACTCCATCCAGACCGTGTATTCCGAACAGTTGAGCAGCGCTCCGGGTTCGGTGGCGCAGGTGCGCGAATGCGCGGCGCAGCTCACGCGGCTGGCGAAGAGCAGCGGTATCACCATCATCCTTGTGGGGCATGTGACCAAGGAAGGCGCGCTGGCCGGGCCGCGCGTGCTGGAA
>CAZXDK010000025.1:3030-35634 GCA_964639585.1 uncultured Gallionellaceae bacterium | reverse complement strand
GGCCTTCGCCGGATAACCAGCCACTTGCCAGCTTGCTGGCTTAGTGGATTGGCTAGTAGTTCCATCAATGTCGTAATTTTAAAACTCGGGTTTAACGTCGGCTTTGGAATAGTTGGCCACGCCGTCCATGATCTCTTTGCGCGCCGCTTCAATGCCGTCCCAGCCGCCGATCTTGACCCACTTGTTTGGCTCCAGATCCTTGTAGTGCGCGAAGAAATGTTCGATCTGTTTCAGCAGAATTTCCGGCAGTTCGGAATGGGACTTCATGCCGCGATACATGGTGGAAAGCTTGTCCACGGGTACGGCCAGCACTTTGGCGTCGAAGCCGGATTCGTCTTCCATCTTCAGTACGGCCAGCGGGCGGCAGCGCACCACCACACCGATTTGCAACGGGATGGGGGTGATTACCAGCACGTCCACCGGGTCGCCGTCGTCGGACAGCGTGTGCGGGATGTAACCGTAGTTGCAGGGGTAGTGCATTGCTGTGCTCATGAAGCGGTCAACGAACATCGCGCCGGATTCTTTATCCACTTCATACTTGATCGGTTCGCCGTGCATCGGGATTTCGACGACCACGTTGAAATCGTTGGGGAGGTCTTTGCCGGAAGGAACTTTGTTCAAACCCATGATGAGCTGCCTTTATGTGAAAAATGAAAGGCGCGAATTGTAGCATCGCGCGCGAGTAATCTGAACGGCCTCGCAGTGATTGCCGTTTATGGCGCCGCATTCCCGCGCCGGTCTTATCAATAATCGGGTTGATCAGGTATGGATTCGGAAGCAGAATACCGCCTCGACTTTCGCGGTGTAGCCGTCTATGAACTCATTTCCGCAAATTGTAGCGTTTGTCTGGAGCGATAAGCTGGCCACCGGCGTTAGCGTAGTGGATGAGCAGCATCAGCGCTTGGTCGGCATCATAAACAAGATAGGCAACCTCTGCGCGGAGGGCGGCGACAGTGTGCGCATCAATCCTGTGCTGGATGAGTTGGTGAGTTACGCGCAATACCATTTTGCCACCGAAGAGCAATTGATGCGGCGGTATGCGGTTAGCGCCGCACATCGGGAGTATCACCTCAAGGCGCACGACGACTTCCGCAAGCAGCTCACACTGGCGCTGGGCATCATTCAGACTTCACCGCAAAGTTCAATGAAGCTGTTGGCGCAATTGCTGGAATATCTCGCGCGCTGGCTGTTGCAACACATCATGGTGGTGGACTTGCGCATGGCGCGGGAGATTCAGGCCTTGCAGGCGGGCGTTAGCCCTGAAGCGGCGGCAGAACAAGCCGCGTCCGCCATCACGCATTCCGGTGATGTGATGCTGGAGGCATTGAATACGCTGTACAGCAAAATAGGCGAGCAAGCGGTGGCGGTGATGCAGGCCAACCGGGCGCTGGAGCAGGAGCGCGCGGCGCTGCGCGAACTCAATGATCAACTTGAGTTGCGTGTCATGCAACGCACGGCGGCGCTGGAAAACGCGAACCAGCAGTTGTCGCAGAGTAACAGCGAACTCCAGCAACTCAACCATAAACTCGAAAGCGCGCACCGCCAATTGCAGCAATCGGAAAAAATGGCCACGGTAGGGCTACTTGCGGCAGGTGTTGCGCACGAGATCAATAATCCTGTCGGTTTTGTGAATTCCAATCTGGGCACGCTGGAAAAATACATCGCCGACCTGAACCGGGTGCTGGCAACCTATCAAAAAGCTGAAGCGCAGCTCGACGAAAAATTGATCGCCGAGGTGACGAACATCAAGCGTGCGGTCGATCTGCCCTATTTGCAGGATGATATCCCCAAGCTGCTCAAGGAATCCCAGGACGGTTTGTCCCGGGTCAAACACATAGTGCAGGATTTGCGCGATTTTTCCCATGTGGACGAGATCAATTGGCAGTACGCGAATCTTGAACACGGCATGGATAGCACGCTCAATGTGGTGGGGAATGAGATCAAATTCAAAGCGGAGGTGGTGAAAGAATACGCCGGATTGCCCGAAGTGGAGTGCATGCCCTCACAGATCAACCAGGTGTTCTTGAACCTGTTGATGAATTCGGTGCAGGCCATCGACGGCAAAGGGGTGATTACGGTGCGCACCGGCGTCCAGGGCAACGAAGTCTGGGTGGAGATCGCAGACACCGGCAGGGGTATCGCGCCGGAGAATCTGGAGCATATCTTCGAGCCTTTCTTCACTACCAAACCAGTGGGGCAAGGCACCGGGCTGGGTTTGTCGGTCTCTTACGGCATCGTGCAAAAACACGGCGGGCGTATCGAGGTGAAAAGCGCATTGGGCAAAGGAGCTACTATGCGCGTATGGCTGCCTATCAAGCACTTTCCCGAGCATAGAACATGAAAGAACCGATAGATGAACTGCGCAGGCTGGAAAGCCAGTTCGACTTCCTGTTGCGCTTTGCCAACGACATCATCTTGCTGATGGATGAGGAGGGCAATCTGCTGGAAGCCAACGAAGTGGCGGTCAATACCTATGGCTGGTCGCTGGAGGAGTTGCTCACGTTTAATATCCGCGCGCTGCGTGATCCGTCCACACTGGGCGAAGTGGAGGCGCAACTCAGGCTGACTGCGGAGAACGGCGCGGTATTCGAGACGCGGCATCAACGTCGCGATGGCTCGACGTTTCCGGTGGAAGTCAGCACGCGGGTGTTCGAGCATGAAGGCAAGCCGTACCGGCAGAGTATCATCCGCGACATCACGCAACGCAACAAAATGCAAAGCAAGCTGGAACGCGACGCCAAGCGTTTCGAGGGGCTGTTGAAACTGCACGAGCTGGCGATGCAGTTGCCGGAAAAGGAATTCATGCAGTCCGGTTTGGAGTGGGTGGAGAAATTGGCCGAAAGCAAAATCGCTTTCATTTATTTTGTCAACGAAGACCAGCAGAGCATCGAGTTGGCGGCATGGTCAGCCGCGGCCGGAGACAAGGATTTCGCGCCGGGTTGCGATGACTCTTATGCCGTTGCCCAAGCGGGAATATGGGCGGATTGTTTGCGTCTACACCAGCCGGTGATTTTCAACGACTACGCGAGTCACCCGGCCCTGCGCGGCTTGCCGGAGCCGCCGCTCCGTCTCATCGGCGTGCCGGTCATAGAAGGTGGCCGGGTGCAGATGATACTGGGCGTGGGCGGCAAAGAGACGGACTACGATGCCGAAGACATCGAGATCGCGCAGTTGTTCGGCAACGACATGTGGCGCATCATCCGCCGCCAGCGTCTTGAGACCGATCTGAAAAACAATCTCGAATTGCAGCGGGCATTGAACAGTAAACTGGAAGAAGCGCATAACCATTTGCTCCACTCCGAGAAGATGGCTTCGCTGGGGCTGCTGTCTGCCGGCATGGCGCATGAGTTGAACAATCCTGTCGGCTTCGTGTATTCCAACATGGGCACGCTGGAAAATTATGTGAAAGATATTTTCCAGATTAACGCGGCCTATGAGGAGGTCGAGCAATCCGTCGAGGGCAGTTGTCCGGCGCTGGAGCGCGTGCATAAGCTCAAACAGGAAAAGGATTACGCTTTCATCAAGCAGGACATCTTTCAGTTGATCGAGCAATCCGCAGACGGGCTCACGCGCATGCGCAAGATCGTGCAGGATCTCAAGGATTTTTCCCGCGTGGGCGACGAAGATTGGAGTTGGGCGGATTTGCACAAGGGCATCGATTCCACCGTCAATATCGTTTGGAACGAACTCAAGTACAAGTGCCGGGTGGTCAAGGAATACGGTTCAATTCCGGCAGTCTGGTGCATGGCGTCAAAAATCAATCAGGTGTTATTGAATTTGCTGGTGAATGCCGGACAGTCTATTGAAAGCGGCGGCGTCATCACCATCCGCACCGGATTGGATTCGGCTACTGAAGAAGTGTGGGTGGAAGTGGCCGACAACGGGCAGGGTATTAAACCTGAAGACATAGACCATATTTTTGACCCTTTTTTCACCACCAAGCCGGTCGGGGTGGGCACCGGTCTGGGCTTGTCGCTTTCCTATGGCATCATCAAGTCGCACCAGGGACGCTTCGAGGTCAAAAGCGAAATCGGCACGGGGACGACAATGCGTATTTATTTGCCGGTAAAGCCATTCCCGGGTTGATTTATGCTATTCGGCTTGCAAGCCTCTTGCGCGTTCTATGCCGGTGGCGGATATGGCATTCCGTGGTGCGAAATTAACGCGGGAATGGGGTAGTATGCCGCCCAATCGCATCGTAAAGGAGTCGTCATGCCCCTTGCCTGTCCGCCCAATTCCGCCGCCCGGCCAACTCGGCTGGCGGCATGGATTGCGTTACTGACCGTGCTGCTCGGCAGCATGGTGCTGCTGGGCTGGGCATACGATATTCCCGTGCTGAAGAGCGTTTTGCCGGGCTGGGTTTCGATGAAGGCGAACGCCGCCGCCTGCTTCATCATGACCGGGGTCGCTCTGTGCTTGCTGGCACGCCCGCCTGGCGCTTTCAATCCACGGCAGGCTATTTTCTTTTCCCGCCTTGCCCGTTTGTTCATCGTGCCGGTCGGCCTGATTGCGGCGCTGACGCTGGGTGAATATGTGTTCGGCTGGAACCCCGGCATCGACCACTGGCTGGCTAACGAGGCGTTTGGCGCGGTGGGCACGACGCATCCGGGGCGGATGGCGCCGGAGACAGCGCTGAATTTTATCCTGCTGGCGGTGGCGTTGTGGATCAACGGCGGTGCGCGCAAGACCCGCTATAGCATACTTGCTGCGGTGAGTATCGGCCTGCTGGTGATCACCCTCGCGCTGGCGGCGCTGATCACTTATGCCATGTCGGGTTTCGGCGCTAACGGTTGGTTCGGCCTCACCCTCATGGCGGTGAATGCGGCCATCTTGTTCATCATGCTGGGCGTGGCTGTCATCGCCATCAGTTGGCAGCCGGATGTGCTGTCGTGGTCGCTCAGCATACGCACCACGGCGGTGTTTGCCTGCGGTATGGCCGTGCTGGTGTTCATCGGCCTCAGCAGCAGCCGCAGCCAATTCTGGATGGAAGAGAAAAGCCGCCAGATATCGCACGACGAAACGATGCTGCGCGATATCGCCGATCTTATGATCGAGGTTACCGATGCCCAGACCCATCTGCGCAGCTATATCATCACCGGCGATGAACGGTTCAAAATTCATTATGATGAGGCCAAAAACAACAGCCTGGCCGAACTGGATGCGCTGCGAAAACTGGTCGCCGCCATCCCGCACCAACGGCAGCAGCTTGACTGGATAGAGCCGCAGGTCAATGCGCAATTGCAGTGGATGCAACAAATGGCGCAGACCAGCCGTAGCGGCATGAGCAATGCCGCCCGCAACGAGATGATCGCCCAAGGGGAAGTGTTGCTGGACGATCTGCATGACGCGTTCGATGCCATTGATGTCGAGCACCGGCAGTTCATCGGGCAATTGAAACGGGAATTGGAACAGGTGTCGCTGTTTGTTTATCTCACCATTTCCATCGGCACATTTGTCAGTCTGTTGATTTTTCTCACCGTGATATTCCGGCTTAACTTTGCCGAAAGCGAACGCGAGCAGAGAGAACGCGCCATGCGCGAGAGCGAAGAAAAATTCCGTGTGCTGTACGAGTCGTCAACCGATGCGATCATGCTGCTCAATGGGGATGGTTTCTTCGATTGCAACAGGGCTGCGTTGCGCATGTTCGGTTGCTCCACGCGCGATGATTTCATGCGCAAACATCCGTCGCAATTTTCCCCGCCCACTCAGCCCGGCGGTGAAGATTCCACGAGTCTGGCCAATGAGCACATCGCTGCGGCGTTTAAAAACGGCAGCAAGCTGTTTGAATGGGTGCACAGCCGACTGGATGGCGGCGAATTTGCCGCCGAAGTGCTGCTGACCGCGCTGGAGTTGGGCGGCAGGCCGATGTTGCAAGCCACGGTGCGCGATATCACCAAGCGCAAACAACACGAGCAACGTATCGCTGCCTTGCTGGAACTCTCGTCTTCCACAGAAAAAATTGACGAAAGAACATTGCTGCAACGGGGGCTGGACACGGTGCAAGGCCTGACCGGGAGTCGCGTCGGTTTTCTGCATTTCGTCAGCGCGGATCAAAATAATATCGAGTTGCTCATCTGGAGTAACGGAACCGTGGTGCACTATTGCCAGGCGGCTTCAGACAAACATTACCCGCTTTCCGCCGCGGGGGTTTGGGCGGACAGCATCCGCCTGAAGCAGGTGCTCATGGTCAATGATTGCGCTACGCTATCCGACAATAAGGGCTTGCCCGAGGGTTATGCCGATTTGCGGCGTTTGCTCAGCGTGCCGATATTGGAGGATGATCTGGTGCGCATGATCGTCGGCGTGGGCAACGCGGCGACTGACTATGACGAGTACGATGTGGAGACAGTCAAGCTGTTCAGTTACGACCTGTACCGTATCGTCCAGAACAAGCGCACAGAAAACTCCTTGCGCCAGCTTTCGCTGGCGGTGGAACAGAGCACCAGCTCCATAGTCATCACTAACCTGGAAGCGAAAATCGAGTATGCCAATGCCGCGTTTTACAATACGACGGGTTACAGTGTGGCCGAAGCCATCGGCCAGAATCCGCGTCTCCTGCAATCCGGCAAAACCTCCCCAAAAGTTTACGCGGAGATGTGGGCTAGCCTGACGAGTGGCAAAGTATGGGCGGGCGAACTCTACAATCGGCGCAAGGACGGCGGCGAATATGTCGAGGCGGCGGTCATCTCCCCGGTGCGTCAGCCCGACGGTAGCGTGTCCCACTATCTGGCAGTCAAAACCGATATTACCCAGCTTAAGCAGGCACAGGAAAGTTTGCGCCAACTCAACGCGGAACTGGAAGAAAAAGTGCTGGCGCGCACCGCGGAATTGGAGCGTGCGCGGCTTGAAGCCGAACGGGCCAGCCATGCAAAATCGGAGTTTCTGGCCACGATGAGCCATGAGATACGCACACCGATGAACGGGGTGATCGGCATGATTGACGTGCTGCTGCAGAGCAGCCTCAACGAGCCGCAGACCGAAATGGCCAATATCATCCACGATTCGGCGTTCGCGCTGTTGACCCTCATCGACGATATTCTGGATTTTTCCAAAATCGAAGCGGGCAAATTTCAGGTTGACCGTGTGCCCATGAATGTCGCCAGCACGGTGGAAGGGGTATGCGAAACGCTCGCGCGCGTGGCCGAGAAAAAAGGCGTGGAGTTGACGCTGTTCACCGATCCGGCTATTCCCGCCGGGGTATTGGGCGACCCGGCGCGGTTGCGCCAAACGCTGATCAATCTGGTGGGGAACGCGATCAAGTTTTCCAGTGGGCAGGGCAGACTAGGCCGGGTGTCGGTGCGGGCGCTGCTGGTGAAGAGCGGGTTAGTTGAAAGCAAACCTGATGGGCGCGGCCATTTTCCCCGCTCCTCCCCTCCCCCAGCGGGAGAGGGGAGGAACGAATCGCTGCACGATGTTGAACAAATCCTGCTTGAATTTTGCGTGCTCGACAACGGTGTCGGGATCAATAAAGAAGCGCAGAAGCGCCTGTTCTCTGCGTTTACCCAGGCCGATTCCAGCACCACGCGAAATTTTGGCGGAACCGGCTTGGGGCTGGTTATTTCCAAGCAGTTGGTCAAGCTGATGGGCGGCGACATTACCTTGCAGAGTGAGCCGGGCAAAGGTGCGCTGTTCTGTGCGCGTATCCCGTTTATGCCATTGGCTGATGCAGACTGGGGGGCTGCGACAGGCGCGGGGCAGGGTGTGTCCAGACTGGACGCTCAGGGGGGGCATGTCGGCTCAGTCGAAGAGGGCAAGAATTTCTCCGGGGTGAATCTCGATCTGCAAAGTCCCGATCTCGTCGCCGGGCTGTCTTGTCTGGTGCTGGGCGAAGCGGGGAGCTTGGCTGACGATCTCGCCATCTATCTGAGGTATGGCGGCGCCAAGGTCGAGCACGCGCCGGATAGCGCCGTAGCGCAGCAAGCGATAGCCGGTCATTTGCGCGGCTTGTGCGTGGTGGTCATCGACACGGCGGGGCGCAGTCCGCCGCTGGATGAGCTGCACGCTGCGGCCCGCAGTCAGCCCGGTTTGGATGCGCGCTTCGTTGTGATCGGGCGCGGCAGGCGGCGTCGGGCGCGTATCGAGGCGCACAATCTGGTTGTGCTGGATGCCGATGGCATGCCGCGTCTCAGGTTTTTGGAGGCCGTGGCAGTCGCCGCAGGACGCATTGATGAATATGGGTTGAGAAATCAGGCCGACGAGGTTAAAGAAACGATGGGACCACTGTCACGCGAGCACGCGCGGCGACAAGGCCGCTTGATCCTGGTCGCCGAAGATAATGAGATCAACCAGAAAGTTATCCAGCAGCAACTCGCCTTGCTGGGTGATGTGGCGGACATTGCCGGCAACGGTCGCGAGGCGCTGAAGCTGTGGCAGGGCGGCGCTTACGGTATCCTGCTGACCGATTTGCATATGCCGGAGATGGATGGCTACGAACTGACTGCGGCTATTCGTGCGGCTGAAGCCGATACCGCGCGTATCCCCATCATTGCTTTTACCGCCAATGCGCTCAGGGGAGAGGCGGCGCATTGTCTGGCTGCGGGCATGGACGATTACGTCAGCAAGCCGGTGCAATTGGCCAATCTGAAAGCCATGCTGGATAAGTGGCTGCCGACTGCGTCAGCCGAAGCGATTGAGAACGGCACTGAGCGGGCGGCGCCCGCCGCAGCCACCCCTGCTGCAGGCCGGGAGCTTGCGCTTCCTGCGGCAGGCTCGGGGCAGGCGGATATTCCAGCTTCCGCGGCAGTCGCCGTAGACGTGAATGTGCTCAAGGCACTGGTGGGGGATGACGAGGCTACCATTGGGGAGCTGTTGCATGACTTCCGCCTCAGCGCTGAAAACATTGCGTCGGAATTGCGCGCGGCCTGTGCAACGGGGCAGGCTGTCGCGGCTGGTGCTTGGGCGCACAAACTCAAGTCTTCGGCGCGCTCGGTGGGCGCGCTGGCGTTGGGCGAATTGTGCGCCGGGATGGAGCAAGCGGGCAAGGCTGGCGACACGGCAGCGCTGGCGGCGCTGTTGCCTGATTTTGAGCGGGAGCTGGTGCGGGTTGAAAGTTTTCTTGAGGGGCGCTGAAGGCGAATATACTTCGCCGTAGAGCGGATTGCAGCGCTGCTATAATCTATCCAAATTTTCGAAAGGCGCTATGAACACTATCAAAATTTTGATACTCGATGACGAGCCATTCATGCACAAGCTGCTTGTTCACATGTTGGCGAATCTCGGTTATTTTTCGGTGAGCTCCTGCGACAACGGACAGGCCGCGCTGGAGTTGATCGCCAGACCGGACGACAGGCCCGGGTTGATTTTGCTGGATATCAATATGCCGGAAATGGACGGGCTGGAATTTGTGCGCCATCTGGTCGGGCAGCAATATGTTGGCAGTCTTATCCTGATCAGCGGCGAGGATGAGCGGACGTTGCAGGCGGCCGAGAAGTTGGCCAGTGCGCATAAAATTAATGTGCTGGGGTATTTGCACAAACCAGCCACACCGGATGGACTGGTGGCGTTGCTCGGAAAGTTGGCGTCGCAAACGCAAGACGCGCCGCGCGCGGCGAAAAAAACCTATGACGCGGAGGCGTTGCGCGCGGCCATTGCCGCCGGCGAATTGCTTAACTACTACCAACCCAAGGTGATGGCGGCCACGGGGCGCGTGATGGGTGTGGAAGCCTTGGTGCGCTGGCGTCACCCGCAGGATGGCATAGTGCTTCCCGATCAGTTCATCGGCGTGGCGGAAGAAAACGGCCTGATAGACGACTTGACCAAGGTGGTGTTAAGCAACGCATTTGCTCAAGCCAGGCTTTGGCAGGAAATGGGGGTGATGTTGCACATGTCCATCAATCTGTCGATGGATAATTTGGCCTCGCTGGATTTTCTGGATTTGATTGTTGCTCTTGCGGTTCAGGCGGATGTCCCGCCGCAGATGGTGGATCTGGAGGTGACCGAAACACGTTTGATGGCAGACATCCGCACTCCGCTTGAAATTTTATCCAGACTGCGCCTGAAGCGTTTTCGCATTTCAATCGACGATTTCGGTATCGGCAATTCTTCTTTGGCGCAGTTGCGTGACATTCCCTTCGATGAACTCAAGATCGACCAAAGTTTCGTGCATGGCGCCTGGGATAACGAAAAATTGTGGGCGATGTTCGACTCAAGTCTCGGCTTGGCCAAGCAACTCAAGATGGAGGTTGTGGCGGAAGGGGTCGAAGACCGGGCCGATTGGGATTTTGTGCGCAACAGAGGGTGCGACATTGCGCAGGGATATTTTATTGCCAGACCGATGCCCGCAGCCGATATTCCGGCGTGGATACAGTCCTGGCAGCAAGCCTACCCGCATTCGAATAAACGTGTATAGCCGGATTTAACGCCATGAGCCATTCCGCAGCAAGCGCAAAAATCTTAATCGTGACCGATGTTGTCGGTGACGCTGAGCTGGTGAAGGGCGTTTTGAGAGATGCCTTCGATCACGTGTATTTTTCCACGGATGCGGATACGGCTGCGGCGGACTTTGTGTTGCGCCAGCCCGATGTGCTGGTGCTGGCGTTCAACAGTCTGGAAAAATCGGAACGCTATTATTTGAGCCTGTACCGCTTCTGCCAGGAGGTGCATCAGCACCCGCACCGCACCGTGATCCTGTGCAACAAGGATGAAGTGAAACGTGCGGCCGAGTTGTGCATGAAAGACATTTTTGACGATTACATTTTGTTCTGGCCTATGACGTTTGATTCGCCGCGGCTGATTATGTCTGTCCATAATGCGCTACGCGAGTTGTCCGCACTGAATTCGGACGAGCCATCGGTGGCCGAATTTGCCGCCCAGGTGCGCTACCTGCCCGAAATGCAGGCGAAACTGGCGCAACAGGTTTCCCAAGGCGATCAGTATGTCGAAGATTCCAGCCGTGCCATGGAGCTGGCCGAACGGAAAATCGGCGTTGCGCTGGACGGGTTGTCGCGGCGCTTCATCGCGGGTGAACTCACGGATGCCGTCGAGGTGAAAAACGCCGACGGGCTGGAAAAAGAAATCGGCCGCTTTAAACGCGATGAAGTCGGTGAGCATTTCCATGCCGCGGCCGCATCCGCCCAGCCCCTGAAACAGTGGGCGCAAAAAATCAGACTGGAATGCGAGCCCCTGCTGGAATCGGCGCGCTCACTGAATGCGATGGTTGAGCGTATCCGGCCTACCGTGCTGATCGTGGACGACGATGAGTTCCAGCACAAGCTGGTCGGCAAGCTGTTGGCAGAGAAAAACTTCAACCTCGTTTTTGCGGGCGACGGTTTTAAGGCGCTAAACTTGCTGCGCAAGACACGGGCGGATGTCATTCTCATGGACATCATGATGCCCGATATGGACGGGATAGAAACTACGCGGCATATAAAGTCTGTGCCCCAGTTCGCTAAAATTCCGGTGATTATGATTACCGGCAAGAGCGAGGGGCAGGTTGTGATCGACAGCCTGAAAGCGGGCGCCATGGACTTCGTGGTAAAACCTTTTGACCGCGCCGCACTGATTGCGAAAATAGACCGTGCGTTGGGATTGGCCGTGCCTTGATTCCACTTAGCGCACAGGAAAAATAATGCGCCCCCGTGAGATGTCTGAAATTTTGTAATCGCGTATCGCCACTAGCGCGATAGCAGCAATTCCCTCGCGGCCAATGCTTGCATGGCGGCGGTTTTTAGCTGGTACAAATTCCACGCTTGGCGGCGCACATCGGCGTGCAGTTTATAACTGCTCCAATGCAGGTGGAGTACGTTTTGCACTTCCGCCTCGTTGATGGCTTGGGAAAGCATGGCCTTGTTGGGATCGTTGCTGATCAGGATGCGCGCGGTATCGGGGAGCAATTGACGCATTTTGCCGAGTAGTTTCAGCCCATCCATGTCCGATAAAAATTGCGAGGTAATGACGAGGTCGCAAGGGTGATTCTCAACATGCGTAAGGGCGGCACGCGCCATCGGAAAGGTGTTCACCACGCATTTGAATGGTTTGGTTTGCCCGGCTCCGTGATGAATTTCTTGCTGCATCGCGCCGTATAAATTTTCCCGGCCACTCTCGTCTGTGAGCCCGCGCGCCATCATGCTTGCCAAATGGTTGTCGCTTTCAACCAGAACGATATGGTATGGCGTGTCATCGGCAAGAACTGCGGCCATGGACAAGCTATTTTTTTGTTGGCGGTTCTCCAGTATCACAGCGCGGTAAGCCAATGCCTGCTGGATGCAGGAAAGCAACTCGGCTTTTTCCCACGGTTTGGTGAGGAAGCGATAGATGTGCGTTTCGTTGATGGTGCGAATCAGCGCATCGATATCCGCTTCGCCGCTTAGCACCAGACGCGCCGCGTCAGGTTGCAGCGGACCGAATTGTTTGAGAAATTCAATCCCGTTTAATTCCGGCATCTTGTAGTCGGCGACTACGAGATCAAATTGGGTTTCCCGGCAACGCGCGAGCGCCGCGACAGGATTGTCGAAAGCCTCGATCTCGAAGAATTCCCTCAATTCGCGGCGCAAGGCATTGAGTACGTTTTGTTCATCGTCAACCAGCAGTATCTTGTTCATGATTTCACTCCTGTTGCAGTGGAAAGTCAGGCAGTTGTATTGATGTTTTGCCCTAAATTGGGCGGCAGGTTGTTTGCGTTTTTTTGTGGCGACGGTACTGCGTCAAGCAATGCTTGGGCGCTTTGCGCCTCGATGGCCAAGGCCTTTTTTAACACCAGCAAACCGACAGAATCATTGCCGTTCTGCTGCGGCAGCCCCGCTGTTGCATTCAGATTGAGGTTCATTTTTGCCCCCTGGCGATAGCTTGATTATACGCGCCGCTTATAGCAAAGGCACGATCAATAATGCCACGATGTTGATGATTTTAATGAGCGGATTCACTGCGGGACCTGCGGTGTCTTTGTACGGGTCGCCCACGGTGTCGCCGGTGACGGCAGCCTTGTGCGCCTCGCTGCCTTTGCCGCCGTAGTTGCCTTCCTCGATGTATTTCTTGGCGTTGTCCCACGCGCCGCCGCCAGTGGTCATCGAGATGGCGACGAAGATGCCGGTGATGATCGCGCCGACCAGTACGCCGCCCAGCGCTTTAGGTCCCAGCGTGAGGCCGACGATCACGGGCACGGCGACGGGCAGCAGCGAGGGGACGAGCATTTCCTTGATGGCGGCTTTGGTCAGCATATCCACGCAAGTGCCGTATTCCGGCTTGCCCGTGCCATCCATGATGCCGGGGATTTCCTTGAACTGTCTGCGCACTTCGACCACTACGCTGCCCGCCGCGCGCCCTACGGCCTCCATGCCCATGGCCGCAAACAGGTAGGGCACCAGTCCGCCGATGAACAGGCCGATGATGACGGTGTGGTCGGACAAATCAAACAGCGTGGCATTCCCCAGATGAGCTTCCAGCGCGTGCGTGTAGTCGGCGAAGAGAACTAATGCGGCCAGTCCGGCGGAGCCGATGGCGTAGCCCTTGGTGACGGCCTTGGTGGTGTTGCCCACGGCGTCGAGCGGGTCGGTGATGTTGCGGATTTCTTCGGGCAGTCCGGCCATTTCGGCGATGCCGCCCGCGTTGTCGGTGATCGGCCCGTAGGCATCTATCGCCACGATGATGCCGGTCATCGACAGCATGGCGGTGGCCGCGATGGCGATGCCATACAGCCCGGCCATGGCATAAGCCGCATAGATGCTAGCGCACACCACCAGCACGGGCGCGGCGGTGGCCTTCATGGAAACGCCGAGCCCCGCGATGATGTTGGTGCCGTGGCCGGTGGTCGAGGCTTGCGCGATGTGGCGCACCGGGCCGTATTCGGTGGCCGTGTAGTACTCGGTGATGAGCACCATCGCGGCGGTGAGGATCAGCCCGATGACCGCCGAGCCGTACAGCGCGTTCACGCTATAGCTGCCGTTATCGCTCATCAGCCATGAGGTGATCGGGTAGAACGCGAGCAGCGACAAACCGCCCGCCACTGCCAGGCCGCGATACAGCGCGTTCATGATTTTCCCGCCCGGACGGGCGCTGACGAAGAAGCTGCCGACGATGGAGGCGATGATGGAAAAACCGCCCAGTGCCAGCGGATAAATCACCGCGTTAGGCTCCGCATTCGCCATCAGCATGCCGCCCAGCAGCATGGTGGCGATGATGGTCACCGCGTAGGTCTCGAACAGATCCGCCGCCATGCCCGCGCAGTCGCCCACGTTGTCGCCCACGTTGTCGGCGATGACAGCCGGGTTGCGCGGGTCGTCTTCGGGTATGCCCGCTTCGACCTTGCCGACGAGGTCGGCGCCGACATCCGCCCCCTTGGTGAAAATGCCGCCGCCGAGCCTGGCAAAGATGGAGATCAGCGAACCGCCAAAACCCAGTCCGATCAAAGGTTCTAGAATTTCTGTGGTGCGGGCTCCCGCAGGCGCCGATCCGGCCAGGAAAGCGTAGTAGCCCGCCACGCCGAGCAGCCCCAGTCCGACCACCAGCATGCCGGTGATCGCGCCGCCTTTGAAGGCCACGTTCAGCGCGGCATTCAGGCCGTTATGCGCGGCTTGTGCGGTGCGCACATTGGCGCGCACCGACACGTTCATGCCGATATAACCCGCCGCACCCGACAGCACTGCGCCGATCAGAAATCCGAACGCGGTTTTCCACGCGAGCATCAGGCCGATTGCCAGAAATAACACCGCACCCACGATGCCGATAGTGCTGTATTGACGGTTCAGGTAAGCCGTCGCGCCTTCTTGAATGGCGGCGGCGATGCTGCGCATTTTGTCGTTGCCGGTGGGCAGTGCGACGATCCAGCGGATGGATAAGACGCCATAAGCGATGGCGATGAAGGCGCAGAACAATGCAAAAATCAGGCCGTTAGACATGGTGCTCTCCTTGAAGAAAGTTTAGCTACGGATGAGCACAGATAAACACGGATAAAACCGTTGTGCAAGAATCAAGTCTCCGTGTTCACCCGCGTCAATCTGTGGCTGATTAGATTTTGAACTCGTCCAGTTTTTTCGCCACCGCTACATTCTTGAGTTGCACGTACTGTGGTAATCCGTCCTTGAACGGCGGATAGTCTTCGCCTTTGATGAGTGGGGCGAGATACGCGCGGCATTTTTCAGTGATGCCGAAACCGTCTTTGCTGATAAAACTGCGCGGCATCATCTTTTCCACGTTGGCGACCTTGCTCAACTGGGCGACGCCGATCTTCCATTTGTAAGGCTGGTCGGACAGGCGTTCCACCGTCGGCATGACGGCGTTCTCACCCTTCAATGCCAGTTCAACCGCTTTTGCGCCCAGCGCATAGGCTTGTTCGACGTCGGTTTTGGAAGCGATGTGGCGTGCCGCGCGTTGCAGGTAATCTGCCACGGCCCAGTGAAATTTATGTCCCAGCGCATCCTTGACCATGTTGGCGATGACGGGGGCGGCGCCGCCCAACTGGGCGTGACCGAAGGCATCGCGCACCCCCTGGTCGGAAAGAAATTTTCCGTCTTCGCCTTTAACCCCTTCGGAAACAACAATGGAGCAGTAGCCATGTTTTTTTACTGCCGCATCGACTTTGGCGAGGAATTTCTCTTTGTTGAAGGCGATTTCCGGAAACAGAATAACGATGGGCAATTCACATTTCTCGTCCGAAGCGAGGCCGCCCGCCGCAGCGATCCATCCTGCATGGCGACCCATGACTTCCAGTACGAATACTTTGGTCGAAGTCTTGGCCATTGAGGCGACATCAAAACTGGCTTCGCGCATCGACACGGCGACATATTTGGCGACCGAGCCGAAACCCGGGCAGCAGTCGGTGATGGGCAGGTCGTTGTCCACGGTCTTGGGCACATGGATGGCCTGCAAGGGGTAGCCCATTTTTTCGGAGAGTTGCGAGACTTTCAAACAGGTGTCGGCGGAATCGCCGCCGCCGTTGTAAAAAAAGTAGCCGATGTTGTGCGCCTTGAATACTTCGATCAGCCGTTCGTACTGAAGCTTGTTTTCTTCCAGTCCTTTGAGCTTGAAACGGCACGAACCGAACGCGCCGGAAGGCGTGTGGCGCAGGGCGGCGATGTCTTTGGCCGATTCCTTGCCGGTGTCGATCAGGTCTTCGGTCAGCGCGCCGATGATGCCGTTGCGTCCCGCATAGACTTTGCCGATTTTATCTTTATGTTTGCGTGCAGTTTCGATTACGCCGGATGCCGAAGCATTGATGACGGCGGTGACACCGCCGGATTGAGCATAAAACGCATTCTTTTTAGCCATGCTGACTCCCTGAATGAATTGATTGAACCGATCCCGTGTGCCTTAATGCGGGATGCATCTTACGCCATTTCTTGGTGTGTGATAAACCTCAATGGCGGATGCCGAAAAATATTTTAACGAGCCTGGGTTACACTGGTATGTATGGAAAAATTACCGCGATGGAATCGAAACGCGCTGCTGGGATCGCCGTTGTTCGAGCCTTTATATGCTGTGCTACAGCATCTGGGAGAGGAAGCTTTCCCGACACGGAGCGAGCTTAACGCGCTGCTGGACGAACAGGCTGAAATTACGCTACAGAGCGGCAAGCCGCTGCGTTTCGTGGCGCAAGGGCAGGGCAAGCTGGCTTTCGAAGCGCAATACGAACCGCGCTGCTATCTGAGCGGCGAGGTGCAGACGCGCGAAAACAATCTGCATGATTTGTTCAATGCGCTGGTGTGGCTGATATTTCCGCGCAGCAAAGCGGCGATCAATGCGCGGCACTACCAGGCGCTGACGGAAATAACTTCAACATTCCTTCCCCCTTGCAGGGGGAAGGTTAGGATGGGGGTAGACTCGGCGGGACTCAATGCTTCTACCCCCTCCCTAGCCCTCCCCCTGCAAGGGGGAGGGGATGAGAAAAGCCAGCGCGGTCGCGTGCGCGATATGGCGACCTTGTTCGATGAGTCAGGCGTGATTGTGGCGAGCGCGAGCCCGGAACTGTCCGGTCTGCTGCGCGATTTCAAATGGAAAGAATTATTCTGCACGCGCCGTCACGAGGTGACGACAACGATGGGCTTTTATATTTTCGGTCATGGCTTGCACGAAAAAGCTATGCAGCCCTATCTGGGGATGACCGGGCAGGGGCTGGTGCTGCAAGTGGATGCCGATTTTTTTAGCTGGCCCATGCCGCGCCGAATGCGGCATCTGGATGAACGCGTGGCGACATACCTGAGTGACCCGGCGCATTGTCGCAATACAAGCGAGCTGACTCCGGTGCCGTTGCTGGGTATACCGGGCTGGTCGGCGGACAATGAGCGGGAAGAGTATTACGACAACCAGGATTATTTTCGCCCGGGCAGACGGCGTTCTACCTGACCGTATCAAGTCGAACCCGAGCGAACCGGATGTTTTGTCTGTGGACGAAGGCGGCATCATCACAGCCGCCGGATGCGTCGCCGCCCATAGACTTCGGCCTGCATTTGCCGCACACCCGGTGCGGCAATCGTCAAGCGCGTCGCCCGGCGCAGGGTCGTCCCGCCCTTCCGGCAAGGCAGGCAAGCGCAAGTTTGAGGTGTGTGTCCGGGATAGGGATCAAATAAAATCCGTCGGCAAAAATAGCAGCTGTTCTCATTCATCGCAAAGTGTTGTATAAACACAGCGAGGACATCCGCGATGGAATCAGAACTGCAAAATATGCATGACGAACATTATCTGCGAGCCGTTACCGAGCTGGGTAATACTCGCAAGATAGTCTCCACTTGCGACATTTATGCGCAAAGCGGACTCAAGCTGGTCACGTCCGGCGTTCACATTTCCAGCGAACTATATGAACGCCTGGTTAGGCACAAACTGCTAACTCCGATCGACAAGACCTTGTCGATAGACAGCATACTGAACTCCGAGCGAATATTGGCTGACGCGCTCAGCTTGCTTGAGCGCAACGACAAATTGATAAAAGTTGCGCAAGTCGTCAATCAGGGCAACTCGTATCGTCAGATCATCACGGATATGCGACTCCCCATGCCCATGGCCTTTAAATTGACGGTGGCCAAAGAAAAGTTCCCCCGCCTTTATCTGCACAGTCTGTTAATGATGGTTGTCAGTGTTTATCTGGCGCGTTGTGACGGAATGAGTTTGCAAGAGGAAGAAAACGTGGCCATCGCCGCACTGCTGCTGGACATAGGGCTAATGCACATCGATCCAAAATTGCTCGAACCGTCGCACATAATGAGCCCGTCTGAAAGGCGGCATCTTTATGCGCATCCGCTGACCGCGTTTTTGCTGCTGTGCGAATTTCCTGAATTGCCAAAAGTGATTGCCAATGCGGTGCTTGAGCATCACGAGAAAATGGATGGCAGCGGTTATCCGCGCGGCCTGCGCGGCGAAAAAATCAGCCGCTATGGTCAGATACTGGGGGTTGCCGTGCTTGCGGCCAAAGCCTTTGATTCGGACAATCCGCATGTCCCATGGAAAAATCTTGAGGTCATGCTTAAGTTAAATTCCAAGCAATATGGGCCGGGCTTGATCGGACACCTCAATATACTTCAGGATGAAACGGGCAACTCTCTCGCAAAGGAAGACAAAACCGGGCAACTGGTTGAGCAAGTAAGACTGATCGCCAAACTATTTGAAGATTTCAACCATAACACCGAGCCGCCACCCCACGACCCGGTCTTTGAATTCGCCCAAACCCGTTTGGTGGAGTTGCGTCTGAGTTTGTTTGGCGCAGGCTTCGATCCCCGCGACCCCGATGGATTGATACAGATGTTCGCGGATGATCCTGAGTGCATGGAGGGATTTTTGCCGATACTGACCGAAACCATTTGGCAATTCAAATCATTGGTTTTGGAAATTTCACGCCGCTGGCCGGAAGGCGCCGAAAAGTCCGAGACCGAAACCGCCGATTCCGAGCATGCATGGTTAAACGAAATGCGGCTGATATTGTCGATTGCTTGACCGGCGAGGACGTCCTGAATTTATCCTGAAAACTTAGTTAGCCTCAGAGAACACGGAGATCACAGAGGAGAAGCAAACGGTGATCACGACATTGCGATTCCCCTTAGGGGGAGTTCGCAAAACATGGGGAAACCGTTTCTTTCTCTGTGTTCTCTGTGGCTTGAATCAAGGTTGTTAGATTTATTCCGGGCGACTCGGAATTACAGCGCACTCGCTCCCGCGGCGGCAATTTGCCCATCCTGAAACGAGCGCACGCCGCTGATGCCGATTGCGCCGACGACAACGCCGTTGCGCAGCAATGGCACTCCGCCTTCGGCTGGAATTACGCCGGGCAGGGCGAGGTGGATCAGGCGTCCGCCCATCACGGCATCTTCCGACACCTTGGTGGGCATGTGCAATGCGGCGGCGGCATGCGCTTTGCTCATGGCGGTTTCCACGCTGCCGAAGCGAGTGTCGTGGCTGCGTTGCAGATACAGCAGATGGCCGCCGTCATCTACCACCGCGATGGTCACTTTCCAGTCGTTGATGCGCGCCTCCGCTTCGGCCGCGGCGGCGATACGCTTGGCGTCATCGAGGGTGAGGATAGGTTTGTTCATGGTGATCTTCGTCCGCCGCGTCAGGGTTATGCTTTCAGTGCTGCAAAAACTTTGTCGCGGATAGCATCCACGCTGCCCACGCCGGGGATGTGGACGACTTTGGGGGCCAGGGCATCGCCGGATTTTGCCCAAGCGGTGTAATAATCGACCAGCGGTTTTGTTTGTTCATGATAGACGTTGAGGCGCTTGACGACGGTGTCTTCCACGTCGTCCGGGCGCTGCACCAGATCTTCGCCGGTGAGGTCATCTTTGCCGGGGACTTTGGGCGGGTTGAACACTTCGTGATAGGTGCGACCGGATGCCAGATGCACGCGGCGACCGCTCATGCGCTGGACGATTTCGCTGTCGGCCACGTCGATCTCCACCACGTAGTCGATACGGATGTCTGCATCCTTCATGGCCTGAGCTTGCGGGATGGTGCGCGGAAAACCGTCGAACAGAAAGCCGTTGGCGCAATCGGCTTCCTTGATGCGCTCTTTAACCAGATTGATGATGATGTCGTCCGACACCAGCTTGCCTTCATCCATGATCTTTTTCGCGGTTACGCCGAGCGGCGTGCCCGCTTTGACGGCGGCGCGCAGCATGTCGCCCGTGGAGATTTGCGGGATGCCGAATTTTTCCTTGATGAGGTTAGCCTGTGTGCCTTTGCCTGCGCCCGGTGCGCCGAGAAGAATGACTCTCATGTGTTTGCTCCCTGTGTGGTTAATGATACGAATAGTGACCGTGCTGCAAGTAAATCCGCTTCTGTGTCCACCCCGCTGGGGGGGGCGTTGTGCGTGATGGTGACGCCGATTTTGTAACCATGATACAGCGCGCGGAGTTGTTCCAAGGCCTCGATCTGTTCGATGGCGGCGGGCGTCAGTTGGCCGAAGGCGCGCAAGAAACCGGCGCGGTAGGCGTAAATGCCGATGTGGCGCAGAACGGGCAAGTCATGCGGCAGTGCCGCGCCTTGCGCGAAGATGTCGCGCGGGTAAGGTATCGGCGCGCGGCTGAAGTACAGCGCATTGCCGTTTTTATCCAGCACCGCTTTGACGATGTTGGGATTGCGCATAGCCGCTTCATCGTGGATGGGATGGCAGGCGGTGGCGATGGCGCATTCGGAATGTTCGTGCAGATGTTGCGCCACGGCGCGGATCAAGGTCGGCGGAATCAGCGGCTCGTCGCCCTGCACGTTCACCACGATAGTGTTGTCTGTCCAGCCTTGCTGCGCCACGACTTCGGCGATGCGGTCGGTGCCGCTGCTGTGATCGGCGCGCGTCAGGCAGGCTGTGAAACCGTGTGCGGCCACTACATCAAGAATCGGCGCATGGTCGGTGGCGATGATGATTTGCTGCGCGCCGCTTTGCGCGGCCTGTTCCGCCACGCGCACCACCATCGGTTTGCCGCCGATGTCCAGCAACGGTTTGCCGGGCAGGCGGGTAGAGGCGAAGCGGGCGGGGATAACGACGTGAAACGCGGGCATCAAAGTTTCTCGACTTCTTCCGGGGAGAGTTTGCGCGCTTCGTCGGCCAGCATCACCGGGATGTCGTCTTTGATGGCATAGGCCAACTTGTCTGCCTTGCAGATCAATTCTTGTTCGGCTTTGCGGTAGGTAAGCGGCGATTTGCACAGCGGGCAAACCAGAATTTCGAGTAGCTTGGCGTCCATTATTGTTTGATCTTTTCTATGATGAGTTGGGCGAGGGCCGGATCGACTTGTGCATCCACACGCAACACCCAGCATTGCTCGGTGGCGAACGCGGCGCATTTTACCGCATCTTTTTCCGTCATGAGTATGGCATCGGCGTCGCTGAATGCAATATCGGCGGCGCTGTAGCAGTGGTGATCGGGGAAAGCATGCGATTGCGCGGCGAGTCCAAGGTGTGCGAGGTGCGCGAAGAAGCGTTGCGGATGGCCGATGCCAGCGATGGCGTGCAGGCGCTGTCCGGCAAATGCGGTGGCAGGGAGTGTCGTGCACGGGTTGAGCAGCTTATAAAACAATGCGCCGTTGAGCTGCATGGCGTGTTGGGTGCCCGTTGTCGCGCCGCCGTTGACGACCACAAAATCCGCGCTATTCAAGCGCGACACCGCTTCGCGCAACGGCCCCGCCGGTAGCAACAAGCCATTGCCGAAACGGCGCTTGCCGTCCACCAGCACGATTTCCACATCGCGCCGCAGCCGATAGTGCTGCAAGCCGTCATCGCTCAAAATCACGTCGCATTCGGGATGTGACTGCAACAAGGCCTGTGCCGCCGCAACGCGGTCGCGCCCTATCCACACCGGGCACAGGCCGCGCTGCGCCATCAATAGCGGTTCATCGCCGGCTTCAGCGGGAGAGTCGCCCGCTTCGACAGGGCGGGGCGAGCTGTGCTGTTGTTTAGCCTTGCTATAGCCGCGACTGATGATGGCGGGATGCCAGCCATCGTTCAGCAGTTGTTGCGCCAGCCATAAAGTGAACGGGGTCTTGCCGGTGCCGCCGATGCTGATGTTGCCGACGATGATGACGGGAACGGGAAGTTTGAAACTGGGCAATATTCCGCTGCGGTAGAACATTCGACGTGCGGATGCCAGCAATCCGAAAAGCAAGCTTACGGGCCAGAGCAGCAGATGGAACGGCGTGGTGCGATACCAGTATTTTTCCAGCCCGTTCATTCTGCCGTCGGACGATTTACTTCGCCGGATTCTGCGTGGTGAAGGTGATGCGCCCGTATCCGGCTACCCGTGCCGCTTCCATGATGTTGATGACGGATTGATGCGGCGCTTTGGCATCGGCGCTGATGATGATGATAGGCTCGGCTTCGTTTCCGGCAGCCTTGCGCAAGGACTGTGCAAAGTTGTCTATACCGGTGAAGTTTTCATGGGTGTTATTGATCGCATATTGTTCGGATGAGTCCACCGCCACATAGATTTGTTTGTTTGCGCTGGCGCTGCCCTGTTCGCCCGCCGCCTGCGGCAGGTTGATCTGCAATTCGGCAAATTTTGCGTAGCTGGTGGTGACCATCAAAAAAATCAGGATTACCAGTAAGACATCTATCATCGGAATCAAATTGATTTCCGGTTCTTCGCGGGTGCGGCCTCGTTGGAAGTTCATATAAATAACTCTGCAAATTTGTTTTGCGGGATGAAGCGCAAGGAGCCGCGCAGCGAACGATGAGACATATCGAGTTGATAGGCGAGGAATGAGCGAGCGCGCGACACAGCGATTCGCCCGCAAAACGAATTTGCGACAATGTTCATTTGCGTTCGCCGTGTACAATTTCCACCAGCTTGATAGCCTGCTGTTCCATCTCCAGGGTCAGACTATCGACCTTGGCGCGAAAATGGCGGTAAAAAATCATGCTGGGTACGGCCACGATCAAGCCGAATGCGGTGTTGTACAGGGCAACCGAGATGCCGTGCGCCAGTTCAGCCGGATTGCTGCCGCCCGCGTTTTGCGCACCGAATATCTCTATCATGCCGACTACCGTGCCGAACAGGCCGAGCAAGGGGCTGATGGAAGCGATGGTGCCCAGCGTGGTGAGAAAACGCTCCATTTCATGGCTGACAGAGCGGCCAACCTCTTCAATGGATTCTTTCATGATTTCCGGCGAGCTTTTGATGTTCTTCAGTCCCGCCGCCAATATGCGCCCCAAAGGCGCGCCTTCACTCAACTTGGCGAGCATCTGCGGACTGACGCCGCGCAATTTGAATTCCTTAACGGTCTCGTCCAGCAACCCCGGCGGGACGATGTTTTTATCGCGCAAAAAGACCAATCTTTCAGCGATGAGCGCCACGGCGACAAAAGATGCAACGATTAAAAACCAGATAGGCCATCCAGCCGCTTCAACGATAGTGAACACTCAACTTCTCCAGATGCATAAATTTTGAAGCGCGAACTTTATCCTGTCGCCCCTGTTTGGGCAAGATTCATCCTGTTGCGATCCTCATTTGCTAGCTAACTAGGCATTGCAAAAGTGATTTTTGGCTTATGCACAAAATCTGTGGATAACTTTGTGGATTGTTATGCGGGAGTGGTGCTTAAGCCTTGACAGATTAGCGCTTTTTAACCCGCTGCTCAATTTTTGCTCTTTTATTAATTCGTTATAAAACAATTGGTTGTCGTAATTTCAAGGGGATTGCTCGGATTGGTCGCCAAAAAAGCCCGTCACTGCTTGGGGTGTGCATTATTTTGATTTGTCAATACGTCCGCAGACTGATTGGGATGATAAATTGTATTGACAGTTTAATGCGGCGCCTCCTTGTTTCGCCGTGAGTCGCGTGCGCTACAATTTGGCATACTTCAACCATTGGGACCGTTATGAGTTTTGATAAAAATCTGGTGTTAAGCGTGCATGAGTTCAACTCGGCGGCGAAGCAGGTGATCGAAGCGGGGTTGCCGTTGCTGTGGGTGCGCGGGGAAATTTCCAATTTTACCAGCGCGGCCTCGGGACATTGGTATTTTTCCTTGAAGGACGCGCAGGCACAGGTGCGTTGCGTGATGTTCCGTCACAAGAGCCAGTATCTCGACTTCAAGCCTTCCAATGGTGCGCAAGTTGAAGTGTTGGCGCTGCCGACACTGTACGAGGCGCGCGGCGAATTCCAGCTGACTCTGGAAAAAATGCGCACCGCCGGTTTGGGCGCGCTGTATGAGGCGTTTGAAAAGCTCAAGCGCAAACTGGAACAGGAGGGCTTGTTCGATAGCGGGCGCAAACGCGCGTTAGCATTCTTGCCACGGCAAATCGGTGTCGTCACATCACCCCAGGCTGCGGCTTTGCGCGATGTGCTGCGCACGTTGGCGAACCGCATGCCGGGCGTGCCGGTGGTGTTGTATTCCACGCCGGTGCAGGGCAATGATGCCGCCCAGAAAATTGCGCTGGCTATCCGTCTGGCCAACGAGCGCGGCGAATGCGACACGCTGATTGTGTGTCGCGGCGGTGGCAGTATCGAGGATTTGTGGGCGTTCAACGAAGAGGTGGTGGCGCGCGCGATTGCGGCCAGCCGCATCCCGGTGGTGAGCGGGGTAGGGCATGAGACGGATTTTACCATTGCCGATTTTGTCGCCGATTTGCGCGCCGCCACTCCTACCGCCGCCGCACAAGCGGCTGTGCCGGACGGTGTGGAACTGGCACAACGTGTACAACAAAATGCGGAGCGATTGTTGCAAGCCATTACACGCCGCTTGGAGCGGCATATGCAGCAACTGGATTATTTGCAGCGGCGCTTGCTGCATCCGGCGCAGCGCATACAGCAGCAATACCAGCATTTGCAACGATTGCAGCAGCGCCTGCAAATGGCGCAAGCCCATGCTGCGCGGCAGCAACACTGGTGCTGGCAAGCGCTACGGCAAAGGCTGCGGGCGGTGCGTCCCGATGTCTCAGTGCTACAAAGTCGATGCGAGGGACACGTGCAGCGTTTGCACAAAGTGATGGCGCATAGTCTGGAGCGTCACGCCTTGCATCTGGTTTCTTTGCAGCAGCATTTGCAGCATCTCGATCCCAGACAGGTGTTGGCGCGGGGATACAGCATGGTGCGCGACGAACAGGGGGAAATTGTGGTGGATAGTGCGCAAATCCCGCTAGGGGCAAGGTTGGATGTGACGTTTGCCCAAGGGTGGGCGCGCACCGAGGTAAAGGAAAAAAACGGTGCATAGGCTGCCTTGCCGGTTGATATACGGCTGACCGTTTGAAACTGGCAGCATCGGTTAAGCAGCTATACGGGGAAATGTGCCTGACACTGTCGAAAAAGTGCGCGATATCAAACTGTAAGGAAACAACGTTGCGATAGAGTATCTCGGCGCTGACGACAAGCACCAGAGGCTTGAACGTCAACGCGGGAGATTTGGGAATGGCGCCCCTGTTTCAAGTTATAAACGGCAGGAAAACGATTGGGTTTGACCCGCGGTATTCAATATGGAGCCACTTATTGCAGAGAGCTGTCCGGCTTTAGTCCAAGTAAGCGTTGCGGTACTGGTGCCAACAAGCGAATTGCTGTCTTTGGCCGAAATCGATGCCAGCGTTACCGTCCCCGTGGTGTCGGTAGTTACGTTGTCAGAATTTATTTCGCTATTCATGGCGGCAGATACAGATAATGAAGCGTTGGACACAGTTAATGCGCCGTTGTTAAAACTTGCGGTGCAGATTTGACTGGTTTGGGCATCGACCACGCTTAAACCGGAAAAAATCGCCACAGCACCCGATGCACATCCCGTGTATTGCCCGCCACTGGGAGTTAAGGCGAGGGTCGTAGAACATGCGCTGGTTGCAAAATTCGGCGTTCCATTAAGCGCCAAGCCGCTGGCTGTTGTAGCCCCCCCCGCCGTCGTGCCACCCGTGCCACCTGTCGTCGTGCCACCCGTACTGCCATTCGTCGTACCACCATTCGTCGTGTTGCCTCCTTCACCCGAGCCTTCGCCCTGTCCTCCGGAGCCGCCTGTGCTGCTGCCTTCGCCTCCCGAGCCTTCGGTGCGCCCACCCGAACTACTGCTGCCACCGCCACAAGCAACAAGTGTGCTGGCAACAACGCAAGCAAGAATAAGAATTCGACTGGATTTACTGAATAAATTCATCTTGAGCCTCTCAATAAAAGTTATTTTTTAGCAATTTTTAATATGGTTTATTCAAACGACTGGGCTGCATTTTTTAAAACGCTAATCTCGTGAATCTGAACGAATCGTGCCGAAAAAATTGGTTTGCGTGAAATGCCGGATCGGAAATTTATTAACTTTGCGGTTGCGTGGTAAAATTTCCCGCGGGGGCAATCTTATCCGTAGCAGATTGATTTGTAAATAGCAATTTCTCAAATTTAGCGACGATTACGGCAAGAAATATTAGGCTGAACTTTAAACTTACACGTTCTGCTGTCGCCGCAGGATATGCCAAAAAATGCTGATGATTTAATCAGCGCTGCCCAAGGTATGTGATCCTTGGGATAGAATCCGCGCCGTCCGTCATTTCTTGTGCCACTCAAATCCGGGTTCCCGATGTTCGATACGCTTAAGCGCCTGACTCCATTGCAAGCTACCGTGTTGCTGGTTGCGACAACTACGCTGTTGCGCCTGTTTGCAGCCAAGGCGGTGGGGCTGAGCGTGGACGAGGCGCACTATGCCTTGTATGGCTTGCACTTGGACTGGAGCTATTTCGACCATCCTCCGCTGATAGGCTGGTTGCAGGCGCTGGTGTTGCAGTTCGGCGATTCGGATTTTGCGCTGCGAGCGCTGCCGATTTTCCTGTTTGCCTGCACCAGCATGGTGTTGCACCAAGTGAGCTTGGTTTTGTTTCCGCGTGAAACGCCTTGGCTGGCATTTAGCAGTGTCGCGTTGCTGCATTCGGGGGTGATGTTCCAGCTCGTCGGTCTGGCGATGTTGCCGGATACACCTTTGCTGCTGCTGGGTTTGCTGGTGTTGTGGGTATTGCACGACATTATGGTTAAAGGCCGTGTACGTTACTGGTTATGGTTGGGCGTGTTGCTGGGGCTGGCGGCGCTATCGAAATACACGGCAATCACGCTGGTGGCGACCGTAGTGCTGGCCTTGGCCGGCAACCGGCAGTGGCGGCAATTGCGCAGTCCGTGGCCTTGGCTGGCGGTGCTGGCGGCTACGCTGCTGATCCTGCCCATCCTGTATTGGAACTACAGCCACGATTGGATTTCATTCGCGTATCAACTGCAGCACGGTGCGGGCAAGCCCAGTTGGGAGTTGAGGCGTTTTCTTGCCGCACAGGGCGCCCAGTTGATAGTCTACGGTCCGGGGCTGTTCGTGTTCGGCCTGATCGCGGCAGTATACGGGCTGCGCCAGCGGCGTGACCGTGGTGCGTGGCTGTGCCTGTCGCTGGCTTTGCCGGTGTTGCTGCTGTTCGGCTGGGGCGCCGGTTTTGAAATGACGCTGCCGCATTGGACTGCACTGGCTTGGGCGGGGCTGGCGCCGCTCACCGCGTATTGGTTGCATCGTCATAGCCAACGGCGTTGGGTGCGTGTTGGCGTTGGGGCAGCGCTCGTCTATTCCGGGGTGGTGCTTGCAGTGGTATTCGGCGAATTGCTGTTTTCGTGGCTACCGTTCAAGGATAACGGCAACCCCATGCGCGACCTCTACGGATGGGAGCAAGCTGCCCAGCGCGCCGGGCAATTGCGCGGGCAGATGGAGCTGGAGCAAGCCGGGAGCACACCGAAATTGTTTACGGAAAATTGGACTTATGCCAGCCGCCTGGCGTGGTATGCGCGCCCCGCTCCGGTGCAGGTGGCGGACACGCGCTACGACCAGTTCGATCTGTGGTTCGGCTCGCCGCAAAATGAAGCGCGCGGAATTTTAGTGTTATGGCCGGATCAGCAGGCAACGCCCGCCGTCGGCGGAGTCGGCCAGTTTACCGCCTGCGAGTTGCGTGATAGGCTCCCCGTCAGTGCGCACGGGCATCTGATTTCGACCTTTTCTTTTTATGCCTGCCATGGTTATAGAAACTAATTCCACCATGCCGCGTTTTGAATCTTCATCCTTGCCGATGTGGACTTGGGGCGTTCCGCTATTTGCTTTGCTGGCGATGGCGATTTTGCTGCTGACGGGCGCCAATGTGGCGCTGTTCCAGTGGCTGAACCGGCTCACGGCTCTCGCCGGAGACATGTGGTGGAGCCATCTCACGGTGCTGGGTGATACCTCGCTGGCTTTATTGTTCATCTTGCCGCTGCTGGGGCGACGCCCCGATCTGGTTTGGCGGTTTGTGCTGGCGGCATTGTTTGCGAGCATCTGGTCGCACGGCATGAAAGCCGTGTTTTCGTCGCTGCGTCCACCGGCGGTGTTGCACGAAGGCAGTTTCCATCTCATCGGGCCGATGTTCGAGCACAATGCGTTTCCTTCGGGGCACACGACAACGATTTTTGTGCTGGCAGGGTTGTTCTGTTTGCAGCAGTTGGACCAGCGCCTGAAGTTGCTCATGCTGGCGCTGGCGCTTCTGGTTGGGCTTTCGCGCATTGCGTGTGGCGTGCATTGGCCGCTGGATGTGCTGGGCGGGATGTTCGGCGGCTGGCTTTCTGCCGTTGCCGCAGTGGCGTTGGGTGCGCGCTGGCATGCCGGTTTGAATGTGTGGTTCCAGCGCGTGTTGGCTGTGCTGATTACGAGCTCGGCGCTGTGGGCGATGTTCATGTACGACAATGGCTTTCCCGGTGTTTGGCTGTTTCAGTTCACGGTTAGCGCGCTTTGTTTGGGGTTGTCGCTAAAAGGGCAATATCGTTTGTTTAAGGGCGTCTTTGAAACTTCAAAATCCTGAGCAAGACCATGCGTGGGATTGGAGTTTTTAGGGATGCCTGTCAAGATGGGATAGAGTGTTATGCAACTTGCTTTGAAGATTGATGTGGAGACTTATCGCGGAACCCGCGAAGGCGTGCCGCGTCTGGTCGAATTACTGAAACGCCACAACGCACAAGCCAGCTTCTTTTTTTCACTGGGGCCGGATCATTCCGGGCGCGGTATTTTCGGCAAAAAACCGCCGGTTCCGCTTTTTCAGCATTACGGTCTCAAGACCTTGCTGTATGGCACGCTGTTACCGGCGCCGGACATAGGGCGCAACTGTGCGGATATTTTGCGCGGCGTGCGCGACGCCGGGTTTGATGTTGGCATCCATGGCTACGACCACATCCGCTGGCGCGATACTGCGGCAAAGAAAAATGCCGAATGGACCCGTTGCGCGATGCAACTCGCGGTGGACAGATACACGGAGATATTCGGCGAGGCGCCGAGAGCCCATGCCGCATCAGGCTGGCAGATGAATCGCGATGCCTTCAGGCTGACCCAGCGCTTGGATTTCGATTACGCCTCGGATACGCGCGGCACGCATCCTTTCATTCCCACATGGGATGCCGAAATTATCGCCTGCCCGCAATTGCCCACTACCTTGCCCACCTTGGACGAGCTGTTGGCGCGTCCCGGTATTACTTCGGAAAACGTGCTGCAACACATGCTGCCATACACCGCCAACTCTCCACGCAACGGTCATGTTTTCACCTTGCGCGCCGAATTGGAAGGCGGAAAGTGGCTGCCGATTTTCGAGCAACTTTTGCTTGCATGGAAAACGCAGGGCTACGAAGTGGTTTCATTGCGGCAATATTTGGAAAGCATAGAGGGTGCTTTACCCAGACATGAGGTTAAAATGGGGAAGATGGACGCGAATGCGGGGGTGTTTGCCGTGCAGGTTTAAGCGCTTAAGATTTCCGGATTCTTGCCGAAAAACCGAGAGTGTCGTTATGTAGGGAGGTGTTATGCAACAGGAAATACAAGGATTGGATGGCTGGGTTAATTTCCTCAGTTCGGCTGAAATTCCCGTGTTGAAACAAACGGCCCGCGATCTGGCGGCTTTGCGCGAAGATCCCAATAAGCTGAGCGCGCGCGGTGTGGCGCAGGTGATCGCACTCGATCCGATGATGACGGTCAAGGTGTTGCGCTACTTGCAAACGCATAAGCATCGCAGCCAGGTTCACGAAGTGATGCAGGTAGAGCAGGCGCTTATCATGATGGGCGTCGAGGCGTTCTTCAACAAAATACCCGCTCAACCTTTGGTGCAGGAGGTTTTGCACGGGCATACCGCTGCGCTGGTGCAACTGCTGCATGTCATTCATCGTTCGCACCGGGCATCCGAATATGCTTACGACTGGGCGGTGCATCTGAGCGATCTGCATTATGAAGAGGTGCGCATCGCCGCGTTGCTGCATGATCTTGCAGAAGTGCTCATGTGGTGTTTTGCGCCGCAGGAAATGCTCAAAATCAGTGAAATGCAGCACCGTGACAAAACCTTGCGCACCCGGAGCGCACAAGAGCAGGTATTCGGTTTCAATCTGCTGGATATGCAAAAGCAACTGGTGAAAAACTGGGAGTTGCCCGAGTTGCTGTTGATCTTGATGGATGACGAGTGCAGCAACCAGCAGCGCGTCCGCAACGTCATTTGTGCGGTGAATCTGGCGCGCCACTCGACCAATGGTTGGGACGACGCAGCGCTACCCGACGACTACAAGGACATCGCCGAACTGCTGCGCATATCGCCGGAGCAGGCGATGACCATGATCGGCGTGGAAGCGGGCATCGTATGCGATCCGAACAAGCCACATTCGCCTGTGGTCTAGTCAGTTTTGATGCAAGGCCAGGCGCATGGCGTCTGTGCTAAAAGCCACACAGGATCATTGAATGCCAACTCCAACTTCTTCAAGCAGCGCCAGCAATGTCGCGTTGACCTATACACAAAACCTGGACGCACTGCTGGCTGGGACCAAGTGGGGCGCCGCCGCTGGAACCGGAACCACCCTGTCATACAGTTTTCCCTGGACGAGCAATGCCAGCGCGACATTTTCCGGCTACAACGGGGGGAATTACTCCACGCTGAACGAGAATACCGCTGCTTCCCACTACGGCATGAGCGCGACACAGCAAGCCGCCGCAATAGCCGCCATGCAAACGTGGGCCAATGTCGCCAACATAAGCTTTCAGGGAGTGGCAGACACGGCGGCCAATGTTGGCGATATTCGTTTTGCGTTCACCTCTGCCCCGGCAACAAGCACTCAGGGTAAAGTGTGGGGGTGGACGGTCACGCCGGATTCCATGTGGCCTGCGGCGGGAGATATCTGGATCAGTACGCTAGCCTCGGGGGCGACCGATCCGAATTGGTCGGCAGGCTCATTTAATTACGAAGGTTTGATACACGAACTGGGGCACGCTTTGGGGCTGAAGCACCCCTTTTACGAAGCGAGCAATTCACTCGCCACGATACTGCCTGCCGCGCTGGACAATCGTCAATATTCAGTCATGGCCTACATCAATCCGGCCAATGACGTGTTCAGAACCATCACCCCTACGGCTACCGGTATTTCGTTGCTGAGTTGGCATGTGCCTTGCGAGACCCCGATGGTTCTGGATATTGCCGCCATGCAGTATCTGTATGGCGCCAACATGAGCTACCGCACAGGCAACGATACTTATACTTTCGATCCTGCCACGCCGTTTTTCAAGACTATCTGGGATGCGGGCGGCAATGACACGATTGATGTAAGCAACTTTATCCGGGGTTGCCGGATCGACCTGATCCCCGGTCATTATTCCGGCATCGCTATCCAGTCCGCCCCCATACCGGCGGGTTACACCGTTACCGGCGTAACAGCGCCAACCTACGACGGCAGCAACAATCTCGGCATCGCTTACGGCTGCACCATCGAAAACGCCACGGGCGGAAGCGGCAACGACACCTTGATCGGCAATGATGCCAACAATATTCTCGATGGCGGCGCGGGGAACGACATCCTGACAGGCGGATTGGGCAATGACACCATCATAGGCGGCGCCGGTGTTGATACTGCGGTGTACTACGACACCTTTGCAAGTTGTGCCGTGTCTTACAACACGGCCTTGGGGACGTTCTCGATCTCCGGCCCGGCCTCCGGCGCAGACACCGTCTCGGGGGTGGAATTTTTTCAATTCAGCGACATCACTAAATCAGCCAGTGAATTGCTAACCATTGCCACGGCTACGCCTGTCACTCCTACGTTCGCCCCTACCGCTATCCTCACCAATGCCAAAATCTACCTAGGCACTGGTGGCGACAACCTTACCGTCAGCAACAGTGGTGCGGTTCTTTACGGGAACACGGGTTACGATACGGTCAAAATAGCCGCTGGAGCAACAGGCGTTATGCCTGACGGGAATATCGAACGTGTTGAACTTTCCGGCAATATCGCAGCTTACACTTTCAAGTCAACCGCGAATGGCGCTCAGGTTTTGCTCAATGGCGCCGTATTGACCAATGTAACGAATGGTCAAAAGCTTGCGTTTACCGATGGCTCCGCCTCTGTCGTAACCGCTTTCGATCCCGTAACCGCATCCATCTCCGTCAAGCTTGGTAATGCAACGCTAACGTCTACGGCTGCTCCGGTTTCTTCAACGAATGCCGTATTGAACGTGGCAGACACATCCAGTGGTATCGCATCTTCATCTGCCCCAACCAATGCCAAAATCTATCTGGGCGCTGGAGGCGACAATCTTACCGTCAGCAACAGCGGTGCGGCTCTTTATGGGAACACGGGACTTGATACGGTCAAAATAGCTGCAGGCATAACTGGTGTTATGCCTGACGGGAATGTTGAACGTGTTGAACTCTCCGGCAATATTGCAGCATATACCTTCAAGTCAACCGCGAATGGCGCTCAGGTTTTAATCAATGGCGCCGTATTGACCA
>CAZXDK010000025.1:0-2930 GCA_964639585.1 uncultured Gallionellaceae bacterium | reverse complement strand
TTCAAGTCAACCGCGAATGGCGCTCAGGTTTTAATCAATGGCGCCGTATTGACCAATGTAACGAACGGTCAAAAACTTGCGTTTGCCGACGGCTCCGCCTCTGTCGTAACCGCTTTTGATCCCGTAACCGCATCCATCTCCGTCAAGCTCGGTAATGCAATGCTGACGCCCACGGCTGCTCCGGTTTCTTCAACGAATGCCGCGTTGAATGTGGCAGACCCGTCAACTATCGGAGGTAGTGTGACCAGTACAGGCGGCAACATTACGTCCGCAGCTAGCGTGGTCGCTGCTACGACTGCCGGAGCAGATATATTCACGCTTGGCAATAAAGCAAGCGGCGCGGCAGCCAACTGGGGTGTCACAGCGAGTTTCAGCAAGGCGATCAGCGGCTTTCAGGCATTCAATACCGGCACAGCAGTGGTACAAGATCAGCTTAATGTACCGGCAGGAGCGAATGCACCTGTAGTTCAGGCAGCCGGTGTTAATTCAGTTGTTGATGGCAACGTTGATGTGACATGGGTAGTTAGTCCGACTCTCACCGTAACTATTAACTTGATAGGTCTGACAACTGCAACTGAAAACGCACTGCAAGCTGGTACCACTGCTGGCGTGTTCGGAACTTATTGATTAGGTAATGCTTGACGCGGAGGGGGATACCCCTCCGCGTCAATACAGATAGCCGGTGTTTTAAAGGTGTTTACTGAATTGCGCCGCTCTTTTCGCGCTTGTAGGTGTCATAGCTGGGCTCGGGGGTCATCGCGCGTTCTTGCGGGGTTTTGCGCGCTTCTTTTTGGGCTTTGATGCCTTCATAGACGCCCCGATACGGATCTCCGCTGCACGCGGTCAGCAATGTCGCTCCAAACAGCAACGCGTAAGCGCTCTTCATCGTTAAATAAACCGCATGGAGAGGTCGATTGCGTACACGTCTTTGGTCAGTGTGCCGATGGAGATGCGATCCACGCCGGTTAGGGCGATGACGCGCACCGTGTTTAGGTTGATGCCACCGGATGCCTCAAGTTCGGCGCGACGCGATGTGAAATGAACTGCATCGCGCATGCCATCGAAATCGAAATTATCCAGCAGGATCAATTTGGCGCCGGCATCCAAAGCTTCGCTCAACTCATCCATGTTTTCCACTTCTATCTGCACCGCAGTGTGCTCCGGCGCTAACAGAAAAGCCTGTTTGAGCGCTTCACTAATCCCGCCAGCCGCCATGATGTGGTTTTCTTTGATGAGGATGCCATCGAACAAGCCGATACGTTGGTTGTGTCCGCCGCCGGTTCGAACCGCATATTTTTGCGCCATACGCAATCCGGGCAGGGTCTTGCGGGTATCCATGATTTTGGCATGGGTTCCCTTTACCGCGTCAACATAGCGATGGGTCAAGGTGGCCGTGGCGGATAAAGTTTGCAAAAAATTCAGCGCCGTGCGCTCGGCTGTGAGCATGGCGCCGGCATCGCCTTTAACTTCGCACAGTTTTTCATTGGGCGATACCTTGTCGCCATCGCGTGTGAACCAGGTGATGGTGCATTTGGGATCCAGCATCTTGAAGCAGGCATCAAACCAGGCTCGACCGCAGAGCACCGCATGTTGGCGGGTGATGACGGAGGCGTGTCCGCGGGTATTATCCGGCACCAGGTGTGCGGTGAGATCACCGCTGCCGATGTCTTCCGCCAATGCGGCTTCTACATTGCTACGGATGATGGCGGCGAATTCGGGGTGATTGGGCATGCCTGCGCTAGTTCGAAAAGACCTGCGAATTGTATACAAAAAAAGGAAATAATGTTAACGACTTGAAATATGCCGCCTCCATCCGCATCTAGTCCGCAGCCCAATATTTTTTATAAGGAGTCGTTATGCGTTTCGACAAATTCACCACCAAGCTGCAACAAGTGTTGTCCGATGCCCAAAGTCTGGCCGTCGGCAGCGACAACCAGTTCATCGAGCCGCAGCACCTGCTGCTGGCTTTACTCAACGATGCCGACAGCGGGGCGGCTTCGCTGCTGGCGCGTGCGGGCGGCAACGTCAACGCGCTCAAGGCCGCGACGAGCGATGCCGTTTCGCGCCTGCCCAAAGTGGAAGGCCACGGCGGCGAAGTGCAGGTCGGGCGCGACCTCGCCAACCTGTTCAACCTCACCGACAAGGAAGCGCAGAAGCGCGGCGACCAGTTCATTGCCAGCGAAATGTTCCTGCTGGCGTTGACCAATGACAAAGGCGAAAGCGGACGCTTGCTCAAGCAGCACGGCGTTTCTCGCGCACCGCTGGAGCAGGCCATCAACGCCGTGCGCGGCGGCGAATCCGTCGGCTCACAGGAAGCCGAGGGCCAGCGCGAGTCGCTGAAAAAATATTGTCTCGACCTCACCGAGCGCGCGCGTTCCGGCAAGCTCGATCCCGTGATCGGTCGCGACGACGAGATACGCCGCGCGATTCAAGTGCTGCAACGCCGCACCAAAAACAACCCCGTGCTGATCGGCGAACCCGGCGTGGGCAAGACCGCCATCGTGGAAGGTTTGGCGCAACGCATCATCAATGGCGAAGTGCCGGAGTCGCTCAAGGGCAAAAAAGTGTTGTCGCTGGATATGGCCGCACTCGTGGCCGGCGCGAAGTATCGCGGTGAATTTGAAGAGCGCCTGAAAGCGGTGCTCAAAGAGTTGGCGCAGGATGAAGGCAACAACATCGTGTTCATCGACGAGTTGCACACCATGGTGGGCGCAGGCAAAGCGGATGGCGCGATGGATGCGGGCAATATGTTGAAGCCCGCTCTGGCGCGCGGCGAGCTGCATTGCATAGGCGCTACCACGCTGGATGAATACCGCAAGTACATCGAGAAAGATGCCGCGCTGGAACGCCGTTTCCAGAAGGTGCTGGTGGACGAGCCCAGCGTGGAATCCACCATCGCCATCCTGCGCGGCCTGAAAGAAAAATACGAA
>CAZXDK010000024.1:7933-36439 GCA_964639585.1 uncultured Gallionellaceae bacterium | reverse complement strand
CCGCCGGGAAGCGGCTGCCGTCCTTGCGGATATAGGTCAGCTCGTAAATATCCTCAATGCCGCGTGACGCCTTGAATACCAATGCCTCAAAGCCCGGCATGATCGGCGTTCCGAACTCGCCGCTCAACGCCTCGGCGCGCGCGATGACTTCCTGCGGGTCGGAAATGTCGGCAGGCGTGATTTTGTTCATCACATCGGCGGCGGCATAACCCAGCATACGTTCGGCGCCGACGTTGAAGATTTGAATCACCCCTTTTGCATCGGTGGCGATACTGGAAAAATTGGCGCTGTTGAGGATCGCGTTCTGCAAAGCGCCCGTTTTCAGCAGCGCAGCCTGGCGCTGCACCTCGGTGACGCCATCATTCGTGTCAAGCGACTGGTATCGCCCCGATATTGCTCCTTGGCGTTTTGCCTTGGCGGGGCTCTCCTCAGTTTCGGCGGGCGGATTGGGAATGGCTGGACTATCGGTCTTGTCTGGCATGGCTCGCCTTTGTGCAAATCGAAAAATGGCTTACGTGCCTCATTCCCCAAAAGGCAATGATGACGGCGTTTATCGGCTAATGGATTATCTGTCTTAAGCCTGCCGCTCTCAGTGCGATAGCGCACAGAGCATGCGTAGTCAATGAGTGACTATTTGGCTGCAAGTGCAGACCACGCAGGTCAGTCTGTATTTGCGGTTAAATTTAACGATAAATCACCCCTCACGGAGATACCAATGAACACCCATCACATCAAAGCAATCCTCGCCGTAACCAGTCTCGCCTTCAGCATGAGTACGATGGCGGAAAGCATGAGCAAGAGCGAATACAAAGCTGCAGAAAAAAATATTGAAGCCGAGTACAAGTCTGCCAAAACCAAGTGTGACGCACTTGCCAATAACGCAAAAGATATTTGCGAGGCCGAAGCCAAGGGCAGGGAGCACGTTGCCAAGGCCGAGTTGGACGCACGCTACAAACCTTCTGGCAAAGCCAATTATGAAGTCAGTGTTGCCAAGGCAAAAGCCGACTACAAGGTCGCCAGCGAGAAGTGTGACGACAGTGCCGGCAACGTCAAAGATGTGTGTGTGAAAGAAGCCAAGGCCGCCTTCATCAGCGCCAAAGCAGATGCCAAGGCAACGTTGAAAACAGCCAAAGCCAACAAGAGCGCCCGCGAAGAATCCTCTGACGCGCACACCAAGGCGAAAGAGAAAAGCAGCGAAGCGCGTCACGATGCCGCAGTCGATAAACAGGACGCAAACTATGCAGTGGCAAAAGAAAAATGCGAGGGGCTGGCGGGTAATGCCAAAGATGTCTGCGTAGACGAAGCCAAGAAGCGTTTCGGCAAATAAATCCGAATCGAGTGTCTCGCCGCAACGGATGTTTATTTTATTGATACGGCACGATGAAGTATTAACTCCGTTCGGGCCGAGTCTGTCGAAGCCTACACACCTTTGACAGACTGAGCATGTGCTATTGGAATGAATGCCCATTACATCCACGGCCTTCCCCTTGCTGCTACAAGGCGAACGAACTTCAAGTTTTAACTGGACAGAGCAATCGTCGTTCCATCGACGACTAAACTGGTTCAATATTATTCGGGGGTAATTCAGATGAATTCGATGCAAAAAACAATGGTGAATGCAGTCGCGGCGAGTTTGCTGTTCGGTCTTGCCGGGTGTACTGCAATTGGTGCGGGTTTAGGGGCTGTCGGCGGCGCCGTCTTGACGGGCGGCAATCCCGCCGGTGTGGTGGGCGGGGCAGTGGTGGGGGGGGTTATCGGCAATGGCATGGGCAAATAACATTATTTTTCGATACTGAACAGTCAGATCGGACTGGAGTAATTGGATGAGTGCGAACATGAAAACGGTCGATTCCGCATTGTCGGCACAAGGTGTCGATTTGCCGGCTGAGATGCTGTCGCGACTGGCTGTTGAAGCGTATCTGGATGAAGTCGGACACACCGCACCAATGACTTCCGGTGAGCGACAACGCCTGACCGAATTGTTACTCGCGGTTGAAATTCTGCTCGAAAAAAGTGTGCTGACCAGGCGCGAAACAGAAGTGTTTCTGGAGTTTCAGCGGCGCAAGGCAGAGGCGCTTCCGGCTACGGGCAAATTTGCGCTGGGCAACATACTTGTCGCAAATGGTCAGATTACACGGCAGCAACTGGAGCAGGCATTGCACAGGCAGGCTCACAGCGGGTTGCGCGTGGGTGAAGAGTTGATTCGTGCGGGGCATGTCAACAGAGGGCAACTTGAAGGCGGCTTGGTGACACAGCGCAAACTCGCGGCTTACGCTTTGGCCGTCTCGGTTGGCTTCGTGCCGTTGGCAACGCTGGTGTCGTCTGCGCAAGCCGCGCAAACGAATGCTGCCATGCAAGTGTCGGTGAAGGTCGTCGCCAGTGCCAAAATGCAGACGGCTTATCAAGCGACCCAACTCACCATTTCCGAGGCCGATGTTGCGCGCGGTTATGTTGAGATACCCGCCGCCGAACGCTTCTCAGTGACTACCAATAGCCGGATTGGCTATCTTGTAGAGTTTTATCCGGTTGGAAAGCTTTTTGAATCGGTGCTGATCGATGGTCTGGGCGCCCCCGTTCAACTGGGGGCAGATGGCGGGGCGATTGTACAGCGCGGGGTGGTGTCACCCAACATGACACACGAATTGAGTTTTCGTTTTACGCTTAGCCCCGACACTTTGCCGGGCAGTTACCTGTGGCCGTTGCAGTCATCGGTACGGGCGTTGTAGGCACTTCCCTCTCCCATAAATGCGAGAGGGGCGCAACTCGAAGCCACTTCAATAATTTACAGTCGCCGTGATGTTATCGCTATAAATGCCGATAGCCGCGTCTTGACCGGCGGGAATTTGTCCGAAGATGCTGAGCGTGGTGGTGGTGTTTCTGCCTGCCGTCATGGTGCTGCTGCCCCCGCTGCCGTCCCCCCAAATCAAGTTTCGCGCGCTACTGGTGTAGAGATTGTAGTTAAGTGTATCTGCGCCTTTTTTCATTACCCGTGATGTGTAATTGTGGCTTTGTCCGGTGCCGAGTGTGACCACAAACGTGGCCGCGCCGCCACCCTGGCATTTGATGGTTAGGCTGCCAACGCCACTATTGTTCGCCACGGTGGCGAACACATTGTAGATGCCAAAATTGACCGCGCTCACCGATGTGAATGAACAGGAGGGGGCGGCAACAGAAGATTGCGGTGCAACGACAAACCACAGCGCGGCAGCGAGTATCATGCGCAGTCGCATAGGGTGTGAGGGGCTATTCATCATTTGTTGTGCCAGAAGCGGTGTGTTGAGGGGGGCGCTTTGATGGGAATCGAAATTTGTACCTCGCTTGCTTTGCAAACAAAGATACCGAGATCCGGCAAAGGATCGGCGCTTGGGCTGAATTGGATTTCGAGATCACAACGCCGGTTGTCCCAGATTGCGCTTAATTTTGTGCTCCCCCCTATATCTGGCACATACACTGCGCCGCCGTTACCGACCCTATAGGTTTCACTATTGCTAACGTCCTGCACCAGCGCGCTGAGTGGCAACGGCGTGCCGTTTTCAAGTTGAATCCTGAACGTTGCGCCGTGTATGCGCCTGATGGGGAATGTCACCGCCAAGCCGCTGCGGAAATACGGAATGGCTTCGATTTTGAGTGCGCCGATTTCCGCGTCCAAAGGCAAATCGCGCTGATCGATGGAGATGATGTTGCTGTCATAGGCACGCAAGCGCGGGATGAGGGCACTGCCGCTACGGTTGGTGAGTCCGGCCGGTTGATTGTCCGCAAATATGCGCACATCGGGATAATCGGAAACATGAACCACGGCGAAACTTTGCTCGATGCGACGGCTCAAGTAGGCCTCATTGCCGAGGAGCGCGATACCGCCGGAGACATTCAAGCGTGTGGCCGTTGTCCCCTGATTGCGGGCGGCCTCCATGGTGTAGCTGCCAATGTTGCTTTGCAGTGTAGCGGATGCTTCCTGCGCGCCTGCGGAGCGCGCTTGCAAGCGGTAGCCGTAGCCCTCGCCGGGCGGCAGATTGCGTTGCAGTGTCGAAGTCAATTCGGTGCCTGTTCCGCCGGTGTCACCCCCACCGGTCAGGGATTGTGAGCTGACGCTCAAGCTGGTTGACTGATCCAGCGTCATGTTGAGCATGGCAAAAATCGTCGTGCTGGTCTCGCCAGCCAGATAGCGCAATGCGGAAATACTGAAGGTGGCGAATTGATTCAACGAAACGCTATAACTAAAGGTGGCGATGCGCGTATCCGGCTGGCTCGGATAGTGTTGTCCGAGCAAGGCGAAACCCAGAGTACCACCGCGATGGGATGCGTAGCTGAGGTTTAGACTGCTCACTTGTGTCGGCGCCGACACATTGGTTTCCAGTCCGACTTGCGTGAACTCACGGCTGCTCCATTGTGAGCGCGCCCCCATACTCCACGGCTGTGCCAGCCGGTCGATGCCCAGCAGCACCATCCCGCCGCGCTTGGATTCGCTCTGACTCGAGGCGGCGTAGATGTTGATCGTGCCGAATTGCGGGATCAGATAGTCGCCTCCAGCGCCGATAGTGGCTTGGTTGCGCATGGCTTCCGCGTGAAGTTCGCCGGTGTAGTGTTCGCTCAGACCGCGCCGATAGGTGGCGCTGCTCATCCAACCGCCGTAATCGTTGCTATGGATGCCGAAGTTTTTGCGCGCGAAACCAAGCTCGCCGGAATAGCTCTCCAGCCCTTCCTGCAGCAGTGTCTGGCTGCCGTAAAACGATTGGAGGATGCGTTGCTCGCGCCCCAACAGATCACGCACCACCAGTTCAACTTCGCCCGCTCCGGTGATGATCGGCAGATGGCTGATGGCAAAGGGGCCCGGCGGCACACTTTGGCTGGAGACCAGCGCATTATTCACAAACACGTCCACGCTGGAAGGCAATGCCGCCAGACCCTGCACGCTCTGGGGCGGGGCGGTGATCAGGCCCGGTTGCGTGTTGAAGTTGGTGCCGAATTGAATTCCGCCAAAGCGGACAGAGCGTCCCCACATGCCGGGGGCGGAAATAGCATCGCCGAGATGCAGTGTTTGCCGCCGCTCCGGATCATCCCTCGTCCAATTCGTATCCAGCCGGGTGACTTGCCGGATGTCGTCGGATTGGCTGACCAGTACGTTGCCGAGGCCGACGCCATAGTGATTGAAAAAACCGAGTTCGAACAGCCCGGAACGTTGCGAGGCGGCTTGCGTTTGCGCCACAAAAAGATCGTAGTTGAGAAACCCGCCGGGGCTCGGTTTGAGTGCATCCGGCAGCTCTTCAGATTGCGTGGAGCGCGTGGTCACGGTGTAGGCGTCCGGCTTAACTTTGATGTACAGCGTCAACTTTTTGCGGTCGTATTGATGATCCAGATACGAGATTGCTCCGAGCGGAAAATAGGTCTCGCCGTGGTATTGCATGGCAGAGCGCGTATCGGGTGTGCGAAATCGCCAGCGCTTCAAATCATGGCTCCACAAATAGAGTGCGCCAGCTTTATCTTCTAGCACCAGCACAGTTTGATTGATTTGCTGGCGATCAATATCAATCTGCAACAGACGTTCGGTGAATTCTGTTGCGGTCGAAAGTGGCGGATTAACGTCCTCATTAGTTTGATCGACGGGGGAGGGGATCCAGTTCTCGGTGGCCGCCTCTGCATTGAAAAAGAACAAGGTGACGATCAGGAATGCCGCCGCAAAGTTACGGCTTGGCCAGCACAAGTTCCATATCGACGTTATCAGCATCGGTGTATGCCTTGAGGCGTAAACGGTCGCCGCTGAATACTTTGGAATTGGTATTCAGCAGCCACTCGTGTAATTGCCCCTCCAGAATGTAACTGGAGCTCGGCTCTCCGGTGATGCGCGTATTGCTGCCCGGTGCATATAACGCAAAATCGGAAATTTGAACATGCGCGGTGCCGGGATTGCGCACTCCGACCCGCAATTGGTTTAATGTGGATTGCGAAACTTGCCATTCCATTTTTGGCGCGGCTTTTCCGGTTTGAGATTGCACGAATACCGGCAAGGTAATGCGCAACGCGACATTGACGCCGGTGAAACCGGCTGCCGGTGGCGGTGGCAATTCCTGCAAGCTGATACGGTAGGTCAACTCTTTGGTGGCATCCGCCTGTCTGCGCAAAGCGACACGAATGACCTGTTCGCCTTTTGCGGCGATGGTCACCATGGGCGGAGAGACCAGTATTTCATTGGTAGGCGTGTAAATATCTTTACCATCACGCTGCGACCACGCAACCGCCTGAACCTGAATGGAGGTTGGTTGATCGGAACTGTTGCGCACGGTGACCGCGCCCGTTTGCTGCTGCGGAGACAGTTCAACGCGAACCGGATCAATCTCCCATCCGGCAGCACCGGCCTGCGTTGCAACAAAGATTGCTGCGGTGAAAATTGCCAACTTGAGCGTTAAATTCCGAATGCTTGTCGTGGTGTTCAAAGTGGACTCCCTGATTAAAAGTTGATGGTTGCGCTGACAGTGTCGGTATAAGTGTCGGCGGCTACATCCTGCCCGCCGGGTATGGTTCCGCACACGTTGTACAGCCTGGCTGCTTTGCTTGTCGGACTGGTAATAGTTAACAGTCCTGCGCCCGTAGCCGTCCATGCAGTGACGCCGGGAAAAGTACATGCCGTGCCCGGTACGCTGGTGGGCGGCTGAAACAGGTTGTAATTCAAGTTGGCCGCGCTGGTTCCACCCACCATCTGACGCTGGGCACCTGCAACGTGAGCACCGTTGTCCATGCCGATCGTCAGACCGGCCGCACTTTTTGAGCAAGCCACACTGACTTGTCCCGTGGCATTCAATGCTGCAATCGCATTGGCGCCAATCGGATCGTAAGTGCCGAAGGCAAGCGCGGTTGAAGTGCTGATCGAACAGCTCTGCGTCACCGATGCCGTCACCGGAACACTCGTGCTGGTTGATGCCGCCAGTACTGTTTCTGATGACATCAGTAGCACGGCCATGACCGATAAATTGAATCCGATTTTTTTCAACATCTGAAGTCTCCTTAATGACTATTCCGAGAGTCGGATCGTCATTGGATAATCCGGTCTGTTCGTTGCCGCACGCTTGGCTATCCGCGTTGTTGTTTACAGAAATTCCATTACTTCTTGTCGCCCTTTGCTGCGTCCCGAATGTTTTCACCCGCTTTTTCAATTTGCTGACCAGCTTTGTCCGCCGCTTTGTCGATTTCCTTGCCTGCATGTTCGGCTGGGCCATCCTGCTTCTGGCAGCCGAACAGTGCGGCAATCAAAATGCTCATGGATATAGCTGTGACAAGGTTTTTTCCGAGTTTCATTATTTGTTTCTCCAGAGATGTGGATCAAAAAAACCGCAGTTGCATAGCTACTTCCCTGCGATCTCGGCACGAACGGCAATCAAGTTGATTTCGCGCCGGATCAATAGCGATTCAAGAATGCGTTGCATCCTTGACGACTTCTTTCAAATCCCCAATGGATTTCTCGGCTTGTCCTGATATTTGCTTATTGAGACCTTTGATTTGTTGTTCCTTGCTGCCGACCAGTTTGCCGGCTTCTTCTTGCACTTTGCCGGCGATGTTTTTTGCAATTCCTGCAACTTGATCTTTGTTCATTTTTTACCCCTTAATCTGAATTGACAGGCGCTCCCTGTAGCAGCAAAGGATAGACATAAGGTTGGCTATGGTCTGTACGGTAACGAACAGTTCCAGAATCCCCAATAATCCGCAGTCTCTTAGCAGTTGAATGATGTCAAAAAATGACAAGAATTTCTCACGCGGAGACGCGGAGGGCGCGGAGAATATAGGCTTACGCCCACTTTGTTTTCTCCGCGCTCCCCGCGCCTCCGCGTGCAATTTTTTTGCTTCCGGTTCGTCCGGTTTGGAAAATCATTCTTTCCCCTTCACCGTAACAGTTGTTTTCCATTTTTCGGCCACATCAGCACAAAAAACTGCCAGCTGTTCCAGCGCGGACTGCACCGCGCGATTGGCCGCAATAACCCCGCCGTAGGGGTGTTCACTCTGCGTGGCAACGGTTTCATCAAATTCACGCCATGCCAGCACCTCGCGCGTCGAGTTATCCACGAGATAAGCGCGCAAGGTGAAACGCACGCGACCGGGTTGGCTGTTTAGCTCATGCTGTAAGCGCACGATCTCGGTGTCCAATCTCAGGTTTCCGGCTGCGGCGCTGGGCGTCAGCACGACCGCGCGAAACGTCCCGCTGCTTTCAATAGCGGCGACGATGAGCGGTGCCAGCATGCGCGCCGGTGTGTCTATCCATTCGTTGTGGGCATAGTATTCAAGCTTGTGCGTCTCGCGCACGTAGATGATATGTTGGCTGTCAAAGCCCGCTGCGGCATGGGGTGGGTTGACGATTAAAGTAAGCGCTGTCCGCTGCTGTGTCGTTGGTGCAGGGATCGCCGCCACGGCTTTAAAGCGCGCGTTGTCTAGCGCATAAAACGAAGGTTGCGGCGTCACTTTCGGGTTTAGTGCATCGCAACCGCCGATGAGTGTGAGCAATAGGGCGACCGCGCAGAATTGGCATGGTCGGATGATGGGTAAATTGCTCATGGTTGCCGTCCTCCTGTGGGTGACTCTCCCGGTCCATCCGCCATCGGCTGGCGCCCGAACAAAAGGCTGGACGGATTACGGTCGGTTTGCTCGGTAAAACGCCGTAGCGAAGTTGATAACACACTGAGTTCACCGAGCAGACGTTCAAGCTCGGGCAGTGTCTCCGCAGTAAAGCGTTTCACGTCTGAGCCTATCGAGTTGACCGTTTTTCCGGCGCTGTCACTTGTCTTGGCGACCGCGCTGCCCATTTTTTCAACAGCCTCGGCGCCGCGTCCGATGCGCTTGATGACCGGCCCGGCTTGAGCTGTGATGCGCGAAGAATTTTCGAGTGTACGTGCCGCATTGGCTATGCCTGCGTCCAGTGTTTCCTTGCGCGCAGCGACGGTGCGCGCCACGGCGGCGACGTCGGCGAGCGTGCTGCTGATCGCTATCCGGTTTTGATCGCTGAGTATGGCATTGATGTTGTTTGAGGTGCTGTCCAGTTTCGTCAGCACGTTCGTGAGCACATTCTCCAGTCGCGCGCTGAGGGAAGGCTTGGTGCGTATTTGCGGATACTGGCTGCCTGCGGCAGCACGCAGCGGCGGCGCTTTATTATCGCCGCCACTGAGCTCGACATAGGCGATGCCGGTCAGCCCTTGCGTCACCAGTATCGCGACCGTATCTTCTTTGATAGGCGTGCCGCGCTCAATGGCGAACAGCAGATTTACCCGTTTCGGGTTAGCCGCATCAAGCTTGATTTCCCGCACTTTGCCGACATCGACACCGTTATATTTAACCGGCGCATTCAGATTGAGTCCGGCCACCGACTCATCTTCAACCGCCAGATACAGGTCGAATTTCTTTTGGAAATCACCGCCTGAGGCAAGCCAAAGCAGGCCGCCAACCATTGCAGCGCCGAGCATGAGGACAAACGCGCCGACGACGGCGTAGTTCACTTTTGTTTCGATGATGGTCTCCCGGTATGTTCTTCGGATGGCGCTTTTTCCGGCGGCATTTTCTGTTCCTGTGCGGCTCTTCCGCGCGGCCCGCTGAAGAATTTTTTGATGGCTGCATTGTCCATTTTCGATAACTCGGCCATCGTGCCTACACCTTGCACCTTGCCGTCGGCAAGGACGGCGACCCGGTCGGCAACCTGCCACAACAGGTCCAGATCGTGGGTAATCATGACGATGGTCAGGCCGAACAGGTCGCGCAGCTTGCGCACGAGTTGGTCAACTTCGCCCGCGCTTTCAGGGTCGAGACCCGCAGTCGGCTCGTCGAGAAACAGCAATTCAGGATCGAGCGCCAGCGCGCGCGCCAGCGATGCCCGTTTCATCATGCCGCCGCTGAGTTCGGACGGATACTGCGCGCCGACTTCAGGTTCCAGCCCGGTCATGGAAAGTTTCCATGACGCGATTTCATCAATCAGCGCATCGTCAAGTTTGGTGTGCTCGCGCAGGGGCAAGCCGACATTTTCTTTTATCGTCAGCGCGCCGAACAAACCGCCATGTTGAAACATCACCCCCCAGCGCCGACGCAGCGCGATGGTTTCTTCGTCCCCGAGCTGCTGCAAGTCGGCGCCGAGCACCCGGATAGAGCCCGAGTCGGGGCGCTGCAGCAGGATTAATTCGCGCAACAGTGTCGATTTTCCGGAGCCGCTGCCACCGATCAAAGCAAATATTTCCCCGCTGCGGATTTCAAGGTCCAGCCCGTTATGCACGACATGGTCACCGAAGCGGGTCGACACTTTGCTGATTTCGATTACTGCCGCATCGCTTTGAGGTTCGTTATTCATGTCACAGATCCAGTGCGCTGAACGCAACCGAAAACAAGCCGTCGGCCACTATCACGAGAAAGATCGACTGCACGACGCTGCGCGTGGTTTGAAAGCCGACGTTGTCTGCGCCGCCGTGGGTGCGAAACCCCTGAAAGCAGCCCACCACGGCAATGATGACCGCAAACACCGGCGCTTTGCAGAGACCGACCAGATAGGCGTTAACGCTGACGGCCTTGACGAAGCGATCCATAAATTCGCTGTAGCCGACACCCAGTTGTGAGTGTGCCATGAGCATGCCTCCCAACACGCCGAGCACATCGGCGAACACGATCAGCAGCGGCAAGGCGATCAGCAGCGCGAAAATCTTCGGCAAAACCAGAAGTTCTATCGGTGCAATGCCGAGCGTGCGCATCGCGTCTATCTCCTCGGTAACGGACATTGAGCCGATTTGCGCGGCATAAGCCGAGCCCGAGCGACCCGCGATGATGATGGCGGTAATCAATGGGGCGAATTCGCGCAGCATGGACAAGCCGATCAGATCGGCAACAAAGATATTGGCGCCGTATTGTCTGAGTTGATCGGCCCCCTGATAGGCGACAACGATGCCCAGCATGAATGAAAGCAGCCCGACGATGGGCAGCGCGTCGAATCCGGCGCTACGGATGTTGTACAGGATAGGGCGCCCCCTGAAGCGCCTTGGGTGCGCGACGCATCCGCCAAAGGCCAGCGCGCATTCCCCTATAAAACTCAGCAGCGCAGCGGCTTGCGCGCAGGCCGCGCAGACCTTCAGACCAAGACCCGCCAGATTCGAGGGCGGTGCGGCGGCGGGGGAGGGGGGCTGCGTTTGATCGGCTAATTGTTGTGCAGTAGCCGCAAGCAGTTTGGCGAATTCCGGGCGCAAGCCGCGCACCTGCATGGCATTGCCTTCGTTGCGCAAGCGCAGCAAAAGCTTCTGCATGAGCAAAGCGCCGGCGGTATCGAGCGCTTCGATACCGCTACCGTTGATGACCGTCTCTGATTTTGCAGATGCGGACAACGCGCCGAGTTGGGGATTGATTGCGGCGATGCCGCGCGCAGTCCACGCTCCCGCCAGCGCGATTTCATGCGGCAACGATTGGGTGATTGTGGCTGGCGTTGCAGACAATGGAGTCATGGCTTATAAGCGGCCTGGATGTATTGAACGCAGGACGCTTAATCCGGCGCGGGATAGTGGTAATACAGCCCGTTCAAGTATTGGGTCACCGATACCACATCGTCATCCTCCCAATTCAATGAAGAGATTCCTTGCCAGCGCCCTACCTGGGCTTTAAGAGCATTCCAGTTGGCGGCAATTTTTTTGTCGCGCCAGTGTATTTGTTCATTGTGGCAAACGACGCAATGCGTTTCGTACAACAACTTGGCGCGAGTGGGATTGCGCATTGTTTGTGCATGGGCAGTAGAGAGTATGCCCAAGGAGGCAAGCAGTAAGGCGAGTATCAATTTGGGGGACATATTTTCTTTCTAGGGTATGGTTTTCAGCGGGACGGTTGCACCCGGCCGTTGCGGAGTAAAAAACCGGATTTGATTCCCGCCCGCTTCTTTGGCCTGATACATGGCGGTGTCGGCCCATTTGATCACATCATCCGTGCCGACCTCGTGATCGAGGAATAGCGCCACGCCGATACTCGATGTGCATTCATGCTCAATGCTGGTTTCTGCTTTGTTTTCGGAGCTCATTTTCAGCACATAGGGTTTACCCAGAATTGCGCGAATCTTTTCGGCCACGACATTGGTCAGCCTGACAGCTTCGGTTTCGTCTTTATCCAGTTCGCCAACGATCACCACAAATTCATCCCCGCCGAAACGCGCAACCACGTCCACCTCGCGCACACAACGGCTGATGCGGTGCGCGACTTCTATCAGCAACAAGTCGCCTGCGCTATGGCCATGCGTATCGTTGAGCAATTTGAAGTTGTCCAAATCGAGAAATAGGAGCGCGCCATAACGGGAGTTGCGTTTGCTGGTGGCCAACGCCTGGCGCAAACGGTCATTCAACAAAAGACGATTGGGTAATTGTGTCAATGAGTCATGAAAAGCCAATTTCAGAATTTTCTCTTCCGTCAGCTTGCGTTCCGTAATGTCGCGCGCATCGGCAAACACCCCCTGTAATTTTCCGTTGTGGTCGTAGAAGGTGGTCGCGTTGTAGGACACCACGGTTTCTTTGCCGTTCTTGGCCTTCACGGTGAGTTCATAGTCGGTGACTTTCTTTTCGCTCAACACCCGCCGGATGGCAGCCTCGGCCAGATCGGGATCGGTAAAATAAATTTTTGAAGACTGGCCTATGAGTTCTACACGCGCATACCCGGTCAGCACTTCCATTTGTTTGTTGACATCGGTAATGACGCCGGACGGATCGGTCATCATCAGTGCGTCGATACTGGCTTCGATGAGCGAGCGTGTATAAAACTGCTGGTCGTTCAGCCGCTTGTCCAGGCTTTTCCGTTCCTCTTCGATTTGTTTGCGCGCCGTGTTGTCCGTGCCGATTAACAGGTAGCCGATGATGGTGCGCTGAACATCGCGCAGTGCGGTTACGGACACGATGGACGGCAAGCGGACGCCGTTTTTGCGCAGGTAGGTCAACTCATAGATATCTTCAATACCGCGCGACGCCTTGTACACCAAAGCTTCAAAGCCGCAAGCGATCTCGGCGCCGAGTTCCACGCTGAGCGCGCGCGCGCGTGCAAAGATGTCTTCATGGGCAGCAATGTCGGTCACGGTGATTTTGTTGAGCACCTCGGCTGCCTTGTAGCCCAGCATGTGTTCCGCCCCCACGTTAAAGATTTGAATGACGCCCTTTTCGTCCGTGGCGATACTCGAAAAATTGGCGCTATTAAAAATCGCGTTCTGCAAAGCGCATGTTTTAAGCAAGATGTGCTCACGGCTCGCCTCCCCGCTATTTTCCGCAAAGGCAGCCGGGGATGTGATCGTGTCGGGAGTGCATGGTGTTGTTGGCATGAACGGCCTTGTAAAGCGCGATTAATTCCGGCTGAGACCGGACATCAGGAGTGATTTTTTTTCAAATCCGGATCAGTGTGTTGCAGCTTGGCCTGCAGCGCATCGTGGCGCGCGCGCAACTCCCGCGTTTTTGGGGATGAGGGCGAGTTGAAAAGCAACCGGCCAAACTGCTTGTTTGCTGCGGCGAGGTCATTGAGGTGAACTGCTGGAACCGGTCTGACAATAAACATGGTGAACTCCTCATTAAATTGTTTGGTGATGACTGGAAACCCGATCAGATCCGCCGTCAAAACTAGCTGGTAAATGAATTGATGTGGCTATCGACCTCACGCTCCGATTCCAACCAATCCGCTTGATCCTGACCGGATGTAAAGCCGCGTCTTTCGGCGCGGAAATAAGCCGCATAGGCGATCATTTGCTCGCGATTGGCAGGGGTGTCACGGTTAATAATTGCCCCATTGGGAGCCTCGTCAATCTCTTTGGCTAGGGTGGCTTTTTTGCTCTTCATTTGCTTCTCCAGTAAATACTTCGATCCAGTTCCAACGTGACCTTAAAGGCTCACCCCAACTCTTGCGTGATTAAGCATGGAGCTTGGATGCTAAGACGTTATGGGCAATTGTTCTGTGTGTTAGCGCACGGTAACGCTACTTTTGCAGGCGTAGTTTTGGAACAGCGAGTTATTCAGATCGGAGGCTTCCGGCTATGGAGTTCAAGGACTATTACAAAACCATGGGCGTTGCGTGCAATGCGAGCCAGGACGAGATCAAGCGCGCTTATCGCTTGTTGGCTCGCAAATACCATCCCGATGTGAGCAAGGAACGGGATGCCGAGGCGCGCTTCAAGGAAGTGGGCGAGGCCAATGAAGTGCTTAAAGATACAGAAAAGCGCGCCGCCTATGATCGTCTGTCGGCCAATCGGCAAGCCGGGCAAGAATTCACTCCGCCTCCGGGGTGGAACAATGGTCGTGAATTTAGTGGCGGCGATACGGGCGATTTCAGTGATTTTTTTGAATCGTTATTTGGGCGAGGTTTTGCTGCCGCGCAAGATAATCGCGCGCCTTCCCGCAGCAAAGGCGCCGACCACCACGCCAAGGTGGCAATTGATCTGGAAGATTCCTATAACGGCACTGTCCGCTCCATCACTTTGCACGGACGCCAGTTCAATGTGAGCATACCGCGCGGTATCCGCGCCGGACAGCATATCCGCCTGACGGGACAGGGTACACCGGGTATAGAGCAAGGCAAGGCGGGAGATTTGTATCTGGAAATCGAATTTCGTCCACATCCATTCTATCGTGTGGAGCAGCACGATGTGTACCTCGACTTGCCCGTTGCGCCATGGGAGGCCGCGCTGGGTGCGGCGCTGAATGCGCCGACTCCGGGCGGCATGGTCGAAGTCAAAATTCCGGCGGGCTCTGTGGCGGGTAATAAACTGAGATTCAAAGGCAGAGGCATCCCCGGGCGCACGCCGGGGGATTTTTACGCCGTGCTGCAAATTGCGCTTCCGCCTGCCGCAACCGAAATGGACAAAGAGAGTTATCGCAATCTGGCGACACGGTTCAAATCCTTCAATCCGCGCAGCAAACTGGGAGTATGAGCATGGAGCACGAGGAAAATTTGCCGCATCTGAGCGGAATTATTCTGGAAGAGTCACCCGAACTGACGCTGGACGAAGTGAGCCGAGCCTGTGCGGTGCAGGAGCAATTTATCATTGAGTTGGTCGAAGAGGGCGTGCTGTCGCCAGTCGGACGCGAGCCTGGCTATTGGCGTTTTACCGCTACCCACATGCGCAGGGCAACGGTGGCCTTGCGTTTGCAACGCGATTTGGGCGTCAATCTCGCCGGTGTGGCGCTTGCCATGCAATTGCTGGATGAAGTGAAAGCGCTGCGAGCACAGCTCGGAGGATAGTTCGCGACGGGGGGTTATTCCAATTCTATTTCAATACTTGAATTTGCCCCCTTCTCCCGCAGGCGGGAGAAGGGTTGGGGATGAGGGGGTGTGATCTGAATCAAAACGGTTTTCAACTCAACGCCCCTCACCCTAACCCTCTCCCGCTTGCGGGAGAGGGAATGCTGCCAATTCACTTTTGATTTGGAAATGGAATTACCAGTCAAATGAAGTCAAAACGTGACAAGAATTTCGCATCACTCTGGCGGTATCTACTCCCACCTCTTTGGGTTCCGGCCCGTCCGGTTTAGGATAATTCGTCATGCTGGCGAAGGCCGGTGTCGAGTTGATTAAAAACTCTGGATTGCGGCCTGTGCCGGATCAATAAGCGCCTGCGATAGCTACTCTTTGGGCTCACCCAGGGTGTCGCTTACGTCTTTGCCGATGCCCCGGTAGCCGGTAAAACGTCCCGCCTGATCGAACATGGGCTCGCCGCTCACCATTAAATATTGCTTCGAGCCGTCGGGGTTGGTTCGGCTGTAAACAAAATCAAGGAACGGTTTTCTGGAGGCCAGATTCGATTCGAGTATTTCCCGTTCAGCTTCATCCCATTTTGCCCCTTGCTCATCCCTGGTTTTGCACAGTGCGTCGTCCACCCGGATGCCGAGCATTTCAAGCACCGGGCCGAATATCTTGGTGAAGTTTCCGTTTTCGTCCTGTTCCCAAAACCAGTCGGACGACAGTTCGGTCAGACGCCGAAAACGCGCTTCGCTTTCCCGTAATTCGGCGGTGCGTTTCAATACCGTCTGTTCCAGCAACTGGTTATGGTTTTCGAGTTGTTTATACAGCAAGCGCACTTCCAGCATGTTGTGGATGCGGGTTTGTACTTCGACCAAATCAAACGGTTTGCTGACAAAGTCTTTGGCCCCGGCCGCCAGCGCGCGCAGTTTGTGATCGGATTGGGCGGTGATCACGAGGACGGGGAGATAGCTGTCCGTTTCAATTGTTTTCAACGCTTCCATCACCTGGAACCCATCCATGACGGGCATCTGCAAGTCGAGCAGGATCAAGTCATAGTTGTTTTTGCGGTGTAATTCGCATACTTCGAGTGGATTCATTGTCGCGGAGATGGCAAGGTAGCCAGCGTCCCGCAGCATCTCCCGGAGTAAGCTGACATTGGCTTGCTGGTCGTCAACAATCAAAATGCTGGCGTTAAGAATTGCCTGTTTGCTTATCATGATGTTCTCCCGCTTTCATCGGTATTGATTAATTTGTGTTCTGAACACTTTCAGAACACTGCAGCGCATCGTTCACTGCGTCCATAAATTTGTCGATTTTGATGGGTTTGGTCAGGTAGCGGAAAAACCCGGCCTCAAGTCCCTTTTCAATATCGCGCAGCATGGCATTGGCGCTGATGGCAATGACCGGGATGTGCGCCGTAGTCGGGTCTGCGCGCAGGATAGTCAGCGCTTCGATGCCGCTGATGCCGGGCAGGTTGATGTCCATCAGAATGATATCGGGAAGATGCGCGCGCGTCATGGCGATACCGATATTGCCGTCGCGGGCGCTCAACATGCGCAGATGCGGTTGATTTTCAATGATCTGCTCGACCAGCATCAGGTTGGCCGGATTGTCCTCCACGTAGAGCAGGGTGTGTGGCACGGCGTCTTCCAGTGTTTGCTCCATGCATTCTGGCGGCAGGGAGGGGGCTGCGGCAAGTTGCGGCATATCGACCCGCAGCAGTTCGATCCAAAATTCGCTCCCCACGCCGACGGTGCTTTCCACGCCTATGCTGCCGCCCATGAGTTCAACCAGTTTTTTGGTGACGACCAGGCCGATACCCGTTCCTTCTTCGATGCCACTCTCCCGTCCTAGCCGATTGAAGGGCTGGAAGAGTTGTTGAAATTTATTCGGATGCAATCCGGGGCCGCTGTCTTTAACGCTGATGCGGATGCGTTCCGGGCTGCTTGAGGTGCAGGCAACCTCGACCGTGCCATTGACGCGGTTGTATTTGATCGCATTGGAGAGCAGATTGATCAACACTTGTTTGACGCGGGTTCGGTCGGCATTGGCAAACCAGGTGGGGGCCAAGGGGAGAAATTTAATATGGATGCCATGTTGCTGCGCTTGCGCCTCGATCATGGCATGGCACTCGTACATCACGTCGAACAAGGACACCGGTTCGCGTGAAAGCGAGAGTTTGCCGGACTCGATAACCGCAAGATCGAGGATTTCGTTAATCAGTTCCAGCAGATACCAGCCCGCTTTGGTGATCTGTTGCAACCTCACCGCTTGGGCGGCAGTGGGCGCAGGCGAACCGGCCTCCAATAACTGGGCGAAACCGAGTATGGCATTCAGCGGGCTGCGCAGTTCATGACTCATGCTGGACAGGAAATCCGATTTGGCGAGGTTGGCTTTTTCCGCCACCATCTTGGCGATTTGCAACTCGGCTTGCGCCGTTTGGACTTGTTCCATCAGCCTTTGCGCTTCAAGCGTCGTAAGCACCAGCTGCTCATTGACGAGCAGCAACATTCGCATGTGTTCGTCGGAAGCCGTCTGCCTCCTCTCAACCACATTGATTTCCTGCTCGCGGGTATGGGCTGCCGCGTCGCGGGAATCGGCAGTCACATCGCGGGAATCGGCAGTCACATCGCGGGAATCGGCAGTCACGTCACGGGAGTCGGCAGCGGCGTCACGGGAATCGGCTGCGATTTCCCGTGCTGCAACTTGTTCCTCGTGGCGAGGGCTCAAGATGTTCATGGCTTGGACGATAAACTGGTCGTGGGGCGGCCAGACATGATGCCTTCGTAGGCCGTCAATTTTGCGCCAATAACAATGCCGTCGTTGCTGATGTCAAACAGGCGAATCTCTTTGCTGTGCTCGCTGCCGCGGACTTTGACCACTGAGAATACGCGCTTGAACTGGCCCTCGATTTCGGCATAACGCTGCACGATAATGGCGTCCGCGAGAAACGCACTGCCATACGGGCTAAAGCGCAAATCGGTGTAACGGTCTTCCAGCTCCGAGGTCATCAAAATGGTCACCCCCATGGCGGTCAGCTCGGCCACCATGCGGTACAACGATCCGCGAAAATCCTCGCTAAATTCGGGCGCGAGAGCCAGTTCAAAACCGGACAAAGAGTCAATGACGACGCGCTTAGCCTGCATCCGGTTAATCATTGCTATCAAGTCGTGCAAGGTTTCGTCTATGGATAAATCCAGCGAGCGCGTGTCGATCACGCCTACGTGTCCTTCGTTCACCAGTCGCGAGAGTTTGTTGTCGAGCAATTGGCTGGGGCTTTTTTCAAATGCCGCAATCACACCGGGCTCGCCACGGCGCACGCCTTCGGCGAGAAATTCCGTCGCCAAGATGGTTTTCCCGGAACCGGTCGGCCCGACCACGAGCAGCGAATAGCCCACAGGCAAGCCGCCGCCCAACATCTCATCCAGACCGGGCACGCCTATGGGAAGTCGCTGCCCTGCTGTTTGGATTTGGGCGGAAGATGCCATCGGTTTGATAATCGCGCGCGGAAAAACCTGTATGCCTTCATCGCAAATACGGAAGGTGTGCAAGCCGGGCACTTGCGCTTGACCGCGCATTTTGACCACCTGCATCTTGCGCACGATAGAGTTGCGCTGCAAATTTTGCGATAGCCACAAAATGCCGTCCGCCACCGTAAACACCGGGCTGGCTTCGGACTCCGGCGTTAAGTATTCGCCGATTAAAAAAGTCGTCGCCTGCCAGCTGCTCATTTGCAGGCCGAGTTGTTGCACAAAACGCTGCAGCTTGGTTGCGCCGTGTTCGAATTGCTCCGCCGACTGCACGACGGATCGGAACGAGTCCACAAATACCAGGCTGGGTGTATAGGCTTTGACCTCATCGGTGATGCGCGACAACACCCGGTCAAAATTACCGTCCATAAGCTCGGCAGACAGGTTGACGAAGCGGATCGACTCATTGATTTTATTGAAATCAAAAAACGGGAATTGTTGCTGGTAACGCAGCATCTTCAAAGAAGGTTCGCCGAGCACGGTGAAGAACAGCGCCCGATTAGTCGGGGTGGCCAGCGCGAACATCATCTGGTGCGCGAGCGTGGTTTTTCCGCTGCCGGGTGTGCCGGCAATCAGGTTAAACGAGAACTCCGGCAGTCCGCCACCCAGTAAATTATCCAGACCGGGCACGCCGGTTTTCAGGCGACGGATGTTGACCTTGTTACTCATTTTTTAACTCCTTCGGATGTGCGGGCAAAAGTGTTGTGTCGGTTTTATCGGGGGGATTAATCTCCCAAGCCGAACGTAAAATACGGGTGGTTAACATCTCGCCGATCAGTGCCGCCAAGATGTCAGTGAAGGCGGTGAGCAGCAGATTATTCGCGGCGCAAATTTGCGCCGACGTTTGTCCGGAAAAACATTGTTTTAATTCCGCGAAGCGTTCGGCTGTCTGCGCTGACGGCGGGTTAGCCCTGAGCGAGGGCAAGCGGCTCTGCGTCAAAGAAATGCTTCTGGCGTAAAGTGAATTGAAACCGCCTTCACCCGAGATGGAAACGATTTGGGTCGCCATTTTTTTCCACAAGTCTATTGCGGCATCCGCCGCATTTTCTGTGGGCGCCGCCGTGAACTTGTCGATGATCTGGCGCCGCAGCACTTTGTTCTTGTCCATGGGATAAGTATCAATCATCTGTTTAAATAAATGCGATAAAAGCGCCGGGGAATTGCAGCGGGCGTTTTTTCTTGAGCCAGTATAAGCTTTTTGTCTTGCCGGTATGACGGCCTGATGGATTATCTGGGTGCAATTGAGACTCCTTCCATCGGTGCGAGCGGTGTCTGTATCGGGAGTAAACGGCGGAGTTCTTTATTAACGACGCCGTAGCATTCACACGCATGTTGCTCCAATCCACCCCGGTTCAGCGCGGTGATGTGGCCGCGGCGGTAGCTGATCAGCCCCGCGCGCTGTAATTTTCCGGCGGCTTCCGTGATGCCTTCCCGGCGCACCCCCAGCATGCTGGCGATCAACTCCTGCGTCATGGTCAATTCATTGGAAGGTAGCCGGTCCAAGGTCAGCAACAGCCAGCGACACAGTTGCTGTTCCATGGAATGATGCCGGTTGCACACCGCGGTTTGAGACATCTGGGTAATCAATGCCTGGGTGTAACGCAGCATTAATCGCATCATCGGTCCGGCGCGGTTGAATTCCTCCATCATCGCCGCCGCCCTGAGCCGGTAGCCGTGACCGCCGCTACACACGGAGGCAAGGCTGGGCGTGGTGTTCCCGCCCATAAAAAGCGAAATGCCAACGACGCCTTCTTTACCCACTCCGGCAATTTCGGATGAGGCGCCATTTTCCATGATGTAGTGCAGCGAAACGATGGCCGTCGTGGGGAAATAGACGTGATGCAAGTTGCCGCCGGACTCGTACAGGACTTGCCCAAGCGGCAACGGGATCAACTCCAGATGCGGGAAAATTCGTTCGCACACTTCCGCAGGCAAGGCGGCGAGAAGATGGTTCTGGCCGGGCGGTGTGGCGTTGCGCGGTGTTGAGGGCAGAGCTGTCAATCCATTTTCTCCGGTGCGTGCAGGCTATAGTGGCGCATTTAATCCGGCACCGGATCAATCATCGCCTGTTCAATAGATGCTGCATTTTTTTCATTATAGAGCAGTCGTTCGGGTATTTATGTGCGTTATCGAACAGAATGCCCGGGGGTGCGGGGGGAAAATGCAAGCGGGTGTTTATCGGCTCCCTGATGAGCATCTGCAATACATTGGCCCGGGTACTTTCCCCCCTTTAGTATCCGGACATTTTTTGTGGGGCGGGGCAAGAGGGAACGCCAAATTTTGTGGTTTATTATCTAGCCAGCCAACGTAAATGGATGAGCACATCGAATCCGATTGTGTATTGATCAGGCTTTACAAGTTTGCAGCCTGCGGGGCATTGTGTGTCGTATTGTTTATTCCTCCGAGCGCATCAGGCGAGGCGGTTGTCGCCCCACCCCCACTCAAACCGCCCCCTCCCGATGCGGTCAATGAACTGGATCCGCCGCGCGAGTATGTTTCCGAAAAATTCATCGAATGGTCGCAGGACATTGATCGCTTCTTTGGCAGCGAGCGCAATTTTCAGGAATCCGAAGAGGGAGTGATGCAGTTGGATATGTCGCGGGTGACGGGGTATGAAGGAGATTCAAAATATGACGTGAATCTCAATGCCAACGTGAGCTTGCCCAATACCGAGAAGCGATTCCACCTGTTGCTGGAAACGAACCCGGACCGGAATACCACCGTGGATCCGTCGCGAGCGCGCACGCCGCCGATCAGGCGGAATACATCTCCCGCCAGTTATGCCGCCGCCTTGCGCTACGAAAAAAAGAGAGAAGCGGAGCGTTGGCATTTCACGGTGGACGGGGGAATAAAAATGGCCGGTCTGGACTCGACGCCGTTCGCGCGTACCCGGGCAAGCCTGGAAATTCCGCTGAATCAATGGCGTTTCAGGGCGGTTGAGGCGCTGTTCTGGTTTAATAACATCGGTGCGGGAGAAAGCACCGAGATCAACTTTGAGCGGGATATAAGCAAAAAACTATTGTTTCGCGCCAGCAATAATTCGACCTGGTTGCATGACACGCAGAACTTCGATTGGCGTCAGGATTTTTCCATTTTCCAGAAAATAGATGATCGCGCCGCCTTGTTGTATCAGGCAAGCATGATCGCGGTCACTCAACCGAAAATTCAGATGACGGAATATGTGATGCTGGTGATGTACCGTTATCGCCTGCATCGGCAATGGATGTTTTTGGAACTCAGCCCGCAGATTCATTATCCCAGAGACCGTGATTTTCAAACCAGCACACTGTTCAGCATGCGTATGGAAATACTGTTTGATAAGTCGAGGTGATCACCATCTCCCTCCCTATATACGCGCATTAGGGGCAAGAAATTCTCCGGCGTTAGCGGATTATTTCTTTGCTTGCGGGCTTGTTTTTGAACGAATGAATTTTTGAGATCAGGTATTGTGAACCCAATAAAATTGCGGATGGATAGAGGTACAACAAGTGTCCTCCTGTTTTGATAAAGCCGAAAATTCCCTTGTGCTTCAGCACCAGAATCGCCGCCGCAGCGCTTGCCATCCATGCGGGATGTTTGCGTATGAACTTGACGGCTTCCAGTCCCGTATCCAGCACTGCCAGCGGCTTTTGCAAGCGTATGCAAACGATCGTCAGCGCTAGCCGTTGGGTATTAACTTCTTTCAACAGGCAATGACGGCGCTCAGCAAGTTCGGCAAGTTGTTTTTTCATGGCAGGGAATCATGTCCGGGGAAAAAGACGCTCGCGGTCATCGGCCAATTCAGCCAGACTGACGGAGAACAGTTTTGATCTTTCCCTGGATAGTTTGCACAGGGCGCCCCAGACTATAAGCCCGGCGACAAAAAATAGCGCGGCAAGTCCGCCCAACACCCAAAGACGGTAAATTTCCCCAAAAACAACCACGATAAACACCGTCAGTAGCATGATGGCCATGGCAAAGAAAAAAAGCGCCATGCTGCCGTAATAAAACATCTGCCGGATGCGCAGACGCTCTTCTTCTATTTCATTGGAAAGCAGTGCGAGACGGGTTTGAAAGATGGCGAGCAAGATACTCACCATCCTTTTCGACGACTCCATCAGTCCGATCGAATCCGGCATGGTTTAGCGCCGTGCGATCAGCATGCCGACGATAGCTCCCACACAGGCAGAAATGCCTATCGCTTTCCAGGGATTGTCGTGAACATATTGGTCGGTGACTTTAGCGGCCTGACGGGTGCGTTCCATCACGGCAGCCTCGGTAGCAAGCAAGCGCCCCTTAACGAGCTGCAAACTTTTCTGGATGCGTGCGCGTGCGGCTGTGGCGTCTTCACCAACCTGATTGGAGGTGGCTTGCAGCAAATTCTCGGCATCTTTAACCATGCAATGCAGCTCATCCATAAATTGTTCTTTGGTGGCCGCAATGTCCGCGCTGATTGAATTTAACGTGTCCGTATTGGTATTCATAACTTCACTCCTTGTGATTGATAAATTGCTGCTTTGTTGCCGGTGAACGCACGCATGCGCATCCTCGTTTACTTGCTGCGCATGTCGTTGTTTACCGAACGAACTCCTTTGATGCTGTGTGCTATTTCGACCGCTTTGTTCCAGTTGGACTGCGGACTCACAAACCCGCTCAACTGAACCACTCCTTTGTAAGTTTCAACATTAATTTCAAACGATTTCAAAGTGGGTTCGTTGAGCAAGGCTGTTTTGACTCTGGCCGTAATGACGCTGTCGTCTATGTATTCCCCCGTGCTTTCCTGTGTGGGAGTGGCAGTGCATCCCAACAAAAACAGCAGGGCAAACGCCATAAAAAATACGGGCAACAATTTGATTTTTTTCATGGTGCTCCTTCAACAGGCATCAACTGCAACTTGCACGCGCTACAAGCGGCCAAGCAAGAACAGAATGATCAGTATGGTTAAAATTACCCCGATTCCGCCGCTCGGGCCGTAACCCCAAGCTCTGCTGTGCGACCAGGTCGGCAACACCCCGATCAACATCAACACAACAATAATTAACAGCAGTGTTCCCACAGACATATTCGTATTCCTTTCGTTGACTCGCCGCTGCAACATCCGCCATGCGCCAATTTATTAGCGTGAAATAAGGTTGCCATTCTCGTCGGAGATGATGATTTCGACGCGCCGGTTGGATTGGCGATCCGCCGCGGTGGCATTGCCGGAAACCGGGAATTTTTTGCCGTAGCCGCGTGTGATAATGCGCTCGCCACCGATGCCTATACCGACCAATGCGCTACGCACAGTATCCGCGCGCCGCTCGGAAAGTTCCTGATTCAGGGACTCGCTACCGACGCTGTCGGTATAGCCCTCAATCAGCACTTTGTGTTTCGGATATTGGTTGAGAAAAGCCGCCAATTTTTGCAAGCTGCGCTCGCCGCCCGATTTCATCTGCGCTTTGTTGCTGCTGAACAAAACATCCCCCAGCGTGATGACCAGGCCGCGTTTCGTTTTTTTGGCATTTAACTCGTTGAGTTGCATTTCCTGTTTGGCGATGAGGGCTTGGTCACGCACCGCGTTGGCACTGGCCGCAGCCAACTCTTCGGATTGCTGATTGGCGGCAAGTTGCGCGGCTTCCATCTGTTTATTGGCGATGTCGGTTTGCTTTTTTGCCTCATCGACCTCCGCTGTTCTGGCGTCAAGGCGAACCTGATCGCGTTTGAAACCCGCATTGGTCACGGCTAATTCGTCCGTTTTTCTGAATGCGGTTTCCTGGGCGATGCGCACTTGTTGATAGGCGATATAAGCCAGATGATTGACTTTGGCGGGACTCTCGCCTTTGCTTTCCGCGGCTTCGGCTTTGCTCAGGGAATCGCCGGCTTGTTTTAATTCCAGCGGGGCTAATTCGTTAACCTTCTGGCTGTTGCGCGCTTCGTTGTAGCTGATACGCACCTCTGTAAGAGACGAGTTTTTGGGCGCCGTGCTGCAGCCGGAAAGAATGGCGACGGTAAGCAGCGTCAAGGGAAAAAGATGTTTATTGTGCATGGTGAACTCCATTCTGAATTACTTGGTTTTACGTTCGATTTCCTGGCGCAGTATGCGGCTGTCTTCCTGCACGGCTTCCGCCGCTTTTTTTGCTTTGGCGGAACGGGCCACTGCACTGGCTAACTGGGCGTCAACCTGTGCCTGTTCCGCGAGTTGCAGGGCAAGCTCATACTTCTTATCTTTCATTGCTTGCTCGACGCCTTCCATTTTTTCTGTCGCCGATTTCATTTCGCGCGGGGCAAATTCGTTGGCGCCCGCGCTGCTCGCGCTGCTCACGGCTGCTCTGGAAACGGCTATCTGCTCCAAGGGCGGCGGATAGCTCGCACATCCGGCCAATAAAATGACCACCCCTGCGATTAAACTTGCCCGGTGGACTTGATCCGATAGGCAGTGCTTATAATTTCTCATCATGATTTCCCCATTGAGTTGAACGTTCGTCACTATCGTTGCAATGGATAGATATTGATTGCGATTGCACCGATATTATTTTTCCGATGTCACTGCTGCTGACAATTTGAGGATAGTGCGTTGGGGTGGGAGGGTCTGTGCGTTCGCGCACAGAGCGCGTGTTAGCGTCCAAGCAGGTCTCCCAGCGGGTTAAACGATTCGACCCGGTCGCAAATGACTTTGACTATGGCCACCAGTGGCGCACCGAGCAGCAGCCCCCATGCGCCCCACAGCCAGGCAAAAAACAGCAGGGCGATGAACAATACCGTCGGGTTTACCTGGGCAAATCGGCTTTGCATCCAGGTGGTAAACACCAAGCCGACAACAAACGCCATGCCGAGTGCAATAGCCATTGCGGCAAGCGCATAAGGCAGCGATCCGAACTGCAGGAAACACGCTATGGCGCTGCTAATGGCGATCACTGCCGCACCCAGATAAGGGACGAATTGCAGCACCCCGGCAACGACGCCCCATATTGCGGCTTGCTCCATTCCCAACGCTTCGAATCCCAGCCAGATTCCGACGCCAACCAGAATTCCCGATACGAGCATTGAAAGCAGGTATAACTGAATTTGCACTTCAATCTCATCGAGTATTTCTACAACGTCCTTCTTGCTCGACAGTGCAGGTCCGGCCAGTTGCACCAGCTTGCGTCGAAAATGTTTGCCCGAGGCAAGCAAAAAATAGGTGAGCAGCAAGACGATAGGTGCTTGCGCAACCACGGCGATGAGCAGTGAGGATTGTTCTATCAAGTAATTGCGCAACCAGGCAGTGGGTTCGCCTGCGCGCGCGATGACCGGGCGCATGCCGGGCTTGGAACCCGCATCGGCAGCAACGCCTTCGAGTTGTTTGGCGGCTTCTTGCATGTTCTGCAATGCGCTCCGTCCGGCCTGTTTTTCACTCAGGTTTTGGCGCAATTTGCGCGTGACTTCCGGTAGCCGTTCGATCATTGCCGCAGCGTCGTCGCTCATCGAGAGCATGATCCAGGACAGGCCGCCAATAAGCATGGCGATGACTAATGCCGCCCCCAGGGGGCGGGGAATTCGACGCGCGGCCAGCCACTCTACGATAGGGCTGAGCGTGTAGCTGGTCAGTATGCCGATCAATAACGGCACAAAAAAAGTACGCGCCAAATAGAGTGCGGCGACAAGTGCTATCAACGCCAGCAGGCTCAGCGACACACTGCTACGCCAATAACGCGACGGGCGGATTGCGGGGGGAATGGAATTTGAACCGGCAGATGCCGTGAGAATTTTTGATACTTCAGTCATTCTGAAAATCCCATTTCTGTTCGCACAGACTGCTTCCCCCAAAGTGGGGCGCAAGTATCGGAGCCATGCTGTGTTTTAAGCGCGCAAATTTGCGGGCAACTGCTTTTTTTGGATTCATAAAAAAACTTCACGCTCACCCTGAAATAGTTAATCAGGATTGTCTGTTTCAGCCTATCCGCACTCTGTTCGCTACCGCACGGAACAAGCCGAAAGAAAAGCGGATAAATCTGTACCGTGCGGCTGGAGCCTTGATTTCGATTTTTGAATTTTCATGGAACAAACTGGGTTTCACGTCGTCGCCAAACAGATTTAACGAGCCACATTTACGCAACACCGGGTTGGGCGCTAGCAAGTTGAGGTTTTTTGGAAACGAAACATTTAAGGAGATGCAAATGAAAAGATTTGAAAGTGTTACCAGGCCGCTCATGTGGCTCGTGACGTTACTCCTGTTCACTTTTGTGGCGGGATGTAATGGCGGGAAAAGTGTTCCCATTCTGGGCGGCGGCGGGGCAGGGTCTATACCCACCGTGAGCTTTACGGCGCCGGCTAATGGCGCCACGGCTGTGGCGGTCAACAGCAAAATCAGCGTGGCCTTCAGTGAAGTGATGAATTCCGCAACGCTTACCCCGGCTACTTTTTTGCTCACGGGGCCGGGAGGAGTTGCTGTAGCCGGTACGGTAGGCTACGTCGGCACAACAGCGACCTTTACACCGACGAGCAATCTTGCCAATAGCACTTTGTATACCGCGACGATCACCACCGGCGCGAAAGATGTGGCGGGCGATTCTCTGGTAAGTGACTATGTCTTTTCTTTTACCACCGGCGCAATCGCGGACGTCATTCCACCGACGGTGAGCGTGACATCCCCTACCGCTACGGCAACTGACGTGCCGATTAACCGGATCGTCACCGTAGGATTTAGCGAGGCGATGGATCCCCTGACCGTTACCGCTGCAAGTGTGACGATGAAGGAGGCGGTTAGCGGCAATCCCGTAATGGGCACGGTGACGCCAGTCGGCACCTCGATGACTTTTAAACCGGCAGCCAATCTTGCCAGCAGCACTTTATATACGGTTACGATTAGCCCTGATGTCAAGGATTTGGCGGGCAACGCTATGCTTGCCAACTATGTATTCAGCTTTACCACCAGTGCCATCGCGGACATCATTCCTCCCACAGTAAGTCTCACAACTCCAGCCAATGGGCAGGAGACTGTGCCCGTTAACCGGATTGTCAGCGTAGGCTTCAGCGAGGCGATGGATCCCTTATCGCTCACCACGGCCACCTTCACACTAACCGGCCCCGGTGCAACGCCCGTGATAGGCACAGTGACACCTATCGGCACATCGGTCACCTTTACGCCGAATAGCAAACTTGCCAACAGCACCCTTTACACTGCCACGATCAGCAATGGCGCGCGCGACTTGGCAGGCAATGCCATGGTGGCCAACTATGTGTTTACTTTCACCACGGGCGCAAGCGCGGACATCATTCCTCCGTTGGTAAGTGTGACCAGCCCTGCCGCAGGACAGACCGCGGTGCCGGTTAACCGGGTTATCAGCGTAGGCTTCAGCGAGGCGATGGATCCCTTATCGCTCACCACGGCCACCTTCACACTAACCGGCCCCGGTGCAACGCCCGTGATAGGCACAGTGACACCTATCGGCACATCGGTCACCTTTACGCCGAATAGCAAACTTGCCAACAGCACCCTTTACACTGCCACAATCAGCAGTGGTGCGCGCGACTTGGCGGGCAATGCCATGGTTGCCAACTATGTGTTTACTTTCACCACGGGTGCAAGCGCGGACATCATTCCGCCGCTGGTAAGTGTGACCAGTCCTGCCGCAGGACAGACCGCGGTGCCGGTTAACCGGGTTATCAGCGTAGGCTTCAGCGAGGCGATGGATCCCTTATCGCTCACCACGGCCACCTTCACACTAACCGGCCCCGGTGCAACGCCCGTGATAGGCACAGTGACACCTATCGGCACATCGGTCACCTTTACGCCGAATAGCAAACTTGCCAACAGCACCCTTTACACTGCCACAATCAGCAGTGG
>CAZXDK010000024.1:0-7833 GCA_964639585.1 uncultured Gallionellaceae bacterium | reverse complement strand
CGCCGAATAGCAAACTTGCCAACAGCACCCTTTACACTGCCACAATCAGCAGTGGCGCGCGCGACTTGGCTGGCAACGCCATGGTCGCCAACTATGTGTTTAGTTTCACCACCGGCGCAGTCGCTGACATCACTCCCCCGACGGTAAGTTTTACAACCCCGGCGAATGGAGAGACGTCAGTTCACCTCAATCGCCTACTCCAGCTAGGCTTTAGTGAGGCGATGGATCCCTTATCGCTCACCACGGCCACCTTTACACTAACCGGCCCCGGCGCAACGCCCGTGACAGGCACAGTGACGCCAGTCGGCAATTTGCTCACCTTTACGCCGCTTGGTAATCTTGCTAACGGTACTTTGTATACCGCAACTATCACCACAGGCGCCAAGGATTTGGCGGGTAATGCGCTGGCAAGTAACTATGTCTATACCTTCACGACCAGTGCGGCTCCATTATTGGATAATATCCCGCCGACAGTCGTGGTTACAGTCCCCAACAATGGGCAAACTGCCGTTCCCGTCAATCGCATACTTCAGGTGGGATTTAGTGAGGTGGTTGATCCGTCTACGGTCACTGCAGCAAGCTTTACGCTAACAGGGCCGGGCGCGACGCCAATAACCGGAGCAGTGTCTTCCTTGGGCTCATTGGCTACCTTTACGCCCAGCGGCAATCTGGCTAACAGCACGCTTTACACTGCCACGATTACCACCGGTGTCAAGGATTCTGCCGGAAACGCAATGGTGGCTAACTATGTATTCAGTTTTACCACCGGTGCAGCCCTGGATACGACCCCGCCGACGGTGACTGTCACCTCGCCTACGGATACAGCCATTGCGGTGCCTGTTAATAGGGTTGTAAACATTGCATTCAGTGAGGCGATGGATCCGCTGACGATCACCACTTCAACGGTGACGCTAAAGGAGGCGCTTAGCGGAAATAACGTACTGGGAATAGTGGTGCCAGCCGTTGACTCGGCCAGCTTTACGCCGCTCAGTAACCTCGCCAACAACACCAAGTATGTCGCCACGGTAAGCACCGGTGTCAAGGATTTGGCCGGCAATGCCATGGTCAGCAACTATGTGTTCAGCTTTACCACTGGCTCGGTCTTGGATACGACCCCGCCGATTGTAACTGTCACCTCCCCCACTGATACTGCCATAGCAGTGCCCGTCAATACGGTCGCCAACATTGCATTCAGCAAGGCGATGGATCCGCTGACGCTTACTAACTCAACAGTGAGCATGAAGGAAGCGCTGAGTGGAAATAACGTACTGGGAACAGTGGTGCCAGCCGGCTCGTCTGCCAGCTTTACGCCGCTCAGTAGCCTTGCTAACAACACCAAGCATGTCGTCACGGTAAGCACCGGCGTCAAAGATCTGGCCGGCAATGCCATGGTTAATAACTATGTGTTCAGCTTCACCACTGGCGGTGCCGCAGATATTATTTTGCCAACGGTGATAACTACCTATCCGCTTGACCTTGCCATTAATGTACCGGTCGGCAGTGCGATCTCCGCCACCTTCAGCGAGCCGATGAATCAGTATACGATCCATCCGGCGACCTTTAGGGTGAATGCAGGCAACTCGTCGGGACCGCTTGTGGCTGGGGTGCTCACATCTGAGCTGGTGACTAACAGTACGACCTTTACACCCTCCGGCAATTTGGCTTACACCAGTCTCTATACCGCCACGATTACCAACCAAGTCACCGACATGGCTGGAAATGCGATGCTGGTTAACAAGGTATGGACATTTACCACAGCCGGCGCACCGCCTCCACCAGTAGCAGCGCTTGCCCTGAATCTGGGTAAGGCCTCTACTTTCGGAATAGCCGCAGGGGCAGGGTTGACCTCCACCGGTATTACTGTGGTGACCGGGGATATTGCCTTGACGCCAACTTCTACTTGTACCGATGCCACGGGTAATGCGGGAGCGGCGGTTCCTCCACCGGGCTGCGCACTGAAGACCTACGGGGCGCACCCCACCGGATTGACGGTGACCGGGTCGGTGTACTTTGCCCTTGATCCGTTTGATAACGGTGTGACCGCAAACAATGTCAAAAATGACTTGCATACGGCATGGCTGGAAGGCAGAGCCAAGGCTGTGACGCGGGGCACTGTGGCGGGAGATCAACTCGCTTCAGTCACGCCTTACGCGCCCGGTGTTTACCACAATGCAAACCTTGGGTTCTCGGTGGGAGGTGTTGCCACACTGGACGGACAGGGTGATGTCAACGCTGTCTTCATCTTCCAGGTCGATACGGATTTCACCGGCACGGGCAATGTCGGAACGCCGAGTGAGATTAAGTTGATCAACGGCACACAAGCGAAAAACGTCTGGTTTGTCGTCGGTCGGGATGCGGTCATCGGGGATGGCACTATCTGGAAAGGCAACGTTCTGGCCGGCAGGGATTTCACGGTAAACATCGGCGCGAAGATGCTGGGTAGAGCATTGTCTGGAGCCGAAGTAGGTGTGGCCGGTGCAATTTCACTCAAAGATGGCGCCACTGTTACCGTACCGTAAGGTTTAAGGCATTGAGTGTGAACGCAGGACAGTTACATCAGCAAATAGCGGACGCTCCCCTGCACGGGGGAGCTCACAGTCAGCACTTAAATGGGTTGCGCTCGATGAGTTGCACCAAGTTATTTTGGAGAAAAACATGAAAATATCAAAAGCATCAGGAACATTGGGGTTGGCAGTACTTGCTGCAATCGCAAGCCCGTTGGCCGCAGCGGAAGATTCCGGCTGGGTCTTTGGGGTGAATGCCGGGCAATCGAGGGTGAGAATCGACGATGCGCGGATCATCGACCAATTGGCGCTTTCCGGTTTGAGCACGGAAACGATGAGCGATACCAACCGCGACCGTGCCTTTAAGCTTTTTGCCGGATATAAATTCAACCAGAATTTTGCGCTTGAAGGCGGCTACTTCGATCTGGGAAATTTCGCTTATACAGCCTATACCGCGCCTGCCGGCTTTCAGACCGGTGCGATCAAACTCAGGGGGTTGAATTTCGATGCGGTGGGTATGCTGCCATTGGCTAACAAATTTTCGGCTTTTGCAAAAGTCGGATTGATCTACTCGGAAGCGCAAGATACGTTCGCCAGTGGCGGGGCGGTTCCCAGACCTTCATTCCCGAATCCCAACGAGAATTCTGTCAATGCAAAGCTGGGCTTGGGTGTGCAATATGACCTCACCGAGTCTGTGAGTCTGCGCGGAGAGTATGAGCGCTATCGCATCAATGATGCGGTGGGCAGTCGCGGTGATGTTGATCTGTTATCCGCCGGTCTGGTTGTTACGCTGGGGCAGAAAAAACAGCCCGCCGCAGTCGCGCAGAAGTTGTCACCGCCCCCTCCGCCTCCACCGGCGCCTATCGTTGCCGAGCAGGTAGTGCCGCAGCCGCTGATGGTCATCGTGCCGATGTTGGTGAAGACCCGGCAATACTGCAGCATACTCGACATTCAGTTTGAAATTAAAAATGACGAAATGCAGCGCGAAGAGAAAGAAAAGCTCAATGTGTTGGGCACGTTCATGAAGAAATATCCCGATACCACGGCTGTGATCGAGGGTCATAGCGATGATATCGGTACGGAAGAGTTTAACTTGAAGCTTTCCCAGCGGCGCGCCGAGAGTGTGGTGAGTTATCTGCGAAGCAATTTTAAAATTGAGTCTGCACGGTTGACTTCTATCGGTTACGGAAAGTCGCGCCCTGTCGCGGATAACAGCACCAAAGAAGGGCAGCAGGCAAATCGTCGTATCAATGCGGTGGTTGCCTGCGCGACGGATATCGAGGGGCTTAAAGTGGCTCCAGCCAGGTTGACCATGGCATTGGAAATAGATTTTGATCCGCTCAAAGCCGATATTGCCCCCGAGTACAACGATGAACTGGCCAAAGTGGCGAATTTCATGAAGGAGAATCCCTCGGTCACCGCAACGGTGGAAGGGCACGCGGGTAAATTTGTCGGCCTGGGTAAAGAGAGAAAGGTGATCCGTGCGGATCAGGCGATGAATATCTCCGAGAAGCGCGCTCAAAACGTGGTGAATTATCTGGTGGATAAGTTGGGAGTTGCGCGTTCGCGTTTAGCTACAGCGCAATTCGGGCAGACTCGACGCGTTGCCTATGGCATCACGCTGGAAGGGCAGCAGGAAAACCGCAGAGTCAACATCATTTTCAACTACGCTAAATAGCTCCGTAGCGAGGCTGTGGCGCTTGTGCCGCAGCCTATTCCCCGCGTTTAGCATCACCAGAAAGAATATCAATGAAAATTTCAGTGAGTATTAAGTTGACCGGCATTGCGTTGTTGCTCGTAGCAGGGCTGGGCGCATGCGATAAGCCTGGCCCCGCCGAAACGGCCGGAAAGCAGATTGATCAGACAGTAGGGGATGCCAGCCGGAAAATCAATGAATCTGCCGATAAGGTGGCCGAAAAAGTCGGTGATCAAAAAGACAAAGTCGCCGCCGTTATCAGTGACGCTGAAATGACGACTAAAGTCAAAGCCGCCATCTTTGCCGAACCCGGTCTCCGTTCATTGCAAATCGGAGTCGAGACTCTCGACGGCAAAGTGACGTTGACCGGGACGGTTGATTCATCGCCGAATAGTGATCTTGCCAAAGTTTTGGCGGGCGCAGTGAGTGGCGTTAAAGAAGTAAAAAATTTGCTGGTGATCAAATCTAAAAATTGAAATTCGGGCGATATAGCCTGTTAAGGAGCTCGTGATGGAAATTAATAACGCATATAAACATAAGATGTCGGCACAACTCAAGGAGTGGGAAGCCGAGATAGATTTGATGCAGGCCAAGATAGAGAATGTGGGAGCGGACTGGGAGATTGATCGTGCCAGGGAGCTCAATGAGTTGCGTGGCAAACTGAATCAGGCTACAGAAAAAATGGGGGAGCTGGAGAGCGCGAGCGGCGAAGCATGGGAGCAGGTGAAAGTAACGGCGGAAGTCCTCTGGAATGATCTTAAGGCGGGCGTGGCGGCCACCCATGCCAAATTCAAATGAATGAGGGGGCGCCGACCGCCCGGCCTATCTGGGAAGCAGGAAAATGAATCTCAAGTTGATTTTGATGCTCATTCTCTCCAGCATGGCGCTCATTTTTGCCGATCAAAATTCCGCTGTCATTGAGATTTGGTTGCTGAGCTGGAAAGTATCGGTGTCAATTTCGTTGCTGATATTTGCCATTCTTATATTCGGGTTTGTTATGGGGTGGTTTTTGCACGGGTATCTGTTGTATCGAAAGACGAAGCGCGTTCACCAATAGATAATTGCAACAGCGCCTTTGCCTGGGTTGCGCATGCCCGGCGGGTGTCCTCATCCAGAGTGTTTAACCACGCCTCTGGCATCCCCTCCAGTCCGTACAATGCACCCGCGAGCATGCCCGCAATCGCGCCGGTAGTATCGGCATCGCCGCCGCGATTGACCACGTCGATGAGGCAATCGCGAAAATCATCGGTATCGAAAAAGCTCTGGAACACGGCTTGCATCGTATCGACGATATAGCCGCTGGGATTGGCGCTTTGCTTTACCGCGCGGAATTTGAATACGGGATGCTGTGCGGCGAGCGGATGGGCGCGGGTGTGCAGCAAATGATTTTTATCCGCGCCGCGCAGTGCATCCTGAACCATGAACACGAGGCACTCGCAGGCCGCATCGGAAAGCGCGCAATGATGAGTGATGTGGGCTTGGGCGCGACAGGCGGCGCGCACAGCTTTCTCGTCCTGGCCGAAAGTGGCGAGCGCCACGGGCAGCACACGCATAGCCGCACCGTTGCCCGCATCGTGGTCGGAGTAGGGGGCTTCCGGGTTGCCTGTGTTGCGGAAGTGCAGCAGGTTGCGGCGCACGGTGTTGCCGATGTCCACGGGTTTTGCACGCATCCAGTCGTCGAAAGCCCGTGCCGCAGCGAGGGCGTCCACCTTGCCTTGTTTGAGGATGGAGTCACCCAGCGCGAGAGACATGGTGGTGTCGTCGGTGACTTGTCCGGGTTTGAGATGCAACCAGCCGCCGCCGCGCAATGTGTTGTGCGTCCCGTATTGCGCGGCGATCTCGCGCGGCGTCATGAACTCCACCGTCGCGCCCAGTGCATCACCGATGGCGAGGCCGAGATAGGCGGCGATAGCGCGGTCGGAGGCGGTCATTTCAACTTAGGCTGGTAAACGTTGCGTCATACCGGCGCAGGCCGGTATCCAGATGGTTAAATAATTCCCCGCGCAGCGGGACAAAACCAGCGTGGACTGCTGCGCAGGATGTTTGCTCTGGCTGGATTCCGGCCTGCGCCGGAATGACGGTTTTACTCCTCCGGCCCGAAGCATTTCAAATAGTCCGCGCAGTACTCGCATGTTGGCGCACGACAGGCATTGATGCCTTCTTTCTCGCACAGTTGCTTGTAGAGAAATTTTTTCCACTTCATGTCGTATTCGTTTTTTGCCGCCAGAACAGGGAAGTTTTGCGCCATTAGCAGGCTGAGCTGGTCGCGCGACCACAGCCCCAGGTCTTGCCACAGATGGTCGCTGCCCATACAAGCGGCAGCGACGATTTCAGCCATCCAAAGTTCCGCCCCGTTGCTGTAAGCGCGATGTTCGAGCAACAGCGCCAGCACATCAGCGCGTTCAAATGCGCGTGGATCGCCGCCCCTCTTTTCGCTGCGAAAGACCAGACCGATGCCGGGGAAGTGGCGAGTCAGCAGGGCAGAGTAGTCTTGCTCGCTTAGCCCCAGCCCCGGTGGCAAGACGCCTACGCCGCCGATCTGGCTGGAGATCATCTGCGCAAACAATTCATCGTTGGGCAATCCGGCTGCATGCGCCATCAAATCCGCAAAAAATTCAACATTGCCTTTCGCGTTTGTCCTTTCTCCCGCTTGCGGGAGAGAGTTAGAGAGAGGGGCTTCTTTCTGACGGAGCATGACGGCGGGCAACATGAGGTTTGTTTACTTGCTGGGATACTCGATCAACAGGTCTTCGTCGCGCAACACCATCTGGCAAGCCAGACGCCATTCGGTGGTGATGACGTCGTTCACTTTCATCGCGTCTATCTGCGCCTGGGTAATTTTGCCTTCCTGCTTGAGCACGCTGATCTCGCGGTCGGTGAGCGGTCCGGCCATGGGGCCCTTGTTGGTGAGGTTGGTGACTTTTACCAGACAGGTGGAGCACTCGCCGTTTTCGCAGCCGAAATCGATGGGGATGTGATTTTCTTTGGCCAGTATCAGCACGGTTTTGGTGTGGCTGCCCGCGGTGGCATAAACGGTTTTGTCTTTGTGCAGAGGGCTGGAAAAGGTGATGTTAGGCATTGCTGTTGCTCCTTGTGGTTGTAAAAAAAGTTAAAAACTGCATGTTTTCAAAAATCAATCTTGTTTGGAGGCTGATTAAAGAATCAGGCTTTCACGGTAATGTCGCCGCCCAGCACTTGGGCCTGGCAGGCGAGACGGTGATTGCGTCCGGCCAGATTTTCTTGCAGCACGGTGTCTTCCAGTACCGAGCGTTGGCTCATATGTTCCATGCCGGAGACGATCTGCATCATGCAACTGCCGCATTCGCCTTCGCGGCAGCCGTAAGTGATGCTGGCGCCGACTTTTTCGGAGATTTCGATCAGGCGTGTGCCTGCCGGAACAGAAACGGTGATGCCGATTTTTTCGAAAGTGACGTTGGCTTTAGGCACGGATAGGCTCCTGACTGAGTAATTCGGACATGGAAATCACACGGTTTTCAATATTGCCGGTGAGGTGTAGTGCAAGCTGTTTGCCGAGTTCGCGGCACAGCTGGAATTCTTCCGGCGTGGGTATCAGGCGCGCGCGCACGCCCTTGATCGGCACGCGCAGTTTGAGTCCGCGCAGGCGGTCTTCGA
>CAZXDK010000023.1:0-38318 GCA_964639585.1 uncultured Gallionellaceae bacterium | reverse complement strand
GGGTGCTGGGCGTGGCGGGTACGCACGGCAAGACCACGACGACTTCGATGCTGGCGTGGATACTGGAATACGCGGGGCTGAATCCCGGCTTTCTGATCGGCGGCGTGCCGCAGAATTTCGGCATCTCGGCGCGCATAGGAGGTCTCCCCTCGCCCGCAAGCGGGAGAGGGGCCGGGGGTGAGGGGCCGTCGTTCTTCGTGATCGAGGCCGACGAATACGACACCGCCTTTTTCGACAAGCGCTCCAAGTTCGTGCACTACCATCCGCGCACCGCGATTTTGAACAACCTCGAATTCGACCACGCCGACATCTTCCCCGACCTCGCCGCCATCGAGACGCAGTTCCATCATCTGGTGCGCACCGTGCCGGGCAATGGGCTGGTGGTGTGCAACGGGCGCGAGGAATCGCTGCAACGCGTGATCCAACGCGGTTGCTGGACGCCGGTGGAAAAATTCGGCAGCAACGACGGTTGGAACATAGCCTCCGACAACCGCGTAACACTGAACGGTGTCGAGCAAGGCATCTTGCAATGGGAGCTGATGGGCGAGCACAACCGCATGAATGCGCTCGCCGCGCTGGCTGCCGCGCGCCATGCCGGTGTGCCCGTGGCGCAAGGCCTGGCCGCACTCGCCGCATTCAAAAATGTGAAGCGCCGCATGGAAGTGCGCGGCACGGTCAACGGCATCACCGTGTACGACGATTTCGCGCACCACCCTACCGCCATCGACACGACTGTTGCAGGCTTACGCCGAAAGGTAGGCGGGGCACGCATCCTTGCCGTGTTGGAGCCACGTTCCAACACCATGAAGCTCGGCGTGATGAAAGACGCGCTGCCCGGCAGTTTGAAAGACGCCGACCTGACTTTCTGCTATGCGGGAAATCTGGGCTGGGACGCGCGCGGCGCGCTAGCGCCACTGGGCGACAAGGCCGTGGTGAAGGACGACCTCAACGAACTCATCGAAGCCATCGCTGGCGTGGCCAAGTCGGGAGACCAGATACTGGTGATGAGCAACGGCGGGTTCGGCGGGATACATGAGAAGCTGCTGAAGAGGCTGGGGTGATGATCCTCAGGCCGTTGCGTTTTCGCGTATCAGGAATTGTTTCACCTCATGCTCGGGAACGGGGCGGCTGAATAGATAGCCCTGATACTCTTCGCATTGCAAATCGCGCAGGAAGTCGAGTTGTTCCTGTGTTTCCACGCCCTCGGCGATCACCCGCATTTCCATCGCATGCGCCAACACCACGGTTGCACTGACTATGCTCTCGTCGTTTTCATCGGTGGTGATGTCGCGCACGAACGACTGATCGATCTTTAGCGCTTTCATCGGCAACAGTTTTAAACGGCTGAGCGAGGAATAGCCGGTGCCGAAATCGTCCAGTGCCATATCAAACCCGGCGTCGCTAAGCTGATTCATCAGGGTCAGGCAATTGCCGCCATGATTCATCAGCATGCTTTCGGTCAATTCCAACTCGATGAAATGCGCCGGGATGCCGACATCGCGCACGATGGATATGATTCTTTCCACCAGGTCTTCTTGCCCGAACTGGCGTACTGACAGATTTACCGCAACAGGCACAATGCGGTAGCCCAGCGATTGCCAGATACGTTGCTGCATTGCCGCTTGACGCAATACCCAATCGCCGATTTCGTTGATTAACCCGCTTTCCTCGGCTACCGGGATGAACTGTGCCGGGGATACAAATCCCATCTGCGGATGTTGCCAGCGCAGCAGAGCCTCCATGCTGACCATTTCGCCGCTGAGAATATTTACTTTGGGCTGGTAATGCAGCATGAGTTGTCCCATGGCGATAGCAACGCGCAGATCGTTTTCGAGTTGCAAGCGCTGTACCGCCTTGGCGTTCATCTCCGGCTTATAATATTCGAAACGATTGCGCCCCACATCTTTGGCGCGATACATCGCCAGATCGGCATTGCGCAACAACTGTACGGCGGTCTCGCCGTCGTCAGGATAGATGCTCACGCCGATGCTGGGCGTGACCGACAATTTGTACTCGTTTACAGTGAATTGTTCGAGCAGGGATTCGACCATTTTCTCGGCGACGAAAGTGACTTCGTCCTCCGAACTCAGGTCGCCCAGCAGGGCCACAAACTCATCCCCCCCCTGGCGCGCGATGGTGTCGGAACGGCGCAGACAAGTTTTCAGCCGTTGCGATACCATTTTCAGCAACTCGTCCCCGACATCGTGCCCCAGCGAATCGTTGATGTTTTTGAAGTGATCGAGATCAATAAACATTACGGCCATCTTGGTGTGATGGCGCTGTGCCTGTGTAAGTGATTGTTCCAGACGATCACTCAACAGATAGCGGTTGGGCAATCCGGTCAATACATCGTAATTGGCCAGATACTGGATACGCTCTTCTTCTTTTTTGCGTTCGGTGATGTCCAGATAAACGGCAATGTAATGGGTGATTAGATCCTGCTCGTTGCGCAATACGCTGACGGTGACCCATTCCGGGAATACCTCGCCGCTCTTGCGCTTGTTCCAGACTTCGCCGCGCCATTGATCTTTATTGTTCAGAGCCTCATAGAACGCACGGTAAAACTCCTGGTTGTGCTTACCGGAACTGAGGAAACGCGGATTTTGACCCAGCACCTCATCTTCCGTATAACCGGTGATCTCGATAAACGCACGGTTGACCGACACGATATTGTGACTGACATTGGTGATCATGATCGCTTCGGAATTGTTTTCGAACACCTTGGCCGAAAGACGCAAACCTTGCTCGGCTTTCCTGCGCTGCGCAATCTCACGGGTCAGCTTCTCGACCATGTCGTGGATGGCGGTCGAAAGACGCGCGACTTCGCCGTCGCCGCGCTGCGTTGGCACGTCATACACCAGATCACCGGCCGCAATTTTGTCCGCCGCCTGACTGATGCGCGTAATCGGGCGCGCGATGCGTCCAGCCAGCATCCAGCCCAGCCAGGAAAACAGCAGACCCAGCCCGATACCCATCATCAGGATGCGCTGACGCAACTGACGTGCCGGTGCAAACGCCTGCGTTACATCTTCGCGCATCAATGACACCCAACCCAAACCGGGATAATCGCGATAGCCGGAAGATTTGGCATAACCGACCAGATAGGTTTTGCCGTTGCTCCATTTTTCCAGCAGATAGCCGCTGTCTCGTTCAGTCTGCTGAATAGCAAGCATGGTTTGCGGGGCCAGCTTGGACAATGCGCTACGAGGCGCTTCCGGGCCAGACAACACCAGGCCATCTTTGCTGAGCAAAAAGATGTCTTTGCCGGGCGTTTTCTTGCTGTCCAGCGCCTCTTCAGCCCATTTCCAGAAGATGTGGCCGCACAACACGCCTTGCAGTACGCCATTTTTGTCTATCACCGGCGCCGCAACGTCAACCAGATAGAACATCTCGCCGCTGGGATTGGGCAGCAGCTTGGAGAGCAGCAATGCGTCATGCATGTCGCCGATGTAAGATCTGTCGCGGCCCTTGCTACACCAGGGACGCTTCGACAGGTCTTTGCCTTCCAGATACTTTCCGGTGCCGACCAATCCGATTCCATTGGCGTCGCAGATGCCGATCCACGCATAAGCATTGAAGGTATTTTGCAGGTGTTCCAATATCTCGCGCTTGCGTTCGATGGGGACGCGCGGATCGCGAATTTCATCGAGGATGGCGGCATTTTGAATCTCGCGGCTGCGCTCGAACATGCCACGATCCAGCACATCCAGAACGCTTTTTGCTCGCCGCACGAAGGATTCTCCCTCGCTCTTTTCGATATACTCCTGGATGTCTTTCGCCTCGTAATAACCCAGCAACAGCGATAACAGCAATGTGATCACTCCGCTGGCCAGGCTGATCTGCGAGCGTAAGCTATTCTTTGGATGTATTTTATTCAGCATATTCGGTTGCTTGTCGAAGAAGCTTGCGCTGTTAAAGTTGACTGGTAGGCGTAATGGACAGATGAGTATATCTCTCAAGAGCACTTCTAAAAATCCATATTTCATCCCAACTGATGAAACTACCAGCCATTCCACTAAGCCCGCAAGCGGACAAGGGGCTGGTTATGCTGCGTTGCGGAAGTGGGGTAAGCAGGCAATCCGCGCAGCAGATGCTCGCAAATTTTTTCCACGCCTTGCATTTGGGCGAAATCTGCATTTTTAGAAGCGCCCTCAAGCGGTTTTATGCGTATAGAGGCCGTCTGGATGGTCATTGCACCAGATACTCGATCACTTCTGCCGCCGCCTCGCTGAACGGCTGTCCCAGGCTGATCGCGCCCGTGCCGTGCAGCATGATTTCCTGATGCGCGAGATGGATGATCTGGTTGTCGCTGAAACGGATGTAGGTGCCGTTGGCGCTGTGGTCGGAGATGACAAATTTGCCGAAGCTGAATTCGATGCGCGCGTGCTGGCGCGAGGCGAGATTGCTCTGAATGATGAGGTCGCAGGTATCGCCGCGGCCGAGCACGATGCTTTTGTGCTGTTCGTCGACGGTGCCGATTTGCCGGTGGTAGCGCAGCATCAGTTCGTGGCGCGCCTCGGTCGGTTTGCGGAACTGCGGCAGGCCGATGCGCGTGCTCAGCGTGTCGTCCTGTTCCCAGTTGACTTGGAACACATCCATCGCTTCTTCTTTGCCGCGAAATTCCGCGCGCGATACCTGACGCACCTTGCCGCGCAAATCCGCGGGCAATGTTTCGGCCACGGCACGGGTGGTCATGATCTGGCGCGCGCGCGTGATCGCCGTCACGCGCGCGGTGACATTGACGGCATCGCCGAACATGTCGTGGTCTTCGCGGATGACCTCGCCGTAGTGCAGACCGATGCGGATGTAAATGGGGCGCTCGCCGCCGGGGCGTTGCTGCTCGACTGCCGTTTGCATGGCGCAGGCCGCGCGCAGCGCTTCCGCCGGGGAGGGGAAGGTACACATGATTTCGTCGCCTATGGTTTTAACCAGCACGCCTTGGTGCGGCGACAATTCCGCGATCATGATGTCCAGACATCGGGTCACCAGCCTGAGCGCTTCCACGTCGCCGAGCTTGTCGTACAGGGCGGTGCTGCCGCTGATGTCGGCAAACAGAATGGCGAGTTTTTCCTGTCGCGGAGTAGTGTTCATGTCAGCCGTTCGCCCCGAACATCATGCGTTTTGCCACGAAGCTTTTGGCCTGCGGCACGCGATCCAGCAGGGACAATGCCCAGCCGCGTCCGCTGCCTAGCAGCGGCAAATCGTTGGAGAAAATGCGCACCAAGCCGTCGGTGAAACCGATGCCCGCGTTGCGGTCGATGCGGCGCGATTTGCGGTAGTCCGCCAGCATCGCGGCGCCACCGAGCGCTGCTGGTTGAGCGCGCAGGATGAGGCGCGCCAGTTCCCACGCATCGCGCACGCCCATGTTGAAACCCTGCCCGGCCACCGGGTGCAGGGTTTGCGCGGCATTGCCGATGAGCACGGTGTGCGGCAGCGTGGTGTCCGGCGCGCGCTTGAGGCGCAACGGGAAGCTGCTGCGCTTGCCGACGCCGGTGAACTCGCCCACGGCAGCGCCGAAATGTTGGTGCAGTGCGGCGAGGAAAGTGGCATCGTCCCATTGCAGCATGGCTTGCGCCTGCTCGTGCGAGCCCGTCCATACGATTTCATAACCATCCATGTAGGGCAGCAGCGCGACCGGCCCCTGCGAGGTGAAGCGCTCGAACGCGGTGTCGGCTTGCGGCGCGGTGCAAGTGATGTGGGCGATGACGGCGCTCTGGCCGTATTCGCTGACCTTGGGCGGATGCGTCGCTTCCAGCAGCTTGCCGCCATCGGCCACCACGGCGAGGCGCGCGTCGAGTTGGCGTTCGACGCCTTCGTGCCGATAGGTGAGCGTCGCGCCGTCCGCCGCAGGCTCCAAACGGGTCACGCTGGCACATTCCAGATAGAGAGCGCCGGTATGCAGCAGCGCCTGATGCAGCGCCGTTTGCAGCGCGGGATACGGCAGCACGTAGCCCAGCTCCGGCACTTTCATTTCGGCGGCGTACAACATGGCGAGGCCGGAGGAATCTTTTTGTGAAATCTGGATGGTCTTGATGGCGGAAACCTGTTCGATCTGTTGCCACACGCCGAGTTTATCGAGCAGCAAACGGCTGCCGTAAGACAGCGCCAGCGCGCGCGGATCGGCGTTTTGTTCTGCGGCCTTGCGCGCTTCCAGCACCACGATGTTCAGCCCGCTTTCGCGCAGCGCCAGCGCCAGCGCGGTGCCCACAGGCCCGCCGCCTATGATGGCGATGTCGCAGGTGAGGGAATGAGTCATTGCTTATACTTTCTCTGTAAGCGTTGGTGAATACAGCGTCTTGCCTTCGGCGGGTATTTTATCTTTCAGGCGTTGGTTGCCCAAGGCGTTCCAGTGCAGCACATCCATCCTGAACACCAGCGGCAAAGCATCCAGCTCGTTCCACAATTGTGTAAAGCGCTGTTCGCTCATACCAGGTGCAAACACGGCCAAATCAATATCCGAGCTGTCCTTGAATGTCCCTTTGGCGCGGGAACCGAAGATTAGCACCTGTTCGATTTCCGGATAGGCCGCGAACACCCGGCGCAAATCGCCGAGGAGGCTATCGGATAAACCGAAAGTTAAAGTGCCGACGGCCATTTTTCAACGTCCGCAGCCAGCTTCTGGAATAGCGGCAAACCCTGTTGCAACACGTAACGGTAAACCTCGTCGGCCAGCTTTTCATCATAGGTGTGGCTGGTGAGATTGCGCTTCTTCTGCGCCTCAGACCAGGCATTGCCATCAAGGATTAATCCCGCTTGCAAAGCCTGCTGCCAAGTTTCACGCGGTGTGTTGACCTGCACACCTTCAGCCTCCAGCTTCAAGCGCAAAGTTTTCCACGCCAGCTCCCAGCAAAACTCGAAACGCTGGATCACCGAATCGCGAATGAAACTGGAAAAAGGCTGCGCGCACGCCTCCTCCAAGCGCCGAACTGCGGTGACTAACTCGTGCCTGCGTTCGTTGTATCGTTCGATGTCCATACAATCCTATCTATACCAAAGAAAGGTTACTAATCATTTTGCCGAGGCTGGCAAAATGATGCATCGCTGTCAAAGGGAGCCCCCGCTTCATTGCTGCATCAGCGTTTCAATATCCGCCACCGTCTTCGGTGCATCCTGCGTGAGCACTTCGTTGCCGCCAGCGGTGATGAGCACGTCGTCCTCGATGCGGATGCCGATGTTCCACAGTTCGCGCGGCACGTTGTCGGCGGGGCGGATGTAGCAGCCGGGCTCGACGGTGAGCGTCATGCCGGGTTGCAGTTCGCGCCATTGTTCGCCGGTTTTGTATTCGCCCACGTCGTGCACGTCCATACCCAGCCAGTGGCCGGTGCGGTGCATGTAGTACTGTTTGTAGCTTTCGGTTTCGAGCACGGATTCCAGCGAGCCTTGGCACAGCTTGAGGTCGATGAAACCTTGTGCGAGCACGCGTAGCGCGGCGTCGTGCGGATCGTTCCAGTGTTTACCGGGTTGTGCGGCGGCGATGGCGGCGGCCTGCGCGGCGAGCACGATTTCGTAAACCTCTTTTTGCGCGGCGCTGAATTTGCCGTTGACCGGAAAGGTGCGCGTGATGTCGGAGGCGTAGCTGTCGAGCTCGCAGCCCGCGTCGATAAGCAGCAGGTCGCCGTCGTTGAGGCGCGCGTTGTTGCCGACGTAGTGCAGGGTGCAGGCATTGCCGCCGCCCGCGATGATGCTGGTGTACGAAGGTTGGCGCGCGCCGTGGCGGCAAAACTCATGCAGGAATTCGGCTTCGATTTCGTACTCGAACTGGCCGGGGCGGGTGCTTCGCATGGCGCGGCGGTGCGCGGCGCAGGAGATGGCGGCAGCGCGGCGCATGATGTCCAGCTCGTGCGCGTCTTTGAACAGGCGCATCTCGTTGAGCGCTTCGCGCACATCGCGGATTTCGTTCGGCGCGCGGATGCCCGTTCGCGCTTTTTCTTTCACGGCTTCGCGCAATTTGAGGATGCGCGCGTCCCAGGCCGCATCCGCACCAACGGGGTAGAACAGCGCGGGCTGGTTGCCCATCAGCTCGACGAGCTTTTCGTCCAGTTGCGCGATGGGGTAAGCGGCATCAAAACCGAAATGTGCGCACGCGGCTTCGGGGCCGTAGCGGAAGCCGTCCCAGATTTCGCGCTCCAAATTTTTTTCGCGGCAGAACAAAATGCTTTGCGCTTTATCGCCGGACAGTATCACCAGCACGGCTTCCGGCTCGGCAAAGCCGCTGAGGTAATAGAAATGGCTGTCGTGGCGGTAGTCGTAATGCGCATCCGCATTGCGCGCCACTTCAGGCGCGGTGGGGATGACGGCGATGCCGTGCTGCATTCTGGCTTGCAGGCGTTGGCGGCGTTCGGTGTAGGGTGTGCGTGTCATGGGCGGATGATAAACCGATTTGTCCGGTGATAGCTCAATGCAGCCAGCCGCCCGCGCGCAGGATGCCGACGACGCCCACCAGCACCCAGAACAGGTTGAGCGTGGTGTAGGCCGCATCTTTTTTGAGCAGCGCGCACCAGGACAACATCACCGCGTCGATGGTGTTGAATGTCCACACGAACATGAACGGGCTGGCAGGCCCCATCCAGCTCACGAGCGAAAAACTGAAAATGCGCATGAGCACGCCCGTCATTTCGACGTGTTTGATGTATTTCAGGACAAAACGGTTGGCAGGAGTGAGTGGCATGATGTCGTTGGCTTTCAGGTTAAGGATTGTAATTGCTGGTCGAGTTGTTGCAGGCGTTGCGGCGTGCCGACATCGACCCACACGCCGCGATAGTGTTCGCCGCTGACGCGGCCTTGCGCGATCTGTTCGCGCAGCAAGGGCGCGAGCGGCGCTTTGCTGCCGCGCGGGATGCCCGCGAACAGTTGCGGTTTATACAGGCCGATGCCGCTGAAAGTCAGGATTGAGGATTGAGGATCGAGGATCGAGGATGCGGGAGAAACGCGCTGATTGAGCAGACAGAAGTCGCCCTTGAGGTTGTGCTCGGGGTTGTCCACCAGCACCAGATGCGCCATGTCGGCGCTGTTGGTAAGCGTGACAGCACGGGCGGGCAGGTGCGAAAAATCGTAGTCGCAGTACACATCGCCGTTGACCACCGCGAACGGTTCACCCTCACCCTCATTCCCTCTCCCGGAGGGAGAGGGAAGTCTTAGAAGTGGCAGCGCATTGGCGATGCCGCCCGCCGTTTCCAATGCTGTGCCCTCGTTGGAGTAGCGGATGCGCGCACCGTACTGGCTACCGTCGCCTAACGCCAGTTCGATCTGCATGCCGAGATGGGCGTGGTTGATGACGAGGTCGGTGATGCTTGCGCGCACCAGGCGTTCGATGTGCCACACGATGAGCGGTTTGCCGCCCGCTTGCAGCAAGGGTTTGGGCGTGAGGTCGGTGAGCGGGCGCATGCGTTCGCCGCGTCCGGCGGCCAGGATCATCGCTCGCATTTAAGAATGCCTTTCTCGATTGCTCTTTCTCCCGCTTGCGGGGGAAAGTTGCACCCGCAAGGGGTAGGCCATGGCTGTAAGGGGCTGAAGCCCCAACAGCACACGCTCGATAGGGGGAATGTCTTTCATCAGAAGGTATAACCTTCTTGCACTGCCGACGGATGCAGTTCATCCAGCAGGTTGAGCAAGGGCTTGAGGTCGATGTAGCGCGCGCTGGCGCGGTGCAGGTATTCGAACACCAGCGGCATGTCTTTGAGGTAGCCGTCCTTGCCGTCGCGGTGGTACAGGCGCGCGAAAATGCCCAGCACTTTGATGTGGCGCTGCACGCCCATCATTTCGTAGTCGCGGTAGAACTCGCCGAAATCCTCGCGCACCGGCAGCCCGGCTTTGCGCGCTTTATCCCAGTAGCGGATGAGCCAATCCATGATGTCTTCCTCTTCCCATTTGATGTAGGCGTCTTTGAACAGGGAAGCGAGGTCGTAGGTGATGGGGCCGTAGACGGCATCCTGGAAGTCCAATATTCCAGGGTTTGGCTCCACGGCCACGACACGTTCCTCGCAAAGCGAGCCGTTTGCGGGAGTGGCCGTCTGGTCGATCCTCCCGCACTCGTGGGCTCCGCCCCACCGTGTCGGATCGACGACCATCAGATTGCGCGAATGGTAGTCGCGGTGCACGTACACGCAGGGCTGGGCGAGGTTGTTGCGCAGGATGCGCTGGAAACATTCTTCCAGTTTGGCGCTTTGTTTTTCGCTGAGGGTGACGCCGAGATGTTTGGCAATGTACCACTCGGGGAACAGGTTGAGTTCGCGGCGCAGCAGGGCTTCGTCGTAGGGCGGCAGTTCATTGGGTTTTGAAGCAAGCTGGATTTTGATGAGCGCATCGGTGGCCGCCTCGTAGAGCTTGCGCGCACTCTTGGCATCCAGCGCTTGCAGGTACGTCGTGTTGCCGAGGTCGGACAGCAGCAGAAAACCTTGCGTGAGGTCTTGCGCATAGACATGGGGTACATGCGTGCCCGCGTCCTCGAACAGTTTGCCCACATGCAGGAAGGGCTTGCAGTCCTCGTGCTGCGGGGGGGCATCCATGACGACCTTGGTGCTTCCGTCGGCGAACGTGGCGCGGAAATAACGGCGGAAGCTGGCATCGGCAGATGCGGGAGCGAGGGTGAATTTTTCGTTTGGATACAGGCCGGAAAGCCACTCGGTAAGCTGTTGTTGACGTTGCATCGGTTTGCCTTAATGGTGTTATTCTCAACGGTGTTTTGTGCGATTTTAACATCTTAAATTTATCCGCCCTGCATCATGCGTTTTTGCTTCCATTCCGTAAGATGTACCTGGACAGCAATAGCGGACATAAGCCGGTTTTCAGTTGAAAGATTCAAATCGGGGCAATGAAGACAACGTGTCTCACACCGATAGTCATTGAGCCGGGCGCGTAGCGCGAGGCTGCATTAACGCAGCCCCGCCGCCATCCTTACTTACCGATACGAATTGCCGCTTGCGCCATCCACTGCGCGCCCCAACGGTGCAGGCACAAGCCCGACACGATGCAGGCCGTGCCCAGCCACACTTGCGGCAAGATCTCCTCGTTATTCAGCGCATGCCCCAACAACAGCGCCATCACCGGCGTGATGAGGGTGATGAGCGCAATGCGCCCCGCTTCCATGTGCTTGATCAGGTAGTAGTACAACGCGAAGCCCAGCACCGAACCGAAGGTGCCGAGATACACCGTTGCCGCAATGGAACGCTCCGGCACTTCCGCAGGCACGTGCCCGTCTATCAGCCACCATGCACCGAAGAACAGCGGCAACGCCACCACCAGTATGCCCAGCGTCATGGCCAGCGGCGGGCTATCGTCGCCGATACGTTTGAGCCACACCAGCCCCAACGATTGCGCCACCACGCCAAGAAACAGGGCTGCCAATCCGACTGCCGAGCCTGCGCCCAAGCCGCCGCGAAACACCAGTATCAATCCCAGAACGCCCAGCACCATCCCGGCCAATTTATTCGGCGTGAATGCTTCTTCCTTCAGCCACAGCATCGCCCCCACGCTGGTGATCAGCGGCGACAAACCGAACAGCACGGCGATCATGCCGGAGCTGACGAATTGCGATGACCAGTAGGTGAGCGCCATCGTGCTGAACATGCTCAATCCGCCCGCCAGATAGGCCAGCAGCGCTTTGCGGTGCAGCGGCACGCGAATGCGGAACACCGCCAGCAAGACCACACACAGCAGCACGCCGATGGCCATACGCGAAAACACCGCGAAGCTGAAACCGACGCCCAGCGCGCTCCATTTGATGGCGAGCGGCGTGGTAGACCAGATCAGGATGACCGAAACGAATGCTGCTGGAAGCGACATGATTTTTCTCCTCGGCTCAACGTACTGCCAACCGTTCCACGAGCCCGGTGATGGAACGGTCGGAAAACAAAAAGGCCACAGAAAATAATCTGTGGCCTTGTGAAAGTTGCTGCTGCAAAAAACTAAACGCTAACTCTCCAGACCACCCGGCGTGCGATGCCACACCATGCGCAGCTTGGCGCATGAGGCGGCTCGAACGAAACGAATGGCTTGAAAGTTTTTCATGGCGGGGATTATCAGGGGACAAGTTGCGCGATGTCAATGCCATGCAGCAAAAACAAACACCGGGATCCGGTCGCCCAAGTCAAATAACTCGCGGCTCAGGACAAACGGATTAAATCAGCGCTTTCCTGACCCAAGCAAACTGCTTGCTCACTGAGCAACTTACTTGTGCTTCTGCTTCAACACCGTTTTCACCATCTGCCCGAACGCCTTGTCCTTCTTGCGCTTATCCACATACGACATCTCGTTGAAATCGGACTCGGCCTTTAGCTTCAGGTAACTCTGGTAATGCTCCGCGTTCAGCTCGCCGTTTGCTATGGCCTTGCGGATCGCGCAGCCCGGCTCGTTGCTGTGGCTGCAATCGGCGAAACGGCATTGGGAGGCAAGCTCTTTGATCTCGGCAAAGCTGTCGTCCAGCCCCTCGCCCGCACTCAGGATGCCCAGCTCGCGCATCCCCGGCATGTCGATCAGCAGCGCGCCATTGTCGAGTATGAGCAAGTGGCGGCGCGTGGTGGTGTGCCTGCCCTCGCCCGTGCCGCTGACCGCGCCGGTCTCCAGCGCGTCATGACCCAGCAGATGATTGATCAGCGTCGTCTTGCCCACACCCGAAGAACCGAGCAGGCAATAAATCTTGCCAGGCTGCATGAGTTGCCGCACCTGCTCTACGCCCTCGCCCGTTGCGTTGCTGAGTGTGATGATGCGCGCCGTGATGCCAGCCGCGCGGATATGGTTGAGCATGCGCTTGAGCTCCGCCGCGCTCACCAGATCCGTCTTGGTCAGCAGCAACACCGGCTCGATATGCCCCTCGTTCACCATCACCAGATAGCGCTCCAGCCTGCGCACATTGAAATCGAAATGGCACGACTGCACGATGAACGCCACATCGATGTTCGCCGCGATCATCTGGAAGTCGATGTTCTTGCCGGGAGATTTGCGCCGCAGAAAAGACCGTCTGGGCGCCACATCGTGGATGCTCGCAAACGTATTCGCATCGTGATACTGCACGCACACCCAATCGCCCACACAGGGCATATCCACCGAGGATGCCGCGGTGTGAAGAAATTTGCCCGTCAGCTCGGCAGGCACTTCGCCGTGTTCATTGCGCACGACATAGCGCCCGCGGTCGACGGCAATCACCCGCGCCAAACACTGGCCTGATGCACACGTTGCCTGCTCCGCAAGCCCGCGATCCCTTCCGAATTCGGTCAACTCCATGATGAGCTTGCCCCTTTGGTTCTGAAAGAACGTCGCCCTTTCGGGCGATGTGTAAAAGCTAATGCGGCGCCGAGAGGCAACAAGAATTTCTCGCGCAGCACTTTGCCGGGGTGGATGTAGCGCAATGTTTCCAGCCTATTGTTCGACGAAATGCGCAAGTCCTCGATCCGCTGTGCATTGTGCAACATCCGCAACTTGCGCCGCGCCACGTCCTGAGTCCGGTTTGGCAGACGCCGAAAAATTCGCCCATCCAGACCTTCAAGGTGTCTTCATCGTGGAAGCCGGTAATCATATTGTCGCGACACTAGAGTCTCGTCAAGGGCTCGCAGCAAAGAGGAATCATGGGCTTGGCGGCTGCGCCAGCAGACTATGTTTTCAGTTATGAGAGTGCGTCCGCCCACACGGCATCAGGAGGTTCGCGCGCTTGAATTGCACATATCAAGGTTTAACATGTACACATTCGACAAAGTTGTTTTAATCAGGGAGGAATGTGGCATGAATTTGGCATTAAAGGTTTATGTTGGCTGCTATCTTCTGGCGTGTGCAATGGCTATCGTCATCGCATTTCGTGACAGACAAGCCATTTCACTGTTCTCTGCGGGTTATCGGGAGTTCATGGCAGCACCATGGAAGCTGACCAGCTTCGCGGTGGCGGCCTCCGGCATGACCTGGATAGCGCCGTACACGGGCGATCCCACCTGGGATTATTTTGACGCAGCCATGATGTCGCTGCTGACATTCGCCACCGCTCCGTGGGTAATGGGAGCCCTCTATCTTTTCTTGCGAGGCAAGACCCGTGCAGGCCATGCGTATGTGGCGATGTGTTGCTGGCTGTTTTCTGCAAGCTGGTGCTACGATCTCTACATCCTGTTTCGCGACGGTCACTACCCCATCACCTGGCTGCCCAATATATTTGCCGCATCGGTGCTGTATGTTTCTGCGGGGTTGTTGTGGAATCTGGAGTGGCGTCCGAATCGTGGCGTCATACTCGCGTTCATGGAACATGGATGGCCGCAAGCGGCGGTGCAAGATAGCTTTATTCGCATCCTCGGTTACGCTCTGCCGTTTATGATTATCGCGGCGGCGTCCGTCGTTTATTTTGTTCTGTAAAGTGCTAATCCAGTTCTTTGGTGTTAGTACGTCTAGCTAGTCTTGTTTGTCGCTCCTGTTCTTGTCGGATATTTTCGGTTGATGCCAAAAGCATCATCAGGGTGAATCTTTCGTTTGGATACAGGCTGGATAGCCACTCGGCAAGCTGTTGTTGACGTTGCATCGGTTTGCCTTAATGGTGTTTTTGTGCGATTTTAGCATCTTAATTTATCCGCCCTGCATCATGCGTTTTAGCTTCCATTCCGTTTTCTTTCTCGGCCTCGGCTTGTTTTCGCTGCATAGCCATGCGGGAGACGCCGTGTTGCCCGACCATGCGTTATCTCCCGCCGCGTCTGCGCCCGACCAAAATATCTATATTGATGCGGAGCAGGTGGAAGGCAAAAAAAATCAGCAGATAGAGGCGCACGGCAATGTCGAGCTGCAACAGGGCACACAAAAGTTCTACGCCGACCATGCCATTTACGAACTAAAAACCGGTGACCTCACCGCCTCCGGTGCAGTGCGTCTGGAACAGCCCAATGGCATCGTCTCCGGCCCCGATTTGAAGATGAACCTGAACAGCAATACCGGACAGATGAATAAGCCGGCTTTTCAGTTGAAAGATAATAACGCGCGGGGTTCTGCGGAACGCATGCTTAGATTGGACAAATTAAGCTACGAGTTTGAAGATGCGGTTTATACGACTTGCCCCGCAGGGAAGGACGACTGGTTATTAAGAATGTCCAGATTGGAGATTGACCGCGAGTCGCAACTCGGCACGGCACATAACGCCTGGATCGAATTCCAGGGGGTGCCGTTGCTCTACACGCCCTGGATGAATTTCCCTTTGGATGGACGGCGGAAATCGGGGTTGCTGGGGCCGACTTTTGGTGTCACGGCTTCCGGTGGTGCGGAAATCACTTTGCCTTTTTATTGGAACATCGCGCCCAGCCGCGATGCCACGATTTCACCCCGGATTATCTCCAATCGTGGCGTACTGCTTAACAATGAGTTCAGATACATGGGGGCAAATTTTTCGGGTGAAATTCACTATGACGAATTGCAAAACGACCGCATTGCAAACTTGACCCGGTCACGCGGGGCATTCAGGCATTTTCAGGATCTGGGCGGCGGATTCAACGCCCTGCTGAATTTTAACCGTGTATCGGATAATGCCTATTTCCGCGATTTATCGACCACAGTAGCCAGCGGCACCCAGACTCAATTACCCAATGAGGGCATGTTGTCATACGGCGGGGGCTGGTGGTCGGCCACCATGAAAGCGCAAACTTTCCAGACCTTGCAAGACCCGCTATCCCCTGTCGCCATCCCCTATTATCGTTTGCCGCAAATCAGTCTGAGCGCGCAAAAGAGCGTCGAAAATACACAGCTTAATGTGGTAAATGAATACGTGAATTTCCGGCATCCCACTTTGGCGAACGGTCAGCGTCTGGTGCTGTTTCCCACCCTCACTTACGCGGTGCTGAACGATCCGGGATTTTATCTGAAACCCAAGCTGGGCCTGCACCATACCCAGTACCTGATGGGCGAAAACAATACGGCGAACACGCCGAACTCCTCCAGAACCTTGCCAATTTTTAGCCTGGATAGCGGCATGACCTTTGAGCGGGATCTCGCGCTGGTCAATAGAGACTATGTACAGACACTGGAGCCGCGCGCTTACTATGTAAAGATCCCCTATAACTATCAGGATTATTTACCCAACTACGATTCTACGCAGGCAGTGTTCAGCTTTGCCCAGATGTTCACCGAAAATCGTTTTTTTGGGAATGATCGCGTGGGAGACGCAAACATGATGACGGTCGCTTTTACCTCGCGTTTAATTGATAAAACCGGGGGGGCGGAACGTCTGCGCGTTGCGGTTGGAGAACGTTTTAGCTTTGAAGCTCCCCAGGTGAATCTGCTTACGCCGGATGCCAATAGCCGCTCCGACATCCTGGTTGCGGCCGCAGGCAGAGTGAGCGATGCGCTGTCTTTGGACAGTATGCTGCAATACAACCCCAACACTATGCATACCCAGTCATCATATTTGACGGTGAGATACAAGCCGGAAACCGGGAAGGTGTTAAATCTCGGATACCGTTATACTCGCGGCGATATTCCCGCAAACGATGTGCGCCAAGTGGATTTTTCCACCCAGTGGCCATTGCTTTGGCGCTGGTATGGCGTTTCGCGCGTGAGTTATTCATTGCAGGACAATCGGGTATTGGAGGCATTGGCGGGGCTTGAGTATAATCAGTCATGCTGGATGTTGCGCTTGGTGGCCCAGCAATTTCCGACGGCCACACGGCAGGTCTCCACGGGAATGTTTGTGCAGTTGGAGCTGAACGATCTTGTGGCGCTGGGCGCCGATCCTCTCGGCGCATTGCGCTCCAGCATACCCGGGTATTCCAAGCTGAATTCGCCTTCCACCGATAAACCCGCGCAAGGTTTACGTTAATAATTTAGATAGAAAGAATTCATGTTGAGCAAACAAGTGGGACAGGTTGTTTTGTGGTTGATTATTTCTTTTACTTCTTGCGCCCAGGCGGCGGAAGCATTAAAGCATCCACGGTCAATTGACCACATCCTTGCAATCGTAAACGACGATGTTATCACCCGGCACGAGTTGGATGCGCGTCTTGCGGTTGTGGTGAGCCAATTGAAGAAGCAAGGCACTCCCTTGCCCGAAGCCGAAGTGCTGGAGAAGCAAATACTGGAACGGATGATCGGGGATATGCTGCAATTACAGTTCGCCAAAGAGACGGGTTTACGGGTTGATGATGCACAGTTGGACAAAGCGCTGGGCCGCATCGCGCAACAAAATAAACTTCCGTCTCTCGCGGCTTTTCGCAGCAAGGTTGAACAGGAAGGTATCGACTTCAATAAATTCCGTGAGGAAATTCGCACCGAAATTCTGACTGCCCGTCTGCGCGAGCGTGAGGTGGATAGCAAACTGGTTGTGAGCGAAAACGAGATTGAAAACTATTTAAGCAACCAGACTAAACTGGTGGGCAAAGGCGAAGAGCTTCAATTGGAGCATATCATGGTGGTCGTTCCCGAACAGGCTAGCGCGGAAAAAATCCAGACCTATAAACTGCGTGCCGAACAAGCCAGGACTAAATTGCTTGAAGGTGCGCCTTTCGCACAAGTAGCCGCGGGTTATTCCGATGCGCAAGACGCGTTACAGGGCGGAAAACTTGGCTGGAAACCGGCTGATCGTCTGCCGCCCCTGTTTGCCGAACCCTTGTTAAAAATGAAGCCCGGCGAAATAACCGAAATTTTGCGCAGCCCGAACGGGTTCCACATACTCAAACTTTTGGAGCGGCGCAGCAAGGATGCTCCGGTGATTATTACGCAAACCCATGCGCGCCATATCCTGATTAAATCCAGCGAGCTGGCGCCGGAAAATGAAGCGAAAAGCCGCCTGCTGGAAGTCAAGCAGCGTATCGACAAGGGCGCTGATTTTGCCGAACAGGCAAAGTTGTATTCCGAAGACGGCAGTGCGGCACAAGGCGGTGATCTGGGTTGGCTTTCGCCGGGCGAGACTGTGCCGGAATTTGAGGCGCCGATGGATGCGCTAAAAGTAGGGCAGATAAGCGGCCCGGTGCAATCGGGTTTTGGTTGGCACTTGATTCAAATCATCGAGCGCCGGAGTACGGACGTAAGTTTGGATCAAAAGAAGCAACAGGCGCGCAATGCCATACGCGCATTCAGGTCCGATGAGGCGTTCCAGGATTGGTTGCGCCAGTTGCGTGACCGGGCTTTTATCGAATATCGCAAGTAACGTGAATATCGCTGCAATATCCCTTACCCCTCCCACTGGGAGCGGATATGTGTAACCCAAATAATCCATTAGACCCAAACCTCCTCCAACTCCCCCTTGTCAGGGGGAGAGCAGAGTCCGCTCCTCCCCTGACAAGGGGAGGCTGGGAGGGGTTTAAGCCTCTCGTTATTACTTCCGGCGAACCGGCAGGTATCGGTCCCGACCTCTGTCTGCAACTGGCGCAGCACACACAGCCACTGGTGGTCGTTGCCGATAAATCGCTGTTGCAGCAACGCGCCGGGCAACTCGGCATCAACGTCAGGTTAACAGATTACGATCCAACCTTGCCGCCTGTGCCAGGCGAGTTGGAGGTGCTTCATGTTGCGCTGGCGCATCCCGTAACAACCGGAAAGCCAGATCCGGCCAATAGCTCCTATGTGCTGCAAATGTTGTCCCGTGCTGTGGACGGCTGTCTGTCCGGTGAATTTTCCGGCATGGTCACCGCGCCCGTGCACAAGGGCATCATCAACGAGGCGGGTATTCCCTTTACCGGGCATACCGAATTTCTCGCCGAACTGACCCGCACTCCGCAGGTCGTCATGATGCTCGCCGGAGGACAAATGCGCGTTGCATTAGCCACCACGCATCTACCGCTACGCGAAGTGGCTGACGCCATCACCGCCCCGTTGCTGGAATCGGTGCTGCGCATCCTGCACCGTGATTTGCAACACCGCTTCGGTATTGCCAATCCGCGCATTTTTGTTGCCGGACTCAACCCCCATGCGGGCGAAGGCGGGCATCTCGGCCGCGAAGAAATCGAAGTGATGATCCCCGTGCTGGACAAACTGCGTGGTGCAGGCATCAACGTCAGTGCGCCGTTACCCGCCGATACTTTATTTGCCGCGCACCGCCTGCGCGAATGCGACGCCGTGCTGGCGATGTACCACGACCAGGGTTTGCCGGTATTGAAGCACGCCAGCTTCGGCGAGGGCGTGAACATCACGCTGGGCCTGCCCTTTATCCGCACCTCGGTCGATCACGGCACGGCGCTGGAACTGGCGGGTACAGGCAAGGCCAATGTCGGCAGTTTGCTGGAAGCGATCAAGATCGCAACGGAGATGGCGCAACATGCACGGACATAACATTGATGCCCTTTGGGGGATTATTGAAATGGGTCATGAAGCCAAAAAACGTTTTAGCTCCGGCGTCACGCGCTACGCGCATGGGCCTACACTGAACTGTTTATTAAATTTTGGGTGAATCTTGCATAAAGCAAAAAAACAGTTTGGGCAGAACTTCCTCGTTGATCAGAACATCATCGCCGACATCGTGCGCGCCATCCATCCACAACCGGACGACCATATGGTGGAAATCGGCCCCGGTCTGGGGGCGTTGACGCGCCCGTTGTTGAACCGGTTAAACACGCTGCATGTGGTGGAAATCGACCGTGACATCATCGCGCGCCTGAAAACAGATTATCCGCAAGAAAAAATCGTCATCCACGCAGGCGATGCCCTGAAGTTCGATTTTGCCGAACTGCCCGTTCCATTGAGGATAGTCGGCAATCTGCCTTACAACATTTCGTCGCCGCTGCTGTTTCATTTCGCCGACTACGCGGCGCACATCACCGATATGCATTTCATGTTGCAGAATGAGGTGGTGGAGCGCATGGTGGCCAGTCCTTCTACGCCGGAATACGGGCGGCTGTCGGTAATGCTGCAATATCGCTTTTACATGGAAAAATTGATCGACGTGCCGCCACAGTCGTTTCGACCCGCTCCCAAGGTGGATTCGGCCATCGTGCGCATGATACCCATTCCGAAAAATAAAATTTTGGTGGAGGATGAAGCTGTATTCGCAAAAGTCGTTATGGCTGCTTTCGGCCAGCGGCGTAAGACGCTACGCAATACGTTACGCGGGCATCTTGCTGACGATGCTTTGGCGCACCTGGGTATCGACGCTCAATTGCGCGCGGAAAATCTCGACTTTAAGGATTATGCCCGCATCGCCAATTGGATAGCTGCGCAAACAAACGGGGAAGCAAATCCGATTGCCAAATAAGCGGTTTGGTCATAGAGTACGCGCCTGCATCGCAAAATAATCACAATTCAAGGGGGGTTAATTATGGAAAATTCTGCACGGCAAGGGACGATTTATATTTTTATTGGTATCGTATTTTTCTTTTTATCGTTCTACTTTTTCGTGACTGCGACTGGAATTATTCTGATGGCGATGGCGATCGCGATCACCGGATACGGGGCGGGAACCATCATGAATTCGCCCTGCAACATGGTTAAGAAATAACGGTTTTTCCGCTGCTTTCATTCCAGTTTTTATCTTACCCTGCCGGTATTTTTTACTGGCAGGGCGTTGGTTTCAGTTAGAATCACGCCTTATTCTTAATCCATAGCGCCCTCTTAAAAATATGTCTGATATTCCTCCTATCGTGATGACTTTTGCAGCAACCGATCCGAGTGGCGGCGCGGGTTTGCAAGCCGATATTTTGACCATCGCCAGTATGGGTTGCCATCCGCTGTCGGTGGTTACCGCCATTACTGTGCAAGACACCAGCGGTGTTGACGATGTGGAACCGATGGATGCCGAATGGGTAGTCGATCAGGCGCGCACCGTGCTGGAAGACATGCCCGTCGCGGCTTTTAAGATAGGCTTGCTGGGCAGTGTTGAAAACATCACCGCCATCGCCGAGGTTATCTCAGACTACCCCGATGTTCCTTTGGTGTTCGATCCCGTGCTGGCATCCGGTCGCGGCGATGAACTGGCGAACGAGGATATGCTGGACGCTTTGCGCGAATTGCTGTTGCCGCAAACCACGATCCTCACCCCTAACAGCATGGAAGCGCGGCGCTTGATTCATGATGAGGAAAACGAGCAGGACGACCCGAATCTCAACGAAAGCGCCAAGCGCCTCATCCAGCTCGGTTGCGAATATGTATTGATTACCGGAACGCACGAACAAACGCCCAAAGTCATCAACTCCCTGTATGGTGAGCGCGGCTTGGTGCGCAGTGACAGCTGGCCGCGTTTGCCCGGTATTTATCACGGCTCCGGCTGCACGCTGGCCGCCGCGATTGCGGCCTTGTTGGCAAATGGCTTGAGCATGGAAGACGCCGTGCGCGAGGCGCAAGAATACACTTGGGAAGCGCTGAAATACGGTTTCCGCCCCGGTATGGGACAACATATTCCGGACCGTCTGTTCTGGGCGCGCGACGAAGACGAGGATGATTCGGAAACCCGTCATTAAGGGCAGGGTTAAAAAATTGCCTTACTCGTTCGCCTCCTCCCCCGCGTGCGGGGGAGGATTGAGGAGAGGGCAAACGTGAACAGAGCCGAATCCCGTTGTGTTACGAGCCAATCGGTTAACGGCCTTTACGCGATTACGCCAGACCTGAGCGATACCCAGGATTTATTGCGGCGGGTAGAGTTGGTGTTGCAAGGCGGGGCCGGACTGGTGCAGTATCGCAATAAGACCGCAAGCGCCGAATTGCGCGCAACACAAGCGGCAGCATTGCATCAATTGACCCGGCGATTTTCAGTTCCTCTCATCATTAACGACGACTTTCAACTTGCCCACACAGTGGGCGCTGAAGGGGTGCATCTGGGAGCAAACGACGGCTCTGCGGCTGTAGCCAGAGCGGTTTTGGGGCAAGGCAAGCTCATAGGCGTGTCTTGTTATAATCGCAAAGCATTGGCGCAAGAAGCAATGCAAGCCGGAGCGGACTATATCGCGTTCGGTGCGTTTTTTCCTTCCAGTGTGAAACCAGATGCGGTGCGCGCAGAACCGGAGTTATTGCAGTGGGCGCGGCGTGAGCTGGATGTGCCGCTGGTGGCGATAGGCGGCATCACGTTAGACAATGGCAGGACGCTGGTGCAAGCGGGAGCCAACGCGCTGGCCGTTATTTCGGCAGTCTTTGATGCGGCAGAGATTCAGTCTGCCGCGCGGGAATTTTCAACACTTATTAGCAGGGTTCAGTATGACATCTCACAATCAGGAACTATTTGACCAGTCCCAACGCATCATCCCCGGCGGGGTGAATTCGCCGGTGCGCGCTTTCCGTTCGGTGGGCGGTACGCCGCTATTTTTCAAACGCGGGCAAGGTGCTTACATATGGGATGCGGACGACAAGCGCTACACCGACTATGTGGGTTCCTGGGGGCCGATGATCGTCGGTCATTGCCATCCCGAGGTGGTGAAGGCGGTGCAGGATGCAGCCGCGCAAGGCTTGGGTTTCGGTGCACCAACCGCATCCGAACTGGAAATCGCCGAGTTGCTGTGCAAGATTTTGCCCAGCCTGGAAATGGTGCGTCTGGTGAGCTCCGGCACGGAGGCCACCATGACGGCGATCCGCTTGGCGCGCGGCTACACCGGGCGTTCGCGCATCATCAAATTTGAAGGTTGTTACCACGGACACTCGGACGGTTTGCTGGTGAAAGCCGGTTCCGGTGCGCTGACGTTCGGCCAGCCAAGTTCTTCCGGCGTACCCGCTGAAATTGCCGCATTGACTACAGTGCTGGATTACAACGATGCGGCAGGCTTGGAAAAAGCCTTCGCCGACATGGGTAAGGAAATCGCGGCGGTGATCGTCGAGCCGGTGGCGGGCAATATGAATCTCATCGCGCCCAAGCGCGAATTCCTCGATGCCTTGCGCAAGCTGTGCACCCAGCATGGCGCAGTGTTGATACTCGACGAGGTGATGACCGGTTTCCGCGTCAGTCTGCAAGGCGCGCAAGGCTATTACGGTATCAAACCCGACCTCGTGACACTGGGTAAGGTGATGGGCGGCGGTTTGCCTGCCGCCGCGTTCGGCGGGCGGCGCGACATCATGCAATGCCTGGCGCCGCTAGGAGCGGTGTATCAGGCGGGAACGTTATCCGGCAATCCGGTGGCGGTGGCGGCTGGCCTGACTACGTTGAAGTTAGTGCAAGCTCCGGGGTTCTACGAGCGCTTGTCACAACTGGCAAAACAGCTTACCGAAGGCTTGACTGCGGCGGCGCATAAGCACGGCATCGCGTTCTGCGCCCAATCGGTGGGCGGCATGTTCGGCCTGTATTTCAGTCAGGCGTTGCCTACCAGCTATGCCGAAGTGATGGCCTGCGACAAGGATGCTTTTAACCGTTTCTTTCACGCCATGCTGGATGCGGGACATTACCTTGCGCCGTCGGCGTTCGAGGCGGGTTTCGTCTCCGCCGCGCACACCGAGGCCGACATTGCAGCGACTATCGCCGCAGCCGACAAGATATTCGCGGCCTGGAAGTGATGGGACTGTTCTCGCAAGCGGCTTTTTTCACCACGGTCAATCACATGAAAGACTTGCCGCTGCATGGCGGCAAGGAAGTGGCTTTTGTTGGGCGCTCCAACGCGGGCAAATCGAGCGCCATCAACACGCTGGCCAACCACACGCGGCTGGCGTTTACCAGTAAGACGCCGGGGCGCACCCAGCACCTGAATTATTTTTCACTGGGCGACAATAATTTTCTGGTGGACTTGCCCGGTTACGGCTACGCCAAGGTGCCGCCCGATGTGCAGCAACATTGGGAAGCCTTGCTGAGCCAGTATTTGCAAACACGTGCAGCCTTGTGCGGCTTGGTGGTCATCATGGATTCCCGCCATCCTTTAACGCCGCTGGACGAGCAAATGCTGGACTGGTTTGCGGAAACCGGCAAGCCTGTGCATATCCTGCTGACCAAGTCGGACAAACTAAGCCGCCAACAAGCCACCAAGACTTTGCGTGAAGTAACGGCTTACCTGACGGAACACTTTCCGTTTTGCTCGGTGCAGCTTTTTTCCAGCCTGAAAAAACAGGGGATGGATGAGGCGGAGGCAGTGATTGCAGCTTGGTTCGCTACCCAGGATTAAGCTGAAAAATAGCCAAAATTGCAGGCGCTGCCACAGCCGCCTGCTACAAAATGCACACATCCCATAGAGGAAAATCTGCGGATAGTGCTTTTCCGCGACTTCAGGTTTTCTTTTTGACGGCTTTCTTCACCGCAGGTTTGCTTGCTGCTTTAGTCGTAGTCTTTGCTTTGCTCGTCTTCACCGCCGCTTTAGGTTTTGCCACTTTCTTTTTTGCCGCGGTCTTCTTCACCGGTTTTCCTGTCCCACCTTTTGCAGCCTTGGCGGCAATCAATTCCAGCGCTTCTTCCAGCGTGACCTCTTCCGGTGAAATGTCTTTGGGTAAAGTGGCGTTGACTTTGCCGTGGCGGGCATAAGGGCCGTAGCGTCCGCTGCAAATTTCTACCGGAGCCTTGTCGTCGGGGTGTTCGCCCAGCGTGCGCAATACGGTGTTGCCCGCTTTGGCTTGCGCCAGCAATTCCACCGCTCTATCCAAACCGATGTCAAAGATACTTTCGCTGCGCGGAATGGATTTGAATTTGCCGTCATGGCCGATGTAAGGTCCGAAACGGCCGATGTTGACGATGACTTTTTTGCCGCTTTCGGGATGACTGCCGAGATCTCGCGGCAGTGAAAGCAGTTTGAGCGCATGGGCAAGATCGGCCTGTTCCAGCGGTAATTCCTTAGGCCAGGATACACGCTTGGGTTTGGCTTTTTCGCCCTCGACCACCTCGCCGAGTTGCACATAGTAACCATAAGGACCGCGCAGCAGTAGCACGGGCTGTTTGGCTTCGGGGTGTTCTCCTAATTCTTTGCGCGCTTCGCCTTCGTCTACTTCGCCGCTCAAATTGCGGGTGAAATCGCATTCGGGATAACCGGTGCAACCGATGAAACTGCCGCGCTTGCCCAAGCGCTTGGATAAGGGCTTGCCACATTTCGGGCAGGCCTCTTCCAACACTTCCGTGCCTGGTCTATCCACATCTTTTTTGTCAACGATGAGCTGATTGAACCCCTTCCAGAATTCGTCCAAAACCGGTATCCAGTCGCGTTTTCCTTCTGAAACTTCGTCCAGCTCGTCTTCGAGATTGGCGGTGAAGCCGTAGTCCACATAGCGTGTGAAATGTTCGGTGAGAAATTTGATGACCACGCGGCCCACATCGGTGGGCATGAAGCGCTTCTTGTCGAGCGTGGCGTATTCGCGCGCTTGCAGTGTCGAGATGATGGTGGCGTAAGTGGAAGGACGACCGATGCCGTACTCTTCCAGCGACTTGACCAGACTCGCTTCGGAGAAACGCGGCGGCGGCTGGGTGAAGTGCTGTTCGCCATAGAGTTTGTCTACGGGCAGCACATCGCCTTCGACCAGCGGCGGCAACTTGGCGCTGTCTTCTTCTTCGGCGTCGTCCACATCTTCCATGTATACGCCGATGAAGCCGGGGAACACCAAGGTCTGACCGGAGGCGCGGAACAATGTGTCGTCGCTGGACAGACGGATGTCCACGCTCACGGTATCGAAGCGCGCGGGCGACATTTGCGAAGCGAGCGTGCGCTTCCAAATCATTTCATACAGGCGCATCTGGTCGATATTGAGGTGTTCGCGCATGCTGTCCGGCGTGCGCAAAATCGAAGTCGGACGAATCGCTTCGTGCGCTTCCTGCGCATTCTTGGATTTACTCTTGTAGGTCGGCTGCTTGCCGGGCAGGTAATCGGCGGAAAAATTGTCGCCGATGTAACCGCGAATTTCCGCCACCGCTTCATTCGCCAGATTCAGCGAGTCGGTACGCATGTAGGTAATCAAACCTACGGTCTGGCCGCCGATGTCCACACCTTCATACAGCGATTGTGCGGTACGCATGGTGCGGTCGGAGGTCATGCCGAGTTTACGCACGGCCTCCTGTTGCAGCGTGGAGGTGGTGAACGGCGCGGCGGGGCTGCGCTGTTTGCCTTTCTTTTCGACGCGCACCACTTTCGGCGGCAGCTTGGCGTCGTTCAGTTTGGCGTGGATGGCGTCGTATTCGGCTTGGCTGGCTATGCTGAGCTGTTCTAGCCGCTTGCCTTGGTACTGAAATAATTTGGCGCTGAACGGGATGCTGTTCTTCTGGCTATCCAGATGCACGGACCAATATTCCTGGCTTTTGAATTTCTCGATTTCCAGCTCGCGCTCAACGATGAGACGCAACGCGGGACTTTGCACGCGACCCGCGGACAAGCCTGGGCGGATTTTGCGCCACAGCAGCGGCGACAAATTGAAGCCCACCAAGTAATCCAAGGCACGGCGCGCTTGCTGCGCGTTCACCAGCGGCATGGCGATTTCGCGCGGGTGAGCGACCGCTTCCTGCACCGCAGTCTGAGTTATCTCATAGAACACCACGCGCTGCATTTTCTTGCCCTTGAGCGCGCGCTTGGTTTTGAGCAATTCGGAAATATGCCAGGCGATGGCCTCCCCTTCCCTATCCGGGTCGGGCGCCAGCAGGATGTTGTCGGCATCCGCTGCGGCTTTGGCAATGGCGTCCACATGTTTGCTGTTGCGCGCGATGGTTTCGTAGTTCATCGCGTAGTTGTTCTCGGTATCCACCGCGCCGTTCTTCGGCACCAGGTCGCGCACGTGACCGTAGGAGGCGAGGACTTCAAAGTCTTTGCCGAGATATTTCTTGAGCGTCTTGGCTTTGGCGGGAGACTCGACGATTAAAAGATTTTTTGCCATCTGCTGCGGATTTTATAATTAATGAAGTTGCGCCGAGTCGGCGGAAGTGAGCAGGTCTTCGATGAACATGGGATCCAATTCTTCGTGCTGGCGCCAAAGCACCATCAAGGCGATCAATTTCACTTTGTCCAGCGTTAGCGATTCCTGACCTAAGGCAACGGCACGATCAATAATCATCTCACGCTCCACCGGCAAGATCATTTTGTTCTGTTCCCAAAAAGAAATGAAGCGCAGACCATCAAGACTGATGCGTTGCCGTTCGAGTTCGGCAAAACAGCGTAAACCGCTTTGGTTGATGCTGGGCGGATAATCATTCAGCGAGAGTTGTTGCAAACCAGCCAACCAATTAACGGCTTGGCTGATGTCCTCTTCCTCGAATCCTGCGGCACTTAATTTGACGGCAAGCCGATCTGAATCGGGATAACTGCCGGCATCAAAATAGCTTTCAAATAAAAACATAAGAATATCGAACATGAGGCCTTAATTCCTTTTATTAAACAATGCGTTGATAAAGGCCGCCGGGCAAAGCTGTAATACGCCCCTCTAATTCCAGTTGCAACAGAATGGCGGATAGCGCGGCTATCGTCAAGCCACTACGTTGCGATAATGTATCTAAATCGATCGAATCAAAGCTCAGATGGGCAAATATCTCATGTTCAGGCAACGCGGGTAAAGCCGGCTTCAAGTTAGTAAAATGAGCGCCAAATTCTTCCAGAATATCCTGCGCGCTTTCAACGAGCTTAGCTCCCTGTTTGATAAGCGCATGACAACCTTTGGATTGGGGCGAATGGATAGAACCGGGAATGGCAAACACTTCACGACCCTGCTCAAGAGCCATACGCGCAGTAATCAGCGAGCCGCTTTGTAATGATGCTTCCACTACCAGACAACCCAGACTCAGGCCACTGATGATACGATTTCGCCTGGGAAAGTTGGCCGGTAATGGCGGTGTACCAAGGGGGAACTCGGAAACGATAGCGCCGTTTTGTGCCAACTGGTGCGCCAATTCTCTGTTCGCGGAAGGGTAAACCTTGTCCAGGCCGGTGCCCACGATGGCGATACTGCATCCCTTCCCGCGCAATCCGCCAAGGTGGGCGGCGGCGTCTATACCGTGCGCCATCCCGCTGATAATGCACAACCCCGACTCACTGGCAGCTTGCGCAAAGGCTTCTGCGTTGCGAAGTCCCTGCGGCGTGGCGTTACGGCTACCGACGATGGCGAGTGCGGGTGCATTGAGCAGTTCGATGCAACCTTTTACAAAAAGCAAAAACGGCGGGTCGGAAATGTTAAGCAAGGCCTGAGGATAGGCGTCATCGGCGATACTCAATACATGATTGAGGGGATCATTCAGCCATTCCTCAGTGATCAAAAGGGATTGTTCGTCAATGCCGGCAGCAATAGACTGGGCGACCACCGGCTTGACGATGCGACTCAGTTCGGATGGAGCAGCAAGCAACACTGCTTCCGGTGAACCGAAAGTTTGCAGCAGCCGACGTAAACCCTCATTGCCCAAGCCTGAAACTTGGGTCAACGTGAGCCATGACGCCAAGGTTGCGTCGAGAGACATTTTTTACTTAAGGAGTCTGGGCGGTATCCAGCATTTGGACTGGTAAACGTGTCTGCAAGACCAGTGCATAGGAAAATTTTTCGAACGTGCGGAATACAAAAACCAAACCATAACGCACATCGGGGAGCGTAATGGTGTTGGGTCTGAATATATGCCCCTTTTTCAAAACCTCGCCTTTTTGATACAAAGCCAGAACGTGACCACTTTCAAGTCCATCACGCTTACCTTTGTTGAGCGTAATGATAGAGTTTTGCCCCGCCTGCTCGCCTTCTCCGAGAACCGAGATAATTTTTGCCACAATTTTAGCGTCGGGTGCATGAGGTTTATAATTTTGGTCAAATACCTCAGTAGATTGGGTTAAATAATCGCCTATGGCAATTTCCGAGACAGATTTTGTAATTCTAACCTCGCTGATAGGAGCAAATTTTTCTACCAGACTGTCGCCCAAATAAATGACTTCGTATCCAAGCGCCTCTTCGGTATCAGGATCAATGAACGACTTGCCCAGTCGAAAAACCTGCCATTGCGCCCCTTTGCCGGCTGGGAGATTTTTCACATACCCGATGTCGTCAGCACCTAATAACTGCCTATGCTCGAAAGTTCCTACCAATGTTGGCGTAATATTCAAATCAACATTATCAACAGCCAACGGTCGGGAAAGAAATGGGGCGATTGCGTTATAGGGGATCATCGGAATCGAATCATGATCGCTTTCCAGTTCGCGCGCGCGCGGCGAAAGCTTAACAATACTGTTGTCGGGTGTAGCAGCGGGCTGGGGTGGCGCACCGACATACAGGGTGCCCGTTGTACGATCAAGAAATATCACGTCGCCGGGGTAGATCCAGTGAGGATTTTTAATAGTATCTTTGTTGAGTCCCCAGATTTGTTGCCATTTCCACGGATCTTTGAAAAACTTGGCCGATATATCCCAGAGCGTGTCCCCTTTTACCACGACATGACGATCCGGGGCGTTTTCGCGGATTTCCAAAGTATCGGCGTAAGTGAGAATGGGCAAAAGCAGACAAATCAGCGATATAATCTTGCGCATGAAAACTCCAGCAAAGTAAAGAAAGTGCGGTGCGGTGTTCGCACACACGATTAAATTCTGCATCTAGTTACTTAAATTAGCAAGCATTTATGGCAATTCTCCCAATTCTGATCTATCCCGATGAGCGTTTGCACAAAGTTGCAAAAAAGATTGATGCAATCACGGCTGCAACTCGTAAACTGATTTCTGACATGGCAGAAACCATGTATGCCGCCCCCGGTGTCGGTCTGGCAGCAACCCAGGTGGATGTTCATCAGCAACTCATTGTGATTGACGTATCGGAAACACATAACAACCTGCTGGTGCTTATTAACCCGGAAATTATGATGAGCGATGGTGACAGCAAATGTGAGGAAGGTTGTTTATCTGTTCCCGGCATTTATGACAAAGTGCAACGTGCCGAGCGTGTAACGGTGCGGGCATTGAATGCGCAAGGTGAAATTTTCACACTCAATGCGGAGGGGCTGCTGGCGGTATGTATCCAGCACGAAATAGATCACTTGCAAGGCAAGGTCTTTGTGGAAAAGCTCTCCCACTTGAAACAAGTGCGTATACGCAATAAATTGAAAAAACGTTTGCGCGAAACTTTTTGATGGGAAAATTTTGAAAATTATTTTTGCGGGAACCCCGTTTTTTGCCGAAAAAGCATTGGCTGCGTTGTTGTCGGCTGGGCTTGATATTGTCGCTGTGCTAACCCAGCCGGATCGCCCGTCGGGACGCGGTATGCAACTTAAGACTAGTCCGGTAAAACAACGGGCGTTGCAACATGGCATAACGGTCTTGCAACCGATATCGCTAAAAGATATTTCAATACAACAACAATTGGCGGCATATCAAGCGGATGTGATGGTCGTTGCGGCATATGGGCTTATTTTGCCTCCGGCCGTTTTGCAAATCCCCCGCTGGGGTTGTTTGAATATCCATGCCTCATTATTGCCGCGCTGGCGTGGAGCAGCGCCAATTCAGCGCGCGATCCTGGCAGGAGATGTTGAAACGGGAATTACCATTATGCGTATGGACGCGGGGTTGGATACCGGTGGCATGTTGCTCAAAAAGTCCTGTTTGATAACAGAAAAAGAAACTGCTGATACGCTGCACGACAAGCTGGCCGTATTGGGCGCCGAGGCCATCACTGAAGTACTGGGTAAATTGGAACACGGGCAATTGAACGCCATACCGCAAGATAACCTGTTGGCAACCTATGCTGCCAAACTCACCAAGGAGGAAGCGCAATTGAACTGGTCACGGGAAGCCAAAGAGCTGGAACGCGCCATTCGAGGATATAACCCGTTTCCCGGAGCAAGTACAAAAATCAACAATATTCCAGTCAAGATTTGGCAAGCATCTGTTCGCGATGACTTATCGGGTGCACCGGGAGTAGTTCTGGCGGTGGAAAAAAATGCGCTGGTGGTGGCCTGTGGCAGCGGCGCAATCGGTCTTGAAGTGTTACAGAAACCCAATGCCAAAGCATTATCCGCGTCACAATTTTTGCAAGGTTTTCAAGTTCAGGCGGGCGACCGCTTTGTGTCGGCTTAATGCATTTCGTTCAACAACTCGCGGCAAACATTGTTGGTCAGGTGTTGGCCGGGCGCAATTTGAATCAGGCTTTGAGCGATGTCTTGCACAGTCATTCATCGCTTTCGTCCCAAGAGCGTGGAGCGCTGCAAGACCTGTGTTACGGCACGCTGCGCTTTTACGGACAGCTTGTAACGATACTGGATAAGTTGTTGAGCAAACCGTTGCAAGATTCCCGGTTGCGGGAATTGTTGCTGGTTGCCTTGTACCAATTGCAATATAGCAAAGCGGCAAACTACGCCGTAGTCGATCATGCTGTGCGCGCCGCAAAAAAAATAAATGCTGCGACAGGCGGGCTGGTGAATGCTGTATTGCGTAATTTTTTACGCAATCAGAACGAACTGATACGGTATGCCACGGAGACGGATGAAGGGCGATTTTCTTATCCATTATGGTGGATAGAGGCAGTCAAGGAACAATATGGAGAAATGGCATTCTCCATTTTAGAGGCGGGAAACCAGCATCCGCCCATGACGCTGCGTGCAAATATACGCCAAACGATGCCGCAACAATATTTGGAAAAATTAAGCGCGCAAAACATCTCCGCGCAATTGATTCCGCCACAAGCCTTGTTATTGGACACTCCCTTGGGGGTGGAAAAGCTGCCGGGCTTCTTTGATGGCGTGGTGTCCATACAAGATGCTGGTGCGCAACATGCTGCAAGATTATTGGATGTACGTGAGAATATGCGCGTACTGGATGTATGCGCCGCACCCGGCGGAAAAAGCGCGCATTTACTTGAGTCCCACAATATCGAACTGGTAGCGGTAGATAAAAATGCACAACGCTTGCAGCGCGTGCAGGACAATTTGCAACGTTTGAAATTAGACGCAACGCTGATTTGTGGTGACGCAGCGGTTCCTGAAGGTTGGTGGGATGGCAGGTTGTTTGACAGGATATTGGCAGATGTTCCATGCTCGGCATCCGGGGTCGTACGCCGACACCCTGATATCAAATGGTTGCGCCGACCATCCGACATTGAAGGTTTTGCGCAACAACAAGCGCAAATTCTGCAAGCTTTATGGCCGTTATTGGCCGGAGGTGGTAAATTGCTTTACGTGACCTGTTCAATATTTACCCGCGAAAATCAACAAGTCATCAATGAATTCCTATCGCAGTGTGATACGGCAAAGCAGATTCCACTCGCGGTGGACGAAATGCATAATGGGCAATTTTTACCCAACAGTTGGCATGACGGATTTTTTTATGCGTTGTTGCAAAAAGATAACTAACCGTTTTTGCAAGCTGGCATTGTGGCTAAGTTTGTGTGGTTGTGCGTCTTTTGCATGCGCCGATGGTATTTCTGTCGTAAAAGCGGGAACCCGCCTAGGTGATGAGGGCTATGAAATATCCGCCGACTTCAAAATCACTTTACCAGTTTCTGTGGCGGATGCGCTAAAACGCGGGGTCGCGCTCAGCTTTGTCAGCGAACTCACCGTTATGCGCTCACGGTGGTATTGGCTGGATACTGCCGTTGTCCAAAATGAGCAGACAACCAAGCTATCCTATAATGCGTTGACACGGCAATACAGGATTTCACGCGGTTCACTGTTCCAAGGCTTTGCCAACCTGGAAAGCGCCTTGCACGTGCTGGGACACCAGACCGCGCCTCCTATTCCAGGCGTTCTAATAAACAACGGAAGTGGTTATGTAGCCAAGATGCTTAGTAGCGAGACTAGGTATACGGCTTACGCGCAGATGCGTTTGGATGCATCCCAACTACCCAAACCGCTACAAGTCAATGCATTAACCAATAACGAATGGAATCTGGAATCGGAACGATATAGCTGGCCGATGCAGTCTGAAGGTTTAAAGACCGAGGGGAAATCTTCGCCATGAGGTATCTCATCATAATTTGCGGTCTTCTCGGTGTTGCGATACTTTATCTATTGTCCAGCGCCAGTGGAAATACTGCGCTGTTTTCGCATTATTATTCCAGCTTGTTGATATTGACTGGGGTGCTGGCGCTGGGATTATGTGCGTTAATCGGATACCAGTTATGGCAATTACGTTCCAAGCTCAAAGGGCAAGTGTTTGGCGCAAAGTTAATGATGCGTCTGACGATATTTTTTTCCTTGATTGCTATCCTGCCAGGATTGCTGGTTTACGCAATATCAGTTCAGTTTCTGGGAAAAAGTATCGAGTCATGGTTCGATATCCGGGTGGAGAAAGCGCTGGAAGGCGGGTTGAATCTGGGGCGGAATTCGTTAGAGGCTGGGCTTAAGGAATTGGGGAAAAAGAGCCAGCTGATGTCATTGATATTAGCGGAGCAGGCTCCTGAAAATTATACCGACTCTTTGGAGAACCTGATCGACAAAGGCGAAGCACAGGAAGCCGCCATATTTAATCAGGATGGAAAACTGCTGGCTGCAACCTCGCGGGACAATAAAACGCCGCCATTGCCGGATCCCCAGATGCTTAAAGACTCGATAAAGCAAGGTATTTATAGCTTGGTTGATGCCTTTCCCGACAATCACCTGACATTGCGCGTTTTGGTGCCGATAAAAGCAAAACGAACCCAAAATACGCAGCATATTTTGCAATTCATACAGCCAGTTCCCCAGCAATTTTCAACCGACGCTGAAACAGTGCAAACGGTATACCGTGATTATCAAGAGCTAACTTTATCGAGATTAGGGTTGAAGCGTCTGTATGGAATTACGCTTACACTTTCATTGTTGATCGTATTGTTGAGTGCGGTATCAGCCGCGTTTTACTTAAGTGGCCGATTAAGTTCACCTTTGGCTGCGTTGGCAGAGGGGACTCGCGCCGTAGCGCAGGGTAATTTTTCAGGAAACTATCCGGTGCAAAGTCGTGATGAGTTGGGCGCGCTTACGGGACTGTTTAATCAGATGACTGCGCAGTTGGCCGATGCAAAAAAATTGAGTGGATTGCAGCAAAGTCAGTTAGAGAATGCGAAAGGGTATTTGGAAAGCATTCTTACTAATCTGTCTTCCGGTGTTATTGTGGTCGATGATCATTTCAGATTACAGATGGTTAATGCCAGTGCCGAACAAATACTGGGCATTTCTTTGCGCAGCAGGAATGGAATATCTTTATCTGATATTTCGTCCGAGCACGTGTTGTTGCGTTCGTTTGCAGAGTCGATAAAGATGGCGGCGGCAGAATCGGTTGGAAACGAGTGGAAGAAACAAATCGAGAGACTTAGCAAAAATGGTGAGCAAATACTGCTCTTGCGCGGTACTCGTTTAATCACTGCCGTAGAAAGCGGGTATGTAATTGTGTTTGATGATATCACCCATTTATTGCAAGCCGAACGTCAGGCGGCATGGGGCGAGGTGGCACGCAGGTTGGCGCACGAAATTAAAAACCCGTTGACACCCATCCAATTGTCCGCAGAACGTTTGCAACACAAGCTAAATGAGAAACTGAATGAACAGGATGCCAAACTATTGCATCGTGCCACTCAAACCATCGTGAGTCAGGTCGCGGCAATGAAGAATATGGTGTCCGATTTTGCTGATTACGCACGCTCTCCCGCAGCAAAATTAACTTTACTGGATATGCACCAACTGTTGAATGAAGTGATGGGTTTGTATGAAGCCAACAGCAGCCCAATCAAATTGCAGCTGAACGCCAGCCAGACATGGCTAAATGGTGACGCGACACGGCTGCGGCAAATAGTGCATAACCTGCTGCATAACGCGCATGATGCTTTGCAACAAGCGGACAATCCGCAAATTATTGTTTCCACCACCAGTACATCCAGTGAATTCCAGCTAACGGTGAAGGATAACGGTAGCGGTATTCAAGAGCAAGTTTTGTCCAGGATATTTGAACCTTATATGACGACAAAATCCAAAGGGACCGGTTTGGGGTTGCCTATCGTAAAGAAGATCGTAGAGGAGCACGGCGGCAAAATATCCATAGAAAATTTGCAGACCGGTGGAACGCAAGTTATTGTCAGTCTGCCGCTGGCGCTTGAAATGGAGGTGGCATAGTGTCTACAAAAGAAATACTCGTGGTGGATGATGAAATGGGTATTCGGGAATTGCTTTCTGAAATCCTGTTCGACGAAGGTTACCGGGTACATCTTGCAGAAAATGCACAACAAGCGCGCGCGTTTCGTTTGAATCGCGAGCCGGATTTGGTGTTATTGGACATCTGGATGCCTGATACAGATGGACTGACCTTACTAAAAGAATGGGCTACGCAAACTCTGCTTACGATGCCCGTAATCATGATGTCCGGCCATGGCACGATAGAAACAGCGCTGGAAGCAACCCGGATCGGGGCAATTGATTTTCTGGAAAAGCCGATCGCTTTACAAAAACTGCTTAAAACAGTGATAAGCGCTTTACAGAAAGGGATGCCGCCTATACTAACAATACCAGAGAGCAAACAGGACAAGACGTTTGAACCTGGAATGGTTATGGTTCCCTTGCCGCTTGATTTACCTTTGCGTGAGGCACGCGAATACTTTGACAGCGCCTATTTGAATTACCAAATTCAGAAGGAAGGGGGCAACATTACCCGGGTAGCCGAAAAAGTGGGTCTGGAACGCACACACCTCTATAGAAAACTGAAACAGTTGGGTATTAAGCCTCTAAAAAAAGGGGAGGATAGTGCAGAATAGTTGCTGCACTATATGTTATGTCGGTGCTGTTGCCCTAATCAAGTCGCTGCGGCATAATCACTGCCCTTTTGATAAATTTATAATTTAATCTCGACATCGGAATATTTCTTAGGAGGCAGTAAAATGGCTGTGGCGCGTAATGTAAAACCCCCCAAGTTTAATGATGTAACCGGTGCGATCCGCGCACTTGCGATGGATGCAGTGCAAAAGGCGAATTCCGGCCATCCGGGAGCGCCTATGGGCATGGCAGAAATCGCCGAAGTGCTGTGGAATCATCATCTGCGCCACAATCCGGCCAATCCGAAGTGGGCCGACCGCGACCGTTTCGTGCAGTCCAACGGTCACGGCTCTATGCTGATCTACGCGCTGCTGCACCTGACCGGTTACGATCTGCCGATCGAAGAGCTGAAGCGTTTCCGTCAAATGCACTCCAAGACTCCGGGTCACCCCGAGTACGGCTATACCGTCGGCGTGGAAACCACCACAGGTCCATTGGGTCAGGGCATCACCAACGCCGTCGGTATGGCGATGGCGGAAAAGCTGCTGGCCAACGAATTCAACAAGCCCGGCCACGAAATCGTAGATCACCGCACCTGGGTGTTCATGGGCGACGGCTGCATGATGGAAGGTATCTCGCACGAAGCTTGCGCGCTGGCCGGTACCTGGGGTCTGGGCAAGCTGACCGCCTTCTGGGATGACAACAACATCTCCATCGACGGCCACATCGACGGCTGGTACACCGACGACACCGCCAAGCGTTTTGAAGCTTACGGCTGGCACGTGGTGCGCGATGTCGAAGGTCACGATCCTGAAGCGATCAATGCCGCGATTGAAGAAGCCAAGAAAGTCACCGACAAGCCATCGCTGATCTGCTGCAAGACCATCATCGGCGCGGGCTCTCCCAATAAGGAAGGCACGCACGACGTGCACGGCGCAGCACTGGGCGATGCGGAAATCGCGGCAACCCGCGCGCACATCGGCTGGAACTACGCACCGTTCGAAATCCCCAAGCACGTTTACGAGGCATGGGATGCTCGTACCAAGGGCGAAGGTCTGGAAAAACTGTGGAACAACAAGTTCTCCGAGTACAAAAATGCATTCCCGGAAGAAGCTGCTGAATTCGAGCGCCGTATGCAGGGCGATCTGCCTGCAAATTGGGATTCATTTGCCGCTGCCGCACTGGAGCAAATCAACACTAAAGCTGAAACTATCGCCACCCGCAAAGCTTCGCAAAATGCGATCAACGCCCTGGTTCCGGCATTGCCAGAATTCCTCGGCGGCTCGGCTGACTTGACCGGTTCCAACCTGACCAACTGGACAGGTGCGCACCACGTTTCCGGCAAAAAGCCCGGCAACTACATCAGCTACGGTGTACGCGAATTCGGCATGTCGCACATTATGAACGGTATGGCTTTGCACGGCGGCCTGCTGCCTTTCGGCGGCACCTTCCTGATGTTCTCCGAATACGCACGCAATGCGCTACGCATGTCGGCACTGATGAAACAGCGCGTGATCTACGTGTTCACCCACGATTCCATCGGTCTGGGCGAAGACGGCCCGACTCACCAACCGGTCGAGCAAACCACCACGCTGCGTTATATCCCGAATATGGACACATGGCGTCCTTGCGACACCGTGGAATCCGCTGCATCGTGGATCTGCGCGGTTGAGCGCAAGACCGGCCCATCGTCGCTGATCTTCAGCCGCCAAAACCTCGCTTTCCAGAAACGCGATGCGGCGCAAATCGCCAACATCCGCAAGGGTGGTTATATATTGTCAGAAGCCGCTGGCGGCAAGGTGCAAGGCGTTATCATTGCTACCGGTTCGGAAGTCGATCTGGCCATGAAGGCACAAGCGGCGCTGGCTGGCGAAGGCATTAACGTGCGCGTCGTGTCGATGCCCTCGACCAACGTGTTCGACCGCCAAGACCAGGCTTACAAAGACAGCGTATTGCCCAAGGGCGTCAAGCGCGTGGCTGTTGAAGCTGGCGTTACCGGACTGTGGTACAAGTATGTCGGACTGGAAGGCGCTGTGATCGGTATGGATTGCTTCGGCGAATCCGCTCCGGCTCCTGAGCTGTTCAAGCACTTCGGTTTTACGGTTGACAATGTGGTTGCCACAGTGAAGAAAGTTATTGGCTAAGCTTTAAGACAAAGCCCCGGCGCGGCAAAGGCTAAAAAGGGCACAGACCCTGCCAATGTTGCCTTGGGGCGAAGACCGTTCAGGTCGTGTTGTAAACTCATTATTTATAACGTCGGGAGAGAGAAAAATGGCAATTAAAGTAGGTATCAATGGGTTTGGTCGTATCGGTCGTATGGTGTTCCGTGCCGCTAGCAAAGATTTTCCTGAAATCGAAGTCGTTGCGATCAACGACTTGCTGGAGCCTGATTATCTGGCCTACATGCTGAAGCACGACTCTGTACATGGCCGCTTCAACGGCGACGTGGCAGTGAGCGGCAACAACCTGGTGGTGAATGGCAAGACTATCCGCCTGACCGCCGAAAAAGATCCGACCAACCTGAAGTGGAACGAAGTGGGCGCGGACATCGTGATCGAGTGCACCGGCTTCTTCCTGGACGATGCAAGCTGCCAGAAACACATCGCCGCAGGCGCCAAGAAAGTGGTGATGTCTGCTCCCTGCAAGGATACAACTCCGATGTTCGTGTACGGCGTGAACCACGACACCTACAAGGGCGAGGCTATCGTTTCCGCAGCTTCCTGCACCACCAATGCTTTGGCGCCGGTAGCGAAAGTGTTGAACGACACCTTCGGTATCAAGCGCGGCCTGATGACCACTGTGCACGCAGCAACCGCTACACAGAAGACCGTTGACGGCCCGTCCAACAAAGACTGGCGCGGCGGTCGCGGCATTCTGGAAAACATCATTCCTTCTTCCACTGGCGCTG
>CAZXDK010000022.1:0-39703 GCA_964639585.1 uncultured Gallionellaceae bacterium | reverse complement strand
TCTTCTTCTGGGTGGCGCGCATGGTGATGATGACCAAGCACATCACCGGAAAAATCCCGTTCAAGGATGTGTACGTGCACGGCCTGATCCGCGATGCGGAAGGCCAGAAGATGTCCAAGTCCAAGGGCAACGTGCTCGACCCCATCGACCTGATCGACGGCATCGCCCTCGAAGACCTGGTGAAGAAACGCACCACCGGATTGATGAACCCCAAGCAAGCCGAGCAGATCGAAAAGCGCACGCGCAAAGAATTCCCCGAAGGCATTCCCGCCTTCGGTACGGATGCGCTGCGTTTCACCTTCTCCTCACTCGCTTCGCCCGGTCGCGACATCAAGTTCGACATGCAGCGCTGCGAAGGCTACCGCAACTTCTGCAACAAGCTGTGGAACGCCACGCGCTTCGTGCTGATGAATTGCGAGGGGCAAGATGTCGGCTTGGATGACGCGCTGCCGCGCGAATACTCCGCCGCCGACCAGTGGATGATTAGTCTGCTGCAAAAAGCGGAAGACGAAATGGCGGCGCACTTCGCAGACTACCGTTTCGACTTCGCGGCGCGCACCGTGTACGAATTGGTGTGGGACACGTATTGCGACTGGTATGTGGAGTTGGCCAAGGTGCAACTTCAGGATTCAGGATTGAGGATTGAGGATGCAAAATCCCCTCACCTCAATCCTCTCCCGCAAGCGGGCGAGGAAGCAAACGCGAAAATCAATTCTTCGATTCTTGCGCAGCAGCGCGCCACGCGCCGCACCTTGGTGCGCGTGCTGGAAACCATTTTGCGCTTGGCTCACCCGATTATTCCGTTCATCACGGAAGAGTTGTGGCAGAAGGTTGCGCCGCTGGCCGGGGTGCAAGGCGACACGCTCATGCTGCAAGCCTACCCCAAGGCAAACCCCGCGCACATCGCGCCCGCCGCAATCGAAAAAATCGGCGTGCTGCAAGAGATGGTCAACGCCTGCCGCAGCCTGCGCAGCCAGATGAATCTTTCACCCGCACTGCGTGTGCCGCTGCTCGCCTGCGGCGATGCGAAGACGCTCAATACCTTTGCGCCGTACCTGCAAGCGTTGGCGAAGCTAAGTGAAGTCAGCGTGCTCGCAGCATTGCCGGACGACACCGACGCCCCCGTTTCCATCGTCGGCAATTTCAAGCTGATGCTGAAGGTGGAGATTGATGTCGCCGCCGAGCGCGAGCGTCTGGACAAAGAGATCGCGCGTCTCTCCGCAGAAATTGCCAAAGCTCAAGGAAAACTAAACACCGAGAGTTTTGTTGCCCGCGCGCCTGCGGCGGTGGTGGAGCAGGAAAAGAAGCGGCTGCAAGACTTCAGCGCAACACTGGGCCAGTTGCAAACACAGCGCCAGAAATTATCCATTGTCAGCGCTTCTAGTCAAGGTTAAAGTTCGGCTGTCCACAAACAACCGATTGAAGGTGCGCCAATGACGATTCTGATAGTGCTGATGTTGCTGATAGTCGTTCTCTTGCTGGCATTCTTCCGCGCGACAATTGCGAGCTGGCTGCTGGCGGCTATGGTATTTGTGCCGTTAATTGCGGTGCAAAGCCGGATTTCAGAAGTGGCGTTGCAGATGATTTATATCGCGCTGCTTTTGTTCATCGTGATTTTCGGCATTCCGTCGTTGCGGCGCGCGCTGGTCAGCAGCGCTATCCTCAAACTATTCCGCAACATCCTTCCGCAAGTATCGCAAACCGAGCAGGAAGCACTCGACGCAGGCACGGTTTGGTGGGATGGCGAATTGTTCGGGGGTAATCCGCATTGGGAAAAATTATTGGCCTTGCCGAAACCGGCGTTGACTGAGGAGGAGCAGGCTTTTCTCGATAACGAGGTCGAGCAGTTGTGCGCGATGATCGACGATTGGGACATTACCCATGTGCGTCAGGATTTGTCGCCGGAGGCTTGGCAGTTCATCAAGGACAAAGGTTTCTTCGGCATGATTATTCCGAAGGAATACGGCGGCTTGCAGTTCTCCGCGCAGGCGCATTCCGCCGTGGTGACCAAGGTCGCTACGCGCAGTGGCACGGCTGCGGTCACGGTGATGGTGCCCAACTCGCTGGGGCCCGCCGAATTGCTGTTGCACTACGGCACGCAGGAACAAAAAGACAAGTATCTGCGCCGCCTGGCGAAAGGCGATGAGGTGCCGTGCTTCGCTTTGACCGGGCCGTTTGCGGGCTCCGATGCGGGGGCGATCCCCGATGTCGGCATCGTCGGGTATGGCGATTTCAATGGGCAATCGAATGTGCTCGGCGTGCGTGTCACCTGGGAAAAACGCTATATCACATTGGCGCCGGTGGCCACTCTGCTGGGCTTGGCATTCAAGCTGTACGACCCGCAAAATCTGCTGGGTGCAGAAGTTGCACGCGGCATCACGCTGGCTTTGATCCCAACCGACACACCGGGAGTAAACGTTGGCCGACGCCATTTTCCGCTGAACTCCGCTTTTCAGAACGGCCCGACACAAGGGAAAGATGTTTTTATTCCGATGGATTACATCATCGGCGGGACGGAGCGCATCGGCCAAGGCTGGCGCATGTTGATGGAATGTCTGGCGGCGGGGCGTTCTATCTCCTTGCCCGCCAGCGCCACGGGCGGAGTGAAACTGGCGGCCCGCACCAGCGGCGCTTATTGCCGTGTGCGCAAACAGTTCCATGTTCCGGTCGGCAAATTCGAGGGCGTGGAAGAGGCGCTTACCCGCATTGCGGGCAACCTCTACGTGATGGATGCCGCGCGCACGTTGACTGCACAGGCCGTTGATCTGGGCGAAAAGCCGTCGGTGATTTCCGCCATCGTCAAATATCATTGCACCGAACGCGGACGCGTAGTCATCAACGATGCGATGGATGTGCATGGCGGCAAGGGCATTTGCATGGGGCCGGACAACTATCTGGGGCGCTTGTACCAGCAGACGCCCATAGGCATCACCGTGGAAGGCGCAAACATTCTTACGCGCAGCCTCATCATTTTCGGGCAGGGCGCGGTGCGCGCGCATCCTTATGTGCTGAAAGAAATCCAGGCGGCGCATAACCCCGACACTAAACAAGCCTTGCCGGATTTTGATGTGGCGCTGTTCGGGCATATCAGCTTTGCCATGAGCAATGCGGTGCGCTCCCTGCTGTTCGCGTTGACCGGCGGACGCATCGTCAATGTGCCGACGGAAGAGCCAACGCGGCGCTATTACCAGTTGCTTACGCGCTATTCCGCCTCCTTTGCCTTTGCCGCAGATATTGCCATGCTGGTATTGGGCGGCGGTTTGAAGCGCCGCGAAAAATTATCCGCGCGTTTGGGCGATGTATTGAGCCAATTGTATTTGTGTTCCGCCGTGCTGAAACGCTACGAGGATGACGGGCGTCCGGTGGCGGATGTTCCCCTGCTGGAGTGGGCAATGCAGGATGGCCTGTACCGCATCCAGGTCGCGCTCGATGGCGTGCTGCAAAACTTCCCCAACCGGATCGCCGCACTGCTGTTGCGCGCATTGATTTTCCCGCTGGGACTATGCCGCAAACCGCCTTCCGACAAACTGGGGCATGAGATCGCCGCCTTGTTAAGCACGCAAGGCGAGGCGCGTGACCGCTTGACCGCCGGCAGCTACATCCCCACCGACGAGAACGAAGCCGTCGGCGCGTTGGAAGCATCGCTCACCAGCACCTTGTTATGTGAACCCTTGCAGGCAGAATTGGCGCAAGCGCACAAGGCGGGCAAGCTCAAAGCCCTGGACGAACTGGAGCGGATCGCCGAGGCCCGCACCAACGGCCTGATCACTGCCGAACAAGCGTTACTGCTGGAGCGCGACTACGCGTTGCGCCGTAAAATCATCATGGTGGACGACTTCGCGCCGGAGCAGTTGCGGGCATCTTTGTAGGCGCTGAATGAATTCAAGCAGCAAAAACCGCATTCAGGACGAGTCCTCTTTTGTGCTGCACAGTTACCCGTTCCGCGAGACCAGTTTGATATTGGAAGTGTTCAGCCGCCAGCACGGGCGCGTGCCTTTGGTGGCGCGCGGGGCGCGGCGTCCGAAATCCGCGCTGCGCGGACTGTTGATGAACTTTCAGCCGCTGTTGCTGAGTTGGTTCGGCAAACACGAGTTGCGCACCCTGCACAGCGCGGAATGGCAAGGTGGACAACCGCAGCTGCAAGGCACGGCGCTGATGTGCGGTTTTTATCTGAACGAGCTGTTGCTTAACTTGATGGCGCGCGATGATCCGCACGAAAATTTGTTTGATTATTACCAGCAAACTTTGCAACGCCTGGCGCAAGAAGACGATCATGCGCTGACCTTGCGCAGTTTCGAGAAGCGCATGTTGCAAGAATTGGGTTATGCGCTGTTGCTGGAAACCGAGGCGGACACATCCCGGCCTATCGCGCCGGACAGATCTTACCGCTATATACTGGAGCACGGCGCGATAGCGGAAACGGAAAATGCCTCACAGGGCATGCAGGTAGCCGGAAAAACCTTGCTGGATATGGCCGCAGACGATTACCGTGACGTGAACAGCGCGCGCCAAGGCAAACAATTGATGCGCATGTTGCTCGATCACCACTTGGCCGGCAAGACATTGCATACACGCGAACTCATGAGGGACTTGCAAAAACTATGATTAAACTCGGACTGAATATCGACCACGTTGCCACGCTGCGCCAAGCGCGCGGGGCGCGTTATCCCAATGTGCTCCGCGCCGCGCTGATCTGCGAGGAAGCGGGGGCGGACGCCATTACTTTGCACCTGCGCGAAGACCGCCGCCACATTCAGGATGCCGATGTGATGACGCTGCGCGGCATGTTGCAGACACGCATGAATCTGGAGTGCGCGGTGACGGAAGAAATGATTAACCTCGCCTTGCGCACAAGGCCGCACGACATCTGCCTCGTACCGGAAAAGCGCGAAGAACTGACCACGGAAGGCGGGCTGGATGTGGTGAAGCATTTCGACGCGGTGCAGCGCGCGACGCAACGCTGCATGGAGGCGGATATTCGCGTGTCGTTGTTTGTGGATGCCGATGAGCGCCAATTGGAAGCGGCATGGAAAGCCGGGGCGAAGGTGGTAGAAATCCACACCGGAAAATACGCCGACGCGGATAGCGTGGCGGCGCGCGCGGCAGAACTGGAACGTATCCACCGTGCGGCGCTACGCGCCCACGCGCTGGGTTTGCAGGTGAATGCGGGACATGGGCTGAACTACCACAACGTCCGCCCCATCGTTGCTATCCCGCACCTCGAAGAACTCAACATCGGCCACGCGGTTATCGCAGAGGCGGTATTCATCGGCCTGGAGCAAGCGGTGAAAAAGATGAAGGGGCTACTGGCGGCATGATATTCGGCATCGGCACCGATATCGTCGCCGTAACACGCATCGAAGCGGCATTAGAACGTCATGGCGTCTCGTTTGCCGAACGCATTTTGAGTGCTCGGGAGCTTTCCGAATATGCGACACATGCTTATCCCGCGCGTTTTTTAAGCAAGCGCTTTGCGGCTAAAGAGGCCTTCGCCAAGGCTAGCGGACAAGGGCTGCGCCATCCGGTAAGCCTGCGACACATCAGCGTGACGCATGACGAACTGGGCAAACCTGCTTTTCACTTTGACGATGCCTTGTCTGAGTATCTGCAACAACAGGGCGTGACGCAGCATCACCTGAGCATCAGCGATGAACGCGAGATGGTGGTCGCTTTTGTAGTGCTTGAAGCAGCTTGACGGTATATTCGTGGCATACCGCCACATGGACTTCAAGAATCGGGGAGACTGCGCACCGATGGCTGCATCATTCGTCAGTGGAAAATTGCTAGTCGAGGCTCACCAAGCTAAAGATAGACCCATATCAACTTTAATTTTGCCCGGTGGGTTTCTAACCATTTGGAGTATCCCGCTCGTTGAACGGTAAGCTGATGCCATGAACAAAGTCACCCTATCCATTCTGAATTACAACGCCGGTCGCGAACCTGAACGCCTGGCCATGAAGTATTTTGCGATGCGGCAAAATGCTTTTGCATTTATGCGCGGCTCGTGCCATCTGTTCTATCAAGACTGGCCTGCTGCCGATAATCAATTAAACGCGGCGCCTCTCGCTTGGATAAGCGGAGATCTTCATCTCGAGAATTTTGGCTGCTACAAGGGCGACAATCGTCTCGTCTATTTTGACCTCAATGATTTTGATGAGGCAGTTCTTGCTCCCGCATCATGGGAGCTGGGACGCTGGCTGACCAGTATTATGGTGGCGGCTTCGCCGCTACAGGTATCGGACAACGATGCGCTTGAATTATGCCAGCTGGGGCTGGATAGCTACGCGGCTGCACTGACCACCGGCAAAGCGAGATGGTTAGAACGCGAAACGGCCAGGGGAATGATACGCGACCTGCTCAATCCGCTGACATTGCGTGATCGCTCAACTTATCTGGGCAGCCGAACAAAATTAAGCAACTGCAAGCGTATTATCAAACTCGATGGCAAGCGCGCCTTAGCGTTAGCGGCCCAGGAAAAAGCCAGTGTCATGAGCTTCGTGGAAGAATTTGCCAAGCAGCAGGCTGACCCGATATTTTATCGCCCGATAGACGCCGCCAGACGAGTCGCCGGAACCGGCAGCCTGGGTGTCGCACGCTACGTCATATTGGTCGAGGGACGCGGCAGCCCTGACGGCAATTATCTGATAGACCTCAAAGAAGCGATCCCCAGCGCCTTATCACCCTACGTTGGCAAAAAATCGAAGTGGCAAAGTGAGGCGCATCGCGTGGTTAGCGTGCAGCAATGGGCGCAAGCGATTGCGCCGGCTTTCTTGTCGGCGGTTACTTTTCAAGGCAAGCCGTTCGTGCTTAAAGGACTGCAACCTACTCAGGACAGGCTGGCATTGGACAAATGGAACGGCAAATTGAAGAGGTTGGAACAGATCATACGCAGCATGGGCGAAATAGTCGCGTGGAGCCATCTGCGCAGCGGTGGTCGCGCTGGCGCCGCTATCGCGGACGAGTGGATTCAGTTCGGAACTCGGCGCAACTGGCAAGCGCCGTTGCTCGACTATGCCACGAGCTATGCCAAGAAGGTAGAGTCTGACTGGGTTAAATACTCCGGCGAGTATGACCGCACAGGAAAAGATTGGTGCGCAACCAAGTAAATATCCCTGACTGCATCACCATGCCAGCGCGTCTCTAGCAAAGCTCCAATTCCGAGGCATCTCCGCCAAATCACCTGCGGAAACATGACGTCAGTGATTTTCTTAAATTCTTTCATATTTATAAAAATAAAAAAGCTTGCAACAACCAAGTTGCAAGCTTTTAATTTTCCTGGTCGGGGCGAGAGGATTCGAACCTCCGACCACATGCACCCCATGCATGTACGCTACCAGGCTGCGCTACGCCCCGAAGTCGCGCATTATAACAGAGAGATCATTCCAGATAAACCTCAAGGTGATTCTATTGCCGTATCTCAAGCTTGCAGTATGGCAAGAACCTCGCGAATCTCGCGGCGCAGTTCGCTCACTTTGGAACTGGACTTAACCTCCATTGAAACCGCTTCTTCAGTTTTGCTCGCCTGCTGATCCAAGCGACTGCGCGCGCCGCTGATGGTAAATCCGTCTTCATATAATAACTGCCGGATACGGCGAATAAGCAACACTTCATGGTGTTGGTAATAGCGGCGATTACCGCCGCGTTTAACCGGCTTTAATTGGGTAAATTCCTGCTCCCAGTAGCGCAATACGTGCGCCTTGACGCCACACAACTCGCTCACTTCACCGATGGTGAAATAGCGCTTTGCCGGAATAGGCGGCAGTGCTGAGTTAGGTACGTGCTGTTCCATGATAGGTCGTCTCTACCATGCTCTTGAGCTTCTGGCTGGGATGAAAAGTCACCACGCGGCGCGCGGTGATGGGGATTTCTTCGCCGGTCTTGGGATTGCGTCCGGGGCGTTGCGGCTTGTCGCGCAATTGGAAATTTCCAAAACCGGATAATTTCACGCTTTCACCCGCTTCAAGCTGCAAACGTATCTCTTCGAAAAATGCTTCCACCATGTCTTTGGCTTCACGTTTATTCAGCCCTACTTTTTCAAACAACAAATCGGCCAATTCTGCTTTAGTTAAAGTCGTCGTCATGTTCCCCTCTAAACCCGCATCTGCGCGCCCTGCTGCTGCAATACTGCCACTAGCCGCGCAATGCTGTTATCAATCTCAATTTCAGTTAATGTCTTTTGAGTATCTTGCAATAACACCCGGAAAGCAAGGCTTTTTTTGCCATCTTTCACACCTTTGCCGCGATATACATCGAACAGTCCAAACTCCACCACGAACGGTGCTTTATCGGCTTGCAATGCCGTTAACAGACTTTGCACTGCCACGCTCTCATCCACTACTACGGCCAGATCGCGACGCACCGGCGGCAATTTGGAAACTTCGCTGGCAACAGGCACGCGCGCAGCCATCAACGCTGCCAACTCGACCTCAAACCACACCACGGCCTGCGGCAAATCGTATTGTTGCTGCCATTGCGGATGCAGCTCGCCGATCCAGCCGATGGCTTTGCCATCCAGCAGGATGCGCGCGGAACGGCCGGGGTGCGAAGCGGAATGCCCCGCCGCTTCAAAACTCAAGCTGCGCGGTGCGAACAAGGCTTCGACATCCCCCTTCACATCGTAGAAATCCACGTTGCGCGCGGCGGCCCCCCACTGTTCGGACTGCACTGCACCGTAAGCCAATCCGGCCAGACGTTCGTGCTGCGCATAGCCGCCCGCTTCATGCGCAAAGCAACCGCCGATCTCGAACAGACGCGCGCGCGGTTGTTTGCGCGCGAGGTTGGTGCGCAGCGCACCGAGCAAGCCGCCCAGCAAGCTGCTGCGCATCACGCTCATCTGGCTGGCGATGGGATTCCTCAAGGCGATGGGCGCGGCATTGCCGCACAGGTCGCGCTCCCACGCCGCTTCGACGAATGCGTAGTTGATAGTCTCCTGATAATCGCGCAACACCATGGATTGGCGCAGTTTCGTCAAGGGGCGTTGCGCTTCGGCCATTGGCAAGATGCTCATGCGCGCCTGGATGGGCGTGGGCTGGATTTTTTCGTAGCCGTGTACGCGCGCCACTTCTTCGATCAAGTCTTCTTCGATGGCGATGTCGAAACGATAGCTGGGCGGTGTCACCGTAAACTCGTCACCCTGCTGCTGGAACACCATGCCTAGGCGCGACAATATCTGCGCGATTTCATCCGCCGCCAAGGCGATGCCCAGCACGCGCAACACGCGCGAAGTGCGCAGCTTGACCGGATGGCGCACGGGCAATACGGACTGCACTTCCGTCACCGCACCCGCTTGTCCGCCGCAAATGTCGAGTATCAGTTGCGTGGCGCGATCCAGCGCGATTTGTGTCGCCGCAAAATCCACACCGCGCTCGAAACGGTAGGACGAGTCAGAGCCAAAACCCAAGCGGCGCGATTTGCCGACGATCACGTTAGGCGCGAAGAACGCGCTCTCCAGGAAGATGTCGGTCGTCGCATCGTCCACCGCGCTGTCCGCACCGCCCATCACCCCGGCCAGCGCCACTGCGCCCTTGGCATCGGCGATGACCAACATGTCTTCCTTCAAATCCACTGTCTGCTCGTTCAGCAGCTTCAGCTTTTCTCCAGCGCGTGCGAAACGCACGTCGATGTCGCCGTTCAACTTATTCAAATCAAATGCGTGCAACGGCTGCCCGAGTTCGAGCAACACATAGTTGGTTACATCCACCAAGGCGCTGATGCTGCGCAGACCGCAGCGCTCCAAGCGTTGCACCATCCACGCGGGTATTGCAGCCTTGGCGTTCACGCCGGAAATCACGCGTCCGCTGTAACGTGGGCAGGCTGCGGATGCCGTCACGCTCACCTTGCGGCTCTGTGTGCCGGTTTGTTTAAACGATGCAGCCGGAACGGCCTGCAACGCGCAGCCGGTCAAGGCCGCCACTTCGCGCGCGATGCCGTTCAAAGACAGGCAATCGCAACGGTTGGGCGTGAGTTTGAGCGTGAGCAGGTGGTCATCCAGATCGAGGTGTTCGCGGATGCTCTGCCCCACCACCGCATCGGCGGCCAGCTCCAGCAGGCCGCTACTTTCTTCTGCGAGACCGAGTTCTTTGGACGAACACATCATGCCGAACGAGGCGATGCCGCGCACTTTGGCTTGTTTGATTTCGATGCCGTGCAACTTTGCGCCGACCAGCGCGCACGGCGCTTTCATGCCCACCGTCACGTTGCCCGCACCGCACACAATCGCCAGCGGCTCGGCCTGACCGACATCCACACTGAGCAGATTCAAACGATCCGCATCGGGATGTTTTTCCTTGCTCAACACTTGCGCGACCACCACTTTGTCGAACGCGGGCGCAACGCCCACAATCTCTTCGACCTCCAGCCCTGCCATGGTCAGCAGGTGCGACAACTCCTCGCTAGACAACGACGGGTTCGCCAGAGTACGCAACCAGGATTCGGAAAATTTCATATTCAGTTAAATTGTTTTAGGAATTGCACGTCATTGTAGTTACGGCATAACGCGGCCTTGCCGCATTAGCCTCCACTGAAATGATCTTCAATAGTTTTTTTCATTATGAAAACTGTCTAAGGAACTGAAGATCATTTTCAAAGAACAATCTGAGGTCATTCACGCCGTAACGCAGCATGGCTAAGCGCTCCACGCCCATACCGAAGGCGAAGCCGATGTATTTTTCGCTGTCGATGCCGACATGCTTGAGCACATTCGGATGCACCATGCCGCAACCGCCAATCTCCAGCCAGCCCCCCTTCCAGCTCATATCCATCTCGGCGGAAGGCTCGGTGAACGGGAAGAACGAGGGGCGGAAGCGCACCTGCATGTCTTCGGTCTCGAAATAGTTTTGCAGGAAATCGGCAATCACGCCTTTGAGATCGGCGAAGCTCACACGCTCGCCTATCCACAAGCCTTCGACCTGATGGAACATCGGCGAATGCGTGGCGTCGGAGTCCACGCGGTAAACGCGCCCCGGCGCGATGATGCGGATGTCCGGCATGCTTTGCAGATGCGCGTATTTCGCCATATGCGCTTGCATGTAGCGAATCTGGATCGGCGAAGTGTGCGTGCGCAGCACGTGCTGTTCGTCGATGTAGAACGTGTCGTGCATGGCGCGCGCGGGGTGGTCTTCGGGAATATTCAGCGCAGTGAAGTTGTAGAAATCGTTTTCGATCTCCGGACCTTCCGCCACCGCGTAACCGATGGAATGAAACAGCGCTTCAATGCGCTCCAGCGTGCGCGTGACCGGATGCAGTCCGCCCACGCCGACACCTCGCCCCGGCAGCGTCACGTCGAGCGATTCCGCCGCCAGTTTGAGGTTCAGCGCCTGTTGCTGAATCGCATCGCGGCGCGCTTGCAGCGCGGCCTCGATCTGCTGTTTAACCTGGTTGATGCGCGCGCCCGCCGCAGGGCGCTCTTCGGCGGAGAGTTTGCCCAAGCCTTTCAGCAGTCCGGTCAAACTGCCGTCCTTGCCGAGATAACGCGCTTTGGCATTTTCCAGCCCGGCTGCATCTTCAGTTGCAGCAAAGCTAAGTAGCGCGTCATCGAGAATTTGTTGTAGTTCTTGCATCGCTATACCATTCCCCGCCCCTGACAAGGGGAGGTTGGGTGGGGTTAAAACAAAAAAAGGAGGCATGACGCCTCCTTTTTTACACTGCTTGCAGCTTACGCGCCGAGGCTGGCTTTGGCTTGTGCAAAGATCTGCGCAAACGCAGCTTTGTCAAACACGGCCAGATCAGCCAATACCTTGCGGTCGATGTCGATCGCAGCTTTCTTCAAGCCGTTCATAAACACGCTGTAAGGCAGACCCAACTCGCGCGCAGCGGCATTGATACGTGCAATCCACAAAGTACGGAACTGACGCTTTTTCTGACGACGGTCACGGTAGGCATACTGCCCTGCCTTCATCACCGCTTCTTTGGCGATACGGTATACGTTCTTGCGGCGACCGCGATACCCCTTGGCTTTCGCCAAAACACTCTTATGGCGCGCGCGCGCCGTTACACCACGTTTTACTCTTGGCATTCTCTATACTCCTTAAGCGTAGGGCATCATGGCGCGAACAGACGCCGCGTTGGTTGCGTGAACTTCAGTCGTACCGCGCAACTGACGTTTGGTCTTGGTGGTCTTCTTGGTCAGAATGTGACGTTTGAAGGCTTGCGAACGCTTGATGCTTCCGCCTGCGCGAACAATAAAGCGTTTTTTTGCACCGCTCTTTGTTTTCATTTTTGGCATGACAACTCCTTTTATTTGATGACGCCGGGAGGTCTCTGACAGAAACGCTTGAAAACCCGGAACCACTTGTTTGGGACTATTTACAACTAGACCGCGTCAGCCAGTCCCTTACTCTGACGCAGCATTAAATTTATTTCTTCTTCGGACTCAGCACCATCACCATCTGACGGCCTTCCATCTTGGGAAACTGCTCGACCACACCGTGCTCCAACAGATCCTGCTTCACCCGCTCCAACAGTTGCATACCGATCTGCTGATGGGCGATCTCTCGCCCGCGAAAACGCAAAGTGATCTTGGTCTTGTCGCCATCGGCCAGAAACTTGATCAGGTTACGCAACTTGATGTTGTAGTCCCCCTCATCCGTGCCCGGGCGGAACTTGATCTCTTTGATCTGCACCTGTTTCTGCTTGAGTTTCGCTTCATGCTGTTTCTTGGCTTCGGCATATTTGAACTTGCCGATATCCATGATGCGGCAAACCGGAGGTTCCGCCAAAGGCGCGATCTCCACCAGATCCAGTTCTGCCTCATCAGCCAAACGCAGTGCTTCCGCAACCGCCACGATTCCAAGCTGCTCGCCTTCCGCGCCGATGAGCCTCACTTGGGGTGCCGTGATCTGCTCATTCATGCGCTGTGATTTATCTTGTGCTATTGCAATTTCTCCATTTACAAAATTAAGCCGTGCGCCCGTTACAGCTCGGCTCTAAAGCGCTCAATCAGCGCCTCCACCGACATCTGCCCAAGGTCTTCACCTTGACGGTTACGCACGGCCACGAGGCTTGCGGCCATTTCCTTATCGCCAATAATCAGCTGGTAAGGTAATTTCTGCAAGCTATGTTCGCGTATTTTATAGGTAATCTTCTCATTGCGCAAATCAAGATGCACGCGAAAACCTGCGGCGCGCAAAGCGTCGGCCACTTTGCCGGTGTATTCCTCCTGCGCCTGCGAGATATTCATCACCACCATCTGCACCGGCGCCAGCCACAGCGGCAACGCACCCGAGTGATTTTCCACCAGAATACCGATGAAACGTTCCAGCGAACCCAGTATCGCGCGATGCAACATCACCGGCACTTTGCGGGTGTTGTCCTCGTCCACGAATTCGGCGCCTAGGCGGCCCGGCATGGAGAAATCCACCTGGATAGTGCCGCACTGCCAAGAGCGACCAATCGCATCCTTGATGTGGAATTCGATCTTGGGGCCATAGAAGGCGCCCTCGCCCGGCAACTCCACCCACTCCATACCTGAAGCGCGCAATGCGGCGCGCAAGGCGCTCTCGGACTTATCCCAAATCTCATCGGAGCCCACCCGCCCATCTGGACGCAACGCCAGCTTCACCACCACATCGTGGAAACCAAAATCCTTATACACCTTCAACACCAGCGCATTGAACGCCGTCACTTCGGATTCGATCTGCTCTTCGGTGCAGAAAATATGACCATCATCCTGCACGAAACCGCGCACACGCATCAGCCCATGCAGCCCACCGGACGGTTCGTTGCGGTGACATGAACCGAACTCGCCGTAGCGCAACGGCAACTCACGGTAAGAGCGCAAGTCGGCATTGAACACCTGCACGTGACCGGGACAGTTCATCGGCTTGATCGCGTAGTCGTGCTTTTCCGACTCGGTGGTGAACATGTTGGCCTTGTAGTGCTCCCAATGACCCGACTTTTCCCACAGCACGCGGTCGATGATCTGCGGGCAGCGTATCTCCTGATAACCGTTGTCGCGATACACGTTGCGCATGTACTGCTCGATCACCTGCCACATCGCCCAGCCCTTGGGATGCCAGAACACCATACCCGGCGCCTCGTCCTGCATGTGGAACAGGTCGAGCTGCTTGCCCAGCTTGCGGTGGTCGCGCTTCTCCGCTTCTTCCAGGCGCATCAAGTACGCATCGAGGTCTTCCTTCTTCGCCCAAGCCGTGCCGTAAATGCGTTGCAGCATCTCGTTCTTGGAGTCGCCGCGCCAATACGCGCCGGCCACCTTCATCAACTTGAACACCTTGAGTTTACCGGTAGAGGGCACGTGCGGGCCGCGGCACAGGTCGGTGAAATCGCCTTCGCTGTACAGCGATACATCCTGATCGGCGGGAATCGCTTCGATCAACTCGGCTTTGTACTTCTCGCCCAGCGATTTGAAATAGGCCACCGCTTCATCGCGCGGCACCACCTTGCGCGTCACGGGCAAATCTTTCTTCGCCAACTCCGCCATGCGCTTTTCCATAGCCGCCAAATCTTCCGGCGTGAACGGGCGCGAATAGGCGAAGTCGTAATAGAAACCGTTTTCTATCATCGGGCCGATAGTTACTTGCGCCTCGGGGAACAGTTCTTTTACCGCATAGGCCAGCAAGTGCGCCGTGGAGTGGCGGATCAGATCGAGACCTTCCGCATCCTTGTCGGTGATGATCGCCAGCTTGGCATCGGTCGAAATCAGATGCGAGGTATCCACCAACACACCATCGACCTTGCCCGCCAGCGCCGCACGCGCCAAACCGGCGCCTATGCTTTGCGCAACCTCGACCACGGTCACGGGATTGGGATAACTACGTTGTGAACCATCCGGTAAGGTAATGACAGGCATTTTATCCACTCTGCTAAAAACAAATGCGGCAACCGCCGCACAATTCAATTCATTGATTTAAAAAAAGAGCGACCACAAACCGAATAGCCGCCATGACAAACTGATTTAACGTTTGAATTGCGCTCCATTATTTACCCACTGTTTGCACAGTGGATGGCTGTTCAATTCGCTACAAAGGCGCGCATTCTAATTGTTTCGCATTTATTCGTCTACGCCGATTCCCGCTCAACTTTCCATTTGCCCCACAACAACTTGAATATCCCACCCGTTTCAAAAATATTGCCTGGCTATTTGCATTTTCTATTTTCCGTCGCGATACGAATTACCCGGAACAATAGCCCCGGAATTGCCATGCCGGATTTTGCCCCTATCCCCAAACACATCGGTCAGAACAAATCTATGTCGCTCCCCTTGTCCTTCATGTCGCTCACATAGTGCTCGATCGCTTCTTTCACCGACATACCGTGCATCACCGCATCGAACATCGCGCACTCATCGACCGTAGTGTATTTGGCTCGTATTTTCTGCTGCAGAGCGACCCACTCTTGCGGGCTGAATATGCGGCGCTCATCGCCCACCAGTTCGTTCAATGCGGCCAAGCTGTGGCAAACATGCCCCAAACGCTGGGTTAATTTATCGTAGAACTGGAAGGCAATGATGGATTGATGCACCATGCCGGTAACGTGGTTCGCCGCTTCCAACACGTTTTTTTTCGTGCCGCCGATTTCGCCCGTATCCGGCAAGGCTTCCAGCGTGCTGGAAATCATGTGCAAATAGCCCGCCATGGTGGTGAAACTGTCGGTCAGCACATCCACCGACGAATTGCTGTCTTTCATTGCGGCCTCTATCTGCCCTGTCGCCAGTTCCAGCATCAGCATCGTCTCGCGGACTTGGCTCCAGGCCAAGTCGGGTGCGTGAGCGCTCGTTCCTGTTTTTTTTGATTCGTCGCACATAATCGCTCCAAGTTGGGGGTTGTGGTGCCGGACTATAACCCCGACCCGTGCTATTTGCCAATGCCGCTTTATAAGCTAGCCATGGGCGCGCCCTAATTTATTGATTCCGGCGCTGAACCACACGATCACATCGTCCACATACGTGTACACCACCGGCATCACCAACAGACTGAGGAAAGTAATAGTCTTCATCGGCAAAGAAACAAGGCTGGCGATTATTGCCTCGCTGAATGAGATGAACGGGGACATTCGGCAACAGAACATCACGGAAACAGGGGAAACCGTGGCCTGCCCCTATTGTTCTATGAAAAGCGAGCCAGCTTGCACACTGGCAAATTATGCCTATAATGAATACACGTCAGCGTATATCCAAAAAGGAGTGAGCATGAATCTGCATATAGCCAAGTGGGGTAACAGCCTAGCGGTGCGTATACCGATGGAATACATCCGCCGTACCGGATTGAAGGAAGGCGACACGGTTCAAGCCAGCTTAACGGCTGACGGCGCGATGACTATTCGAGCCGAGGCATGGGATCGTAAAGCATTCAGTGCAGAACTAACGCAAACGCGCAAAAGCATGAAGATGGGTACGTCGGTGATGGACGAACTGCGTAACGGAGCACGCTACTAATGGTTTGCTACGTGGACACCAGCGTGCTGGTGGCGCTGTGCGTGAACGAGCAAAAAAGCGAAGACGTGTCCCGTTGGTACGCCAAGAGCAAAGACAAGCTCGTTTCATCACTGTGGTGCGTGACCGAATTTGCCAGCGCATTGGGAATTAAACAGCGCACCGGACAAATCACCACAGAGGAAGCGCAGGTCGCATGGCAAAGTTTCCAGCGCTTATGCACCAATGACCTGACGCTGCTATCACCCGATGCGGACATCTTTCACAAAGCCGCATTTTTAACTCTAGATGCCGCAACGGGTTTGCGCGCGGGCGATGCGTTGCACCTGACCAGTGCGTTGCAAGCCAATGTAAAACGCATGGCAACACTGGATGACGTGTTTGCGCGCAATGCCAAGCAACGGAAAATTGCAGTGGTTGTGTTTTAGCAGTGGCTAAATTATTTAATCGTGGTCTGTCACTCATGTCACTCGGTTAAGGAATTAATGCTTTAAAAATAGTGGGCTGAACGCTTCCAAATGGTACGCTTTTGTTACGACACGAAAGCAAGCCATCACAGGAGGTCAGCCCAAATGAAGGATAGCAAAGTTGAACGGATTCGGCAGAAAGTTGCGAGGTTGAAACAACAATTTCTGCAAAACGACACAAGCCTGTTTGCCCAAGCACTAGGCGACCGAGAAACCGAAGTAATAGTGAGTGAACTGACCTCATCACACCGAGAACGCATCTATCCCCCTTTGGACACGCTACGCCTGTTTGTTGGACAAGTCTTATCCGCTGATCGTGCCTGCCAAGATGTGGTGGGGCGACGTTTATCTGAGCGCATTGCACAAGGCCAATCGCAGAACGCACTCAACACGGGCTCCTACTGCGATGCACGCCAACGTTTGCCAATCGAACTGCCTGTGGCTTTGGGCATGATGCTCGGAGAGCAGTTGGAGGAAATGGCACCGTCGAGTTGGCGATGGCAAGGTCGCTGCGTCAAGCTGTTCGATGGAACGACAGTCACGATGCCCGATACGCCGAGCAATCAGCGCACCTATCCGCAAAGCCGGGAACAGACGCTGGGGCTTGGTTTCCCCATCGCACGCATCGGCGCACTCATCGGCTTATCCAGCGGCGCGATGCTGGGTTACCAAGTAGCCGCCTGCGAAGGCAAAGGAACGGGTGAACAAAGCCTGCTGGCAAAGCTCCTGAATCATCTCAAGGGCGGAGACGTGTTACTGGCTGATGCGCTACTGGCGACTTGGTGGATCATTCATGGTGCGAGCAGTCGAGGGGACGATGTGGTGATGGCACAACATGGCGTGAGGATCACCGACTTCACGCGAGGTCAGCGGTTGGGCAAGAAGGATCATCTGGTGCAATGGCCGAGACCGCCGAAATCGAAGACGATGAGTGCGGAAGAATACGAGCGCTACCCAGACTTCATCACGATGCGGGAAGTGGAAGTCAACGGACGTATTCTGGTGACGACAATGCTCGACCCGACGGCGGTCACAACTCAATCGCTGGGCGCGCTTTACAAAATGCGCTGGAACATCGAAGTGGATTTCCGTACCATCAAGGCAACGCTGGAGATGGATGTGCTGCGATGCAAATCGCAGCCGATGGTGGATAAGGAGATTGCAGTTTATATTCTGGCCTACAATCTGGTACGTTGGGCGATGGCGAAAGCGGCATTGCTCGCAGATGTATTGCCGCGAACGCTGAGCTTTGCGGGAGCCAAGCGTGTGCTGGGCATGTTCGCCGATCAGCTTCGCCGAACATCTGGCGATCAAGTGCATACGTTGATTGCCACCGTGACCGGCTGCATTGCCACACTGAAATTGCCTCAACGCCCCGACCGAGTTGAGCCGCGCGCAAAGAAACGACGCCCCAAAAAACTTCCACTATTGACTGTGCCACGGCAGGTTGCACGTGACCTTATTTATGCGCAAAGATCGCTTAACCGAGTGCCATGATGGTCTGTCACCTATTATTTCGCACTCTTCAATTTTGCCGATCCAAATATTGCTTCACATTTCAATTTCAATGCTAACTATATCATCCGTTCTTAGATCAAGGAAATCCGCAATTCCAGGCGACAAGTCTGCAACACGCCCTGTCTCTATATTTGGCCCCCAATCCACAGGTTGGGCATATGCAATTTTCTCATTTCTAGGATTCTTCACTAAGACTAAAGTTTTTCTTAGAAATGTTTTGGGGGTAATTTTGTAATCCCATCGGCAAGCAATATAGAATTTTTCTGGATTTAGCCTTCGGGCCAAGCCTGTTGCTCCATGCACAGGCGTATCCAGAAAATATTTTTTAAATTGCTCATAATTTTCTTTATCGATGAGCGCCAATCCTTCGCCAATTTGCATACCAGTATCATTTGGGCCGCCAAATGTAGACATCTTTCCGCTAAATTGTATTTTCAAGTCAATTCTCCATGGAGAGCCATCATCCGATAATCAAATAGCAACGATTGCAAACTTAAAATAATACCCAATTTGATTCATCGCAAATATGTTCTAAGAGAAAGTATCGATTTCCGACAAAATATTATAGAGAGTCACAATGTACACTAAGCACTTCAATTAACGATATGCGAATAGTGTCATATCGATTGCTATAAATAATTGTCTTCGAGTAGCCCCCACTTGTTCGCCAGTATTTGAAGTTACCAAATTCGGAGTGGTCGAAATGCCGTACCCCAAAACAAAAGACTTTGCAAATGGGGGATTCCAAGTCAAATATAAGCCAGGCGATAACGCTTGAGCCCATCCCGTATTGGAGCTATTTGAAACATTTCCACTGTTATTTCGCTGTGCGGCAAAGGGCCCAAGATCAATCACTGATACATATGCGCCAATTACACCACATTGAATCTTGCCACAGTCATTAACATTTTTCGTAAACTGAAGTCCCGCAGTAAGTAAAGGACGATAATCATCGTTACTATTTGCACCATTGGCATACCTCTCTTTTCCAAATCCAGCGCCAGCGAGTGCCGTAATGGTTAGCAATGAGTCTGATTTAAATTTTTCCCTATAACTCCCTGCTGGCGCTGCTGCCACCTCTAAAATTTTCTGCACATCCGCCGATGAGCGTGCAGACGCAAGCTCAACCATCAATGGAAGAAGTTTATTTTGCTTGCCTCCATCACCAGAAATAAATAATGCATTAGTTTCAAAAACTATACGAGCATAGTCCTCCTCAATTATGGCCTGAGCTAAATTTGTGACTTCTTGAAATTCATCTAACGGGGACGCATCATCAAGTACCTTTGAAATCAAATATAGCGTGTTGATGCCGGTAAGTGTAGCTCGCACACGAATATTTATTCCCGCATCATAAATATCACTTCGACTTTCTTTAACTTGAAATGCCTCAATCTGAGTTCTGCAGTTTTGTACCACTTCAATTAGATCAACGATTTGAATCAATCTGTCTTCTGCAGTTTTCTTTTTTTCAGGAGTATTAAATATGTACTGAAGCGACTGGTTTGCTAAAGTTGCAGCCACAACCTTTCCTATTGCTGCTGGCCTATTTTCGTAGTACGCCTTGTTAAGAAACATACGTAATGCGCGAAGATTTTCACTTAAAACCCAGTAAACCTTTGCCGAGTTTTCAATGTTTTTAATCACATTTGTACATTTATCTTTTCCCTCGCAAGCTGAACCTATCCCCCCAATTATTTCTCCAATGTCACGGCTACTTCGTACCTCTTTAAATATGGCAATTGCATACCTTGCTTGAATCCATTTAGGATCATTCTGTTGATCAAGGTACAGGTCAGGATAGTTACGCAAGTCATCTTGAATTGAAGCGCGGAGCATTACTGAAGCACCTGACATTGAATAGTTGCTACCATTTAACTGCGAAATAGTGCGACATGTATTTTGAAAATATTTTGCTTCTGTCGATTTGCATAGCTCATTATTCATCTGCTCTTCTAGATAGAGACGCGCCTCTTGCTGGGCTCTATCTAGAAGAAAGTCAGTAACTCCATTGAGTGTCTTCTCTTCAAGAGAGGCAAGAGGTATCTGGCCAGATGTTGCTACTGAATCTGAACCATTTACCATTCTCGACAAATTGGAATTCAGTTTCCACATTTCTACGCTGGCCGTGTTTACAGGTCTTGCATCTGGAATGACTATTTTATTTGCATGCGCAACTCCAGAGCCAAAACAAAAGAAAAATATACTGATGGTAAGTGAGCCAAAATAATTACGTGGCAAAGGATGAGCACTAAAATTTATTTCAACATATTTTAGAAAAGGAATCACGGTAAAACTCAAAAGCATTTATTTCACCCAATTAAAATCAAGACGCTGTAGGATGCGCTTTGAGTACATTAGTACACTCAAGGTAGGTAATCCGTTACCAGCTAAAAGCTGGACGAAATTGACGCAATGGAATGCACCCTTTTTTAATTCATTGGGGGAAACTCAATGAACAACAAGCGGAAAATCACTCCCCCCGCCCCAACTAATCGGATATTGCGGCGTTCCCCGGTATTTCTCAGAGAGTTCGGGCAACGCATTTTTCACATAGGAGATAAGCCCTTCCGCAGTTACTTTATTTTCTCCTGCCTTCCCGCCCAGCCCTTCCAGCAATGTATAGGTGAACACGCCATGCCCGAGCTGGGAGAACTCGGTGGCATATTGATCGGCTTGGCTCGCTCCGACTATGTAAATGCCGGTAGAACGGGCAAGCTGTGCGATTGCCTTGCGGTCTTCCAACCCGCGCGCGCCCTTGGCTGCGGCGCCAGATTTGCAGGCGTCGAGAAGCACCAATATTTTTTGTGCCGGTATGCTGCGAATACTTTCCTGTAACTCGCTCCGGGAGATGCCAATCGCTTGCAGATCCTCATCTATTTCAGGTGTTACCGCATCATAAGGAACGAAGTACCACTCCTCTTTGATTGTTTCACCATGGCCGGCAAGGTAAATAATAACCGTATCCTGCTTGGCTGATTTGCGTCCGAGTTCCTCCAACTGCTTGTGGATGTTGGCCTGCGTTGCGTCTGCATTAAGCAGTGTATAAACAGTTGCATCCCCATATAGATTCCTGACTGCCTGTGAGCCGAAGAAGTCTCCTATTGCCTTCGCATCGGCTTCCGCGTAATTGAGATTCAACGCAGAGTTTTTATATTTATTGATGCCCACAAGTAATACGTGCAGGGCGGGTGACTGATCCGCAACGTTTGTTTTTCGCATCATTGTAAGCGTGGCAGGCTCACTTTCTATCCGATCATTACTGAATACCGAGAGTTTGAAAGTATTCTCTCCGGCGGAAAGCCGAACTCGAATTTCCCGTTCCTCGATTCCCGCACTTGACTTAACCTTAAGGGCGCGAGTCTCAAGGGGTATCGCCTTGCTATTCTGGAATATTCTGACTTCACTTATGCCACCGCCTCTATCCTCAAGCCTGTATCGAAGCGTCGCTTCATCAACCACAACTTGGGCGTTATTTTGCGGAGTCAGGAATACAGCACGCGGCGGCGGCTTGAATCCTTGCTGAATCTGGATTTTCTCCGGCATGCCCAACCGGGCAACAACCTCGCGATCTGTCTCCGCTTTAACAAGTATCTCGGCAATCAGATCGGGGCGGTAATATTGATCGAAAAATCTTGATGCCGGATAAAAATCCGGTGCCTGATTGCGACCGCGATTAACATGCCAACCGATCAACTCCTCAGCACCGGCACTCGCATCAAAGTAACCGGAAGGAGTCCACGCAACCCAGCGCTTCAAATCCGTATGTATAAAAAGCGACATTACATCGGCGCCATCTTTGGTACGATACCACCTGACAATTCCATCCCCACACGACATGACAATATAGCGGCCATCTTCCGTAATTGCGGGTATGCCTGTTTCCGCAGGGAATGCTTCCCAAAGCCGCCGACCAGCCATGTCATATAAGCGCATGACATGGAGACCGCCATACGAATCACCTGTCATAAGGAAGTTCTTTTCGCTCGGGCTCACATAGACCCTAAGTCCGCTATTTATAATAAAAGGGTAATCGAAGCTGACAAGCGTTTTTCCATTCAGGGTAACCCCTTCTTTTTCCAGCCTCAATCCTGCACTTGCCTTATCCTCTTTCAATAAATTCGGCGTTAGAAATCCACTTTTTGAGGTGGCACTAGTAATAGCCGAAACAGTACGCTTGTCGTAGTCAAACATGACCGGCACTGATGTCTTCATTCTAATTGTTTCCAGCCACACCTTTTTTCCGTCGGCGGAAATCCCCAGCGATTGATCCGTAGTCTTCCAGTTGTCGGTGCCTGATAACTCACTGGGAGTATATATGACCGTATTACCTGTCGAATCGAGTATGCCGAACGTGGAATCTGCTGAAATGTATGCAATGCGCTCTTTTGGCAAGGGCAACAGGTCTTCCAAAACCCCCTCAGCGGAAGTTTCAATCTCAAGCGGTGCCCCCTTGTTGTCGATATCCCACGAAAGAATGATAAATCCTTTACTGCGCCCCTCGGTTTTTGTACTGGCATACAAGCGGTTGCCGCTCGACGACCACGCAATATTGTGCAAAGCAACAAAATTATTGGAGGTATAAGCAGCCAAAGGCTTCAAGTCGGGAATTGACAATACGTCAATTCTATTGGTGCCATGATGCTGATAGGCAACCGCGAGTTTTTTGCCATCTGGAGAAAGCCTGAGGTGCTCAATTCTTTCTAGAAAAATATCATCGAAGTGTTTTATTGGCCGTAGTTTTCCGTTCTGAAAATCAAACAGATAAATTGCATCAGCGCCTAAGTCTCCATTTCCCTTGCGAGCCGCGATCGCAGTCACGTAATACTGTTTTCCTTGAGCTTCCACAAACTGGCCAGCCCCGGAATGCTGCCCTTCCTCTATAGTGTCGCTTAGTTCGAACTGGGGCATTCTGTACAGCTCGGCACCATGTCCATCGAATGTAAGCGCCAAGGTTTTTCCGTCCGGCGAAAACTCGATGCTGTTCACGGATTCGTCCATTGGGCGGCTCAGCAAAATTCTGCCGCTTGCGCTGTCAAACTGGTACAGAAACGAACCGCCATTCGCTGACATGGCAATGGCGACCAATTGCTGCCCATCCGGCGAGAGGGCACATTTAATTATCTTGCCATCTTCTTCAGCATCTAACGGGACGCGAAAAATACGAACCAGTTTTAACTTGCTTTTGTCATCCGGATTCGATGAACCTGCCAAATCCCACATGCGGATTGTTTTATCGTGAGAACCCGTCACTAGCCAACGGCTGGATGCATCTTTTGCAATACAGGATAGCGCTGACGAATGTGCCGTTGTTGCCAAGCGAAGCAATGGAGTTGCAGGCAATTCGTCTGGTACTGCATAACTAACAAGAGGCCGCAAGCATAAAAAAATGCCGAGAATAAGGATGAGCCTCAAGACAGATTCAGTGTCCCACCTTTGATTGAACATGCAGCGGACTCCCAATAAAGCGGATATTGATTAAGCAACTCTGAGAAACAGACATTCGCTATTTCGAAGGCTTATCGCATACATAGAACTTGAGGAGCATTTTATAGAGAACATGGGTGGAATCTTTTTCTTTAAGTTCTTTGGACGTTGCCATGAGCCAAAGCCTTTCTGCCATATGTATTCGAGCTCCATCAAGGCAAAAGTGTTGATTTTCCTGCTCCAAGCTTAAAGAAATGACCGCGTCTACTGCTCCATTAACATATACCCAGCATTTATTTGCTAGTTCATCACTTACCTGAGGGTGCCCATTGGAGTCCAGATAATATCTATAAAACCCGACCTGTTTTTTATTATCAACACCTTGAAAACCAATGTTTTCATGGAATCTAATTAATGCATTGGCACACCAGATACCCATTTCCTCACTAGTAGGTGATCCGCTATTGTCTGCATAAGATGCCTGATTCAGGCCAAACAAAACTGTGGCTAATATTGCCATTACGAGTCTTTTCAACATAATTTCTCCTTTGCTCAAACTTAGTAAGCATCCTCCGGCAACACCTCTAGGGATTTTCCTTAATAGGTTAATTAATAACTTATCCAAATTCTAATTGCGTGGTCACTCCAAGCCGGAGCAGGGGGGTGGTCGGCAACTCTTCGGCTTGGACGAGGCTGGCTAGTGCAAGCAGAAGCCAGATGATAGCGATGCACGGCAGAGACGGAAATCCGTTCGTTCTACCCCTGCCATTGCAGCGAAATTCCAGATCACAAGACGCTTCAGAAATTGTCTGAGCACCGTAACACATGCCTTTAATCCGCGCACAGAGCAACAGCACGCTTTAGATCAACCGCAAACTGGTCGGCAAGCCGAGGCTTGTCAAACATCAATTCGGTTTTAGAATCGAAGCGTTCTTCCCCATTTACATTGGTAGACTTGATCGCCTTCGCATCTTTCTTGGTCTTGATAACGACGTAGCCCATCGGTGGATCACTTTTTACCACGTTAGACCAGAATGCTTCGTAAGAGATAACTTCAATACTTTCAAGATCGATGGAATTGAGTGCCAGTGTTTCGGTGCCGTAAACCTTCTCCGTATCTTTGTTTTGCCAACTAAGAGTACAACCATCGAACTTGATCGGCTTTGCTTGACCTCCGTTCACGCTGCTGCTTCTCTTACCGTCAATCATAATCTGGAAACTAATTGTAGTTGCGTTCAAGGCATCCCTCATCGAGTTGAGCACCTCGGCCAGCATCTCGGCTTTTCTGGCAATAGGAGGGTTTGGGGTCTGAATTTCAACACTAAAACCAGCCAAAGAAATATCCTGACCTTTCCCGGAGTCATGTGCTCTCAACCCCATGTTATATATCCTATAAATGCTAGCAGTGCATCTAAAACGTGCATCTGGCCCGGCACCGCAGGTACCTTCTAATCTTGATGGAGGATAAAAAGTGATACCCGGCGGGGTCGAGCACGAAACCTGGCTTCCCGGCGCAAAAAAATAGGCCGTATCTTTCTGTATCAACCTTGCATCAACGTCATTTGCTTGGCAAGTGATGTTATAAAACGGCCATTCAAATTTTATATCGACGCTGTCCCCATTATTTTTGAAACAAAATTCCCCTCTACTCCGTTCTTCTGCTGGCACACTGTCCGGATCGCCGCCCTTCCAGCAACCAACCCATTTGGTCAATTTTCCTTTTGGCTTTGACATGACATTTGCTTGCACCATTTCCTGCAAAACCTTCTCCCCAGACTCGTAAATCTGTCGCTCTTCCGAAGTTAATTCGCGAGAGCCAATATTCTCTGATTCTTTTTCGTGAGCCTCTTGGTAGCTCTCAACCTTAGTCATGATGCGAGATTGCGCCGCCGTTTGAGCCAATGCCGTACCCGCGCATAAGAAGAAAATGATACATACAGCCGTTAATTGTTTCATGGTGCGATCTCCTATATTGATCTTGCTCCTCGACAAACCGCCGCGACACACGCGCCTAACAGTCAGGGCACAAGGTTACTTTTCAACATTGATGCTCAGCTTGGCCACGCCCCACTGCGTATCGCTGCCGAATGATACGTTGCGCAATTCGCCATTTTTCAGGCTGACGATGTCGCTTAATCTGCCATCCTTGGCGGTGACGATAAAGGCTGGCTGCATCATACGAAACGGTCGCTCCGTCGTCAATGGCGCCTTCAAGCCCCATGCCAAAACCATTATGGCAATCCCGCTCAACAGCAACGCCCACAGCTTGAGTTGATTCCATTGCTTGCGCAACTCGTATGCCGCTTTATAAGCTAGACATCATGTATTGACCTACCGCACCTCAAGCAACGCGGATTAAGCTTGGGGTTCCGTAAAACCACCGGCTCAGAGCCGAAATTGAGGGGATAGGTCATGCAAGAGTTTAGCAAATACGTTGGGCTGGATGTACACAAAGAAACGATAGCGGTATCGGTGGCGGAAGCGAATGGAGGAGAGCTGCGCTACCTTGGGGAGATTGCGAATACGCCGGAGGCGCTGGACAAGCTGGTTAAGCAGCAAAGGAAAGGTGGCGCCAATCTATCTTTCTGCTACGAGGCGGGTCCCTGCGGATATGGCATCCACCGCCAACTCACCGATCTGGGCTGGGATTGCCAAGTGGTTGCGCCGTCGTTGATTCCGAAGAAAGCGGGGGATCGGATCAAGACGGATCGGCGCGATAGTCTGATGTTGGCAAGACTGCATCGGGCGGGAGAGTTGACGGCGGTATGGGTGCCGGATGATGCGCAAGAAGCATTGCGCGACCTGACGCGGGCACGCGAAGACATGAAGCACTTGCAGCGGCAAGCCAAACAGCGTCTGCTGGCGTTTTTGCTGCGGCATAGCAAGCGCTATGACGGCAAGAGCAACTGGACGCTTGCGCACTACCGCTGGATGGAAGAAGTGAAGTTCAATCATCCGGTGCAGCAAATCGTGTTTCAGGAATACATCGACACGGTCAAAGCGATGAGCAAACGTGTCGACGCACTCGACAAACAGATCGAGAGCGCGGCAGCCGAATCAATATTCTGGCCGGTGATCGAAGGGCTGATGGCTTTGCGCGGGGTGAACTTACTGACGGCAACCACGATCGTGGTTGAGATCGGCGACTTGCGGCGCTTCGCCAGCGCACCGCAACTGATGGCGTATCTCGGTTTGGTGCCCAGCGAACACTCCAGTGGCGGCACCAAGTCGCGCGGCGGCATTACCAAGACCGGCAACGGTCATGTACGCCGGGTACTGGTGGAGGCGGCTTGGACTTATCGCCACCCGGCAAGAAAAACAACCGTCTTGCAGAAACGTGCCGAGCGCACATCTGAGGCGGTGCAGGAAATTGCATGGAAGGCGCAAACGCGCTTGTGTGGGCGTTATCGCCTATTCGAGGCCAGAGGCAAACTCAAGGTGCTGGCATGTACAGCAATTGCACGAGAGCTGGTTGGTTTTATCTGGGCGATTGGGCAAGCACTGCCGCAGCCAGCAGCAGCGAGCGCGTAAGGAGCAATATCATGCAGGTACAGTGTGTCGGTAGCAGAATGGGCAACGGTGGGAGAACCCTCAAGATGGCTAGGAGGCGTCCGGCAACGGAATGACCCTCGATACTAGAGCGAGGCAGCTCCCCGACGAATCGGTTGTCATGCGGTAACCAACCCGCGCATATCAGACTGATCAACCGTCGGCATGCCGCTCGTTCTGCTACCCACACACTGTTCGATGATTGGGACATTATGAAAAAATCATGAAATTACTTGACGGGTCAATACATATCAGCCATGGGTGCGCCTTAATTTATTGAATCCGGCGCTGAACCACCCGATCACATCGTCCACATACGTGTACACCACCGGTATCACCAACAGGCTGAGGAAAGTAGAGGTAATCAATCCGCCTATCACCACGATGGCCATCGGCGCGCGGAAGCTGCCATCGCCCAGCCCCAGGTCCAGCGCCACCGGCAACATGCCCGCCCCCATCGCCATGGTCGTCATCACGATAGGGCGTGCGCGTTTCTTGCAGGCATCGAGCAATGCCTCTTCGCGCCCCATGCCCCGGTCGCGGCGCGAAACGATGGCATATTCCACCAGCAGGATGGAGTTTTTGGTCGCTATCCCCATCAGCATGATGATGCCTATCATCGACGGCATGGAGATAGCGGTATGCGTGAGGAACAAGGCCAGGAAAGCCCCCGGAATGGATAACACCAACGCCCCCAGAATGGTGGCAGGCTGCATAAAATCCTTGAACAACAGCACCAGCACGATATACACACACATCACGCCGGTGAACATCGCCAGACCGAAGCTGGCGAACAGTTCCTGCATCGCTTCGGCGTCGCCTATCGGCGCCATTTCCACCCCCGCGGGCATGTTTTTGATGGAAGGCAAGGCGGCTACCGCCGCCTGCACTTTGCCCAAGGGCTGGCTTGCCAGTTCGATGTCGAAGGCGATATTGCGTTGACGGTCGTAACGGTCGATCTGCGCGGGGCCGCTCTCCAGGCTCAAGGTGGCGACATTGCCCAACATCACCGGACCGCGCGAACCCGGCACCATCAGGCGCGCAAGCAACTGTATATCCTGACGCGTATCATCGCGCAGTTTGACGACGATGGAAATTTGCCGGTCTGCCAGATTAAGTTTTGCCAGCAATTGCTCGTAATCGCCGTTGGTGGCCACACGCAGGGTTTCGGCAATGGCGGCAGAGGTCACGCCCAAATCCGCCGCTCGCGCGAAGTCGGGATGCACCACCACTTCGGGGCGTAGCGTGCTGGAATTGGACACCACATTGCCTATACCCGGAATAGTGCGCAGCTCTTGCCCCACTTTCAACGCGTGCTCATCCAGCGCCCGGCTGTTTTCGCTGGTCAGCACGATCTGGTATTGATCCGACGATGAGCCCAGCCCGACCTTGACGCGCACACCGGGCAGCACGGCCAGGGCTGCGCGCATCTCGTCCTCGATGAACTGCTTATGCGGGCGCTCGTCACGCGGTTTGAGCTGGATGGAAAGCGTGGCTTTGCGCGCTTCCGGCACACCGCTGGGTTCAAACGCGTTTCCGCCGGTCGCCCCGCCGCCAATGGCAGTGTAGACCAGCGTGACACTCGGGTTTTTAGCCACGATTTCGCGCGCCTGTTCCGCCAACATATAGGTTTGCTCAAATTTACTTCCCGGCGGCAGCGTCAGCGTCACCTGTGTTTGCGACAGATTGTCCTTGGGCTGAAACGCGGTCGGCAACGTTCCCGCCAACACAAACGAGCCGAAGAAAAATACCGCGGTGACCAGCAGTGTGACGAGGCGATGTCCCAGACACCAGTTTGCCCAAACAAGATAGATTTCCAGCCACTTGGGCGCGGCGTGTTCGGCGCGGGGGCGCAAAAAATAAGCCGACATCATCGGCGTAAGCAGCCGTGCCACGACCAGCGAAAACATCACCGCCACCGCCGCCGTCCAACCGAACTGCACGAAAAATTTGCCCGCTATGCCGCCCATGAACGCGGTGGGCAAAAACACCGCAACCAACGTGAAAGTGGTGGCGATCACCGCCATGCCGATTTCATCCGCCGCTTCCATCGCCGCCTGATAGGGTGTTTTGCCCATTTCGAGATGGCGCATGATATTTTCGATTTCCACGATGGCGTCGTCCACCAGCACCCCGACCACCAGCGACATCGCCAGCAAGGTCACCATATTGATGGTGAAACCGAGCAGATACATCACCGCAAAAGTGGGGATGACCGCCAGCGGCAAAGCCGTTGCCGCAACGATGGTGGCGCGCGAATTGCGCAGGAAAAAAATCACCACGATCACCGCCAGCAAAGAGCCCTCGAAGATCATCTCCATCGAACCCTGGTAAGTTTCATACACCGTATCCACCGTGTTGAACACGCGCTCGATAGTGATCTCTGGGTGTATCTGTTTAAGCGTGCCCAGCGCCTTGCTCACGCCATTCGCCACCTCCACATCGCTGGCGCCGATGGAACGGATAATTTCAAATCCGACCACTTGTTTGCCATCGTGCAATGCCGCCGAGCGGCGCTCGGCGATGGAGTCGCTGACGCTCGCCACCTGATCCAGCCGCACGCGCCGGCCATCGCGCAGCCCGATCTCCATTTGCGCCAACTGCTCGGCGCTTTGCACCGTGCCCACCATGCGCACGGCTTGCTCGGCACCGCCCAAATCCATGCGCCCGCCCGGCGCCTCCTGCTGGATCTGGCGCAGTTGCCCCGATACTTCGGCCACAGAGATGTTCAGCGCAATCAGCTTGGCCGGATCGATTTCCACGCGCACCTGCCGCGTCACCCCGCCAACACGGTTGACCGCACCCACGCCTTTGACGCCGAGCAAAAGCTTGCTTATGTTGCTGTCCACGAACCAGGACAAAGCTTCTTCGCCCATATCCGGCGCGGCAATGGTGTAAGTGATGATGGGCTTGCTGCTCAGCTCCATTTTATTGATAACCGGTTCGAGCATTTCGCGCGGCAGATCGCCACGGATGCGCGACATAGTAGAGCGCACATCTTCCAGTGCGGCATGGGAGTCGCGCTCCAAACGGAATTCAGCGGAAATAATGGCGGAGCCGTCTTTGACCTGGGCATACAAATGCTTGAGCCCCTGCGCGCTGGCGAGCGCATTTTCAATCTTGCGCACGACCTCGGCTTCCATCTGGTCCGGCGACGCGCCCGGCAACGTTGCCGCTACCGTGATCATCGGCAGGTCGATGTCCGGGAACATCTGTATCTTCATGGCCTTGAAGGCCATCAGCCCCATTAACGAAAGCAGGATGAAGCCCAGAACCGCCGGAATGGGGTTGCGTATAGACCAGGATGAAACGTTCATTTCACCACCTGGACAACATCGCCTTCAGTCAGGAAAGAGCCGCCGCTTTCGACCACGGCGTCGTGCGCTTTCAGACCATCTTTGATTTCGACGCGATCACCCGCGCGCAATCCCGGCGTGACGGCGCGTTCATGCACACGGTTATCCGCCCCCACCAGCAGCACATAAGTCATGCCGCCGCGCTGCAGCACGGCGGATTGCGGCAAGGCCGATACATTTTTCTTGCCGCCGCCGACATCAAACGCGCCGCGCGCAAACGTACCGGCAATGGCATCCGCCTCTTCCGGTAGTTTGACCAGCGCGTAGCCGTAACGTGTCTGCGGATTCACCTGCGGCGCGATTGCGCGCACCGTCCCTTTAACGACACGCCCTTCCCCGACGGCAATTTGTGCGCTCATGCCCTTGCGCACCTGCGCCAACTCTTCTGCGGTCAACTCTGCGCGCCACTCAAGCTGCCCTTTTCGTATCAAACGAAACAATTCGACGCCCGGCTGCGATAGCGAGCCTGCCGCCGCATTCGCGGCCGAGATAACACCGGAATCCGGCGCGAGGATTTTTGTCTGCGCCAAACGCAATTGCGCGGATTGCAGACGCGCGCGTTGCACTTCGAGTTTGGCCTGTGCGGTCTGTTCGCTGGTGGTGGACAAGGATGCCTGCTGCTCGCTGACGAAGCCGGAAGCTTTTAGCGACTTTGAACGTTCGGCGTTGGCTTTGGCGTCGGCCAGCACGGCTACGCTTTCCGCCAAAGAAGCGCGCGCCTCGTCCACGCTGGCCTGCACCGTTTCCGCCGCCAGCGTCGCCAATACATCACCACGCTGCACTTTATCGCCCACGCTCACATTCACTTCAGCGATACGCAAGCCGGAAATCTCGGCGCTGATGATCGCTTCCTGCCAAGCCTGCACGCTGCCATTGGCGCTAATCATCCGCCCCATCTGCACCGTTTGCAGCGCCGTTACACGCACCGTCAAGGCGGGCTTGCCGACAGGCTTAAGCTCTGTGGCAGCGATGCTCCACCTTGTCACCGATACTGCGGCCAAGACACCCAGCAAAAAAAGACATAGCTTTACTTTTCCTGTTACAGGATAAATTTCCAGCATAGTATGTTCCTTGAGTTATTTGCCGCTCTGGCGCTGAGATTCACTCGCCAATGATGCGCGCCTTGCGTAAACGGCGGCATCCTCTTCTCGTCCGAGCAGTTTGGCCACGCGCGCCATTCCGCTTAAATCTTCTCCTATCCGGGCAGCCAAGCCCAGCGCCTTATCCGCCTCCAGCGCCACCTGGTAATGGCGCAGTGCATCCGCATAACGCAACAACTTTTCCTCTGCCCCTGCCTGCACGCGCACAGCATTGGTTTGCTCCTCCCTGCCCGCCTCAGTCTGCTTGCCCAGCGCTTGCGCCAAGGTCAACGCACCTTGCGCATCGCCTTGCAGCAGCAGCAAACGCGCGCCCAACACCCCGATGCCATAACGCAACGCACATTTTTTTTCGCAGCGCTTTTCGGCAAGTCGCAAAGCGGTGTCGGCGTCACCCAATCGCCCCAGATTAGCCAGTATCACCGCCTTGCGGAAGGTGGCGGTCAGGATAGACTCGTGCGGATAGACGCGCTGCTGCTCCAGCACCACCCTGTCCAGCCAAACCAGGGCAGCGGCATCGTCGCGCAACTGATGCGCCACCGTAGCCAGATTAATGAGTGTCGTGGCAACTCCCGCCGTCTCGTCAACCGATTGCTGCAAGGCCAACTCTTTGCTGAAGCCGTACTGCGCGCGCAATAAATCTCCCGCCCTGAGCGCACGCCGCGCCTCCCTGTCCACCGACAGCGCTTGCTCCAATATTTGCGGCTGACGCGGCGCGGGCGTGCTGCCGCATGCGCCCAACACCAACAGCAACGACCATAAAAAAAATCTAGTCATGGCTGTCCATTCTGACGGGGCCGGTTTCCGGCGCGGGAACCGCATTCTTCAAAGGCCAGCGGGTGCTTAACGATTCATAGACCTCCTGTGTCGCCCCCAGCACCTCCTGAGTTTTCCCCATGGTGAGACGCGCCTCGCCCAATACTCCCGGCAATTGCGGCGCGCTGCCTTGCACCGCATTTTTGATGATTTCGCTAGTGCTGCGCAGACTTTCCATGGAGTCATCCATTTTCCGCAACATGCCCGGCAACTCCTGATCCAGCCTAGCTGACATGGCTTCCGCTTTGACGGCCGACTGGCGCAGTGAGCGCAACAGGGGCGCCACTTCATTATTCAGGTTGTTATCGACGCTACCCAACACTTGGTCAACGCGTTCGCGTGTGCCGTGCATCTCGGTCGCAAATCCTTTTATCTCGGCGGTGATCTGGCGCATGTTTTTCAAGGTCTGGCGCACGTCGCCATTAGGATCCTCCAGCATCAACTGCACACCATCAATGATGGGCACGATGCGATTTTTCATTTCGAGTACGGCTTGCTCCAAACCGTTGGCCCGTTCAAATTTCAGCTTGTCGCCGGCGGCCAAAATCGGTTTACTTTCCTCCCCATGATTGACTTCGAGGACGCCATCGCCAATCACGCCTTCTTTTCTCAGGGTAATCACCGCCCCCTGACGAATCAGGCTCAGGTATTTGGTTTCGATGTTGATTTCGACTTGCACATGCCCCTGCTCATCCAGCGCCAATGAGCTCAGCTTGCCGATTTTGAATCCGCTGAATTTGACCGGCATCCCTTCGTTCAGATCCTGCCCGCTGTCCGCGACAAAATAGATGGGCGACTTGGGCGTGAACGCGCCTTTTTTAATTCCCGTCCAGAAAAAAGCGATGCCTATCCCCAGCGTGGCCAGCACGATGAACGCGACCGCTTTGCCTAACAGGTGTTTGAAGCGCTCATCTTTTTCAGTTAGCAATTTCATGCTTTCCTCATTCGATCTTTTTCCAGGGCAATGTTGTCGCCTTGTCCGCTATCACCAATACGGCCCTGCCGTGCGCGGCATATTCCTCCAGCGCAGCTATCCATTTTTGCGCCAAACGCGCTTTGATATCCTCAAATATAACGGCATCCACCACAATCAAACGCGGCATGAGCACCAAGGCGCGCAGCAGTCCGGCCAATTTGCGTTGCCAAAGCTCCAGGCTTGAAGGCGGCGCCGCCATGAATTTCTCAAACTCTCCCTGCTGCAAACCCAATGCCTCCAGCCAATGTAGCACGCGCTGCTCAGTTTCAAGCACTTCATATCTGGCGTGATACCAAAGCGGCAGGGTGGCATTTTCCCAAACTTTAAGATTGCTGATAAGGCCGCCATTCCCCGCCACCCAGCCCACGCGTCCCGGACGGCTTTGATACAGCGGCTTCCACATCAGCGGCATGGGCTGGCTTTTGCGCCGCCTGTCTTTACCGGGAGCAATGGCCGCAGAGCGCAGAAACCTGCGCTCGCCTTGCACGATGTCAATACTGCCTTCCTTGCACAAGGTGTCTCCGAGCGCCAATTCGATCAAGGATTCCTTTTCCTCTTTGGAGGAGAGTTGCAACAAGCGCGTCTCCCCCGCCAGCAGCGTAAATGAAAATTTGCGCTCCGAACCGTCCAAACGCACATCGGCAAAGCGGTACAGTTCAGCCATTTTCAAAACACCAGAACCGTGATCAAACCGTCGCACGCGAACACCGCCAGCAAACTGCGCATGACCGCGCGCGATGCCGCCACCGGAATTTCCGTCATGGCATTTTTCACCGTCAGGCCATGATAACAAGAGACCACCGAAACCAGCATGCCGAAGCAGATGCTTTTCAACAGCGCCGCGAAAATTTCTCGATAACTGAGCATCTCAAAAAAGTGGCCGATCTCCCCCGCCAGCGAAACATCTATGTTCCAGGCGGTCACCACCAGACCGGTGCCTATGGCGACCACCTGAAAATAAAAAGTCAGCACCGAACTGGTGATCGTCATGGCCAGCATTCTCGGCACAACCAGATAGGCTACAGGCGGAATTCCCATGCGGCTCAAATTTTTTATTTCCCCGTTCACTTGCATCGCGGCGAGTTCGCTCGCAATCGCCGAACTGCTGCGCCCGACGATCACGATAGCGGCGAGTAGCGGCCCCAACTCGCGCACTACCGTCCAGATCAATACCTGCAACGTCAGCAATTCATTGCGGCCGACCAGATTGCTGACTTGCATCACCATAATCAGACCGGCCAAAAAACCCATACCACCGATAGGCCCCACCGACTGGATGCCGGTGAAATAAATCTGTTTGAGCAAGGCCTTGCGCACCGGCCATTTCATCACCACCGGCAAGGTGTACAGCACCCTCCCCAGCAAAGCCGCGCTGTCGCGGGCAAACAGGTCATCTAAGCCCAAAAAGCGTTGCAAGCGTAAAAACGGGTTTCTCATTGCAGCTGTTTAATCCTAAAAAAACAATAGTCCGCGGATGCTATTCAGTTCCGTGCTTCATAACATCCGCTTCACACTCCGCGCAACACCCACCACCAGGCACTCAAGGTGGCAAAGGAGATTATCAGGCCAACCGCCACCATCAAAGTACACAGTTCCGCATCCAGATCATGTTCGGTGGCGATGATCGCCGCGGCGATCATCGGCGGCATGGCCGCCTCGAACAGGGTCACTTGCATCGCTTGCCCATGCGCGCCCAGCAGATAAACGTAAAGCATATATATCAGCAATGGCGCCAGCAGCAGTTTAAAGCCCAGTCCGAGAGCCAGATTGCGCGCATTCCCCGCCACATGGCCGAGGCGCAATTGCAAACCGACTGAAATCAGCGCCAGCGGTGCAAGCGTATCACCCAAACGTTTAAGAATTGTGGAAAACCACGGTGCGTATTCCAGCGGAATCAACACCAGGGCGACCATCAAACCGATGAAGGGAGGGAATAACACCACACGTTTGGCAATCTCGGACGCGGTTGGGCGACCTGACGAATACAAGCCCGCCACCGTGATGCCCAAAGTAGACAGAACCAGAAACGAGCCGAGTTGATCGACGATGATGCCGTTGACGATGGCGTCGTGACCATAATAAGCCTCTATCATCGGCAGGCCGAAAAATGAAGTATTGCCCAAGCCCCCCATCAGCATCAACGCGCCGGTCGTGCTGCGCGGCAACTTCAACCAACGCCCCATAGACCAGAAAAAAACCGCCGCGAGCCCGAAGTAAATCCACGCCATCGCCGCCATCAAGCCCACGTCGGCAGAAATCTTCAAATCGTGGATATACAGCAAGGTCAGCGCGGGCAAGGCCACATGGATGATGTAACCGTTCAGCGTGGCATGGGCGTTGTCGGGAACGCGCCTGAACCGGCGCAACAACATGCCGCTGATAAAGCAGAGGAGGAGCAGGATGAGGTTGTTCATACCTCCGCTTTACACAAGAAAATTAATTGGGCGCGTGCGCTGCGATGTACGCCTTCAACTGCACCACATCCGCATCCATCACTACACAGCGTTGCGGCAAATCCTCGATACCCGCCAACGCTTCGGGACGTTCCGGTTCGCGTCCCAGTGCTTCCCGAATAGTTTCGGCGAATTTGGCGGGTAACGCGGTCTCCAGACAGATCAGCGGCAGACTGGGGCGGCGTTGCTCCAGCCCCACTTTCAAACCGTCCGCGGTGTGCGTGTCGATCATCACGCCGTATTCTTCCCACACTTCGCGGATAGTCTTAAGGCGGTCGAGGTGCGTGCTCTTGCCCGAAGCGAAATCGAATTTCGCCAGCGCATACCAGTAATCCGTGCCCTTGATGTCGAACGCGCCGCCGGCATCCACCTTGCTCCAGAACTCGCGCACCTTTGCGCCGTCGCGCCCGACCAGATCGAACACGAAGCGCTCGAAGTTGGACGCCTTGGATATATCCATCGACGGGCTGCTGGTTTCGTAGGTGTGATCGGTGCCGCGCGGGCGGTAAACGCCGGTGCGGAAAAACTCGTCCAGCACGTCGTTTTCGTTCGTCGCCAAAATCAATTGACCGATGGGCAGGCCCATCATGCGCGCGATGTGTCCGGCGCAGATGTTGCCGAAGTTGCCGGAAGGCACGGAGAATGCAACCTGCTCGTCGTTGGATTTCGTCGCGGCAAAATAGCCCTTGAAGTAATACACGATCTGCGCCGATACGCGCCCCCAGTTGATCGAATTCACCGTGCCTATTTTGTGCGCGGCCTTGTAGGCGTGGTCGTTGGACACGGCCTTCACCATATCCTGCGCGTCGTCGAACATGCCGTTGATGGCGATGTTGAAAATATTCGGGTCTTGCAGCGAATACATTTGCGCGCGCTGGAACGCGGACATCTTGCCGTTCGGCGACAACATGAACACGCGGATGCCGCGCTTGCCGCGCATCGCGTATTCGGCCGCAGAACCGGTATCGCCCGAAGTTGCGCCCAGAATATTCAACTCGGCATTTTGCTTGCCCAGCGCGTACTCGAACAGATTGCCCAGCAACTGCATCGCCATGTCCTTGAACGCCAGCGTCGGGCCGTTGGATAGCTCCAGAATATGGACACTAGGCGTCAGCGTGCGCAAGGGCGTGATCTGCGATGCATCGCTATCGGCGCGACCATTGCTGTACACCTCAGCGGTGTAAGTCTTGGCGATGATCGCCTTGAGATCTGCCGCCGGAATATCGGTGGCGAACTTGGACAGCACCGCAAACGCGAGATCGGCATACGACAGCGAACGCCACGCATCCAGTTCGGCGCGCGTGACCTGTGGATACTGTTCCGGCAGATACAAACCGCCATCGGGTGCGAGACCGCCCAGCAGGATTTCGGTAAATGTTTTAGCAGGCGCATTGCCGCGGGTGGAGATGTATTTCATTTTGAGTCCTAAACTAAATTGAAAGGTAGCGCGCACGCTGTTGTTCAACAAATAAAGATTGCTGGCGAGCTTCATGTTCGCCCACAGCCTTGATGTATCCAAAATTCGTTATCAGTGCCTCCAACATGGGATGCCTGAGTTCCTCTGCCGCACCAACATGGTAGTAATGCGCCTTGGTAAACACATGAAAGTTATCAGATGCCCAATTTTTCTCTACTTGCAGATTGGTTCTAAATTCATTGCTATGCCAAGTGGAGAGAATAAACTTGCAAGGCAAGCTGGCAAGCAAATCAGCCAAATCGGACTCATCCTGCTCTGACCAACCGTTAAAGTAATCTGTATGCCGCCCCGCGTAAGGGGGGTCGGCATACACGACATCACCAGCCTCAGCCGTTGCGATTGACTCCCTGAAATCGGCAACCCTGAATTCCCAATCCGAAACCGACACCACGCGAGAAATGGTTTGCACCTGATTCACGATCTTGGTGATGTAAGCTGGCGAAAACCTTTCCGGCTTGCGGCAAAATGGAACATTGAAGCGACCTGAACGGTTAAAACGCATCACGCCATTGAAGCATGATCTATTCAAAAACAGAAAATCAAAAGAATTGGGGGCGTTATTGAATCGCTCCCTTACCTCGTAAAAATAATCTTCCCCGTGAGCAAGCAGCTTCGTGCCATGTTCAACCAAAAATTCCCTGACACCAAGCGATGTCAATCGCCCGGATTGAATATCTTTATAAAACTGGATGATGTGGATATTTGAATCGCACAGCAATGCTCGTTTTGGCTGAAGATTCAATGCGACCACCGCAGAGCCGCAAAATGGCTCGATCCATCGCCCCTCTGGCGACTCGCCTGCCATATTGGCGATCTCGGACACCAGCTTGGTTTTAATGCCTTGGCATTTGATGGGAGGGACAAGCGGAGGCGAACTCATTGCGCGTCCTCATCTCCGTCCGGCTCATCCTCGCCTAGCGACGCAATATCTTTTTCATACTTGCGTAACGCATCGACTCCCCGCTGTTTATATTCGAGGTACGTTTTCAGATTGATGTATGGTCGCTCAATATCCAACGCATTAGCCATATCCTTGGTCAAATAAAACATCCAGTAATCGTCGTAGACCTCTTCGCCTAACTTTGCAAAAACACCTGTGCCGTTTATCAGTTGCTCAATCTTCACCGCAGAACCGATGTTTTTTGTATTCCCGCTCCCCGGCCTCGCCGCCGCAATACGGTATTTGGGCTGTGCAAAAAACTGAAAGTCTTTAATGACTGAAGGAATCGTTTTTATATCTTTCAGCGCGTACTGATTTCTTTCATCTATCGCATCTTCCGCCTGCGAATAAATCACGCCCAAAACAAAATGACCTTCATATTCGCCATAGGGATATAAGGTGTTTTTGCGGCTCGTGCGATTACGGAAATAACCGGTAAATGCTCCCAGCGTCATACCGTTGATATTCGCGTCATCAACTCGATAAGTGCTTTTAATATCGACGGCAAATTTCTTGCCGGACTTCCTGTCGATAAAAGTGAGGTCGGGGTAAAAGTTTTGCTGTGGAGACAATTCAATTTCCAGCCCATGCTGCTTTCCAAACTCAACAAACATCGGAAAAAGCAACAACTCAAGCACCTTGGAGACAATTTTGGTATCGACAGAAATAGTGTAGATGCGCTGATACACATCAATAAAACCCTTGATGATCCAGTCGCCTTCATTGGTTGCCACGGCGGCAGCAAAAGACTCGGCATGAGACTGCAAGTGTCGCAAAAACTGCGCTGAGGTCATGCCGGTATTTTTTGCCATTGCTTACTTACCCAACTCTTCCATACGCAACTTGGTCACTTTACCCGCCACCACAGACAGTTTTTCCATCTTGGCGATAGCCGCGTTGATGTGTTTCTCGCGCGTCTGGTGGGTGAGCATGATGAGGTCGGTCTGCTCTTCGCCTTCGGCGGGCTCTTTCTGCATCATCGCCTCAATGGAGATTTGTTCATCCGCCAGAATACGCGTGATGTCGGCCAGCACGCCGGGCTTGTCCTGCACGCGCAGGCGCAGGTAGTAGCTGGTCTGCACTTCGTCCATAGCCAGCACTTTCAAATCGGACAATTGGTTAGGCTGGAATGCGAGATGCGGCACACGGTTCATCGGATCGGCCGTATGCAAGCGCGTCACATCCACCAGATCGGCGATCACCGCGCTGGCGGTCGGCTCCGCGCCGGCGCCCTTGCCGT
>CAZXDK010000021.1:0-42269 GCA_964639585.1 uncultured Gallionellaceae bacterium | reverse complement strand
ATTTTTTCCGCAACGCAGCAGTTGGGATGAAATATGGATTTTTAGAAGTGCCCTTAAGGCCCCTGGTTTTACGGGTGATGGTATTGCCGGATTTCCGCCAAACGGAAATGAGGGATAAGGGCTGCGGGCAAAATTAACCAGGGAGCGTCATCATGTGGAAAACAGCCATCACGTTCATGTTCATCGCGGCGCTTGCCGCTTGCCAAAAATCGCAACCTGAAAATGCGCAGCCACCGCAAAAAATTACCGTCGCCTACACTTGGCAACCGCAAAGCACACTGGTTCATGTGGCGGTGGCGAAAGGCTATTTCGCCGAGGAAGGACTGGAGGTTCAGTCGCTGATGCATACCTACGGCAAAGCCGCGTTGCAATCGGCCATAGATAACAAAGCCGACTTTGCCACTGTCGCGGAAACGCCGGTAATGTTCAGTGTGCTTAAAGGTGAAAAAATTTTTGTGCTTGCCAATATCGAAGCCAGCAACAGGAACAACGCGGTTGTGGCCAGAAAAGATGCGGGCATTAACAAGGTGGGCGATTTGCAGGGGAAACGCATAGGCTACATCCCGGGCACCACATCGGATTTCTTTCTGGATTCGTTGTTGACGGCAAACGGCTACACGCGCAAAGACATTCAGCCCGTCTCCCTGAAACCGGAGGAAATGCAGAACGGAATCATGACAAAGAAGGTCGATGCGGTTTGCATATGGAACTATCCGCTGACGCAAATCTACCGGCAGCTCGGGACAAACGGGATACTCTTTTTTGATCAGGCGATCTATACCGAAACCTTCAATATCGCGGCACGGCAGGATTACGTGCAAAAAAATCCGGAAACGGTCAAGCGCTTTCTCCGCGCCTTGATTAAAGCGGAGAACTTCGTGGCGAAAAACCCGGACGAGGCGCAAAATATAATGGCGACTGCCACGAAAATAGACAGCAGCCTTATCCGCGATGTCTGGAATGCCTTTAATTACCATGTCGTGCTCGATCAAAGGCTGCTCATTACGCTTGAAGATGAAGCCAGGTGGGCGATGAAAAACAAGCTCACCGAACAAACAGTGATGCCTGATTATTTGAGCTATATACACCGCGACAGCCTCCTGGCAGTCAAACCGGAAGCCATCAAAATGAATCGCTAGTCTGTTATGCGAATTAGCACCAAACTGAAGATAGTCTCCACCGCCACGATAGTGGCGCTCGTTGTTATGGCGCCTATCCTCATTTGGTCGTTCTTCGAATTCACGCAAGCAAAAAATAACTACAGCTTGGCCGAAGCGATCAAGGCAAATTTTTTCGAACGCACCTCGTTCAGCGACCAGTATTTCCTGTATCGCGAGGACAGTGCGCGGGCAAGCTGGGACAAAAGCAAAAAAACAGCCGAGCAGATGTTAAGTTATGCCGGGATTCAGTTTCATGACGAGGAGGAACAGCAACTACTGGCGCGCTTGCATCAAAACATTGGGGATAGTGCCGTGATATTTCACCGCATCGTCGATAACACCCAGGCGTTGAAAACGACCGGCGACAACCGCCAGGTATATGAGGAACTCGATAAAAGGCTCTTCAGCCAGCTATTGTTGAAGGCCGTGGCGATCCGCGACCTGGCGACGGAATTAAAGGATGATAGCGCACGACATGTCGAGCAGACATACAAACACCTGTCCATAGCTATCAGCTTGATCGCATTTTCCTTGGCGCTCGGAATATTTATGATTGCCGTCCATCTCGGCAGAACAATCCGCGAGAAATTACATCCTATCCATGAGGGCGCAAAACAAGTTGCGGCGGGCAACCTGAGTTATCGCGTCGACGATGCGGGGGCGGACGAGTTTGCCGAACTGGCTGCATCCATCAATGCGATGACTGATAGTCTGCAAAGTTTCACCGGAAAGCTGCAAACTGAAATTTCAGAACGCCAGCGGGCGGAGGAAATACTGAAAGAAAGCGAACGGCGCTATCAGTTTTTGTTCGAGAGCAGCCCCTTGCCCATGTGGGTGATTGCGGATAACAGTCTGCGATTTTTAATGGTGAACGACCGCGCGATCGAACATTACGGGTATACGCGCGAGGAATTCGAGCGCATGACATTGCGCGACATCCGTCCGGTAGAGGATATTGCCGAGCTTGAACGGGTCATCTCGAGCACGCCCAATCGCAGTGTCGCAGGCGAATGGCGCCACAAAAAGAAAGATGGCAGTGTTATCGATGTCGCCATACACTCGGTGCCGATGGTCGAGGGCGGCAATCCCGCCCGAATAGTGACGGTGCAGGACATCACCGAGCGCAAGCAGCAGGAAAGAAAAATCCTGGAGAATGAGCAAAGCCTGCTCAACATTCTGAATGCTAGCCCTATCGCAGTCCGAATCGCGCTAAATCGCGGCCACGATGTGGTGTTCTGGAACCCGCGTTATGCCGAATTGATCAACAGCGATAATGCGATGCATGATGATCCGCAAAAGTATTACGCCCGTGTCCAGGATTATGAAGAGATACTGCATGAACTGGCACAGGGGAAAGTGATCATTGATCACCCGATAGAATTGCATATTCCCGATGGCTCGACAGTGTGGACACTGGCTTCTTACATGTCGATGCAATATCAGGGCAAAGAGGCGGTGCTGGGGTGGTTTTACGATATTACCGAGCTCAGACTGACGGAACAAGAGCTAAAACGCTCGAACTCCGAGCTTGAACAATTCAGCTACGCAATTTCGCATGACATGCGCCAACCGTTGCGCATGATCAGCAGCTATTTGCAATTGATACAAATGGGTCTGGCGGACAATCTGGATGAAACCAATCGCGAATATTTCAAGTACGCGGTGGATGGCGCGAAGCGGCTGGATCAGATGCTGTTGGGGCTGTTGGATTATTCGCGGGTAGGGCGTAAAAGCGACCCGTTCATCTGGGTGGAAAGCCGCAAACTGCTGGACGAAACATTGCTGTTTCTCGGCCCGGCAATAGCCGAAGCGCGAGCCAATTTGAATATCGAAGGGAACTGGCCGCGCGTGCGGGTAAGCCGGGATGAGATAATACGGCTGCTGCAAAATTTGATCGGCAATGCGCTGAAATATCGCCTTGCCGAACGCACCCAGCAGGTTAGCATCACGAGTCAGGTGCTGGGCAAATATTGGCGTCTTTGCGTGGCGGATAACGGTATCGGCATCGACCCGAAGCAAATTGGACGGCTGTTCCAGATATTCCAGCGTTTGCAAGCGCGCGGCAGCTATGAGGGCACCGGGATAGGCCTAGCGTTGTGTCGGCGTATTGTCGAGCACCACGATGGGCGTATCTGGGTGGAGTCCGCGGGCACAGGTTTGGGCAGTTCGTTTTTTGTCGAGTTACCGATGAGGGAAGAATGATGAAGCAACACAGTCAAACGTTTGTTATTTTGTTGGCGGAAGACGAGCCCGCCGACGCCCATCTGGTCAGGACGGCGCTTGCGGAAAACCGGATTCTGGTCGATTTGCACCACGTGGCAGACGGGCGCGAAGCGCTGGAATTTTTACGCCGCCAAGGAGCGAATTTTGCCTCCGCCCCGCGCCCCGACATTATCTTGCTCGATCTCAACATGCCGCGCATGGACGGGCACGAGTGTCTTGCGGCCATCAAGCAGGATGCGGATATTCACGATATTCCGGTAATTATCCTGACTACGTCGGACGTGCAGCGCGACGTGCTGGCCTCCTATAACCTCGGCGCAGCGGGCTACATCACCAAGCCGGTGGATATGCAACAATTCATCAAGGCGATAGGTTACATCGGCAACTATTGGATGAAATTGGTGAGGTTGCCACAGCAGGTTTGAGGGACGCCTAGCCGCTGCCGCGAGCGCGTGCCTGCCGCCCGCGATAATGATGGTCGCTTGTGCCAGAAGGGGATGCAGGTGAATATAGGCGCAACCGAATATTCGGATTGAAAGCAAGATATGAATGAAACATCGGCAAATACGGTAAAAATTTTGGCGGTCGAAGACGATGCGGGCGACTATGGACTGATGCGCGTGTATTTGCGCATGGCCGGTTACGGGATGGATGTTGAAAACGACTCCGTGATTTGGGCGATGAGTTTGGCGGAGGCCGGGGAAAAAACCCTTCAGTTCAAGCCGGATTTGGTGTTGCTGGATTTGAATTTACCGGATTCGTGCGGCATCAACACCGTCATCGAAATTCGCAATATTTTGCCCGGCACGCCGGTCATCGTACTGACCGGCAACGACGACAAGGAGCTTGCCATCGCCTCTCTGCACAAAGGCGCGAGTGATTATGTCGTCAAGGGACATTACGAGCATGACGCGCTCGGCAAGGCTATCCGCCACGCTTTGGTCAGGGCGCAACTGGAGACCCAGTTGCGTTTGTTTGAAGTGGCGCTTAATTCGGCGGCCAACGGCATACTCATCACCGATGCGGATGCCTATATTCAGTGGGCAAATCCGGCATTCACACAATTGACCGGTTACTCGCTGGACGAGGCGATAGGGCATAAACCCAGTGAATTGATCAGGTCGGGCATGCAGGACCAAGCCTTTTACAAAAACATGTGGGACACCATTCTTTCCGGAAACAATTGGCATGGCGAAATGATTAACCGCCGCAAAAATGGCACGTTATATAGCGAAGCGCTTTCTATTGCGCCCATAGTGGACAAGCACAGGAAAGTAACCAATTTCGTCGCGATTAAACAGGACATCACCGCGCGCATCAATTACGAAAAAACCATAGTAAATATGGCGTCGCATGACGCGCTGACGCGGCTGCCCAACCGCCGCCTGCTTAATGACCGTCTGAGCCACTCTATGGCGTCCTCGAAACGCAGCGGCTGTTATGGTGCGCTGATGTTCCTCGACCTGGACAAATTTAAACCGCTCAACGATACGCACGGACATGCGGTGGGCGACTTGCTGTTGATCGAGGTGGCGGACAGGCTGAAAAGCTGCGTGCGCGAAGCGGATACGGTGGCGCGTTTCGGCGGCGATGAGTTTGTTGTCATGTTGGCCGAGTTAAACTCGGACCGGGCCGAGTCCACCTCGCAGGCCAACATTGTGGCGGAGAAAATCCTTGCTGCCTTGTCTATCCCGTATCGCCTGCCCGTCAAAAACAACCTGTTCGTCGAACACCGATGCACCGCAAGCATCGGCGTAATCATGTTCATCAATCACGAATTGAGTCAGGATGACCTTCTCAAGTGCGCTGACATGGCAATGTATCAGGCCAAAGAGTCTGGGCGGAATCAGATTCGGTTCTATGGACAGGCTATTTGACGCGCAACATATCCGTCACTTTGGCATAGGCCAGTTTTACCTTCAGTTCGTGCTTCATTCTTGCGTTGCTTAAACGCCGTGATTCATTCATAAACGACCACAACATGGGCGACACGGCGAGTTTGACTGCATCGCGCGGCAAGCGCGGCGGACGCGGCAGATGACACGCATCCGCCACCACATCGAAGTAATCGCCCATTTTCAAATCGCTGTCGTCGCTGCTGTGGTACACGCGGTTGGGTTTGGCGTAACGCAGCGCAGCGACGACGCTGCGGGCGAGGTCGTCGGCATGGATGTGGTTGGTGTAGCTATCCTGCTGCGCAATGATCGCCGGCATGCCCGAGCGCAAGCGTTCCAGCGGCAGGCGGTTGTCCGCATATATGCCGGGAACGCGCAGGATGCCGGCATTGACACCGTGACATTTTGCCCACAGCCGTATGCGATTTTCGGCATCCACACGGCGGCGCGCGCGCGCCGATTGCGGGTTAAGCGGGTGTGTTTCGCTAACGTAGGCGCCGCCGCAATCGCCATATACGCCGCTGGTGCTGATGTAGACAAGTTGCTTGGGTAATCGGCCACGGGACAGCGCGGCGAGCAAATGACGGGTGCGCGTATCGCCTACTCCGGCATCGGCCGGCGGTGCAAAATGCAGCACGCTGTGCGCCAGTCCCGCAATGCGTCCCAGACTCTGGCGACTATCCAGATCACCCGTCAGCGGAACGATGCCCGCGCGCCGCAACTCGGCACAACGGGAAGGTGTGCGCAGCAAACCGAACAGGCGATAGCGACCGCGCAGCAGCGCCGCAACGCGCAATGCAATGTCGCCGCAGCCAACAATGAGAATGCTATTCATATTTAAATTATGCGTTAAAATTGCGCTTTTCGTGCATTCGGCTAAATCAACATGACTTTCAAAGTAACCATCCAACCCGGCAATCACAGTTATGAAGTCAAGGACGCCGAGACTGTCCTTGAGGCCGCGCTGGAGCACGGGTACAACATGCCATATAGTTGTCGCAACGGGGCTTGCGGAGTGTGCAAGGGCAAGTTGCTGCGAGGTACAGTGGATTATGGCAACCACCAGAGTTATTCGTTAACCGATGCCGAAAAGGCCGCCGGACTGGCGCTGTTCTGTTGCGCAAAACCTAAATCCGATCTCGTGATCGAAAGTCCGGAGCTTACCACGGACGATATTCAGGTGAAGACCTTGCCCTGCCGCGTGCAGAAGATGGAGCGGGTGGCCGATGACGTGATGGTGTTGTATCTGAAACTCCCGGCCAACGAGCGTCTGCAATTTTTATCCGGGCAGTACATCGACATTCTGCAAAAAGAAGGGAAGCCGCGCAGCTTCTCATTGGCCAATGCGCCGCACGATGACGCTTTTCTGCAATTGCATATTCGCAACATAGTGGGCGGGTCATACACCCAGTATGTGTTCAATGAAATGAAAGAGCGCGATATTTTGCGCATCAAGGGGCCGTTGGGCACATTCTTCCTGCGCGAAGACTCGAATAAACCCATCATCTTTATCGCCAGCGGCACGGGCTTTGCGCCGATCAAGGCCATCATCGAACATGCCATGCACATCGGCGTCAAGCGCCCCATGCATTTCTACTGGGGCGGACGCAAACAGGCCGATTTGTACATGATGGAGAAGGCAAAAAGATGGGAGCAACACGGCGTTAAATTTACCCCGGTTGTTTCGGACGAGCCGTGGGCAGGGCGCTCCGGATTCGTGCATCAGGCTGTGGTGGATGACTACCCCGATCTTTCCGGGCATCAGGTTTATGCCTGCGGCGCACCGGTGGTGGTGGAAGCCGCGCACCGCGACCTCACCGCGAAATGCAGGCTGCCCAACGAGGAATTTTTTTCGGATGCGTTTACGTTTGCGCCCAAGAGCTAGTATCTTTTTGATAACTTCATTTGTCCGTCATCCTGCTCGACCCGGAACTGGTGCAGCACATTCATTCCCAGCAGGGGTTGACCAAGGTTGGGCTGTATCACCGCGTCTACATCGTATAAGGTAAAGCGCCCGAAGGTTAGCTTGGGAATGACGGCGGTGCAGGCTACAGCCACGCCATTGGCCGTGTTCAAGGCGACTCTCTGCTGGCATTTTATCCCGGCCGCCATCGCGATATTGAGTGGCAAGGAGACAAAGGTTGCTCCGGTGTCCACCACAAAACTCAGGTATTGGCCGTTGACCGTGCCATTCACAAAATAATGCCCCCCTTGCCCCGCATTAATAGCCAACGACTTGGCCATGTTCCCTAGACTTTCTTCCGCCACGGCAACGCTTTTCGATGCCCAGAACGAAACCGGCTTCACCTCCACGCCGCAGGGTTTCTCCTGATATTGCAAGATGCCATCGGCATTCTTGCATTTGAACACCACGTCTGCCGATGCAGGCGCCACGCATATCATCCATCCCGATGCAATTGCTATCCGGCGCATTATTCCTCCCCAAGCGTTACTTTGCTTCGATCTCCATCGCGAGATGGTAGTAATTGAAGGCATCCTCTTTCTTTTCCAGTTTTTCGGCCAACTGCCCCAGCGCATTATAGGCGTCGCGGCTGGGGCGCAAGCTGTTGCTTGCATCCAGATAGCTCTGCGCCTTTCCCCACAACCCCTGGTTCAGGCACAGCTTGCCCAGCGCCAGCATCAGCCCGGCATCGTCCGGATGCACCTTAAGCCAGCGTTCGGCCAAGTCGATCTGCGCGACGATGTCTTCAGTGTAACATTCTCCAAACAGGGTGACGAGGTCGCTGTCCCACTGCGCATTCAAACTTTCCACCAGCAGTTTTCCCGCGCTGGCGGCGTCGTGCAATTTCAGAAATGTTTTTACGGCAACCGCGGCGAGTTTGGGGCGGCGCTTAAAATCGCCCGGCACGGATTTCCATAATTCGCGCATCGCGGCGATATCGTGCGCCTGGGCGCCCAATTTTTCCAGCCAGGCTTGTTGGCGCAACTGCGTCGCCAGCGTGGCATCTATCGCTTTGCGTTTTTCCAGCAGGGTGGCCAGATCCAGCACCGCGTCCCAATTGCGCGATTGCTGTTGCGCCTTGAGCTCCAGCGTCAAGGCGCCGACATGTTTGCCTGCGTTTTTTTCATGCAACTCTTTGAGCGAGTGCAATGCCGACTGCGGTTGTTTCTGGTCGAGCTGGAATTCGGTCTTGGCCATCAAACGCATGGTCGCCTCGCCCAGACTCTTGCCTTCGGCATCGGCAAGATAAGCGTCGCGCTTGTCAAATTCGCGCAATTCATGAGCGGCGCGCGCCGCAACTATCGGATTCAGGCTGGATTTCTCTCCCAGCTCCATCGAGCGCACCGCGGCTTTTTCGGCTGCGGCATAACGTCCTTCAAAAAAAGCGGTCAACGCCTCCAGCATGGCGGTGCGTCCCACATTTTGCGCCCGTGTTTCGCGGAAGGCCCGGACATAGGCCGGCAGATTCAGCACCGCGATGATCAAACGCACCGCAAAATAGCCCAACACGAACAACAGCAGCAGCGATAACACAAACAAAGTGAGTGATATTTCGACGCGATAGGGCGGATACACCAGCTGCACGTAACCGGGATTATGCGCCGCCAGCGTGAGCGCCACTGCGGCGGCAAACATGGCCAGTAGCCAGACAAGAAATTTCATCGCGCACCCTTCTCGCGCGAGATGCGATAGTTGCGCACGGTTTCCAGACTACCGCTGATGTCCGGCAGGTCGATGTTGATGCTGGAGGCGACCAGTTTTTGCAAGGTCACCAGCGCCAGCGCGCCCTCTTTCGACTGCGTATCAAAATAAAGCTGCGTCCATTCCTGAGCAGTTTTCAGGTCGCGCTTGAAACTCGTTTCATCGTGCGACAACAAGGCCAGGCGCGCGGAAAGCAAACGTATTTTCAGATTTTCTTTCAAGAAAAAAACTTGTGTCGGCGACAACAGAGGCAGATCGCGTTTTTGCGTGTTTTCTATACGCACCAGTTGTTTTGCCTCTTTCCACAAGTCATGCCAAAACTTTTTCCAGGCACTATCTTCATCCGCCGGATTGGGCCGGGAAGTTTCCGCATGCGGGCGAATATCTTGCGCCAGGGGGAGTGTATCAACCGCGGCGACCAGACTGTCGATGCGCAAATTGATGCCTACCGTATCAATGTTGGGCAAGGCGCGCAATTTGTCGATGTCCTGATTGATCGCCTTGCGCAGGCCGCTCAAAGCGGGACGATCCAGCCTTTGCAAGCGATTGTCCGCGTGTTGCATGGCGATGAGCGCCGCCTTGACGTTGGCGGAGAGTTGCAGCTGTTGCCCGGCGATCATCAGCATTTGTTCGACTTCGGCCAACGCGGTCTGGTCGCGGCTGCTGGACATTTCCTGATACAGGTTTTCCAGCGCGGCACGCTGGTTTTGCGCTTCCGCATATTTGCTTTCCAGCAGCCCCAGTTTGCCGCCAAGCTCCCGCACCACCTCCTGATTTTGCGTCACCAGCGTCTGGTTGGCTTTGTTGCTGCCGTCCATTTCCGCCAGTCGCTTGGCCAATTCCTGCTGCATCTGGCTTATCTGATGATGCGCATCGAACCACTGCCACAAGAAAACCACCACCAGAACCGCCAATGTCATCTGGGTGATGTTCAGGTTGGAAATGAGCTTCGTCAGCGGGTTATGCGCGGGAGCGTGCAACATTGCACGAAATGTACCTGTATCCAAACCGGCTTTGTCTTTTTCAGTTGGTTGCGGTGAGGGTGCTTGCTCGTTCATAACTGGTTTCCGTTGTTGTACCAAAAAAATTCAGCCTCGCTTGCCCGCTGCGGCGCACCGTTGCGCGTCACTTCTGCTGCTGAATTTCCCGGTTGATATCTTCATGTTATATGGTGTGTAGTCTTACACATCACCCCATGGCGGGCAAACTTTTTGTTTTAAAATCGCCGTTGATGCGGTGAAATATTGCTGCGCTAACCTGTTCGGGCATGAAGATATTGGGCGGCCAATAAAACAGCGCATCAGAATAGCCGCACAATGAATTAAAATTCGCGCCCTGTCCAAATATAAATCCGTTCTATGCGCACTCTTAGCCGCCAAGACTATAAAACACTGCTGTTAGCCTCGCTTGGCGGAGCACTGGAATTTTACGACTTCATCATCTTTGTATTTTTTGCCGTGGTGATCGGGCAGTTGTTCTTTCCGCCCGATATGCCGGACTGGCTGCGCCAGGTGCAAGCCTACGGCATCTTTGCGGCAGGGTATCTGGCACGTCCGCTCGGCGGCATCGTGATGGCGCATTTCGGCGATCTGCTGGGACGCAAGCGCATGTTCATGCTGAGCATCTTTTTGATGTCGATCCCGACGTTGGCTATCGGCCTGTTGCCGACCTACGCCAGTATCGGCATCTGGGCGCCCTTGCTGTTGCTGGCCTTGCGCGTGTTGCAGGGCGCGGCCATCGGCGGCGAAGTGCCGGGGGCGTGGGTGTTTGTTTCCGAGCATGTGCCACCGCGGCACGTCGGCTTTGCCTGCGGCATGCTCACTGCGGGACTGACCGGCGGTATTCTGCTGGGCTCGCTGGTGGCGGTGTCTATCAGCAAAATATACACCCCGGCGGAAGTGCTGACCGAAGGTTGGCGCGTGCCTTTCATCATAGGCGGGGTGTTCGGGCTGGTATCGGTTTGGTTGCGCCAGTGGCTGCATGAAACGCCGGTGTTCAAAGAGATGCAAGCCAGACAGGAGTTGGCGAACGAGTTGCCCTTGCGCAAGGTGGTGCGCGAACATCGCCCGGCGGTGATGCTCACCATGCTGTTGACCTGGCTGTTGTCGGCGGCCATCATCGTGATGATTTTGATGACGCCGACGCTGGTGCAAAAGCTTTACGCCATTCCCGCCACCGTCGCATTGCAAGCGAACAGCGTCGCAACACTGTTTTTGAGTTTCGGCTGTATCGTGTTTGGCGCGGCGGCGGACCGCTACGGCGCCGGGCGCGTGTTGGCGGCAGGCTGCGCGATGCTGGGCATAACCTCGGCATTGTTTTACCAGCAGATGGCGCTTGCGCCGCAACACATTAATGCCCTGTACGCTTTGTGCGGATTTTTTGTCGGCGTGATAGGCATCGTTCCCGGCATGGCGGTGCAGGCTTTCCCCCCCGCCGTCAGGTTTTCCGGTTTATCGTTTTCTTACAACGTGGCTTACGCCGTGTTCGGCGGCCTGACTCCCGTGCTGGTCAGTCTGTTGCTGCCGCTGGATAAATTGGCTCCGGCGCATTATGTGGAAGCGTTAAGCGTGCTGGGTATCGCCATCGGACTGTATTCGTGGCGCAACGCTAAATTTCCAGTACGTTAAATTTCAAGATTCGGTTTTATGCGACAATATGCACCGCAAACAAAAAGCGCGAATAACGCGCTTTCGTATTTCCAAATTCAGGATAGGCTGTGTCTCTAGAAAATCTCAATCAAGTGCTCGCGGATGATATGGCTGCTGTTGACCGGGTCATTCGTTTACGTTTGCATTCCGAAGTGGCGCTGGTCAGCCAGGTCGGCGAATACATCATCAATAGCGGTGGCAAGCGCCTGCGTCCTGCGCTGGTCATCTTGTCCGCGCAAGCTTTCGGATATCAGGGCAAGCAGCATTACGACCTTGCCGCCGTCATCGAATTTATCCACACCGCCACCTTGTTGCACGATGACGTTGTGGACGAATCCGAATTGAGGCGCGGACGCAAGACCGCCAATGCCATGTTTGGCAACGCCGCCAGCGTACTGGTCGGGGATTTCCTGTATTCGCGCGCATTCCAGATGATGGTGGAGGCAGACGATATGCGCGTGATGAAAACGTTGGCCGATGCCACCAACGTCATCGCCGAAGGCGAGGTGTTGCAACTGCTGAACTGCCATGACGCCGATGTGGACGCGGATAATTACCTGCGTGTCATTCATCGCAAGACTGCGAAATTATTCGAGGCGGCGATGCGCTTGGGGGCAATTCTTGGACGCCAGGATGAGGCAGCCGAAACCGCCGCCGCACGCTACGGCATGCACTTGGGGACGGCATTCCAGCTGGTGGACGATGTTCTGGATTATTCCGGTGATGCGCAGGAAATCGGCAAAAACCTGGGCGACGACCTGTCCGAAGGAAAAACAACCTTGCCTCTTATTTATGCCATGAGGCACGGCACTCCCGAACAGGCGGCGGTGATCCGCGCAGCCATTGAGCAGGGCGACCTCAACCGTTTTGACGAGGTGTTGCAAATTGTGCAGCAGACCGGAGCGTTGAATTACACGCGGCAGCAAGCACAGCGCGAAGCCGATTTGGCGCGCGCGGAATTATCCCGTATGCCGGATACGCAACATAAAAATTCTTTGCTAAAATTAGCAGAACTTGCCGCCACACGGCAAGCTTAGTCTAGCTTCATTCGGAGTGTAGCTCAGCCTGGTAGAGCACTGCGTTCGGGACGCAGGGGCCGGAGGTTCGAATCCTCTCACTCCGACCAGACATGGTCTATGGCCCCGGTTATTCCGCGCCCATAGCCAAGACGCTAAATTGATCCGCAGGTCAATCAGAGCTTGCAGCAGCTTTAGCTTTACCGCCTTTGTTGCAAACACTACAACCCCCTGATGCCGTCTTGTTTCATACAGCAGGGTTGGGCTAGCAATTTCATTAATTAGCTTACAAATCATTCACCTGCTTTGCCTTCAGGCATCTGGCACGGGGCTTGCACACTATCAGGCATCACCACCGATAGGAGTAAAACCATGATTAACCTGACACCCAACGCCATCTCTGCCGTAGAGAAGTTCATCAAAGGCGCAGACACCCCTGTTGCCGGGCTGCGCATCGCCATTTCCGGCGGCGGCTGTTCCGGCTTCCAGTACGGCATGTCGCTGGAAACAGCCAAAAACGAAGACGACACCGTGCTGGAATATGGTGCGGTCACGCTGCTGGTCGACCCTTTATCGGCCCCATTGCTCGAAGGCGTCACCGTCGATTTCGTCGACAGCCTGAACGGCAGCGGTTTCAAATTCGAAAACCCGAACGCCAGCTCCAGTTGCGCGTGCGGTTCCTCTTTCTCGGCATAACGATCATGAACCTGATCGTTTCCCTCACCCCCGTCCCCCCTCTCCCGGTGGGCGAGGGGTACAGTCGGAAGCTACGCAATTTTAAATATTAGGAGCGAATCATGTGGGACTACTCGGACAAAGTCAAAGAACACTTTTTTGAACCGCGCAACGCCGGTGTGCTGGAAGGCGCCAACGGCGTGGGTGATGTCGGCTCGATCAGCTGCGGCGACGCGCTGCGGCTGATGCTCAAAGTGGAGCCGGAAACCGACATCATTCTGGATGCGCACTTTCAGACCTTCGGCTGCGGTTCGGCCATCGCCTCTTCTTCCGCGCTCACCGAAATGATCAAGGGCAAGACGCTGGATGAAGCATTGAAGGTGAGCAATCAGGACATCGCCGATTACCTCGACGGCCTGCCGCCGGAAAAGATGCACTGCTCGGTGATGGGGCGCGAGGCATTGCAAGCCGCCGTGGCCAACTATCGCGGCGAAGTGTGGAGCGACGATCACGAAGAAGGCGCACTGGTGTGCAAGTGTTTCGCCATCGACGCGGTGATGATCGAAGACACCATCCGCGCCAACAACCTGTCGTCGGTGCAGGACGTAACCAACTACACCAAAGCGGGCGGCGGCTGTTCGTCTTGCCACGAAGGCATCGAAGAGATTCTGGTGAAAGTGATGACCGAGCGCGGTGAAAGCTTTAAGCCCGGCGCACAACCCAAGGAAGAAGCGCCCAAAGGCGGCATGACCAACCTGCAACGCATCCGCAAAATTGAAGCCGTGCTGGAAGCCGTGCGACCGCAACTCAAGCGCGACGGCGGCGACATCGAGCTGGTAGACGTGGACGGCAAAACCATTTACGTCAACATGACCGGCGCTTGCGCGGGCTGCCAGATGGAAGCGTTAACGCTGCAAGGCATCCAGCAAAAGCTGATGGAAGAACTGAAAGAATTCATCAAGATCGTGCCGACCAAAGTCAGTTCTTTGACACGGGCGATGAAGGGTTAAGTCATTAACTCCCTTCCCCCGCAGGCGGGGGAAGGGCCGGAGATGAGGGGCGGTGAGTGATCTCGAAAGTGGTTGTGCCCACCGCCCCTCACCCTAACCCTCTCCCGCCTGCGGGAGAGGGAATAAAGAGCATAAGGAGCAACAAATGACCGGCATCTATTTCGACAACAACGCGACCACACGGGTAGACCCCGCTGTGGTGGAGGCTATGCTGCCTTACTTCACCGAGCAGTTCGGCAATCCCTCGTCGATGCACAGTTTCGGCAACAAAGTGGGCCTCGCCATCAAGAAGGCGCGCATGCAGGTGCAGGAACTGCTCGGCGCGGAACACGATTCTGAAATTGTGTTCACCTCCTGCGGCACCGAATCCGATTCCACTGCGCTCATCTCGGCGCTGAAGGCGCAGCCGGAACGCAAAGAGATCATCACCACCACTGTCGAGCATCCGGCCATACTCACGCTGTGCACCCATCTGGAAAAAGAAGGCTACAAAGTGCATCTGCTCAAGGTGGACAGCAAAGGTCGCCTCGATCTGGATGAATACAAAAAGCTGCTCACCGACCAAGTCGCCGTGGTGTCGGTGATGTGGGCGAACAACGAGACGGGGACATTTTTCCCCGTGGTCGAAATGGCCGAACTGGCGAACGCCGCAGGAGCGATGTTCCACACCGACGCGGTACAGGCTGTGGGCAAAGTGCCATTGAATTTGAAAGACACCAAGATCGACATGCTGTCCGTGTCCGGTCACAAGCTGCATGCGCCCAAAGGCATCGGTGTGTTGTATTTGAAACGCGGCACCCGTTTCCGTCCGCTGCTGCGCGGCGGTCATCAGGAGCGCGGTCGCCGCGCGGGCACCGAGAACACCACTTCAATTGTGGGTTTGGGTAAAGCCGCCGAAATGGCAATGGAAGCCATGCACCACGAGAACACCGAAGTAAAACGCCTGCGCGACAAGTTGGAGGCGGGCATCCTCGCCAAAGTGCCGCGCGCCTTCGTGACCGGCGACCCCGGCAACCGTCTGCCCAACACCTGCAACATCGCGTTCGAATTCATCGAGGGCGAAGCGATTTTGCTGCTGCTCAACAAATTCGGCATCGCCGCGAGTTCGGGTTCTGCCTGCACTTCCGGCTCGCTGGAGCCGTCGCACGTGATGCGCGCGATGGGCATTCCGTACACCGCCGCACACGGCACGGTGCGCTTCTCGCTGTCGCGCTACAGCACCGAAGCCGAAGTGGATCGCGTAATCGCGGTCGTGCCGGAAATCATCGCGCAACTGCGCAAGTTGTCGCCGTACTGGGAAGGCGACGGCCCGAAAGCCGAACCGGAAAAAGCGTTCGCGCCGACTTACGCATGAAAAGCATCATCACAATCGTAGGGTGCAATAAGCGTTGCGCATTGCACCGAATGTTTGAGTCCGATGAACATCCGGCGCATTACGGCTGCGCCTAATGCGCCCTACGGAGGAAACAGTCATGTCCCGCACCATCATCATCGACGACACCACCCTGCGCGACGGCGAACAGACCGCCGGGGTGGCGTTTACGCTGGAGGAGAAGTTGGACATCGCGCGCCAGCTCGATGCGCTGGGCGTACCCGAGCTGGAAGTCGGCATCCCGGCGATGGGCGACGAAGAGCGCGAGAGCATCAACGCTGTGGCCGCGCTGGGTCTGAATGCCAAGCTCATCGCGTGGAGCCGCATGTGCCTGCAAGACCTCGCGCTGTGCGAACAGATCAATGTGCATATGGTCGATCTTTCCATTCCTGTTTCGGATATTCATCTCGCCAAGAAATTGAAGCGTGACCGCGACTGGGTTATCGAGACGATCTACGATGTGGTGATGCGCGCGCACGATTACGGGCTGGATGTGATCGTGGGTTGCGAAGATGCTTCACGCGCCGATCCCGACTTCTTGTTGCGCGTGACCGAAGCGGCGGAGTTATGCGGTGCGCGCCGCATCCGTTATGCCGATACGCTGGGCGTGATGGAGCCGTTCGGCGTGCACAAGGCCATCTCGGTTTTGCGCAGTGCGTCCGATATGGAGATCGAGATGCACGCGCATGACGATCTCGGTTTGGCCACCGCCAATAGTCTTGCCGCCGCGCTGGCCGGGGCGACGCATATCAACACCACGGTAAACGGCTTGGGGGAGCGTGCGGGCAACGCACCGCTGGAAGAAGTCGCGCTAGGCTTGAAAAAGCTCTACGCCATGGATACGGGTATCGACCTTATCCGTTTCCCCGCGCTTTCAGAAAAAGTGGCGGCGGCCTCCGGTCGTCCGGTTCCCTGGCAAAAAAGCGTGGTAGGCGGAGGAGTGTTCACGCACGAGGCAGGCATTCATGTCGATGGCCTGCTCAAAGACCCCGATACCTATCAAGGCTTCGATCCGGTTGAGGTCGGTCGCCAGCACAAGCTGGTGGTCGGCAAACATTCCGGTGCACACGGCATTATCGCCGCTTACGCCACGATGGGTCTTAACCTCAGCCAGGCTGAAGCGCGCGCGCTGTTGCCGGACATCCGCAGTTTTTCCGAGCGCGCCAAACGCTCCCCTGCCGATCAGGAATTGTTATTCCTTTATCAACGCTACATCGGGCGTCAGCCCGGTGCGGCGCATTAGGGGGCGATATGGAGGATGTGATGACAGCCGAACCCGCGATTACCGAAACCGCACCGCCTTCGCTGCTGCGCTTGCTGCGCGAAGATGTGAGTTGCGTATTCCTGCGCGACCCGGCGGCACGCTCGCGCTTCGAAGTGCTGACCACCTATCCGGGTGTGCATGCCATTTTGTTGCAGCGCATCGCGCACCGCCTGTGGAAGTTCGGCTTGCGTTATCCGGCACGTTTGCTGGCCTGGTTTGCACGCTTGCTCACCAACATCGACATCCATCCCGGCGCCACGATCGGGCGGCGCTTTTTCATAGACCACGGCGCGGGCGTGGTGATCGGTGAAACGGCGGAGATCGGCGACGACGTAACGCTGTATCACGGCGTTACTTTGGGCGGCACGACCTGGAACAAGGGCAAGCGCCATCCGACGCTCTGCGACGGCGTGGTGGTCGGTGCGGGCGCAAAAATTTTAGGTGCAATTACACTGGGAAAAAACGTGCGTGTCGGCGCCAATTCGGTGGTGGTTAAAGATGTGCCCGCGCACCGCACGGTCATCGGCATCCCCGGCAAGATCGTGTTGCGCACCGAAGAGGCGAATGCCGACAACATTTACGGCATCAACCTCGACCATCACTTGATTCCCGATCCGGTTGGGCGTGCTATCGCCTGCCTGATGGAGCGCATCGAAGTGCTGGAAGGGCAGCTGCGCAAGCAGGGTGAAGCTGTCAATGGCCAATGCCACACCTGCGAGGCGGACGATTTATGCGGCACGGAAGTGGCGCGCAAGCTTAGGAAAGAATGAATTATGGATTTAATGGATTTTGAGCAGGCCGAATTGTACTTCGACGAACCGATCAGCCCCGAGGTCGAGCGCTTGATCGCAATGGCGGCAGAGAATTACGGCTCCGAAGAAACCGAACTGTTGCTGCTGCGCGCCAATTTTATGGCGCCGCAACATCTGGTCGTTCTGGTCGCCCTGTACCGCTACTATTTTTACCAGCATCGTCTGGAAGATGCTTTATTGGTGGGAGAAAGCACTTTGGCCGTGGTCGGGCGGCGCTTGGGGTTTCCCGAGAACTGGCAGCACCTGCGCGTTGCCAATGTTGGAGCGGGAGTGCTGCGCTCCATGGGTTTGGTGCGTTTTTATCTTATGGTGCTCAAGGCTGCGGGCTATATCAATCTGCGTCTGGGCCATTTCGAAACCGGTCGGAGCATGCTGGAAAAATTGGTCGAACTCGACAGCCATGATCGCATCGGCGGCAAGGCGTTGCTGGAGGTGCTGCACAATCAACCGGATGGACTTAACGAAAGGAATATGCAATGGATGAGCTGACATTGGACGAGGCGCTTGAAGAGCTGGTCTCCGCCGAAGATTTTCTCGATTATTTCAACATCGAATACGAACCATCGGTGGTGCATGTGAATCGCTTGCATATCCTGCAGCGTTTTCACGACTACCTTGCCAAGGAGTCATTGCCGCCGACGGAGGCCGAGCTGCGTGCGGTTTATGTTGCGCAGTTGACGCGGGCGTATCAGGATTTCGTGGCGTCGGATGCGCTGACCGAAAAAGTGTTCAAGGTGTTCCACATGCACGAGCCGCAGACCAAGTTCGTGCCGCTCAACTCGATCACGCTAAACAAAGCGGGGTCGTAATGAGCGAATCAAGCCGTCATTCCGGTTCAGACCGGAATTCAGCGGGTTTATACAACGATCCGCGTAGCGGACAAAACCGCATGGTTGCACCGTTGCGCGTAGCGGTTGTTGCTCCGGATTCCCGCCTACACGGGGATGAGGAAAGGAAATAAGTCATGCTTCCTAAATTCGAATTTGGCGACGAAGTCCGCATCATCCGCAACGTGCGCAACGACGGCACTTATCCGGGCGTGCCCATCGGCACCTTGCTGATCCGGCGCGGCTCTACCGGCTTTGTGATGAACGTCGGCACTTTTCTGCAAGACCAGTTGATTTACACCGTGAACATTTTCGAGCAGAACAAGATAGTCGGTTTTCGGGAAGAGGAGCTCATAGGCATAGCCGAGCAGTGGATACCCAGCAAATTTGAAAGCCGCGAAAAAGTACGCTGCAAGACCACCCTTGCAGTGCGCGGCGAAGTGCGCGCCACACCGGGGGCTCCCGGAGAAATACTGAAAGTGCTGCGCGATGAGGCCGGCGGGGTGCAATATCAAGTCATTTTCCATGACCAAGTTTTGCAAGTTCCGGAATCCGTACTCGAAGCGACGCAAGTCTATGACGATCAGGAGATCAGCGATGCCACAACTCATTGAATCCGGTGTGGCCTACCTCGCTCTCAAGGCCGCGCAAAAACTTTACGGAAAAACACCGTCCGCTTTGCAATCCACAGAGTTTGAACGCGTGCAAGCGGTGGCGCAGCAACAGCACAAACTAGAAGCATGCGTGCTGGCCACCCCCGAGGCGCGCGATGCGATGGTGCCCCCGGCCACGGTCGAAGCCGCAATGCAGGAGATACGCAAGCGTTACGACAGCGAAGAGGAATTTATCGGCGACTTGGCGCGCAACAATCTGGATGAATCCGGTTTTGCAACGGCTCTGGAACGCGAGCTGCGAGTTGAGGCTATCCTTGAAAAAGTGGGCTCGGGTGCGGAAAAAATCAGCGAAACAGAAGTTGAGTTGTATTTCCAATTCCACCCGGAGCAATTTCGCCGCCCCGAGACGAGGAAGGCGCGCCACATACTCATCACCATCAACGAAACCATACCGGAAAACACGCGCGCGGCAGCGAAACAACGCATCGCCGCCATTGCGGCTCGCCTGATAAAAGAACCGCAACGCTTCGAAGAGCAGGCGCTCAAGCATTCGGAATGCCCCACCGCACTGGAGGGGGGCGTGCTGGGCGATCTGCCGCGCGGCAAACTTTTCCCGGAGCTGGATAACGCGCTGTTTGAGTTGAAGGCAGGCGAAATGAGCGGCGTGCTGGAATCCGAACTCGGCTTCCATATCTTGCGTTGCGACGCGATCACCGCAGCCGGAGTGCTGAACCTGGAGCAAGCCCGCTCCCACATCCGCAAGTTGATGGTGCAGAAACGCAAACGCGCGTGCCAGCAGGTTTGGCTCAAACAAGTGCAGGCGCAAAGCAAACAGCCTTAAACGAATTGCCGACCGGCATGCATAAACTGTAATCATTGCAGCTTAGACTTGCACCAACTGGTGGCGTTGCGCCCTAAATAGGAGCGTAATTTCGCCCGGCTAGCAGCTCATGACAATCCCTTTGTTATAAATTTGCTTGGCCTGGTTTGTGCTTACCAGGAATGCGGGTACATCAATAACTAAATTCCAGTGTATGCAATGAAAACCGCCTACGACGAAATGTATGCCGCTGACGGCTCGGTGCGCGAACCCTATCGGGGTTACGCTGACTGGCTGAAGGCAACACCAGATGCCGTCATCGCGAGCAAGCGCGAGGAAGCCGACATCGCGTTCCACCGCGTTGGCATTACCTTCGCCGTGTATGGCGAAAATGCCGGCAAGGAACGTCTTATCCCTTTCGACATCATCCCGCGCATCATCGCGGCGCAAGAGTGGAAGCGCATAGCCGACGGGTTGCGGCAACGTGTCAGGGCGCTGAACGCTTTTCTGCACGACATCTACCACGATCAGGAAATCCTCAAGGCCAAACGCATCCCCGCCGAAATCGTGTTGGGCAATACCCAGTTTCGCCGGGAAATGATAGGTGTGAATGTGCCCGAGCAAGTTTACGCGCATATCGCCGGAATCGATCTGGTGCGCGCGGGCGAGGGTGAATACTACGTGCTGGAAGACAACCTGCGCACCCCCTCCGGCGTGTCTTATATGCTGGAAGACCGCAAGATGATGATGCGGCTCTTTCCCGATCTGTTCAAGCGCCAATCCATCGCACCGGTAGAACACTACCCCGACTTGTTGTTGAACAGTTTGCGTTCGGTTGCGCCGGACGGTGTTGCCAACCCGAACGTTGTGGTGCTCACGCCGGGGCAGTTCAACAGCGCCTATTTTGAACACGCCTTTCTGGCGCAGCAGATGGGGGTAGAGCTGGTGGACGGCAACGATCTGTTCGTGCGCGATGCAACCGTGTTCATGCGCACCACGCTGGGGCCGTTGCGGGTGGATGTGATTTACCGCCGTATCGACGATGATTTTCTGGATCCTTTGGCGTTCCGCAAAGATTCCATGCTGGGTGTCCCCGGATTATTTTCGGCCTACCAGGCGGGCAATGTCACGCTGGCAAATGCAGTGGGGACAGGAATTGCCGACGACAAGGCGATGTATATCCACGTGCCAGAAATGATCCGCTTCTATTGCGGCGAAGAACCTATACTCTCCAATGTGCCGACTTGGGAATTGCGCAAGCCGCAAGACCGGCAGTATGTGCTGGAACACCTGCCGGAACTGGTCGTCAAAGAAGTTCATGGCTCCGGCGGCTACGGCATGCTGGTGGGGCCGACCTCGACCGCGGATGAGATCAGGCTGTTTCGCGACAAGATCATCGCAATGCCGGAGGTCTACATCGCACAGCCGACGCTATCGCTATCCACTTGCCCGACCTACGTCGAGAGCGGTGTTGCACCGCGCCACATCGACCTCAGACCCTATGTGCTGTCCGGCAAAGAAATCAGCATGACGCCGGGCGGCCTGACGCGCGTGGCGCTCAAGCAGGGCTCGCTGGTGGTCAACTCGTCGCAGGGCGGCGGCACTAAAGACACCTGGGTATTGGAGAACTGACATGCTTTCATCCACCGCAGATCACCTCTACTGGATGGCGCGCAGCATGGAGCGCGCCGAAAACACCGCGCGCATGATCGATGTGACCTATCGCATGTCCTTGCTCAAACAGGCGCAGGCCGAGCCGCACCAGGAATGGCGCGCGATGATTTCGATCAGCGGATTGCACGAAGACTTCGAGGCGCGTTACGCGGAACCGAGCGCGGCGAACGTGATGCACTTCATGGCGCTGGACGAAAAAAATCCGGGCAGCATCTACAACAGTTTTTTCAACGCGCGGGAAAACGCCCGTGCCGTGCGCGGCTCGATCACCTCGGAAATGTGGGAGGCGCTCAATGCCACCTGGCTGGAAATGCGCCGGATTTACGCGGAAGGCATCGCCGAGGACGGTGTTTCGCATTTTTTCGATTGGGTCAAAGAACGCTCCCATCTGTCGCGCGGTTTGACTTACGGCACCATGCTGCGCGACGATTCGTTCCGTTTTTTGCGTTTGGGAACTTTCTTCGAGCGGGCCGACAACACCGCGCGAATTTTGGATGTGAAGTACCACATCCTGCTGCCCAGCGCGAGCGATGTTGGCGGTGCGGCGGACTACTACCAGTGGAGCGCCTTGTTGCGTTCGGTTTCCGCGTTTGAGTCCTACCGCAAAGTGTATCGCGGCCAAATCACTCCCAAGCGTGTTGCCGAACTGCTGGTGCTGCGGCCCGATATGGCGCGTTCGCTGATCACCTGCATGGACGAAGTGTATGGCCTGTTGCAGGAAATAGACGGCCCGCGCTCCGCCGAACTGCAAAGACGTTGCGGGCAACTGCACAGCAAGCTGCGTTACGGCAGCATCGACGACATATTCGAATACGGATTGCATGAATATTTGTCTGAGTTCCTGGAGCAAATTTACAACCTAGGCGATCTGATCAACAAAACATATTTCTGGTCGACGGATGAATGATGGTTTATCTTGTGCGCCGCCGCACTTGGCCATTTATTCATCAACGCCCGGAAGGAAAGAAACATGACTTATTGTGTCGCGACCATGATCGATGCCGGCATCGTTTTTGCGTCGGATTCACGCACCAACGCCGGGGTGGATAACATCTCCACCTTTCGCAAAATGAAAACTTTTGAGCGCCCCGGTGAACGGGCGCTGGTGATGGTGAATTCCGGCAATCTCGCGATTACCCAAGCCACGATCAACCATCTCGATCAGGCGATCCGGCGCAATGCCGAGCCCAATCTGATGAGTGTCTATTCGATGTACGAGGTGGCTGAACTGGTGGGTGCCGCACTGCGCGAAGTGCGTCATCGCGACGGCCCTTTTTTAATGGAAAACAATGTCGATGGCAGCGCCAGTTTTATTATCGGCGGGCAAATAGCCGGTGAACAGCAGCGCCTGTTTATGGTGTACTCGGAAGGCAATTTCATCGAGGCCACGCCGGAGACGCCTTATTTTCAAATCGGCGAAGTCAAATACGGCAAGCCCATTATCGACCGGGTAATCCGCGCCGAAACCTGCATGGACGATGCCATTAAATGCGTGCTGGTGTCGTTTGATTCAACCATGCGTTCGAACCTGTCGGTGGGCATGCCGATTGATCTGGCCTGTTACCAGCGCGATTCGCTGCAACTCGGGCTGACCTATCGCTTTGACGAGCAGGACGCCTATATGCAGAACATACGCCAAAGCTGGGGCGAAGGCGTGCGCCGCGCTTTCGCACAATTGCCGAATTTTGTGCGCTAGGCATTGCCGGGAACTCGGGCTCAGCACGCAACAAGATACAGTCGGAATGTCCGCGCTCCAGCAGGGTGCATTTATGCGCCCTGCGTTTTCTTGAAAGGTTTCAATGAGCATCCGCGTTGCACTCAATCACCAGACCCGTTATGCATTCGACCGCGCCGTCAATCTCTGGCCGCACGAGGTGCGCCTGCGTCCCGCCGCGCACAGCCGTACGCCTATTCTCAGCTATACGCTCAATATCGAACCCGCCGGGCATTTTCTCAACTGGCAGCAAGACCCGTTCGGCAACTGGGTGGCGCGTCTGGTGTTTCCTGAAAAAGCCAAAGAACTGAAGATCACCGTTGATCTCGTGGCCGACATGACGGTGATCAACCCCTTCGATTTTTTCATGGACGAATACGCGGAGAACTTTCCGTTCGAATATCCCGACGGCTTGAAGCGCGAACTCAGTCCCTATCTTGAAACCGAACCCGTCACGCCATTGCTGGCTGATTGGCTGGCACGCAGCAAGCAGGAATTGCTGAATAAAGAGATGCGCACCATCGATATGCTGGTCGGCATCAACCAGCGCGTGCAAGGCGAAGTGGGCTACATTGTGCGTCTGGAAGCCGGCGTGCAGACACCCGAGCAAACACTGGAACTCAAGCGCGGCTCTTGCCGGGATTCGGCTTGGCTGTTAGTGCAAGTGTTGCGCCATTTGGGGCTGGCGGCGCGCTTTGCATCGGGCTATTTGATTCAACTCAAAGCGGATGTCAAAGCGCTAGACGGCCCCTCCGGCGCCGAGGTGGATTTCACCGATCTGCACGCCTGGACGGAGGTTTATATTCCCGGTGCGGGCTGGATCGGGCTGGACCCGACCTCCGGTTTGCTGGCCGGTGAAGGCCATATTCCGCTCGCGTGCACCGCGATGCCGTCGTCCGCCGCACCCGTCATCGGCGCAACAGAGGTATGCGAATCGCACTTTGATTTCTCCATGCATATCACCCGCATCCACGAAGACCCGCGCGTCACGCAACCCTACACTGAAGCGCAGTGGCAAGCTATCCTCGACCTCGGCTATCAAGTCGATGAGGAACTGAAAAAGCACGATGTGCGCCTGACCATGGGCGGCGAACCGACTTTCGTTTCCATCGACGACATGGATGGGCCGGAGTGGAATTTCACCGCACTGTCGGATAAAAAGCGCGCACTGGCGGGCGAGTTGCTCACGCGCTTGCAGGGGCACTTCGCATCGGGCGCGCTGCTGCATTTCGGCCAGGGAAAATGGTATCCCGGCGAACCGTTGCCGCGCTGGGCGCTGGGATGTTATTGGCGCACCGATGGCAAGCCGTTATGGAATGACCGAAAGCTTTTTGCTGCCGATGCAGGAACGAGCCCCGCCTGTCCTGAGTCTGTCGATTCGCTTGCCTTCATCCTGCATCTTGCGCAGGAACTCAATCTGGACAAACGCTTCATCATTCCCGCTTATGAAGATGTGGCGCACGCCATCAACGAGGAACTGCGCTGGCCTGAGAACTTAGACCCGCTGCAAGCCGATCTGAAAAGCACGGATGAACGCCGTCGTTTGGCCAAACTGATCGAGCGTGGAATCGGTGTGGCGGTCGGCTATGTGCTTCCGCTGAAAGCCTTGCCATTCGCAACGAAAAAAGAAGCCCATATTGGCTTCCGTTCCAGCCCGTGGCCGTTAAAGCGGGAGCATCTTTATTTGATCCCCGGTGATTCGCCGCTGGGACTGCGCCTGCCGCTGGCGTCGTTGCCGTGGGTGTTGCCGGCCGACAAGGAAGAAGAATTTGCGCGCGATCCTTTCGCTGCGACAGATGAATTATCCGATACCCAAAACAAGCGCAAGAAACCGACCGCCCCCAAAGAAAGTTACGACCCGCGCGAAATTATCCATACCGCCTTGTGTGTCGAAGTGCGCGCCGAGGTGTTGTGCGTGTTCCTGCCGCCGGTGCCTTTGCTGGAAGATTTCGTCGCGCTTCTCGCCGCCATCGAAGCGACTGCCGCCGCGCTAAAAATGCCGTTGCGGCTGGAAGGCTACACCCCGCCCTCCGACCCGCGTTTGCAAGAATTTCGCATCACTCCCGACCCCGGCGTGATCGAGGTGAACATTCATCCTGCAAGCAGTTGGGCGCAGTTGGTGGAAAATACGTTAACGCTTTATGAGCAAGCGCGCCAGACGCGCCTGAGCGCCGAAAAATTCATGCTCGATGGTCGCCACACCGGCACCGGCGGCGGCAACCACGTTACCTTGGGGGCGGCCACGCCTGCCGATTCACCCTGCTTGCGCCGCCCCGATGTGCTGATGAGTTTGATCACCTATTGGCAGCATCATCCCGCGCTGTCCTACTTGTTCTCCGGCATGTTCATCGGCCCCACCAGCCAGGCCCCGCGCGTGGATGAAGCGCGGCACGAAAGCCTGTACGAGTTGGAAATCGCGTTTCAACAAATGAGTGAACAGCTCAAATCCGGGGAAGAAAGCAAGCAACCGTGGCTGGTGGATCGTTTGCTGCGCAATCTGCTGGTCGATCTTTCCGGCAATACGCACCGCGCGGAATTCTGCATCGATAAATTGTATTCCCCCGACAGCCCCACCGGGCGGCTGGGGCTAGTCGAATTTCGCGGTTTTGAAATGCCGCCGCACGCGCAGATGTCGCTGCTGCAAATGCTGCTGCTGCGCGCGCTGCTCGCGCGCTTCTGGCAGACGCCGTATCGCGGCAACTTGAACCGCTGGGGCACGGAACTGCACGACCGCTACATGCTGCCGCATTTCGTGGCGCAAGACATGCGCGACGTGGTGCTGGATTTACAGCGCGCCGGATACGCTTTCGAGTTCGACTGGTTTGCGCCGTTTTTGGAATTCCGTTTTCCGCGTTTCGGCACGGTGGTTTACCACGGCATCGAAATCGAATTGCGCCAAGCCATCGAGCCATGGCATGTGTTGGGCGAGGAAGTCGGCGCGGGCGGCACGGCGCGTTATGTGGATTCCTCGGTCGAGCGGATGCAGGTCAAAGTGCGCCACATGAACGACAACCGCCACATCCTCACCTGCAACGGGCGTCCGCTACCGCTTGCCGCCACCGGCACGCGCGGCGAATTCGTCGCCGGGGTGCGTTACCGCGCCTGGTGTCCGCCGTCCGGGCTGCATCCCACCATCGGCGTGCAAGCCCCGCTGGTGTTCGATCTGGTGGATAGCTGGAGCGGGCGCTCCATAGGCGGCTGCACCTACCATGTCGCCCATCCCGGCGGGCGCAACTACGACACCTTCCCGGTCAACGCCAACGAAGCCGAAGCACGCCGCGTGGCGCGTTTCTGGAACCACGGCCATACACCCGGTCAGATGCACATCCGCCGCGAAGGCCGCAATCCCGATTATCCATTCACGCTGGACTTGCGTCGCGCGCCGGAAGCGATAATGGAAGGCGCTGCGGGACAGGCGAGTGAGGTGGCGAAAGGGGAGCAATAGCCCTATTTACCGACAGAGCGCCCGTTCCATAAAATGCTGGCATCCAACCTGCCCCATGGGGTATCCCATGGATGCCGAGCAGTTGCTCTACCACAACCCCAAACCCCGCTCAGACAGCCCGCGTGATCTGGTGCTCGCACCGCTCGAACTGATCGACAAAATCGCAGCCCTCATTCCGCCACCACGTGCGCAGTTGTGACACGGTGCGGCGAAGCCGACGGGTGCGGGAACAACTGCGTTATTACGGTGTGCTGGCTCCAAATTCGCCCATGCGTGCGGCGGTGACGGCAATGGCTCCATTACCGGTGGTTGTGCCGCAGCCAGTGGAAGCCACCGAAGCAGACGCGCCGCAGCACCGCTGCCGCGTCTCACTATCTGTGGGCGATGTTGCTGGCGCGTATTTATGAAACGCTGCCGCTGGTGTGCCCGCTACGTCAGTCTCCCATGCGCATCATCGCTTTCATCACCGAGGTCGGTTCGATGCGCAAGATTCTCGATCACATCGGCGAGTCCACCTTGCCTCGCAAACTCGCACCGGCGCGCGCCCCGCCACTGTGGGAGCTTGAAGCGCATCGGCAAGCGGGCAATGATCCAAAATGGGATTTTTCCGCTCAGCCCGAGCCGGTGTTTGAGTTCGATCAGCGGGTGGCGTGGTGAGGGGCAAAATGAGAAATGGGGCTCCTTCGGGGGCGGTTGCGCCGAAGGTCTATGTGCTCCGTGCTTCGGGTGATTTTGGGTGGGGATGCGGCAAATTCTTGCCGCAGGGACGGGAAATTTCACAGGTGTGAAGGGTGAAAATCGGTTTGGTCAGGTTTCCGGCGAGCGTTTAGTTTGACTTTGGTGGTTGAATTTCCTATCCTTCGTTGGCGCCTTCAAGTTTTGCCCGGCCTATGCGATTTTCGGTATGAGCACCTGTCTGATGAAACATAACTGATTTTGCTGTCCCAACAAGTGCACCTATGCAAAAATATTGGGTGTTTTTTATTTATATTATGATATGAAAGGAAAAATATGAGTAAATTATTGCCCGTCCTGCTTGCGGTGTTCGTTTCACCCGTTCTGGCTGACGACACAAAGTATCTGGAGGAAAGTCGCGCCGTAGCCATGCCCTTTATGAAACAACTTGCCACCGCAAACAAAAAAGCGGTGGAAGAAGGCGGGCTCGAGTCAGCCATCAAGGTATGTATGGAAATCGCTCCGAAAATGGCTGGCGATATTTCACGCAAACAGGGATGGAAATTAAGCCGCGTTTCGCTCAAAGTGCGCAACCCGCTGCTCGGCACCCCCGACGCATGGGAGCAAAAGGTATTGCAGGACTTTGAAGCGCGCGTTGCCAAAGGCGAAAAACCGGAAAATATGGAGTTCACCGAGACGGTCAAGGAACCCGTCGGCAGCTACTTCCGCTACATGAAAGCAATTGCGCTACAGCAGGGTTGCGTCACATGCCATGGCACTGACCAGATTCCAGCCGACGTCAAAGCGCGTTTGGCGGAGGACTATCCGCATGATCAGGCTACCGGCTATTCGCCCGGGCAAATACGAGGTGCGGTGAGCATTAAACGACCATTGTAATTTAACTGTCAGTTGTTTTATCGGCACCCCGATAGACAGTCTGTGCGCTATAAACATGAATGCCCCTGTATGTCTCTAATCATTGAGTCATAGTATTACAGGGGCATCTATATTTTGGGCTTGCTGTGGCTGGAATGTGGTCAACATTAACCTGATCGTTTATCAGCTTTTTCCCGAATACATGAAAGCGCGGGGGCTGGTCTAGCCATATAGCATTTGCCCTGCCTCTTCTTCTAAAAACAAAAAACCACCGCTTCTTCCATAAAATGCTGGCATCCAACCTGCTCAATGGGGTATCCCATGGATGCCGCCGTCAAACGAATTGCACCTCAACCCCGGTGCAGTCAGCGTCGCCGCCCCGAGCAAACGCTCTGGTATCACACCGTGCATAACCAGCGACTTGCACGGCTTTATCGTGCTTAGTCAAATGGCTAGTTGTTTCATCAAACGCACTTCAAAACCTGGCTGGCGCTCACCGGTGGGCCGGGCGATGAAGCCCTCCTGCCCTTCGGCATTGACTGGAGGAACGTGGTCAAGGATACTTCAAATCGTGCGCTTGAATTCCCTATCCTTCGTCCTGTCACCCAAACTGCTCGGCATTTATGGCGCCGTCTTTCTGTTTTTGGCCGCACTCGGCGGCTGGCTGGTATTCGATTTTCTGCACGAGCGCGACCGGTTGCTCGACGACACCGCCCGACTGGCGATCCACAAAAGCCAGTTCATGAGCCGCGCGTTCGGCGACACTTTCCTCGCCGCCGATTACGTGCTGCGCGATCTCATCGGACATGCCGACCTCAAGACCGGTCTGACATACCCGGACACAAATCTGGCGCGTGCCCGCCACCTCGGCGCGCTGCTCAAGGAAAAGGTTGACACCGTTCCCGGCCTCAACGACCTGAGCGTGCTCACCTCGGACTGCAAATTCGCTGTTGTTGCAAGACATCCGCTGCAAGGCCACAAAAGCAACCAGAGCTTCTGCTCGGAACCCAAGGTTCCTCCTGGCCAAAGCCTTCGAATTCAATACATGCCCACCGAGAAATCGGCCTCGCGACGTCCCGTGGTCCTGATGTCGCGCATCGTTGGTTCGCCCGAGGGACATTTGCTTGGCGGGGCGATGGCCGTTCTCGATCTAGAACAGGCCCAAAACTGGATCGCGACCTTCGAGACCGATACCCACGATGTGCTCGCCATCGTCGATACCGACTCCACGCTGCTCGCCCGCAACCCACCCATGCCGGAAGCCATAGGCAAGCAAGCGCCGCCTTCGCCTGGACAGCCCGACTTCAGGCAAATCGGATCAGGGGCAACATTCTCGGGCCCCTCGCCCTACGACGGTCGCGAGCGCGTTTTCGGCCTGAGCCGGTTTGAGCTCTTCCCGTTCGTCGCCATCGTCGGCGTCGACAAGACGCGCGTGCTACAGGGATGGCACCATCGCGCCTGGCAGTTCGCCATCGGCTTCGTGCTTCTGCTAACACTCGCGTTGCTGGCGTTGCATGCCCACCTGACGGCTCTGCGCCAGCGCGAGGATATGCGCCGACTGGCATCCACCGATGTGCTCACCAACATCGCCAACCGGCGACACCTGCTTGACATCGGCATCGACGAAACGGAGCGCGCCGCGCGTTATGCCCATGCAATGTCGGTGATGATGCTCGATATCGACCGCTTCAAAACCATCAACGACACTTGGGGCCATCCCACCGGAGATCGGGTAATTCGGGAAGTTGCCGACGTGATGAATACGATAGTCCGCAGTATGGACACCTGTGGGCGCCTGGGCGGCGAGGAGTTTGCGGTGATTCTGCCGGAAACCGACGCGGCCGGCGCGCTGGTTATTGCCGAGCGGCTGCGCGTAGCCATCGAACAATCGGAAGCGGCGAGAGCCGACAATGGTACGGTGGTGCGTTTTACCGTCAGCATCGGAATCGCGAGCTTGGTGCCGCGTGTGGACTCTTTCGAGTCGATCCTGCAGCGCGCGGACCGGGCGTTATACCGGGCCAAGGAAGGCGGACGTAATCGCGTTGTGGCGATATAGCGGCGGTACGCAGCAAAAAATAGCTAACTAACTACATGCTCCAGCGCACCACAAAAGGATTTCCTCATAATGGCGCGCAGAAGATTTTGCGACCATCTCTCCCACAAACAGCATGGTGACGCAATGCCATGCTGTTACCGCGCCATAATGCCTACGGGCTATTCATATGGGAGAAAAGAAGTGAAGCACAAAAGAATGACAGGCAAAAAACAGCGCGTAATGGTTGGCGCCATCGCTGGCGTGTTGGGTCTCGGCACCGCATTGCCGGCCGCCGCCGAAACCGAGATCGAGGCGCTGCGGCGCGAACTGGCCGAACAGAAGGCAATGATCCGCAGCATTCTGGCCGATCAATCCGCCCAAAAAGCGGCGCAAAGCAAGGCCGCAGCAACCCCGGCACAAGCCGAAAGCAAACCTGCCGCTAGCGCTTCCGGCATCGCGCTGATGCCGAACTTGACCATCTACGGCATTCTCGATGGCGGCTTCGAACACATCACCAACATCAAGGACACCACCAACAACACTCAGGGCAGTGTTACCCGGATGCCGAACATTACCGGCACCACCCCCTCGCGCCTCGGTTTTAACGCCAGCAAAGACATCGGCCCGGATCTGAAGGCTGTCGCTACCCTCGAAGCCGGTTTCAACTTCGATGACGGCACGCTGGGTCAAGGCGGACGCATTTTCGGGCGGCAACTGTTCGCCGGGGTGGATACCAAGGCGGGGCGCTTCACCTTCGGCCGCCAATATTCGATGCTGGTATATGGCCTCGGCGATGCCGACCTGCTCGGTCCTAACATCTATTCGCTGGGTTCATTCGATGCCTATCTGCCCAATGCTCGCTTCGACAATTCGGCGGCATGGCGCGCCAAGTTCGACAAGCTGTCGCTCGGCGCCACTTATTCTACCGGGCGCGACACCAAGGGCGGTGCACCGGCATCCGGCACCTGCGCCGGAGAAATTGCCGGCACTTCGCAGTGCAAAGGCTGGTCGGCCATGCTCAAGTACGACGACGCGGCCTTCGGCGCGGCGCTGGCCGTCGATCATCAGTATGGCGGCAGCGGTGCCACGGCATACTTCTTCAATGGTGCGGCTCCAATTGCCTTCAGCCGCGAGCAGGATACCGACCACCGCGTCGCCGCCAACGGCTACGTGAAATTGGGCGACGGTCACAAGATCGGCTTCGGCTGGCTGGGCCGCGCAGTGAGCGCCGCATCCGGCATGGTCAAGTCTAATGCCTACTACCTGGAAGGCTCCTACAAATTCAGCCAGACCATCACCATCGACGGCGGCTACAACCGCATCACCAACAACGAACAGGACAGAGACGCCAACATATTGGTGCTGCGCGGCATGTACTACTTCAATAACGACTTCTCCACTTACCTGCAAGTCGGCCACATCAGCAACAGCGCCAAGGCGCAGTACTCGATATCGGCCGGTGCGGGTGTCTCGCCAGCCATCGGCGGCAGCCAGATCGGCACCATGGTCGGCCTGCGCTACAAGTTCTGAGCTTTAAATGCGGCTTCGTAATGCTTGCGTAGCTTGCTCATAAAATTTTCCGCTCCAGATGAATAATAATTCCATCGAGGTGTACGCTTACATTGGATCGCTACACTTCGAAATTTACGCCCTTTGATGCTCTGGTATATGATGCCACAGCTCTAAATATGGCCTTATATATCGCCACCAAGGAGGTAGGATGCGCAACTCTATTTTTGCTTATGTATTGCATTTGGCGGTCATCTTTGGCAACTGCTCGGGGATTGATGCGCTGGCCGCAGTCAAACCACAAGTGCCCGCAGGTTTTGAACACACATTAACACCGGACGACTCACCCACAGCTGTCCGTGCGGCTGTCGACCGCTTGCGTAAAGCCCAGTTGCGTCCGGCTTGCCCTGACGACAAGACACAATCCCCCCGGTATCTCGGAACCGCGTGCGCAACACGCGAATTTAATGGACCGGCAATTCTTGAACAGCCCACCCTTCGCTGGTGGTCAAAACCGGCCAATTTATGGTCCGACAACCGATTTGTCCTGAACGACAAGTTTCTATTTCTTTTATCCTGCCCTTGGGGTGGGGAGTATTCGGACAGGGGGAAAGGCCTGTTCGCTTTTAACGTGCAATCCGGAAAAGTTGTGTGGAGCAACAAACAAATCTGCGAAAAAGTACCCGAGGACAGTTTCCGTAGACTCTACATCCTTTCTGACGGCAGACTGCTGGTGATCGCAAACCGTATGGCGATTTATGTGGATAGCGGCTCCGGCAAACTGCTGAGCGCCGAAGCAAAGAAGACCAACTGGACCCGGCTCGAGCAAGCGAAGGACGGTATTGTCTTCAATTGGTCGAACAAAGAGTCGGGCTATATGATTATGCTGGACGAAGGCCTCACCGAGCCCAAATGGAAGAGCGAGTTCTTCCCCGCAAAGTGCCCTCCCTCCACCCGCGAGGATGTATGCCCCAATCCTTACGTCGCCCAATATGCTATCGGCGGCGGCCAAATCTTTGTCAGCGTTCCCAATATCGCTTCCAACGGCCTTCCACTTCGCCAGTTGCATGCCCTCGATCAAAACTCTGGTCAGGTCATTTGGAAACACGAAAAACAGTTGCCACTGGAAACTCGCTGGGGACACCCCGACCAGAAAGCTTTTGCCCATGACGGCTCGCCCATGCTCGCTGATGGGAAAGTAATCATTCGGCTGGATAGCGAAATCGGTTTCTCGTTTCGAGCCTTAAATCCCAAGGATGGCTCCGTTATATGGGACACGCCGTTTCTCCCTCACGAATCAAGCAAACGCCCCCATATCGTTGCAGGGGCAATGCTCATTGCAATGACCGAAATCGATGACCATAAAGGACGAGAAGTTTGGGCATTCAACCTTAAGGATGGAAAGCCCGCATGGCATCGCAGAACAGCGGAGAATGGCGGCTATATCGCGGCCTCTGCGGGAGGGGTTATCTATTTGATGACAGCAAGCGAAGACTGCAATCGCGGCCTGCAAAACGGCGTCATCGTCGCTCTGGACAGCGAAACTGGCACGCAACTTTGGAGTTTCACCGCTCCACTATTGCACGAAACGATAAACCTTGGCCCAACTGCCAACGAGTATGACCCCAAAGGTGGAAGATACAAAGAACCGCTATGGTCCCATGATTGGGTTATCGGCCCCGACGGAGGAATCTACGGTGCGAATTCCCAAGGGCCTTATAAGATCAAATAATTCAACGGAGGCAACAGCGATTTTTTGCCCCCATCCGACGCAGCATGTGAAGAGTTTAAAGTGGCTAGGCTCGCTTTAGTTTGCAGACTGGCTTCCATGCCGCGTCAATTCAAGCCACAGAGTTCACAGAGAAAGAAAAGGTTTCTCCATGTTTTGCGGACTCCCCCCAAAGGTGAAGCGCGATTTCGTGACAACCGTTTGTTTCTCCTCTGTACTCTCTGTGACCAAATGAGCTTTTTAGGATTAATCGAGTTTACCCTAAGGTCGGACTCGATTGTTATTCGTTTGGGCTATCGTGCCATTGGCACATCCTTGTCACCGTGGCACTCCGTCAGGTTTTAAACTTTGCGACAGTTTCCTGCAAACGATAGGCCAGTTGCTCCAAGTGCTGCAGTGCGGTTGAGGTTTCCTGAATGACGGAGGCGTTTTCTTCGGCCATGCTGGCAATCTTTTCTACACTCTGGGAAATCTCGCGACTGGCCTGCTCCTGCTCTTTGGTTGCGCCGACCATAGACTGCACTTTGGCGAGGGTGTTCAGGGAGCCCTCGTTTATGCGGGATAGGGATACGGCAACTTTATTGGTGAGTTCGACCCCGTGCGAGACGCTCTGTCGGCTGGTATCCATCGTTTTTACCGCACCCATGATTTCTTTTCTGAATTCGGCGATGATGGACGAGATGTCTACCGTAGCATGAGCGGTTCGTTCTGCCAGTTTTCTGACCTCATCCGCCACCACGGCAAAACCCCGGCCTTGTTCTCCCGCCCGCGCGGCCTCGATGGCTGCATTCAGGGCAAGCAAATTGGTTTGCTCGGCGATGTCCTTGATCACCGTAGCGATTTTTTCTATTTCAGCGGAACGGTTGTCCAGTGAAGAAACAAGGTTGGCCGATACACTGACTGAATCGGCAACTTTGGCAAGGCCGTCTGCGGCGGCAAGGGACAGCCGATGCCCCTCCGACGACAGGGTCTGCGCCGAGTTGGCAATGGATTCCGTTTCGGCGGCATTTTCGGCTACTTGATAGATGCTGGCGCTTATTTGTTCAACGGCGGCGGCAGTCGATATAGAGGCTGCACTTTGCTGATTGGAAGTGCGCACAACCAGCGCCGCCGTGCGGGAAAGCTCTGCCGCATCATTGCTAAGCTCGTCCGCATAACAGTGCACCTGGCGGACGATATTCTGAAAATTTGCCGCAAGCGCATTGAACGCGAGCGCGGCATGGCCGATTTCATCTTTACTTTCGACGGCTATCCGTTTTGAAAGATCGCCGTCTCCCTGCATTGCAGTCATGATGTCCTGCAATTTTCTTGCCGGGAGAATAATGGAGTTGATGAACCATCCTATGACGAAGAAGAGTATGACTTGGAGGATGAATTGTCCGACCCCGATGTAGGTATTCATCTGGCGTATGGAGGTAAAGTCGTCCGTCATGTCCATGACGATGCTCGCCGCGCCGCTAACGCTTCCTTCCTTCAACTGGTGGCACGAGAGACAGTCCGTGCCACGGAAATTTGCGCTGGTGGTGAACGGGACTACGGCTCTGAGCAGGTATTGATCGTTTACCATGCCGAGCTCGGAGTAGACCGGTTTTGCAGCGGAGAGCGCGGCTTTATCCAAGTCGTCTTTGGGCTGTTCTTCGGCTTGTCCCGGCCCGTATTGTTCCGCCAATACGGGCGCCCTGATGATGCGCAATTCTTTGATGTTCTCGGACGCGCCCATTTTCTGGGTAAATAATTTACGTTTTTCCGGAGCTGAAATATCTCCGGTGAGCATCATCATGTTCAGGCCGTTGATAATCCCGTCGGCGGTGCTCTGCATGCGTATCTCGGCGTCATGAACCAGCCTGCGCTCGAAACCAGCCATCGTCCAATGCTGGGAGATGACGAGAACGGCAATCAGGAAGCCCTGAATCATTATTTGCAACTTGGCGCGGATACTCAGTGAATGCCAGATTTTTAGCATGCGTGCTCCATGGATATTTGCGATAGCCGGAAGAATTGCTGTGGCAAGTAGTGCTGAGCCAGAGCTTGAGTTGCACAAGCCCGCCTGCGGCGGGCAAGTTGGCGCGAATGTTCAGCGTACAAAAACATTGTTTATGCTCATGCGCTCTTTGGGTCTTGGCGGTTAACCAAGACGCGGCTGCGGAAAATATGGGAATATGGAAATGATGAATTCTGTCGCGGTTAGGAGCCGCATGATCAGTTTGTCGCCAAGTCGTTATCTCCAGACACTGCCAGCGGCTTTTCCGTCGCCATTACGACCACCAGCAATACCATCCATTCAACAAAAATTTCCAGTATCAGTATACGAATGTCCATTACGATTCTCCCGAAAATTGCGACACACTTTCCCATGCGAAAATCGCTGGTAAGCGTCGAGAATAAAGGGCGTTCATTAAGATTGTGTTGCAGTAATAAATGTCTTTGATGAACAGCGGGGCATCGCTCCGGCAACAATGGCAGTAGCCGCTAACATTTTGCCGCGTATTCGTGGAAATTTTCCGGGTAAAAAACTTTAGCTGGCTTGCTCCAGCACTTCCACCAAGCCACGGTACAACTGGCTGGACGCCACGGGTTTATGCAGCAGCGGGATGCCGCTGGCCTGTGCTTCGCGCAGCCGTTCCGGCGCCGTGTCACCGGTGATCAGCAGGGCAGGCAAGTCAGCCCCCAGCAGTTCACGCAGGGCTGAGATTGCCGCCACTCCGGTGCGCTGTTCGCGCAGGCGGTAATCGCTGACCATCACATCCGGTGCATGCGCTCGCGCGTGCAGGAGCGCCTCCTCAATGGATTCGGCAGTGTCGCATATACAGCCCCAATCGTGCAGCAGATGCTTCATACCCGCGCGCACGGCGTCATCATCGTCGATCACCAGCACGCGCGCATTGAGCAGTTGCGTTTTATTTTGAACCAGTTCGGCTTGCGCTGCCGGCAAGGGAGCCGTGGCGAGGGGCAGTGCCAGGCGAAACACACTGCCGCGCTGCGGGGTGGACGCCAATGACAATTCATGCCCCAGCGTGTGCGCCAGACCCCGTGCAATCGCCAGACCCAAGCCCAGCCCTTTGCGCCTATCCCGCTCAGGGTTGCCCAACTGGTGAAATTCACGGAACACTTCTTGCTGCTGAGCCGGTGCAATGCCTATGCCGGTGTCCCACACTTCCAGCACGGCATGCTGGCCGCGTTTACGGCAAGCAGCCAGCAGCCCGCCGCGCTCGGTGTAACGGATCGCGTTGGACACCAGATTGCGCAGAATCAATTCCACCAGCGCCGGGTCGGACTGCGCTGCCAGATGTGTCTCGCGTGTGCGGTACACGATGCGCTTTTCATCTGCCAGCGGTGCAAGTTCATTTTCGATTTTGTTGAGCAGCGGCTGCAAGCGAAACGGTTGCAACAGTGGTTTAACTACGCCCGCATCTATGCGTGAAAAATCGAGCAGCGTATTGAGCATCTCGCTGGACGCTTCCGAGGAGGCGCGTGCGTTGGCAAGGATTTCACGCTGATGTGCGGCCAGTTCGGTGCGTGCAAGCACTTCCAGAAATAAGCCTTGGGCGTGTATCGGTTGGCGCAGGTCATGGCTGGCTGCGGCGAGAAATTTCGATTTTGCGGCGTTGGCCTGCTCAGCTTCGTGCTGCGCGGTTTCGGCTATTTTCGATTCTACGCGCAGCTGTTCCATCAATTCAGTATTTTCGAAGCGTAGTTCTATGGCTGCACGCGCCGCGCGGGCGCTATTGAACCCTTGGGTAAGCAGGGCTGCAAGGTACAAAATGCCTGCTACGCCAAGGGCGTTATAAGCCGGATCATCCAGCAACCACAATTTAAACACCACGACGACGAGTTCCATTAAAACAAACGCAATGAACACGGGTAGCACCGGCGCCATCAGCGACATGGCGCTGCCCAGAATACCTGCGACCACGGAGATCACCAGTATGCTGCCAGTCACGGTGGCTGTATCCAGCGTAACCCACGTCAATGCCCCCCAGAACGCGCCATCAACGGCGTTCAGGATCACAAGCACCCACACCAAGCGGCGTGCCTGATCAAGCGGAATGCCGGAGGCTAGATGGCGGCGCGCAAAGAGATAGAAGTTCAGCTTGGACAGTATCACCGCTGCGCACCATGTCCACAAGCCCAGCGCGTTACTGTCGTTGGACAACACCCATAGCATCAGGATCGCCAACAGAAAACCGGGGATGACCGAGCTGCCCACATTGCGCAGCAGCAACAGCAACTGTTCCACCAGAATGCGATCTTCATCCAGGCGCAACAAGTTATCCTTCATATCGATCTCGCATCAGCCGACCAGTCCCAGGCGGCGCGCCGCGAATGCGGCTTCCGAGCGACTCGATACCTGCAAGAACCCCAGTATCGCCTGCACATGTACGCGCACGGTGTTTTCCGAAAGGATCAACTGCCGCGCAATCAGTTTATTTGACATTCCCTGGCACAACAGATCGAGCACTTCGCACTGGCGCGGGGTCAAATGCTGTAGTGGCCGGGCTGAATCGCCGTCCCTTGCCGACTCAGTTGGAACCTGTCTGCGCAAAGCAAGGTTGATTGCCTCGACGATTTGTTCTGCCGTTTCCGCCTTGGAAACAAAACTTGCCGCGCCGCGCGCGAGCGCCTGACGCACGGTTTCCGGATCGTCTTGCGAAGACAGCACCAGCACGGGTGCAAGCGGCCATTTGCGTTTGAGCAGCGCAATACCTTCCACCCCGTTCAGTCCGGGCAGCTTGATGTCCAGCAGGATTACATCAGGTGTGATGGCCGCGCCCTGCAACGCCTCGTTTAATGCGCCGGCCTCAAAAACATCCACATCGCGCATACCCGCGTCAAGAACCATGCGCAGCCCGGAGCGGAACATGGCATGGTCGTCGATCAACAAAATGTGCGTGGGAGTCATGGTGCGCATTTGACTCAATCGGCGCCCACTACGCAAGCATTTAAAACTATCTAGTCTGAATAGACTATATAAAAGCTTAGTCGTGCCGTATACCATCCCCCCCCCAAATCCGCGAACAACCTTGGGTTATATTTTAACGAAAGGAGTTTTACCATGATCTTCCCACGCCTTTGTGCCACGCTGCTTTTTGCCTCGCTGGCCTTGCCCGCAAACGTCGCGCTGGCATCCGGTACAGGCAGTTTCGGCGCCAATCTCGTCTACAACGGGGGAGCCGAAATCGGCACATTGGCAACAGGATGGCTCATCTCTAAAGATTTTACTACGGTGCTGTATGGTACTGGCGGCGGCTTCCCTTCTTTGACAGATCCTGGCCCGACCGATCGCGGCAGCCGCTTCTTCAGCGGCGGACAAAATAGTGCTTCGTCGGAGGCCATGCAAAGCATCGACATTTCATTTGCCGCATCCGACATCGACGCGGGAAAAGTGAGCTATAACCTTTCCGCTTATCTCGGCGGTTACAGCACACAAGACGACAATGCGAGGGTGACGGCGTCATTCTTTGACGCCGCCGGAGCACAGCTCGGACTAACCACCACTATTGGCCCCGTTATGGTCGCTGACCGCAATTACAAAACTGGCTTGCTGCTGCGCGAGACAGGCAACGTCGTCCCCGCCCAAGCCCGCTCAGTGCGCATCACCATACTGATGACTCGGCTGACGCCTAATTATAATGACGGGTACGCGGACAACATTTCCTTTGTGCTGACTCAATCCGTACAAACCACACAAGTCCCCTCGGCGGCAACTCAAACTATCGGACCGATGACCTTTTTGCCATCCACGCTTCCCGTGGGTGGCACCTCCGCGGTTTCGGCAACCGCCACATCAGGCCTTGCAGTGACATTCACCAGTTTGACACCGGGCATCTGCACTATCGCCACGGTCAAAAGTAGCTCCTTGTTTAGTCCTGATAGCTATGCCGTCACGGGAATCGCAGGGGGAACCTGCACTATCGCCGCCAACCAGGCCGGGGGAGTCGCCCTGCTTGGCGGCACCTACAGTGCTGCGTCTCAGGTAACGCAGAACATTACTGTTGGCATCAGCCGCAATGATTGCATCTTTAACTGGGCAGAAAAGAATTATTCCCAGTATTTCGCCCCGTCCGGTGCGACAAATGCCTCTTACACGCCGTACACGTATCGCTACTATTCGGGCACGGGAAACTATCTGGCGATTTCGTCGGCAGATGACAACGTATACGTGCTGGGTCCAAGTTTCGGAACAACTCCGGTTGCAGTCGGGTCGGCCACCAGTTTCCTTGGCGTGTCGGGATGCCAAGCGGATGCGCCCGTTTGCACTTCATCGCAGGTGCTACAAAACGGCGTGTGCGTCACGCCAACAACAGTGCCAAGCAATTATACTTCGCAGGGTGGTCTGACCTGGGTGCCGACGTCGACGACGCGTTACACCTATGCCCAAGCAACAGCATTATGTGCGGATGCCATTAACGGCCAGAGTGGCTGGCGCCTGCCGACGGAGACGGAATTGAGGGCTTTGTATCTCGCGTATCCGAATAATTCGTCGGGGCTGCCGAAGTGGTGGACGGTGGGCTACACCTGGTCGTCAACGCCCAGCAGCGCTGGCAACAACCACGAAATTGTCGACCTGCGCAACGGCTACGTTAACGGGTCCTCCGACACGGGAGGCAGCAACTACGTGACGTGTGTCCGCTAGAGCCTCGGCCCTTGAAAATTATTTTCGCCACCCCGTGCGGCACATGCCCCGTCGCCACATGCTGGCGTGCGGACTCGCAATGCGAGCGCTGATCGTCGAAGAAAATATCTGCACAGAAAGTCTTCAAGAAGGCGACCTTATCCATGCAGCCAGGGAACAGCGCTTCGTCGATGCGGATCGAGCAAAGGGAGATGCCAAGAACTCTTGCTTAAAATACCAACAGTCGGCTCGAATGCCGACTGTTGGCAGTCAGGGTCAGTTAATTTCAAGCCGCTTGGCTTGCGTGAGCGCCTTTTTGGCCAACTTCAACTCCAACACGCCATCGGCATATTTGGCTTGCGACTTAGACTCGTCTAGCTCCTGGCTAACGGTGAACGCACGCGAGACCTTGCCGTAATAGCGCTCGCTTCGCAGCACTTTTTCGCCCTCTTTAACCTCTTTCTCGTTCTTGATTTCCGCACTAATGGCGATTTGATTTCCATCTATCGAGACGTGAATATCTTCTTTTTTCACACCAGGGATCTCGGCATGGACTGTGTAATGACGGTCATCTTCTTTGACGTCAAGTTTGATTTGGATTTCTTGCGATCCTTCCATACGGACTGGACGCAATATCATTCCACGAAACAGGTCGCCGAAAGCGTCATCAACGGGGTTATAGCGAATCAAATTGACCATAATTTCCTCCAGTAAGTTTGGTTAAAAGTAGCGCTGCGCAAAAAATATATGGTCTGCAAAACAGACTTCAAGAGGGGGTTGAAACAAGCGATGCCACCCCAATCATCGAACTCGCAGAAGATATGAATTCCCCTCCGAAGAATTTGGTTCGTTCCGCACGCAGGCACACAACAAAAATTAATGAGGCTGAAATGGGTAAATTATTCAGGTTGATTTTGGTTACAGCGCTTGCAGGAGCAGCGCTCAGCTTCCTCCCCTCTTTTGTGAACTCGGTTGAGGAAGCCGATGCCACTCCGCGCCCGATTACGCCCCGAGGCGAACTCGCGGCAGACGAGAAAGCGACTATCGAGCTATTTGATAAATCCAAAGACTCTGTGGTGTTTATTACCACCCGCTCACAGGTGCAGGACTTCTGGTCGCGCAACATCTTCTCCGTGCAACGCGGTACTGGCTCTGGATTTATCTGGGATGAAGCCGGGCATGTGATCACGAACTTCCATGTATTGCAAAATGCAAGCGATGCCACTGTTCGCTTATCTAATGGCAAAGACTATCCTGCGACATTAGTGGGCACCAGCTCCACTCACGACATCGCAGTATTAAAGATCAAAGTCACCCCAAAACTGTCCACCCCACTCCCGATTGGGACAAGTCATGACTTGAAAGTCGGCCAGAAAGTATTTGCCATCGGCAATCCATTCGGTCTGGACTGGACGCTGACCAATGGCATCGTTTCCGCTCTAGACCGTTCGCTCACAGAAGAGAATGGAGTGACTGTCGAACACCTGATTCAAACCAATGCAGCTATAAATCCGGGCAATTCCGGTGGGCCATTGCTGGACTCGTCAGGAAGACTGATTGGCATCAACACAGCAATCTATAGTCCCAGTGGCGCAAGTGCGGGAATCGGGTTTGCTGTGCCTGTTGATACGGTCTACAGAGTCGTGCCGCAACTCATCCGTAGCGGAAAATATATTCGCCCGTCACTCGGCATAGAGATCGATGAAAATATTAATCAACGACTGACTGCCATGTTCAATACCAAAGGAGTGGTCATCTTGCGAGTACCCTCCGACTCGGCTGCTGCCGAAGCTGGCTTAAAAGGTGTGACCATCACACGCGAGGGAAACATTATTCCCGGCGATATCGTTTTGGCCGTCGAAGGTAAACCGGTGGAAAGTGTGAGCAAGTTGATTGCCCGACTGGACGATTTCAGAGTAGGCGACAAGGTCAGGATAACTTTACTTATAGATTCGGCACCAATAAAGTATGAACTTACTATAAGGCAGGGTGTCCGAAT
>CAZXDK010000020.1:0-43994 GCA_964639585.1 uncultured Gallionellaceae bacterium | reverse complement strand
TCGCGCGTGCATGCGGGCGAGTTTTTCGCGCTGCCGCAGTCGCCGCAGTTGTTCAAGCAGATGCTCATGGTGGCGGGCTATGACCGTTATTACCAGATCACCAAATGCTTCCGCGACGAAGACCTGCGCGCCGACCGCCAGCCCGAATTTACCCAAGTGGATATCGAGACTTCGTTCTTGAGTGAAGAGCAGATTATGAATCTCACCGAGGAGATGATCCGCACTGTGTTCAAAGAGACGCTTGAGGTGACGCTGCCGAATCCGTTCCCGCGCATGACTTACGCCGAAGCGATGAACCGTTTCGGTTCCGACAAGCCGGACATGCGCGTGACGCTGGAAATCACCGACGTCACCGATGCGGTGAAAGACGTGGCGTTCAAGGTGTTCGCGGGTGTGGCGAATTCCGAAAACGGTCGCGTGGCGGCCTTGCGTGTGCCGAACGGCGGTGCGTTCTCGCGCGGCGAGATCGACGATTACACCAAATTCGTCGGCATCTACGGTGCGAAGGGCTTGGCTTACATCAAGGTCAACGACATCACCAAGCTGAACGAAGAAGGCCTGCAATCGCCTATCGTGAAAAATCTGCACGAAGCCGCGTTGAAGACCATCATCGAACGTACCGGTGCGCAGAACGGCGACATCATTTTCTTCGGCGCGGACAAAGCCAAGATCGTCAACGACGCGCTGGGCGCATTACGCAGCAAAATCGGCCACGAGAAGGGCTACACCAACGGCAAGGCGTGGGAGCCGCTGTGGGTGGTGGATTTCCCCATGTTCGAGTATGACGACGAAGCCAAGCGCTGGAACGCCTGCCACCATCCGTTTACCTCACCCAAGGACGAGCATCTGGAATTCCTCGAAACCGATCCGGGCAAGTGTCTGGCCAAGGCATATGACTTGGCTTTGAACGGCTGGGAAATCGGCGGCGGTTCCGTGCGTATCCACAAAGAAGAAGTGCAGAGCAAAGTGTTCCGCGCGCTCAACATCGGCGCGGAAGAAGCGCAACTCAAGTTCGGCTTCCTGCTCGACGCGCTGCAATACGGCGCGCCACCGCACGGCGGCCTGGCCTTCGGTCTGGATCGCATCGTCACCATGATGACCGGCGCCGAGTCCATCCGCGACGTGATCGCCTTCCCCAAGACCCAGCGCGCGCAATGCCTGTTGACGCAAGCGCCGTCTGCGGTGGACGAGAAGCAGTTGCGCGAACTGCATATCCGTTTGCGCCAGCCCGCGCCGACCGAAGCTGCCAAGGAATAAGATGCGACATATGGCACAGGCACGGTGGTGGCTGCTGGTTGGCTTGCTGCTGTGCTTGCCGTTTGCGCAGGCACGCGGCCATCATCACTCTTATGATGACGCTGCCATTTCTGTTGTCTCTCTCTCCGGCTTGCCTGTCGAAGCCCGCGACACTTTCCATCTCATCAAGCAAGGCGGCCCCTTCCCTTATCCGCGCGACGGCGTGGTGTTCGGCAACCGCGAACACCGGTTGCCGCAGCAGCCTCGCGGCTACTATCACGAGTACACCGTGAAGACGCCGGGCGCGCGTAATCGCGGCGCGCGGCGCATCGTTTGCGGCGTGGTACCCGCAAGGGGTAGGCCGATGGGTTCCCCGCTGCTGCGTAGCGACCCATTCGCACTCCCCGAGTGTTATTACACCGGCGACCACTATCAAACGTTTAAACGCATCAAGGAGTGATCCATGAGTGAAGATTTGTGCGCACGCTTGCAGGATGTGAACGAAGCCGGCGTCTATCGCCTGACTTGTCCGGTGACGATGCTGGAAGCGAACGCGGCATTGTCTGGTTTGACCTTGTTCGAGGCGGACATGGCGGCGGTGCACGGCAAAGGAGAGTTTCTGGCGACACTGGCGCAAGGGCTGCGCGCGCCGGGATGGTTCGGCCACAACTGGGATGCGCTGGCCGATGTGCTGTGCGATCTGTCGTGGCAGCCGTCTGAGGGTTATGTGCTGTTGCTGTGCGGCGGTGGCGAGACTCTGGGCTTGAGCAACACCGATTACGATATCGCAACAGACATCTTTAACGATACGGTGAATTTTTGGAAGTCGCAAAACAAGCCGTTCTGGGTGTTTATCTCCGATGCCGTATAAGCAACCGGTTTCGGCGCTGGTGGTGATCTACACCGAGGGACTCGATGTGCTATTGCTGGAACGGGCGGATTATCCCGGCGCGTGGCAGTCGGTCACGGGCAGTCGCGATGGCGATGAAACCTTGCGCGAGACGGCGATCCGCGAAGTGGGGGAAGAGACCGGGCTGGATGCGATGCGTTATGCGCTGACCGACTGGCGGCAGCAGAATGTGTACGACATCTATGCCAAGTGGGTGCATCGCTATCCGCCCGGTACGACGCACAACACCGAGCATGTGTTTGGTTTGCGGCTTCCGCAAGCGCTTGCTGTTCAGCTTGCACCGCGCGAACATTTGAGCTACCAGTGGTTGCCTTGGCGCGAGGCGGCGGAAAAGGTTTTTTCGCCGAGCAACCGGGCGGCGATATTGGAGTTGCCGGGGCGGATCGGGGCGGCAAAGACAAAGGCAAATCCCTCCTAGCCTCCCTTTAAAAAGGGAGGGACGGGAATGGAGATGGCCTCCAAGCTTGGAGCGATGAATTGAGCCCCCTTTTTAAAGGGGGCGGTGAGCAACGCGAGCCGGGGATTTTGCCGCATGGAAAATTACAACCGAAACTTGAAACCTTTCGCGCGCTCACTCCGTACCAGCATGACCGACGCCGAACAACACCTGTGGCATCGGCTCAGGAATAAACAGGTTTGCGGTGTACAGTTTTATCGCCAGAAACCGCTGCTGTCCTATATCGTCGATTTCTACAGCCACAAGGCCAGACTGGTCATCGAGTTGGATGGTGCGCAGCATTATGAAATAGGGCATCGCATCAGGGATAACGAGCGCGACGCGCAACTGGCAAGCATCGGCTTGCAGGTGCTACGCTTCGACGACAGGCAGGTGTTGCTGGAGACGGAGGCGGTGATGGATGTTATTTTTAGAGTTGTGAGTGCGCGGATTAAGTAGGAAAAGTCAAAGGCAAATCCCTCCCCGCCTCCCTTTAAAAAGGGAGGAGTCGGAGCTGAGGCGCGCAGCAGTTTGGTGGAATGAATTGAGCTTGGTGCAAAGGAAGCAGGACTGATGGCTTTCTCCAATCGGGAGCGATTCATTGAGCCCACTTTTTAAAGGGGGCGGCGAACAAAGTGAGCGGGGGATTTGCGCTCTCGGAAACAACAAGGAACCCCAATGCAAGAAAACAAAATCGAAATCGCCTACGAGCACCCCGACGCCGCGCAGACCAGTTGCAGCACGGCGCACGCCTGGGCGAAGAAACCGCGCGAACCTGAACCCGCCGAGAAGGCCGAACTTATCGCGCGCATCAAACTCCTGCTCAAGGAACAGGATGCCGTGCTGGTGTCGCACTACTACGTGCATCCCGACCTGCAGGATTTGGCCGAGGCGACGGGGGGCATCGTGTCCGACTCGCTCGATATGGCCAACTTCAGCCACCAGCATCCGGCCAAGACCATCGTGGTGGCGGGCGTGCGTTTTATGGGCGAGACGGCGAAGATTTTGAATCCCGAAAAGCGCGTGCTGATGCCCGATCTCGAAGCCGAATGTTCGCTCGACCTCGGTTGTCCGATAGGCGAGTTCACCGCGTTTTGCGATGCGCATCCCGACCGCACCGTGGTGGTGTATGCCAACACCAGCGCGGCGGTGAAGGCGCGCGCTGACTGGATGGTGACCAGTTCCATCGCGCTGCCCGTGGTGAAGCATCTGCACGAGCAGGGCAAGAAAATTCTGTGGGCGCCTGACCGCCACCTTGGCGGTTACGTGCAGGAACAGACCGGCGCGGACATGCTGCTGTGGCAGGGTTCGTGCATCGTGCACGACGAATACAAGGCCAAGGAGTTGCAGGAAATGAAGGCGCAGCATCCGGGTGCGCGGGTGCTGGTGCATCCCGAGTCGCCGCGCGCCGTGGTGCAGCAGGCGGATGTGGTCGGCTCCACCTCGCAGCTTATCAAGGCCGCGCAAACTTCCGCCGCGAAAGAATTCATCGTGGCCACCGACAACGGCATCCTGCATAAGATGCGCACGCTGTGCCCGGATAAAATTTTCCTCGAAGCCCCTACCGCCGGACATGGCGCGAACTGCACCAGTTGCAGCCATTGTCCATGGATGGCGATGAATGGTCTGCTCAATCTGGCGGAAGTTTTAGAAACCGGCAGGAATGAGATTCACGTCGATCCGGCTATCATTCCTCGCGCCGTGTTGCCGATTCAGAAAATGCTGGATTTTGCCAAACAGATCAATTTGCCCGGCCGATATTTGGGCAATGCCTGACAAACCATATAGACCGTTAAAAATGTTGTGACCTTGCTTTGTATAGGGTAAATTCGTGGACGGATGGTGTGGTTTTAATCCATAGGATGGCGATACCCCAATTTTTTATCTAACAGGGAGATTGATATGTTAATTCGTAAGACTTGGACTGCGTTGCTGGCTGGTGTGGTGGTGCTTGGATTGAGCGGTTGTGCTACAGAAGTGAAGCGGGTTGGGGTGGAAGAGGTCAAGGATTTATCGGGAAACTGGAATGACACCGATTCCCGGCTGGTGTCCGAAGAAATAATACGCGACTCGCTGTCCACCGGATGGCTTGCGCGCCATGAGCAAAAATCCAAAAAAGCGCCTACGGTTATCGTCGGCGAAGTTCGCAACCTTTCCCACGAACACATCAATACGCGCACATTTATAGCCGATCTGGAGCGCGCTTTTGTCAATTCGGGTCGCGTCGATGTGGTTGCCTCCAAAACAGAGCGTGAAGGTATACGCGATGAACGCAAAGATATGGATCTGCATGCTTCCGAAGCCAGCCGCAAAGCGGCAGGAAATGAAGCGGGCGCCGATTACATGTTGATAGGAACCATCAATTCCATCATCGACGCGTCGGGCAGTGAGCAGATACGCTTTTATCAGGTAGACCTCACCCTGGTCAGCACCGTGGACAATCGCAAGATGTGGACCGGTCAGAAGAAGCTCAAAAAAGATGTGAAGGACGCCAAGTTCCGCTAAAAAGTTAAAGTGCCGTATCTAATCCCCCTGCCTTAACAACAGGGGGATTTACTGAAGGGGAAAAAAATGGGGGGAATCGCTAGTTTTTTACCAAGGATTTTGGCCGGGACAGCCAAAGAGTTTTTTCGTTTATCGCGCGTTCTCATGGGCTTGGCCGCTTGGGCCATGGTTCTGGTGTTGCCGGGTTGCGCCACCTACAGCGCGGGTTTTGTCGATGTGGAAAAAGCAACCGCTAATCGCGATCTGGATGGTGCGGTTAAATCGCTGGATGAGCTTAAATTGAGCGGTAAAGATGAAACTTTGCATTTCCTCAACAAGGGCACATTGCTGCGTTTGCAGGGGAAGTATGCCGAATCCAACAAATATTTGGATCAGGCCAAGCTGCTGATGGAAAAGTTGAATGCGATCAGTGTGACCGAGCAGTTGGCTTCGGTGTCGGTGAATGACACGATGAAGGCCTACGAGGGCTTGCCCAACGAGCAATTGATGGTCTATTCGTTTGAGGCGTTGAATTATCTGCAAATGGGCGCTATGGATGATGCCGCGGTAGAGGCGCGCCAGTTTGACGTCAAACAGGGCTTGATTGCCGAAAAAAATAAAGGGGCGAAATATCTTTCGGGTGCGTTCGTGCGCTATCTGAACGGCATGGTTTACGAGGCGGTGGGCGAGAGGGATTCCGCGCGTATCGAGATGCAAAAAGCGGTGGAGGGTTATAAGGCCCAAAATTCAGGATTCCCCGTGCCGCAGGCGCTGGTGAATGATTTGGCCAGGCTTACTGCCAGAAGGCCGGCAGCCAGCGAAGTGACTTTTATTTTGCATAACGGGCTGGGGCCGTCGCTGGATGAAAATAATATCCGCTTGAAAAACCCTAATCCGGGGAAAGATGACCCGGTGATGTTCAGCTTGGCCGTACCCAAGTATGTCAAGCGTCCTGTGCCCGTTGCACGCGTCGTGCTGAGTGCGAGTTCGCTCTCAGCCAATTCGGAAGTGGTGGAGGATATCAACGTCATTGGCGAGAAGAGCTTTGATGACCGCCTGCCGATCATTATCGCGCGCGGATTGGCCAGGATGGTAGTGAAGAATGTGGCGGCGAAACAAGCCAAGAAAGAAATGAAAGATAATCCCAATGCCGGTTTCTTGAATTTGCTGACGGACGTTGCGACCAATGTGTCAGAACGCGCGGATACGCGCACCTGGTCGCTGATGCCGGGCAATATTTTGATGGTGCGCTTGCCGTTACCCGCAGGTACGCATGATGTGACGGCGACGTATTACGGTGCAAACGGAAACGTTCTGGAAACACGCGACTTTAAGGGTGTTGCAGTGAAGGCGGGAAAGAAAACGTTCGTTTCCGACTATTTTATGTATCCGCCCGCACCCGCTAAAACGGCAAATTAAATTATCCAATATGCTCCGGTCGGACCGGGGCGCAATGAGGGAGATTAAGAATGAAAGGCATATTCAATATTGCGGGCGCGCTGTTGCTGGCGTTAAATTTTTTGAGCGCGCCGCTGGTTTACGCGGCCACACCAAGTTGGGTTTCCGGCGATTCGGCGGAGTTTTCCAACGACCAATATCTTGTTGGACGCGGCGTCGGCTCAACCGAAGAGGAAGCAAAAAATCGCGCGCGAGGCGAACTGGCGACGATTTTTGAAGCGCGTATTGAGGTGGTGACTGGCAACACAACCACCGTGACCCAATCCGGCAAGAAAGAACAGGTCAATAAAACGGCAATCCAGCAAGTCTCGGCAAAAACCGACAAGGTGATCAGCGGGATCAATATTGCAAAGATTTGGCGCGATCCGGCAACGATGGATTTTCATGCGCTTGCCGTGTTGTCGCGCGCCCATGCCAGTGCGAGTTTGCGTGAGGAGTTGGCCAGGATTGATGACGAGATTAAACAGCAGATGGAAGCCGCCAAGGCCGAAAATGACCCGCTGCTCAAGGTTGCCGCATTGACGCAGGCATTGCAGGCGTCGATCAAACGCGACGGATTTCAAGTTACGCTCAAGGTGGTCGATCCGTCCGGGCGCGGTGTTCAAGCGCCGGTTTCCCAGGCGACTCTGCAACAGCAGATCGGCGAGTCCCTCAGAAAAGTTCGCATCGCTGCCGCCCATGCCGCAGACGAGGGGGCGGTGGAATTTACCAGGGTCGTCAAAGGCGGTCTGGCGGCAGCCGGTTTTTTAACAACGAAATTGGACGATGCGGAATTGCTTCTGTCCGGCTCGTTGGATATGGTTGATCTGGGACGCAGGGACGGCTGGAACTGGGTGCGCGCCACCCTTGCCGTGACGCTGGTTGAAAAAGAGTCGGGCAGGGTGCGCGGACGCAAAACCTGGCCGGTGAAAGCCTCGGCGCAGGATCCGGTGACGGCGCGTTCCCGCGCAATGATAGAGGTGGAGAAATTGTTCAAACAAGAATTGCGCGCCACCATTATCGACTTTGCCGTCAATCCCGACAGCGCCAACTAATTGGGGAAAGCACTGTCGGCACGCAGCCTGTACAGCTTGAACGACAGTCTGGGAGCTGCGTCGGCCTATGCCGGCCGCGTGAAAATTTACGCGAGTCCGCGGATTGGTTTGCGGACTTTTGATTAGCCCATGATGGGTGATGGATTATTCGCCAATATCACCGCCATGTTCGAAATATCCATCGCCACCTACAACATCCACAAAGGTTTTTCGCAGTTCAACCGGCGTTTTGTGCTGCATGAGCTGCGCGAACGTTTGCACGAGCTGGATGCCGACATCGTGTTCCTGCAGGAAGTGCAGGGCGCACATTCCCGCAATCATAGTGCGGCACATCCCCAGCACGAATTTCTGGCGCAGGAAAAGTGGCTGCATCATGCCTACGGCAAAAATGCGGTGTACGACGAAGGGCACCACGGCAACGCCATCCTCAGCCGCTATCCGATACTGAATTGGGACAATCAGGATATTTCCGCGCACCGCTTCGAGAGCCGCGGCGTGCTGCATTGCGAACTGGCACTGCCGCAGGGGGGCGCCTTGCATTGCCTGTGCGCGCATCTGGGCTTGTTTGCGCGCGGACGCAGGCAGCAGTTCGAAGCCCTGGTTGAACGCATCCGCCGCGTCGTACCCGACGATGCGCCGCTCATCATCGCGGGCGATTTCAACGATTGGAATAACCGCGCGCGGATTTTTCTGGCGCAGGAATTGGGCTTGCGCGAAGTGTTCGAAACCGGCGGCGGTGCGCTGGCGCGCAGCTTCCCGGTAAGTTTTCCCCTGTTGCGGCTGGATCGCATCTACGTGCGCAGGCTGACTGTCAAGCGCACCGCCGTTCACGCCCAATATCCCTGGAACAAAATCTCGGATCACGCGGCGCTTTCCGCGCAACTGAGTTTGCCATGAGCAGTACGCACGAAGTTGCCGGACATCGCCTTACGTTGCTGCGCAACGGTCGGGAATATTTTCCGCGCCTGCTGGCCGCGATTAACTCGGCGCAGCATTCCATCTATCTTGAGACCTATATTTTCGCCGACGATGAAGTCGGCAAGCAAGTGAAGGACGCTCTGACCAGCGCCGCCGCCCGCGATGTGGATGTGCATGTGCTGCTGGACGGTTTCGGTGCGGCGAATTTTCCCGCCGTATGGCTGGAAGAAATGCGCATGCTGGGCGTAAAAGCGCTGTGGTTTCGCCCCGAGTTGACGCGCTATAGCATGTTCCGGCAACGCATGCGGCGCTTGCATCGCAAGCTGGTCATGGTGGACGAGCGCATCGCTTTCGTCGGCGGCATCAACATCATCGACGACATGTCGGAGCACGCAAATGCGCCGCGCCTGGATTATGCCGTCGAGGTGCAGGGTGAGATAGTCCGGCAGATTTCCTATTACATGCGCAGGTTGTGGCAGATCGTGTCGTGGACAAATTTGCGTCGCAGCGGCCAGCGCATCGGGCTGCAGACATGGAAACGGTACGCGCGGCAAGAGGTGCAGTTTCTGGTGAGGAACAACCTGCGCCATCGCCGCGACATTGAGCACGCCTATTTGCGCGCGATCAGCCATGCGCAGCACGAGATCATCATCGCCAATGCGTATTTTCTGCCCGGACGCCGTTTTCGTCGCGTGCTGCTGAACGCCGCGCGCAGAGGTGTGCACGTGGTGCTGCTGCTGCAGGGTAAGGTTGATTTTCGTTTGCTGCACTATGCGACGCTGGCGCTATACGAGGAGTTGTTGCAGGCTGGTATCGAAATACACGCTTACACGCAAAGCTTTCTGCACGCGAAGGTGGCGGTGGTAGACGGCAAATGGGCAACGGTCGGCTCTTCCAATATCGACCCGTTCAGCCTGTGGCTGGCGCGCGAGGCGAATCTGGTGGTGCAGGACGAGGGTTTTGCCGGGGCTTTGCGCGAGAGCTTGATGCACGAAATGCGACACGGTGCGCACGCCTTGAGCAAGTCGATCTGGCATGAACGCAGTGTGTGGTCGCGGATGTTATTGCGGGGGAGTTACGCCCTGGTGCGCTTGCTGGCTGGTGTCTCCGGCTATGCGCGCAGGCACGATGATATTTGAGTAGGGAGGGCATGTTTTGGGCCCGTGTAGGGCGCAATAACCAACGGGCATTGCGCCGCATGTAGCTCTCGGTGCAATGCGCTACGCTTATTGCAACCTACAACAGATGACCGAAACGGGGCGATTCAAGACGTTCGCAGATTTGATTTTAGCGTGAATGTTTTTTGCAATTCTCAATCCTGAAAAAATTTGCACCCACCAAAAATCAAGAGAGCCCCCGACAAAAATCGGGAGCTCTTTTACATGCGGGAGTTGTTACAGCGCTTCGACGCTGTATTCCACCGCCAGGCGGTGAGTCTCGCCGGGCTCCACGGTGACGAGGTTGTCGAACGCGTTGGCGCTTTCCACGCACACCATGCCGCGGAAACCGTTGTCGCCGAAGTCGCCCATCTTGTTGGCTTTCTCGGTCCACGGGTTCCACACCACGGTGGAGTTGCTGCCGGTCTTGGCGATACGGATAGCGCGTTTGAGTCCCTGGTCTTCGAGCACACAATCCGCCGCGGTATCCACATACACGCGATCCACTTCGCTTTCGATAACGATGCCGCCCTGCTGGGTGCGGCGCGCAGGCTCGCCCACCTTGTCCAGATAGTCGCAGCCTTCCAGCCCGCGGATGGTCATTTGCGCCACATCGCTGATCTGGAAATAGGTGTGCAGCGCTTCGCCGAGGATGAAGGATTCCTTGCCGTTGTTTTGGGTAACCAGTTCAATGCGCAAGGTCTTGCCCACGGTCACTTCGAGTTGCGCGGATGAGGCGTGCGGCCACTGGGCGCGCGTGGCATCGGTTTCGATCAGGCCGAAACGCAGGAAGGTCGAACCGTCAGGCAACGCCCTGGTTTCCAGCACTTCCCACATCACGGTGCGGGCATAGCCGTGTCCCGGCAGTTTGGAATCTGTTGCGTGCGGGCCGAACCACGGCCAGCAGATCGGCACGCCGCCGCGTATGGATTTGCCCGGCGCGAATTTCGCCAGCGGCGACAGCCAGATCACCGGCTCCTGCCCGCGCGGCTGCCAGGTGGCGATATGCGCGCCTTGCAGCACGATGTTGCTGTTGGCGTGCTGATTGGAAACCTCGGCGGCAATGATGCCATCCGCGACCTCCTTGAATTGGACATGGTGGGTGATGGCGAAGCGCTGGTTGAGTTCGGTTAGTGTCATAGTGGTTTCCTCAAAAATATAGTGCGGCATTTTCGCCGTAAATCGGTTCGATTGCCAGAGGGTATTGCAAGTTGATTTTTGATTTGTCTTAACGGAAGCTCCGGCTGCGCAAAATTTACATCCGGCAAGGCACTGACGTATGATGCAAAAACTCTCTCAAAGAGTGGTGCTAAAGCAACCGCAGTTCAACCGCGACACCAGGGATGATGCCATGAATACATTTGACCATGCCCAAGCAGACGCGCTCCCGCGCATCCTGATCGTTGACGACATGTATGAGAATCTGCATGTGTTGATGCACATCCTGCGCGATGACTATGCGATCTTCGCGGCCACCAACGGTGAACATGCGCTCGAACTGGCGCGACGCCAGCCGCAGCCCGATCTGATCCTGCTCGACATTGTGATGCCCGGCATGGATGGTTATGAGGTGTTGCGCCAGATCAAATCCAATCCGGCGACGAGCGATATTCCCGTGATTTTCGTCACCGCAATGAGCGAAACGAGCGACGAAGCAACGGGACTGAAACTGGGTGCTGCGGATTACATCACCAAGCCGGTTAATCCCGATTTGCTCAAGCTGCGCGTGCTCACCCAGCTTGAACTGCGGCGCTATCGCAGAAAGCCCGCGCTTTATCGGGCGCAACCGGAAATGCGACCGTTGTTGTTGATCGTCGATGACGTCGCCGAGAACGTCCGCGGACTCGCCGAGGCGCTCAAGGGCGAGTATCGCATCATGGTGGCCAATAACGGCGCTAGGGCATTGGAGCTCGCGCTCGGTGCAACACCTCCGGATATGGTGTTGCTCGATGTCATGATGCCCGGAATAGATGGTTACGAGGTATGCCGCCGCATCAATGCGACGCAGCATGGAAACCGTATCCCGGTCATTTTCGTCAGTGCGCTGGATGCCACGGTGGACAAGGTCAGGGGGTTTTCCATCGGCGCCGCCGACTACATCACCAGGCCGTTCGATATTGACGAAGTTCGCGCCCGTATCCATACGCATCTCGAATTGAGCCGCTTGCAGCGCTATTTCGAGCAGGAGGTTGCGCAACGGACGGAAAAATTGCGTGCGAATGAAGAAATCTTCGACCGTTTCATGGAATTCAGTCCCATTTATCTGTTCTTCAAGGATGAGCAGGGGCGGGTGCTCAAGTTGAGCAGAAACTATGAAAAAATGCTGGGGAGACCTTTGGCGGAGTTGCTCGGCAAAAACATGGACGAACTTTTCCCGCCCGAGCTGGCAAAGAGCATGGCCGCAGACGACATGAAAATTTTACGGGAGGGCGTGGGAGTCACCATTGAGGAAGAGCTTAACAACCGCTTTTATTCGACCATCAAGTTTCCGATTTTCATAGAGGGAAAAGCGCGCTTTCTTGCCGGGTACACCATGGATATCACCGAGCGCAAACAGGCCGAAGCATCCATCAGGGAAAGCCAGTTGCGGTTCAGCACGATCTTCAATCAATCACCGATAGGCATTGCGTTGGTTGATTCGTTCACGGGAAAGATTTGCGAGGTCAATCCCAGATATGCGGAGATTGCAGGCAGAAGCATCGAAGAAATGGAAACGATAGACTGGATGAGCATTACTCATACAGATGATGTGCAGCATAACCTGAACCATATGGCCTTGATGAATACCGGCAAGATGCCGGGCTTCAGCATGGAGAAACGACTGCTGCGTCCCGATGGCTCCTTTGTCTGGATCAATCTGACGGTTGCGCCATTAAAACTGGAGAAAGATAGTTCACTGCGCCATCTCGCCATGATCGAAGACATCACTAACCGCAAACAGACCGAAGAACAATTGCACAAGCTGGCGCAGGCGGTAGAGCAAAGCCCGGAAAGCATAGCCTTCACCAACCTTAACGCCGAGATCGAATATGTCAATGAGACTTTCCTGCGCAGCACCGGTTACAGCCGCGAGGAGGTGATCGGGCTGAATCCGCGCGTTCTCAGTTCCGGCAAAACGCCGCCGCAAACCTACGCCGCAATGTGGCAAGCCTTATCCCAAGGCATCCCGTGGAAAGGGGAGTTTTACAATAAACGCAAGGACGGTAGCGAATATATTGAGTTTGCCATCATCACACCGCTGCGGGCGCCGGATGGCAAAATAAGCCATTATGTCGCGGTCAAGGAGGATGTCACCGAGAAGAAGCGTTTGGGGGCAGAGCTGGATGGGCATCGCCACCATCTGGAGAGCCTGGTTGACCTGCGTACTCGCGAATTGGAGGCCGCGAAATCCATGGCTGAATCCGCCAGCAAGGCAAAGTCGGACTTCCTGGCGGCTATGAGCCATGAAATCCGCACCCCGATGAACGGGGTCATCGGCATGCTGGATGTGTTGCAGCAGAGCAGCCTTAACCCGCAGCAGGTCAAGATTACCAACGTTATTCACGATTCCGCATTTGCCTTGCTTGCCGTTATCGACGACATCCTCGACTTTTCCAAGATCGAAGCCGGAAAGCTGAGTATTGAAAACATGCCGGTGAACATAAACAGCATAGTGGACGGGGTGAGTGCAACGCTGGATCAAATGGCGTTGCTGAAAGAAGTGGAGCTGATTCAGTTTGTGGATCCGGCCTTGCCCGTGCAGATCATGAGCGATCCGGTGCGGCTGCGCCAGATACTGCTTAATCTGACGAACAATGCCATCAAATTCTCCTGCGGACAAGACCGCCAAGCCAGAGTATCCGTCCGTGTTAAACATAAGGACGGCCATGCTTCGATGCCGGAGATGGTGGAATTTTGCGTGTCCGATAACGGTATCGGCATGGATGCGGAAACGCAGGCGCGGTTGTTCGCTCCCTTTACTCAGGCCGATGTCAGCACCACGCGAAACTATGGGGGCACGGGCTTGGGTTTGGCCATCAGTCACAGTCTGATCAGCCTGATGGGCGGCGAGATTTCGGTGCGTAGCGAACCGGATAAGGGAGCGGAATTCATTGTGCGCTTGCCCTTTGTGCCGTTGCCGGAGAATACGGAAGCCGGTAATGCGCCATCGCAGATAGCCGGTTTATCTTGCCTGATGGTGGGCGGCGCCAATACGCTGGCCGGAGATTTTTCGACCTATCTTGCGCACGATGGCGCCTCAGTTGAACTGGCGGCGAGTTTGCATGAGGTGCGGCAATGGCTTGCCAGCCGGTCAGCCGGATTACACGTCATCGTTGTCGACAGCGCAGAACGCGGCCCGTATTCGCTGGATCAATTGCGCGCCGCCGTCAACACCCGCAGCGATCTCGATGTCCGCCTTGTCGTGATCGGACGCGGCAGGCGGCGGCGTTGCCGGAAGGAGGCTGGCGGGGAAATTTCCGTGGACGGTAATATATTGCCGCGCAGCGTATTTTTGAATGTGGTCGCGATTGCTGCCGGGAGGTCTGCGGAACGGTGTCTGGACAGATTCAAGGAGAGTGATCAGCCGGTTCTTGACGCGGTTACACCGTTATCGCGGGAGGAAGCGCGCCGACTAGGCCGTCTGATTTTGATTGCCGAAGACAACGAGATCAACCGGAAGGTCATTCAGCAGCAACTTGCGCTGCTCGGAGAGGCCTCTGTTATCGCCGATGACGGACGCAAGGCGCTGAAATTATGGCAAAGCGGCGATTACGCCATTCTGTTCACCGACCTGCACATGCCGGAAATGGATGGTTACGAACTGACCCAAGCCATACGCGCCGCCGAAAACGGCAAGTCCCATACCCGTATCATTGCCTTCACCGCTAATGCCCTCAAGGGCGAGGCCGAACACTGCCTGGCTATGGGCATGGACGACTATCTGAGCAAACCGGTGCAACTGGCCAAGCTGAAAGCGATGCTGGAAAAGTGGTTGCCGCTTGCATCCGAGGCAGGGAAATCTGCGCAGGAGCATCTTTCCCCATCCCCCATACATTGCGCCACAGCGCCGGAAAAACCGGATACCTCTGCCGCACCCGTTGATTTGAATGTGCTCAAGGCGCTGGTGGGCGATGATGGGGAAATTATCCGCGAACTCCTGAATGACTTTCGTCACAGCGCAGAAAAAACAGCGGAGGAACTGCGCGCCGCCTGCGAAGCAAAGCAGGCGGCGGCTGCCGGTGCGTTGGCGCACAAACTTAAATCTTCGGCGCGCTCGGTGGGGGCGCTGGCGCTGGGCGAGTTGTGTTTTGAAATGGAAAAAGCGGGCAAGGCAGGCGATATGGGAGAGCTATTGCGCTTGTTGCCCGGGTTTGCGGCGGAAGTTTCTGTTGTAGTAAATTATCTGGGGACGATCTCCTGTTGATCCGGCACGAAGTAAAGTAGCGACATCATAGTGGCGCGCAAAGCGCACCGAGGTTGCTAATGGGCGCTTCTAAAAATGCAGATTTCGCCCAAATGCAAGGCGTGGAAAAAATTTAGCAGCGCCGCATGCGGATGATATGTAAGCAAAAAAACGAAGTTTCAGAGCAGGCTTACCTTTAGGTTAGCCGAAACTAAATTTTTTGTGAGCATCCGCTACGCGGATTGCCTGCTTACCCCACTTCCGCAACGCAGCAATTGGGATGAAATATGGATTTTTAGAAGTGTCCTAATGCCGGATTCCGGGGCGGCGTTTCGCGTGTCGCCCGCGTATGCGCAAACACAATAACCATGCCGCTTTGCCTGTCTCTATTTTACCTGCATGGGGCATTCATGGATTGCGGCTAATGGGCAACTATGCGACGATACCGAAAATCAAAAAGATAAAAAAGTTGTGATGAATTCGAAGGAGGAGCGGTGTCTAAACTGGCCGGTGTGTTTGCGAGGATGACGCTGGGAAGGCTATTCATTGTTTTGGCTGTGTTCTCATTGTTGTTCGCCGCTATGCTTATTTTTGTGACGTCGGGCGCCGTGCTCGACCATGCGGTGCGCAGGCTTGCGCAGGAAAATGCGCAACAGACGTCGCAAATGATCTTTCAGAGTTTGTATTCGGCCATGCGTAAAGGCTGGAACAAAGATGAGATCAAGGAAATCATTGCGCGTATCAATCTGTCCCAACCCGACCTGAAGGTGAACGTATTTCGCGGCAAGGTCGTCGCCGACCAGTTCGGCGAGATGGCGGGGGAGCGTCAAATCATCGCTCAGGATCCCGCGCTTGAACAAGCCTTGCGCGATGGCGTGTCGGTGTTGATATTCCCGACGCCGGATACCATCCGTTACCTTTACCCGGTCATGGCCAAGCAAGAGTGTCTGGTGTGTCATACCCAATCCCGCGCGGGCGCCGTGCATGGTTTGATCGATGTCACTTACCCGATCAGCGACCTCAAGGAGTCGTTCAATTACGTGCTCAATAACATCATCGGCTACACCATGCTGGTGTTGCTACTGGTGTTTGTGGTGCTGTATTTTAAAGTGCGCTATCTGGTGGTGATGCCTTTGGCTACGATCGTCGATGTGATGCACCGCGTCACACGGGACATGGATTTTTCGCACCGGGCAGCAGGGCCGCGCCTGGTTGTCGAATTGCGCCGTCTGGCGGATTACTTCAACCATTTGCTGTTGACCGTGCAGGATTACAACAACAAGCTGGAAGAGTTGTCGATCCGCGATCCGCTGACCAATTTGTATAACCGCCGCAAGTTTGAAGAGTTTCTCGAATACGAGATCATACGCGCGGAACGGAACGTGTATGCGTTCGTGGTCATCATGGTTGATCTGGATAACTTTAAGTATATCAATGACACCTACGGGCATCCGATCGGCGACCTGACGCTTAAAGAGCTGAGCAATCTGCTGGCGGGGGAATTGCGCAAAGGCGATGTGTTGGCGCGTCTGGGCGGCGATGAATTCGCACTGCTGTTGCCGCAGACCCCGCCGGAAAACGGTTTGCAGGTCGCGCGCAAATTGCATGAAAAGTTGTCGGTGCATGATTTCGAATTGCCGGTGGGCAAGATACGCGTGACCGCGAGTTTCAGCATGGTGAGCTATCCCGCAGACGGCAAGACGCGCGATGCGTTGCACACCGCGATGGATGTGGTGTTGTACAAAGCCAAGAAGGGCGGCAAAAACCAGGTGATGACAGCCGAATCCGACCAGGATCGCACCATGATGGAAATTTTCAAGCAGGGGGACTTCCTGCGCCGGGCGCTGGCGGAAAAACGCGTCGAGGCATTTTTGCAGCCTATCGTCGGTACGGACAAGAAAGAGATATTCGCCTTTGAGGCCTTGGCGCGTATCCGCGACGGGGACACGATACTTGCCGCCGGAGAATTCATCGAGGTGGCCGACGAGTTGAGGATGTTGCAAGAGCTTGATCTGGCGGTTTTCAACAGCGGCTTGACGCAATTGTTGCGTTTGTCGGCAAGCTATCCTCAGGCAAAAATGTTTTTCAATCTGTCTACCGCCACGTTCAAAGACCTGGCATGGATGCGCACCATCCCGCAGCAGCTTGCGAAGTTGGGGATAGATTGCAACCGCGTCGTGCTGGAAATCACCGAGCGCGAAGCGTTGCACAATATGAGCCAGGTCAAGGAAGTGGTGGACGAATTGCGTTTGCAAAAGATTGCGTTCGCTCTGGATGATTTCGGCAGCGGCTTCTCATCGTTTTTGTATCTCAAATACCTGACCGTGGACTACGTCAAAATCGAGGGCAGCTTTGTGCGGCAGATCGCTGTCGACGGGCGCGACCGCATCATGGTCGATCACATCCACCGCATGGCGCATGAGTTCGGTCTGAGGACGGTGGCCGAGTTTGTCGAAGATGAGGCGACTGCGAATGTGCTGGTAGAGTTGGGCGTGGATTACGGGCAGGGGTATCACTTCGGCAGGCCGAAGAGCTGGAAGACACTGGATTCCTGATATTTTTCGGTCGGATGACCCGGCCCCGGCGGTCGCCGACAAGCCTGCCGCTCAGCTTGCGTCGCTTACCCAGCGTTGGGCTTTTTCAAGGTCGCGCAGTCCTTGCCAATCGGAGATATTTTTTTTGCGCGCCTGCGTCAATGCCACCTGGAACAGTTGCGCGGTGGCGAGGGCATCGGATAACGCGTTATGGCGCGCGTCGTTGCGGATGCCGAAATGACTGCTCCAATCGTCCAGTGTGCGATAGCGCGGCGCAAGCGGGGGGTGCAGTGCGGGCATGAGGTAGGCCAGATCCAGCCAAGGGTGTTTGAATGCCATGCCGAGATACTCTTTCAGCGCCCGTTGTATCATCGTCCGGTCGAACGTGACGTGAAATGCGATGAGCGGGTCTTTGTCCAGATAATCGAGGAAGGAAAACAGCGCATCCGCAGCCGGTGCACCCTCGGCTTGCTCTGCGCCGCCTATGCCGTGCAGCAAAATATTTTCCTTGTTGCTGGGGCTGGCTTGCCGCAACACCGCGGAAAAACTGTCCCCCAGTGCGATCTGCCCGTTCACCACCGCCACCGCACCGATGGAAATGAGACGGTCGCGTTGCAAATTCAGACCGCTGGTTTCCACATCCACCACCACGCAACGCGCCTGATTGAACGGCGCGGTCAATGGCGCTGGAGGCAGTTTTTTCCATGCCTGCAAACGCTGCTGCTGTAGCGCATCCAGTTGCGGCTGCTGGCCAAACCAGGAGGGGCGCCAGCTCATTTCAAAGCGTCCGTGTCACAGGTGATACTCCAGGGCGAGCCTGGCTTGCAGCTTGCGCGCTTGGCGAAATGCCTCTTTTAAAATGCGCCTGTCCAGTTCGTGCAATTTTTCCGGGTCGATTAAATTATCCAGCGCGTCATCGCCCGCGCCCCGCGTTTTTTCTGCGTCGTGATGGCGCATACGCAACACCTGTATGAACAGGAAGGCGCCAACCCAGGCTTCAATTTCGGACGGATGGATTTTCAATTTTGCCGCACTCGCGCGCAAACGCTGTATGGTGCTGGTGTGTGTGGCGGCGCCCGCCGCCAGGCTGAAAATGCGCGCGGCATCGACGAACGGGGTGAGGCCGTTGAGCTTGAGGTCGAGCGTGTGCCCTTTGCCCACCACAAAATCGCGCACCACGCCCAACGGCGGGCGGATTCCCAGTGCGTTCTCCGCCATCTGGCGCAAGAAGCGGGTGTTGTCGCCAGCGACCCGGCTTAGCCACGCCCGCAATTCTTCGGCGAGAGCCGGGTTGCCACACAAGGCGCGGAAGTCGAAAAAGATCGAGGCGTGCAATAACGCTTGCGGCGTGCCATTGGTGATCCAATCGGCAAAGGTGCGCTTCCATTCTTCGAGTGACAAACACCATCGCGGATTCGATGCCATTACCTGGCCTTTGCACAAAGGGAAGCCGCACAGCGCCAGTGTATTGTTGATGCCTTGGGCGACGGGCAATATTCGCGCGCGGACAGCATCCGCTGACATTCCATCCGGCACGATGAAAATGAGTGCATTATCCTGATCGGTATTGAGCGTTTGCTCGAAGCGGCCTTCCGACCCCAGCGCCATCCAGCAATACTCGTCGCTCTCAATACCGTTTGCAGCGCACTCCAGACCGACCACGCGCGCCGTGAGCAGGTCGTTGAAGGCGGAAATAAACTGCGTCAACTGCTCCGCCGCCACGCCTTGCGCCATCATGTTGTGCGCCATGCTGCGGATGTCGGCGGCGGCCTGCTGCAATTCCTCGGTGTGTTGCGCGTGGCGGATAGCCGAACCGATCTGGCGCAGCCCTACGCGCTGCAAAGCGAACAGGTCTTTTTCCGCGATCAGCCCGACCAGCCGTCCGTCTTCGACCACCAATACGTGCCGAAAGCCATGTTTGGCCATCACCAATGCCGCCTCGTGCGCCAATGCCTGCGGCGGTAAAGTGGTCAGTTGCGTGGACATCACGCCGATGACCGGCAGGTCAAGGTCTATCTGCGGCAGTGCGATGCGCTCCAGCACGTCGGGCAAGGTCAGGATGCCTAGCGGATGCCCGGTCTTATCTATGGCCACCATCGAGCCGATGCGCAATTCGTGCATGCGCGCCAGCACTTCGCGCACGCTGGTGTGCGGTGCGCAGGTAACGGGCGCGCGGCGGATGAGAGAGGACAAAGGGCTGTTCAGCGATTGTTGTTCCGAGCCCGATTGCGTGTACTGCGCTTGAATGATCAGCTTGGAATGTTCCAGCAGGTTGGCGATACGGCGCGTGCAAAAATCGCGGAACGGCGCACTCATGCCCAGCAAGAGGTGGAACTCGGTTACGGGCAGTTCGTAGCAAAACGTATCTTTGCCCGCGCGGTAAAGGCTGGCCACCGGACGGTTGGCCAGCAGTGCGCCGAGCGGAAAGCATTCGCCTTCGGCCAGCTCCAGCCAGGTGTCCGCCGCGGAGGCATGGGCGACATCCTGTTCGCCATACACCGTACCCTGTTTGATCACCAGAAAGCGCTGCGCGGCGCCTTGGTCGGGCGAAACAATCACCTCGCCGCGGGCGTAATAAGCCAGATGCATACGCTCCACCATCCACAGCAGATGCGTCGCTTCCATCCGATCGAAGGGCGCGTGTGCGGTAAAGAAAGCAAGCTGCGAAGGATGGATGGCGCTCATGCGGGCCAGGGTTCAAGCGATACAATTTGCTCCGGTTTGACGCTTGCGGCAATACTCCGAAGCTTGTAGGGCGGCATGGTCTGCGCGGTTCCCGGCAAGGCTGGTCGGTTCATCCGTCGCACCGGCAAACACATACCGTTACTCCGCCACCACCACTGTTATGCCCAACTCTTTGATCCGCGCCGCGAAGTCTTCCATCTGCGCGGAAACAAGCGCCTGCAAGCGCGGCGCTTCCGGTTGCCGGGAGGCGCGGGCGATGCCGTACAACAGCACGCCTTTCGGTTGCACCCCTTGCGCCGATAGCGCCTGGAGGAATTCCAGATAATCGTCTTCATCCCGCTTGCCGGGCGCATTGCCATCCAGAGCAAACCAGCAAGTTTGCAGCCAGGTGTTGGCGCAGCACGAAATGGCGGCGCTCAGGTTTTCGCGCACCTTATCCGTACTGGTGCGGGTGTTGTTGATGTAAGCCATGCCTTGCACGCTCGCCCTGTCCAGCTTGAACCACACCTCGCCATTCATCTGCGCCATCCGGCGCAATCCTTGTTGCACGTTTTCGCGCTGCATCAGACTGCCGTTGGTGATGAGCAGCAGCTTGATATGTTCGGGTAAGGCTAGTTCGCGTTTGAGTTTGCCCACCAGTTCGATGACCTGCGCAAACTCTGCCGCGCTGGTTGGCTCGCCGTTGCCGGAGAGGGCAATATCGTTGATGCGCCGCGAGCCTTCCGGCACATGATCGTTCATGAAACTGCCGTGCAGCAACTCATGCAGAAAATCCCGTAATTCTTTTTCCAGCAGCACAAGGTCAACCGGAGGCGCCGTGCCCAGCTTGAGATCCGGCACCTGGCAATAGATGCAGCGCCAGTTGCAGGCATTATTGGTGTTGAGGTTGATGCCGACGGAGACGCCGCCCGCGCGGCGGGAGACAACGGGATAGACATACTGCAGCCCGGCAATATCGCGGCGGTGTTCGCTTACTTTGAGCCGGGTTACAGCCACGTCAATCTCAGGATTTGATCAGCGGCAGATATTGCGCCGGGTCAACCGGTTTGCCGAGTTTGCGTATCTCGAAATGCAGCTTAACCTGATCCGTATCGGTGCTGCCCATTTCGGCGATCTTCTGTCCCTTGCTTACGCTCTGCCCTTCCTTGACCAGAATCTGATCGTTGTGCGCGTAGGCGCTGAGGAAGGTCTTGTTGTGTTTGATGATGACCAGTTTGCCGTAGCCGCGCAAACCGCTCCCGCTATACACCACTTTTCCGGCTGCACTCGCCACTACCGGCTGCCCTTGCTTGCCGGCGATATCCACTCCTTTGCGATTGGCGCTTTCGGAAAATTCGGCGATGACTTTGCCGCTGGAGGGCATCCCCCATTCCAAATCTTCCTCGTCTTCCGCGTCCTTGCTTGCGGGAGCTTCCGCCTTGACGGGAGTCACCGCCGGGTTTCCGTCCTCCTGCATTTTCTCCGCCTGGGCGAGCGCTTTGTCGGAATAGGGTATCTTGCCTGCTTTGGGCTGTGACTTTATCGCGCCAGCGGGCCCCGGAACGACCGCTTGCGGCGAGGGGATTTTTTTCTCGGCTATTTTCGGTGTGCCGCTAACGGGTATGGTTAACTGCTGTCCGATCTGTATCGCGCTGGGGTTTTGAATATTATTCAATTCGGCCAATTCGCGGTAATCGATGCCATGCAAAAAAGCGATGCTGTACATGGTGTCGCCTTTTTGCACAATGTAGGTGTGCGTTGCGACCGGTGTTTTCTTTGCGGGCGCAAGGGCGGCGGGGGCGGACATGGGAGCTGTTGCTTTCTTTAATTCTATTCCGCGCTCCTCAACCGGGGCGCGCTGGCTGCTTGGAGTTGCGCAGCCCAGCAGAGCGATGGCCGCCAACGTCGGCAACAAGCAGCGGGTGCACGTTTTTCCGGCAGGATTCGTCATGCTTTTCCACTCAAAATAGGCACAAAATTCACCGCTTCCAAACGACTTTCAGTGTAGCCGCTTGCGTCGCGCTCGATCAGGGTCAGATACTGCGCCTGCGCGCCTAGCGGCAACACCATTCTGCCGCCCACCGCAAGCTGTTCCAGCAAGGCTTGCGGCACATGTGTTGCGGCTGCCGCCATGATAATGCCGTCGAACGGCGCCAACTCGGGGCGACCCAGCGTGCCGTCGGCGTAACTCAATACCACGTTGCGCGCCTGCAACTCGTTAAGTGCGGACGCCGCGCGTTTATGCAGCGGCTGGATACGCTCTACCGAATAAACCTCGCGCGCCACTTGTCCCAGCACGGCAGCCTGATAGCCGCAGCCGGTGCCGATTTCCAGCACGCGGTGCAACTGTGCGCCGTTGCGCAGCATCTCGATCATGCGCGCCACGATGTAGGGTTGGGATATGGTTTGCCCCAGACCTATCGGCAACGCCACATCGTCGTAGGCGCGGCTGGCCATCGCCTCGTCCACAAAAATATGGCGCGGAACCGTGTTCATTGCCGCCAATACGACCTCATCCCGAATCCCCTGGCTGCGCAAACGCTCGACCATGCGGGTGCGAGTGCGCTGCGAAGTCATGCCTATCCCGGCGTGGCGGACATTCATTTGCCGCTCTCCATCCAGGCCTTAACCGCATCCAACTGAGTGTATTGCGTGAGGTCGATCTGCAACGGGGTGACCGACACGCGAGCATTTGCAAGCGCATTAAAATCCGTGCCTGCGCCTGCGTCCTGCGCCTTACCCGCGGCGCCCACCCAATACACCGTCTGCCCGTGCGGGTTGCTGGCCTTGACCACGGGCTCGGCCTTGTGGCGCTTGCCCAGACGAGTCACTTCGATGCCCTGCAGCTGAGCGTAGGGAATATCCGGCACATTTACATTCAGCAGCCAGGGGGTGCTATGGGTGTTTTTTTCAAAGCGTTGCACCAGTTCCACCACGACCTGTGCGGCCGTTGCATAATGCGCCAGCTCGTGCCCAGCCAGCGAGACCGCGATGGCCGGAATGCCGAGCAAAAAACCTTCGGTGGCGGCCGCCACAGTCCCGGAATAAATCGTGTCGTCACCCATATTGGCGCCGGCGTTGATGCCGGAAATAACCATATCGGGCTGGTAGTCCAGCATGCCTGTAACGGCCAAGTGCACACAATCGGTAGGCGTGCCGTTCACGTAGTTAAAACCGTTTGCGGCACGGCGTAAATTCAGCGGGCGATCCAGCGTCAGCGAATTGCTTGCGCCGCTGCGGTCGCGTTCCGGCGCCACCACCACAATGTCGGCAATTGCGGCGAGGTGTTGGGCCAAACAGGCTAGTCCCGGCGCAAAATAACCATCGTCGTTGCTTATCAGGATGCGCATCTGGAATTCAACAGGGCAGAAAGTTTAGTAAGGTTCACTTTAGGTTGTAGCGTAAGAGATTTATACTCAGCCGTGAAAAACTGTAAATAGCGTGTGTGACATCAAATTTCCAGTTGTTATCTGGCTTGCACGCCATAGGTTAGCATAGTTTTTCTTGCGTTTGCCACAAGAATTCGTCAAACAGCAGCCACGGCAGAAACAGAGGTATCATGACGCAGATCGGCGCGGAATTGATGCGCACAGGCATTTTGCAAACATCTTTAGAACCGGGAGATAGCAATGGCAATTGAATTGAATATATTGGATGGCACCGCGCGGATGAGAATTTTTGACCGTTTTGATTCGTCTTGCTACCTTGATTTCAAGGGGGTTTCCGAGAAGCTGATGATAAACCAGACGGTTCGGGATATTGAAGTCGATGTGAGCAGTCTGAAATACATGGACAGTGCTGCACTGGGAATGCTGTTGCTGCTGGATGAGAAAGCATTCAAAGCAAAAAAATCTGTAACGCTCATCAGCGTTCCCGGCCCTGTTTCGGAAATATTGAAAGTGGCCAATGCGGATAAATTGTTCGCCATAAAGCTACCCAACGGGGTTAAGTTGGAGCTGCGCAAATAAGGCGCAGGTTTTGAATTTGTTCCATACGGATGAAAAAATCCCGCAGCAAAACGCCTTGCTGACGCCCGAGCAAATGCTGCAACAGGCTGTTTCTCACCAGCAGGCCGGTCGTTTGACCGATGCCGAGCGCTGCTATCGCGCCATTCTGCATACCCATCCCCAACATCCTGAAGCAAATTACCATCTGGGCGCTCTGGCGGCGCAGGTCAATCTGCATGCTGCCGGACTACCCTATTTCAAGGCGGCGTTGGAAGCCGACCCGAAGCAGGAAAGGTACTGGTTGGGGTATAGCAATGCGCTGATGCAGGCCGGTGCAGGCGACGATGCGTATCAGGTGCTGGAGCAGGGGCGGCGACAAGGATTGCGGGAGGCTGCCGTGGAAGCGTTGCTGGCGCGCTGGGCGAACACTCCCGGGCAGCAAGAGATAGATGCGCTGGTCACTTTATTTACGGCGCTGAACTTTAATGCAGCTCTGCTTAACGCCCAGGCAATGACGGTGCGTTACCCCCAACACGGGTTCGGCTGGAAAGTGTTGGGCGCAGTATTGCAGAGGATGGGGCGGGATAACGACGCACTTGCGCCCATGCAAAAGGCTGCCGCGCTATCGCCCAATGACGCCGGGACGCATTACAACCTGGGCGTCGCTCTTATGGGGCTGGGAAGACCGGACGAGGCTGAAGCCAGTTTCCTGCATGCGCTCCAACTCCAACCCGATTTCGCCGATGCGCATTACAACCTGGCGCTCACCCGCAAGCAACTGGGACGGCTAAACGAGGCCGAAACGGCTTACCGCTTGGCAATACAGTTCAAGCCTGACTTTGCCATGGCTCACTGTAACCTGGGTGGTATTCTGCACGAACTCGGGCGGCTGGACGAGGCCGGGGCAAGTTACCGGCTGGCGATACAGCTCAATCCGGATTATGCCGAGGCGCATAATAACCTGGGCAATATCCTGCAAGAGCTGGAGCGGCTGGACGAGGCCGCGGCAAGTTACCGGCGGGCGATACGGATCAAGCCGGAATATCCCGAGGCGTATATCAATCTGGGTGTTATCCTCAAACAACAAGGCCGTGCAGCCGAAGCCGCAGCGAGTTTCCTGCGCGCGCTACAGCTTAACCCGGACTACGCCGAGGCGCACAGCAACCTGGGCGTTATCCTCAAAGAGCAAGGCCGCGCAGCCGAGGCTGAAGCGAGTTTTCTGCGCGCGCTACAGATCAAGCCGGGCTATGCCGAGGCGCACAGTAACTTCGGTAATCTGCTGCAAGAACTGGGGAGATTGGACGAGGCAGAAGCGCGTTACCGGCTGGCTTTGCAACTCAAACCGGATTATGCCGAAGCGCACTGCAGTCTGGGTTACACCTTGTTGCTGGCAGGAAGGCTGAGCGAGGGATGGCAGAAATATGAATACCGCTGGGAGGGCGGCTCGCCGAAGCCGGCGCGTCCCGCCACCTCCTTGCCCCAATGGCGCGGGCAAACCCCGGCAACCGGTGACAGTATATTGATTTTTGGAGAGCAGGGGCTGGGCGACAAACTTCAGTTCTCCCGTTACTTGCCGCTGCTGGCGGAGCGTTTTTCCGGCAGGGTGGGCGTGGTTGTCCCCAGTCCGTTGCTGACACTATTTCGCCGTTCGTTTCAAGCCGTGGAAGTCATGGATTCCCCTCCGGCCGACCAGAGTGTATGGCAGTGGCACTGTCCTTTGCTTTCACTGCCATTGGCATTCAATACGGCATTGGACACCATCCCGAATCGGGTTCCCTATCTCGTTGCCGAGCCGACGCGGGTGGCATACTGGAAGTCCCGGATCGCCGCGCTTGATTTGCCCTCCTCCACGCGCAAGATAGGCATGGTATGGAAACCCGGCAGCCTGATGAAAGATGCCGCGTTGCGCTCACTCACCCTGCAACAACTGGCACCCTTGCTGAACCTTCCCGGCAGCACTTTTTTTAATCTGCAAAAGGAGCCGGATCAGAATAAATTGCCTTGGGTTGCTGCGGGCAAACTGCTGGATTGGGCCGATGAGTTTGACGATTTCGACGAAACCGCCGCACTGATTATGAATCTTGATCTGGTCATCGCAGTGGATACCTCTGTGGCGCATCTTGCCGGTGCATTGGGCAAACCGACATGGTTATTCAACCGTTATGCAAGCGAATGGCGCTGGATGCGGGATCGTACAGACACTCTATGGTACCCAACGATGCGGATATTTACGCAGCAGACAGCCGGGGTCTGGGATGAGGTCGTGGAACGGGTATGCGCCGCACTGTGCGCATCGGAGTGATGGTCATGCTAGTCGCCGCCATGCAGGAAAGTCGAAGTTCGGCGACAGGTTCCGTGTGGACAAGTAGATGAGATGATTAAACCATACTGATTTTATCGGAATTGAACTTTAACTAGCGGGAGCTGTCTGAGCGAGCGGGTAAATCTTCAATCGTTAAAAAGGGTACATCATGAAAAAATATCTGGTACTGATTGCAGTGACGATTTCAGAATGGGTCGCCGTGTTGTTCAACACCGTTCCCGTGTAAGCCAAATAGCTATAAGCGGAGTATCGAGATGCCGCGCATCAGCGCGGCATCTTTTACAGCAGAGGCAAGCAGATTGTTCAATTGTTCATCGGGCTCGCTTGCTGGCGGGATATTCACTAATACTGCATGGGTGAATTCCAGCAAGGCAGTTTTGCGGCTTGCCGGGTCGCCTGCTTGCGGAGCTATAGCCTGGACATACAGCATGCCATTGCGTCTGGTAAGGGCGAGCAGATAATAATCTTTTTCATGCGCGCGGACTTCTTTGTCGCGCACTTCAAAGCACAGTGTGGCGCTGTTGGGGGCGAGTTCGCTGCTCGTGCCGAACCGCTGGGCGATGTCTTCGATCAACGGTTGCGCCAAGTTGAGTTGCGGCGCAAGCGTCATGTGATATTGCCCCGGTCGCTCGATGATGAGCGGGTTATCCAGCGGCGGAGTTTTGCCGGGGCGGAGCAGGGATAACACCACCAAAGTCACTGTGGTCAGAATAATTAACTCGATCATACGTGCCATCCCATTAGTTCAAATTGCACGTACCATGCACCCAGCGACACGAAGAAATTGACCAGAATCGCGGGCATGAATTTAAGATGCGTGCCGAAGCTGTAGCTTTTGTCGATAGACATCACCATTACGCCAGCCGCCGAGCCGATCACCGTGAGGCTGCCGCCGATGCCGACCATCATGGCGTTGAGCGCCCATTGCGAGCCGCTCAGATTCGGGTTGGACATCAGCGCCGCCGCTTCCACCGGCACGTTGTCGAGTATGCCGGAGATCACGCCGAGCAGCACATTTACCGCAGTGGGGGATAACACCTCGAATAACTGCGAGATATAGCTTAGCCAGCCGACGTGGTTGAGCGCTGCCACGCCGCTGATGATGCCGATGAAAAACAGCAGCGTGTTCCATTCCACTTTTTGTAATTGCGTCAGCAGCATGACGTTGTATCCGTCGCGCTTCAGATGCCATGCGTACAAGCCGATGATGGAAAGCCCCATGCCGATGGCGTATTCGATGTCAATATGCAGCACGATATTCATCACCACGGCAGAGGCGACGGCGAGAGTGCCGAACAACACCATGCCCCAGCCGCCGCGCTTGATACGCACATCGTCCGGTGTGGTGTCGATCAGTTCCCCTTGCAGCCGGTTGAGATAAAAAGTTTGCAGCACGGCAGCGCTGGCCGCCCAGCCGATGAGGGCAGCGGGCAGCAAGGTGAGCAGTCCGATGATGCTGATCTTGCCTGCCAGCACTACCATCAGACTGGTGGCCGTACCCAAAAACCACACGCCGGAGTTGGAGGCGATGATGAGGTTGCACAGAGCGATGTGGCGGTAGTCCTGATTGCGCGAGATTTCTTTGATGGACTTGCCGAAGATCATCGCGCTGGTGATATTGTTGATGAACGGCGATAGCAGCGCTGCCAGTGCGCCTGTCGCCCAGAACATCTGCGTTGCCCCGAGTCCCTTGCCGATGAGATAGCTGTTGAGTGCGCTGAATACGCCGCGCTCGGCGAGTATCTCCACGATCATCCACATGAAAGCCATGAAAGCAATCAGCGAGAATAATTCGACTTTGTTTTCTTTTTGCATTTCGGCGAAATGTTCAAAGCGCTGCGGATCGTCGCCGGACATCCAATAGTAGAGGCCGATCAGCAGGAAGGCGGACAGCATGAACAGCGCCGGTTTGAATTTGTCGATATGCAGCTGGGCTTCAAAGATGATGAGCAGCATGCCGATGCTGAAAATCAGCAATACGGCAAGGCCCAGCCAGGAGGTTGGTGCTATTGTCATGGTGGTTAGCCTGTGAAATTGTTTGGACGTATAAAATTCGGCATTATGTTAACACGAAGCTTGTCTTTGACGGGCTGTAGCAGGGATGGAATAAGGCGGGTGATGAATAAAGCTATGGATACGCGGACACGCATCAAGCACGCTAATTTTTGGCATAGCCTTCCGGCAGAGGCAGTGTTAAACGGGCTGACATCGGATCATGCCGGGCTGTCGCCGGACGAAGCTGCGCAACGTCTCCTCCGATACGGTCCTAACCGTCTGACGCCGCCCCATCGGCGCGGCCCGCTGTTGCGTTTCCTGCTGCAATTTCACAACGTGCTGATCTATGTGCTGCTGGCCTCCGCGGCGGTCACTGCCTTGCTCACACATTGGCTGGATACCAGTGTGATTGTCGGCGTGGTGTTGATTAACGCCGTTATCGGTTTTGTTCAGGAAGGCAAAGCAGAAAAGGCGATGGATGCCATCCGGCGCATGCTGTCGCCCGAGGCTACCGTGCTGCGCGCGGGCAAACGTGAGGTGATCGCGGCGGAAACCTTGGTGCCCGGCGACATCGTGCTGCTGCAATCCGGCGACAAAGTGCCCGCCGATCTTCGCTTGTTGAGCGTAAAAAATTTGCGCATCGAAGAGGCGGCGCTGACCGGCGAATCCGATGCGGTGGAAAAAAATATCGCGCCCGTGGATGAGCAGGCGGTGCCGGGTGATCGCTACTGCATGGCGTATTCGAGCACGCTGGTGGTGTACGGACAAGGTAAGGGCGTGGTGGTTGCCACGGCGGACAACACCGAGATCGGGCGCATCAGCGCGCTGCTGGACGAGGTGCAAACGTTGACTACGCCGCTGTTGCGGCAGATGGAAGATTTCGGACGCGGGTTGACCATTGCCATTATGGCGGTAGCGGTGCTTATGTTTTTGTTCGGCTGGCTGGTGCATCAATTCGACATCGGCGACATGTTTCTGGCTGCGGTAAGCATGGCGGTGGCGGCGATCCCGGAAGGTTTACCCGCAGTGCTGACCATTACGCTGGCGCTCGGTGTGCAGCGTATGGCGCGGCGCAGCGCCATCATCCGGCGTTTGCCAGCGGTCGAGGCGCTGGGGTCGGTCACCACGATCTGTTCCGACAAGACGGGTACGTTAACGCGCAACGAAATGACAGTGCAGCGCGTGATAGCCAATGCGCAAGTGTTTGCGGTGAGCGGGACGGGTTATGCGCCGCATGGCGGGTTTGCTGTTGACGGCCAAGAGACGAACCTTGATGAGCATCCGGCTATTTTTGATCTGTTCCGTGCCGGGCTGCTTTGTAACGATGCCGCATTGCATGAAAGCGCGGGTGCATGGCACATCGCGGGAGACCCCACCGAAGGCGCGCTCATCACGCTGGCGTTGAAAGCGGGGCTGGACCCGATGTTTGAGCATAAAGCGCTGCCGCGCACCGATCTCATCCCGTTCGAGTCGGCGCATCGTTTCATGGCGACCTTGCATCACGATCATGCCGGACATGCTGTTATCTTTGTGAAAGGCGCGCCAGAACAGATATTGGCGATGTGCGACCGGCAACGAGGAAGGGGCGAGGATGTGGCGCTCGATGTTTTGCAGTGGCACCGCAGGATGGCGGAGACGGGCGCACTTGGCCAGCGCGTGCTGGCACTGGCGATGAAGGTGGTGGAAGGCGGTCAGCGCGAATTAAATTTTGCAGACATGGAAGCCGGTTTCATTCTGTTGGGGATGGTCGGCATCACCGATCCGCCGCGCGAAGAAGCCATTGCGGCCGTGCGCGATTGCTGTGCGGCGGGTATTCGCGTGAAGATGATTACCGGCGATCACGCCGACACGGCGCGCGCCATCGCGGCACTATTGGCTATCGGCAATGGCCGTGTGTTGACTGGCGGCGAGCTGGACGGGCTGGATGAGTGCGCGTTGCGGCAGGCGGTAAAGGAAGTTGATGTGTTTGCGCGCGCCAGCCCGGAACACAAGTTGCGGCTGGTAGCCGCATTGCAGGCCAATGGCGAGATCGTCGCCATGACCGGGGACGGGGTGAACGATGCTCCCGCGCTGAAGCGTGCCGATATCGGTGTGGCAATGGGCAGGAAGGGCACCGAGGTGGCGAAAGAGGCGGCGGAAATGGTGTTGGCGGATGACAATTTTGCCACCATTGTGAATGCGGTGGAGGAGGGGCGCACCGTCTACGACAACATCAAGAAAGCCATCGTGTTCATCGTGCCCACCAATGGCGGAGAAGCGGGCATGGTGCTGGTCGCCATTCTGTTCGGCATGATGCTGCCGATTACCCCGGTGCAAATTTTGTGGGTGAACATGGTCTCCGCGGTGACACTGGCGCTGGCCTTGTCGTTTGAAAAACCCGAACAGGATGTAATGCGCAGACCGCCGCGCAATCCGCGTGACGCTATCCTGTCCGGGTTCATGATTTGGCGCATAGTATTTGTTTCCATATTGCTGACAGCCGGAACCGTCGCGCTGTTCCTCTGGGAGAGCGCCAATGGCGCAAGCATTGAAACCGCGCGCACGATCGCGGTCAACGCGCTGGTGGTCGGTCAAATTGCATACCTGTTTAACTGCCGCTACCTGCTCGCACCGGTGCGCACTTGGCAGGACTTCACCGGTAATTTTTATGTACTACTCGCCATCGCGGTTTTGTTGGGCATCCAAGCGCTCTTCACCTACTTGCCTTTCATGCAGGGGCTATTCGGCGTGATTGCCATTGATGCGGTGGCGTGGGTGCGCATCATCGGCTTTGGCGTGCTGCTGTTTGCCGCCGTGGAAATTGAAAAAATTGGGATAAGACGCTGGAATAAGCGGCAACATTCCTAATGCGCACAAGAAGGAACGGGCACGCCCAATATGTTGCTTGCGATATTTTTAACATTTCTATAATATTGGAAATGTAGAATTGATGTGAGGGGTTAAAGATGAAGCTTGAATTGGCGGTAGAGGCACTGGCGGCATTGGCGCAAGAATCGCGGTTGGCGATATTTCGCCTGCTGGTGCAAACGGGAAAAGAAGGATTGGCAGCCGGAGTGATGGGAGAGAAGTTGGGTATTCCACCGGCAACGCTGTCGTTCCACTTAAAGACCTTGACTCATGCCAAGCTGGTCAAGTCGCGCGTAGATGGGCGCTTCGTGATCTACAACGCCAACTATGGCGAGATGGATAAGCTGATCGCGTACCTCACCGAGCATTGTTGTGCGGGGGATGCGGTGCAATGCGCGCCGATTAAGAAATGTTGATAACGTTAAAAGGAAATCGTCATGAGTGAAAAACAATACAACGTGCTGGTGCTGTGTACCGGTAATTCCGCCCGCAGCATCTTGGGCGAAGTGCTGTTCAATACGCTGGGTAAAGGTAAGTTCAAAGCCTACAGCGCGGGCAGCAAGCCCGCCGGAAAAGTGAATCCGGGTGCATTGGAATGGTTGAAGGCGAACGGTCACAGCACCGAAGACTTGCGCAGCAAAAGCTGGGACGAGTTCGCCGCCCCCGGCGCTCCCGAGTTCGATTTTATTTTTACCGTGTGCGACAACGCGGCAGGCGAAACCTGCCCGCTGTGGCTGGGGCACCCGGCCACAGCGCACTGGGGTATTCCCGATCCGGCGCATGTCGAAGGCGACGAAGCGCGTCGTGCAGCCTTTAAAAAGGCCGCCGACCAGTTGGCGCGACGCATCCAGTTGTTTCTAAGTTTGCCGATTGATAAGTTGGACCAAATCACGCTGAAAGAAAAACTCGCTGAAATCGGGCGCATTCAAGACTGAGGAGAGCGCCATGAAAAAACTGCAAGTATTCGATCCGGCCTTGTGCTGTAGCACGGGCGTGTGCGGAGTGGATGTCGATCAGGCGTTAGTCGGCTTTTCGGCGGATGTGGATTGGGCCAAGCAGCAGGGCGCACAGATTGAGCGTTTTAATCTGGCGCAGCAGCCGATGGCCTACGCTGAAAACGCGGCAGTGAAAAAATTTCTGGAAGCATCGGGACAAGAAGGATTGCCGCTGATTTTGCTGGACGGAGAAACCGTGCTGTCCGGGCGTTACCCCAGCCGCGACGAACTGTCCGGCTGGCTGGGCATTAAGGCCGCGCCTTCGCTCTTTACCGAACAGGTGGCGGAACTGGTAGCCATCGGTGCGGCCATTGGCGCGAACTGCGAGCCGTGCTTCAAATACCATTATGACCAAGCGCGCAAACTCGGTGTGAGTGATCTGGATATGCGCTACGCGGTCGATCTGGCGCAAAAGGTGAAAGACGCTCCGGCGCGCGCCATGCTGACACTCGCCGAACGCTACCTCGGTCCCGCGACGACGAGCACCGCCGCAAAAGCGAATTCGTGCTGCGTGAGCGAGCTGGTGGCGATGGTTAAGCCTGCATCCAAGTGCTGCGGATAACGTCTACATGAAATTTCTCACCCAACCGCCGCGCTTCCTGTTCTTCACCGGCAAGGGCGGTGTCGGAAAAACTTCGCTGGCCTGCGCCACTGCCGTGCATTTGGCGGACGAGGGCAAGCGCGTACTGCTGGTGAGCACCGATCCGGCTTCCAATGTGGGGCAGGTGTTCGGTGTCGTCATCGGCAACGCCATCACGCGCATTTCCTCGGTCACAAATTTATCGGCATTGGAAATCGACCCGCAGGCCGCCGCGCAAGCCTATCGTGACCGCATCGTCAATCCGGTGCGCGGGGTGTTGCCGGAGGCCGTGGTTAACAGTATCGAAGAGCAACTGTCCGGCGCATGCACCACCGAGATTGCCGCGTTCGACGAATTCACCGAGTTGCTCACCGACGGAAAACTGCTCGAACAATTCGACCACATCATTTTCGATACCGCGCCCACCGGACACACCATCCGCCTGCTGCAACTGCCGGGTGCGTGGAGCGGCTTTCTGGACGACAACCCGGAAGGCGCATCCTGCTTGGGCCCTTTGGCGGGCTTGGAAAAACAGCGCCAGCGCTACAGCGATGCTGTCGCCGTGCTGGCCGATTCGCGCCGCACGCGGCTGGTGCTGGTGGCGCGCGCGCAACGCTCCACCTTGCAGGAAGCTGCGCGCACCAGCGAAGAGTTGGCGCACATCGGGCTGACGCACCAGTATCTGGTAGTGAACGGCTGCATGCCGGAAAGCGAAGCGGGCGATCCGGTGGCACTCGCCATCTTCCGGCGCGAACAGAATGCACTGGATGCCATGCCGCAAGTGCTGGGCGCATTGCCGCTGGATAAGCGCAGCCTGTTGCCGTTTAATCTGGTCGGCATAGACGCACTGCGCGCGCTGCTCAGTGACGCACCCGTCAATGCGACTAGTGCCATTGCGCATTGCGATGTCGAGCTACCCAAGCTCTCCGCTTTGGTCGGTGAATTTGAACAGGCCGGGCACGGCCTGATTATGCTGATGGGCAAGGGAGGGGTGGGCAAGACCACGCTGGCGGCGGCAATCGCCGTGGAGCTGGCCGCGCGCGGACATGCCGTGCAGCTCACCACCTCCGATCCCGCCGCGCATCTGAGCGCAACCTTGCAGGGCGAGCTGGCCAATCTGAGCGTGAGCCGCATCGACCCGCGCGCCGAAACCGAACGCTACCGCCAGCACGTGCTCGACACCAAAGGCAAAAATCTGGACGCGCAAGGTCGCGCCCTGCTGGAAGAAGATTTGCGCTCGCCCTGCACCGAAGAGATCGCCGTGTTTCAAGCTTTCTCGCGCGCCATCCGCGAAGCTGACCGCGCCTTCGTGGTGATGGACACCGCGCCGACCGGACACACGCTGTTGCTGCTGGATGCGACGGGCGCATATCACCGCGAAGTCGCGCGCAACATGAAAGACCAAACGCGCTTCACCACGCCGATGATGCAACTGCAAAACCAGCAGCACACCCGCATGCTCATCGTGACGCTGGCGGAAACCACGCCCGTGCTCGAAGCCGCGAACTTGCAGGATGACCTGCGCCGCGCGGGCATCGAGCCGTGGGCGTGGATCGTCAACCAGAGCCTCGCCGCAGCACGCCCCGCATCGCCCTTGCTGGCACAGCGCGCGGCGCAGGAATGGGCGCAACTGGAAGCCGTGCAGCAACGCTACGCCAAACGGATAGCCGTCGTGCCGGTGCAGGCGGAAGAGCCGGTGGGGATTGCGGCGTTACGGAAATTAACCAAGGAAAAAACATGAGCCTCTTCGAACGTTACCTCACCCTATGGGTGTTCCTCTGCATCATCATCGGCGTGGTGCTGGGGCAAACCATTCCAGCGCCGTTTCACTGGCTGGGCGGGTTGGAAATCGCCAAGGTCAATCTCCCTGTCGGCCTGCTGATCTGGGTGATGATTATTCCCATGCTGCTGCGCATCGACTTCGGCGCGCTGCACGAGGTGCGCAAACACTGGCGCGGTATCGGTGTCACGCTGTTCATCAACTGGGCGGTGAAGCCGTTCTCGATGGCCTTGCTGGGCTGGCTGTTTATCCGCCACCTGTTCGCGCCGTACCTGCCCGCTGAACAACTCGACAGCTACATCGCCGGACTGGTGCTGCTCGCCGCAGCCCCCTGCACCGCGATGGTGTTCGTGTGGAGCCGTCTGGTAAACGGCGAGCCGCTGTTCACATTGAGCCAAGTTGCGCTCAACGATGCGATCATGGTGTTCGCCTTCGCGCCGCTGGTGGCTTTGCTGCTCGGCATGTCGTCCATCATCGTGCCGTGGGATACGCTGCTGGTGTCGGTGGTGCTGTATATCGTGTTGCCGGTCATGTTGTCGCAGCTGTGGCGCAAGCTGCTGTTGGCGCGCGGCGAAGCCGTGTTGCAACGCACGCTGACTGTACTCGGCCCTATCTCCATCTCCGCACTGCTGTTGACCTTGGTGTTGCTGTTCGCCTTTCAGGGCAAAGCCATCGTTGGGCAGCCTCTCATCATCCTCATGCTCGCTGTGCCCATCACTATTCAGGTGTATTTCACCTCCGGGCTTGCGTATTGGCTTAACCGCCGTTTCGGCGAAGCGCATTGCGTGGCGGGACCTTCCGCATTGATCGGCGCTTCCAATTTTTTTGAACTCGCCGTGGCCGCGGCCATCAGTTTGTTTGGATTTGAATCCGGCGCGGCACTGGCCACGGTAGTCGGCGTGTTGATCGAGGTGCCGGTGATGCTGTCGGTAGTCGCCTTGGTGAAACGAAGCAAGAATTGGTACGAGGCAAACTAAGGCATGCCCAGATTAATTCGTTATTCCCGCAATAGCGGGAGCGCGGCGTGTTGAGTTAGCCGGGGCGCTTGCGCGCGAGTGGCGGAGATGAATTTTTCGAAATGTTCCCAGCGTTATGCCATTACAATAGCGCGCACCGACAGTTTTCAAGGCGGCCTTGTATGCTACTACTTTCGTTTTTCATATCCTGTTATCTGATGCGCTGGTCGGTTAGCCTGCTCATAGGGGAAGTTGCTGTCGGGCAGGTCGAGTCCTTGCTGCTGTTCGGGTTGGGGCTGTTGGCGGTTCCGGCAGCGCTGTGGACCGGGGTGCAGTTGATATTGAATTAGGCCGCAAGACGTTCGCCTTGCGGCCCGGACTGCGCAAACGGTCTAGCTGATGCGCTCGGAAAGTGTTTCGGGCAAATAAACGACAGTTTCAAACTGGCGGAAATTGGCGCCGACATTGCTGTCGGTGAAATGCAGTTTCACCAGGCCGCCTTCGCGTTTTACGAAATTCAGCACCACGTCCATGCCGACTCCGCGCCCGGATACTTCCGTCACTTTTGCGGCAGTCGAGAAGCCGGGCTTGAAAATCAGTTCTGCCGTTTCTTCGTCAGTCAATTGCGAGTCGGGATTGATTAACCCTTTTTCAATTGCGATCTGACGGATACGCTGCAATCCAATCCCGCGGCCATCATCGCTCAGTTTGATCCTTAGCATGCCGTCGCGCACATCCATTGCCAGCCTGATCGTTCCGGCTGCCGGCTTGTTCTGGCTAATGCGTTCTTCGCGGGTTTCCAGCCCGTGATCCATTGAGTTTCTGATGAGGTGCATAAATACATTTTTTACGACCCCGCTGGCCTGATTGTGCAGCACGTAGCCATTTTCCTGGACCGCGACGATAGGGGTGTCTTTGGCGAGTTCATTGGCCAATGCTGGGAGGGAATTAAAAACCCCGCTCAGGGTTTCGGTGATGCGCTCCGTGCCCAGCAAGCGCAATGTTTTGCGCACGGAATCGTGCAGGGCCAGCATTTCATATTGATTGCCGGTGTTGGCATTTTCCAGGCGCTTGATCGTTTCCTGAATCAGGTTCTTGTCCACCATCAGGAAATGCTCTGCTGAGCCGCGACGCCCCGGCCCTTTGCGCCCCAAAACGACCTCGTTGATTTTGGCGTAATTTTCCAGAGCTTCTTTCACCGAAAACAATTCGACTAGCAAGGATGCCTGATCCCAGGCGATTTTCGGGCGAGGCTCGCGCAGTTCGACATAGGTTTGTTCCGTCGTGTGCACGATGTTGGTGAGATGGGACAGGCCGTAAGTACGGGCATTGCCTTTGATGGTGTGCATATTGCGGAACATCCTGGTGAGCACTTCCTGATCGTGCTCCGGGTTTTCACGGATCAGCAACTCGTTTTCGTCAATAAATTTGGAAGAAGAGGTGATGAACTCGTAGAATTTTTCCTGGGTTACCGCAAGGATTTCGCCGATAATTTCAAGTTCGCGTTTTTGCTTATATGCTTCCGCAGCCAATTGGCGCAACTCGGTTACATCGCGGATACACAGCATGATGCGCACGGTGTTATTGGCGTCGTCGGTGATGGGCGACCAGCTCAAATCGAGAATTTTGCTGCGCCCCCCGGATACTTTCTTTTCTATCTCGCCCACCAGCAGGTGCTTGTTAAAGTCGAAATTCATCACATCTTCGCGGAAACATGCGCCGGCGACGGCATCTATCTGGGATAAGGTGTCTGCTCCCAGATTGCTGTCGGAGAACACCAAATCCATTATTTCGTGACCGGCGATGTCGGCGGTTTCGAAGATAGTCTCCAGATAGGCGGAATACTCGGGATGAATTTTCTGGTCTTCGGTGATCGTCAGGATGCCTTGGGGCATGTTTTGCAGCATGGCCTGAATATCTGCCGTTTTCTGTTTCAGCAACGCGGAATTTTCCTGTATCTTGGTGATCATCATGTTGAAGGCGACGATGGAGCGGCCAATTTCGTCCATGTTCTTAACCGGGATCTGGCGGCTAAAGTCCTGAGTGGACGCGATGTGGTTGGTGGCTTCCTGCATTTCGCTGATAGGCGTGATGACTTGCCGGTATAGGCGAATGCCGAACATGATCAAAATCACGTTGGTGATCAGGACTACGATGGCGATACCGATGGCGGTGTTCGACAGACGCTGGTTAAGCTCCTCGACCATCAAATCTTTTTCTCTGTTCTTCTCTATTCTTACTGTCTCCACCATCTGTCCCATCTCGTTCTGATAGGGGGCGACGGAGCCGTAAAACGTGGCTTCCGCCATCGTTTGGTTGCCTTCCAGCTTGAACTTGATCGCGTTATCGATTTGGCCAAAATAGTCGGATAAATTTTCCATGAGTTGCAGCGCCAGCCCTTTTTGCGCTTCTCCGGTCGCCATTTTCAATTGCAACTCTATGCTTTCCTTGAGTTTGGCTTTGCTCTCGATCAGCTTGTCTTTACGCGTGAGCACGAGCTCTTTATTCGGCTCGGCAACCAGGGATAAGGTGGTCAGTTGCACCTCCTTGAGGTAAGAGATGAGGTCGGAAGTCGCCATCGCACTGGGAACGACGCCTCCGGTCACGTTCTTGACCTGGGCCGCATTCATTTTGGATTGGAAAAGAGCGTATCCACCGACCCAAATAATCGCAATGAACGCCAGGATATTCAACAGCACGATGCGCTGTTTAATCGTCACTGCGGGCAATTTTCCGGCGAGGAAGGCCAGAAAATTTTGAGCAAAATTTTTTACCGTTTGACTGCCGCCGGTTAGACTGCCGGTTTTCACCGGGGGTAATGCTGCCGCCGAATCAGAAGAGTTCATTTCGATAGACTCCCATGGGGGTTGAGAAATTAGCCGCAGTCTAGTCGCGCAGGGTTACGGAATTATTGCTAATCTGCTTGGTTTTACAGGTGAATTTCAAGGAATGCGATTCGGGGGGAGCTTATGTTGAATAATTTGCGGTATCATTGCATCCCATGACCAAATATATTTTCATTACGGGTGGCGTGGTGTCTTCTCTGGGCAAGGGTATCGCCGCCGCTTCTCTTGCCGCAATACTCGAATCGCGTGGCCTTAAGGTCACGATGCTCAAGCTGGATCCCTATATCAATGTCGACCCCGGCACCATGAGTCCTTTTCAGCATGGTGAGGTGTTCGTCACTGAAGACGGGGCGGAAACCGATTTGGACTTGGGGCATTACGAGCGGTTTGTTTCCGCCAAGATGCGCAAGGCAAACAATTTCACCACCGGCCAGATCTACGACAGCGTGATCCGCAAGGAACGTCGCGGTGAATATCTGGGCAAAACCGTGCAGGTGATTCCGCATATCACCAACGAGATTCAGGCTTTCATAGAGCGCGGTGCGGCGGCTTCTTTCGACGGCAAGGCCGATGTGGCCATCGTAGAGATTGGCGGCACGGTCGGCGATATCGAATCGTTGCCATTTCTTGAAGCGGCGCGCCAGATGAACTTGCGTTTGGGGCGTGGCTGCGTGGCTTTTGTGCATTTGACGCTGGTGCCTTACATTACCAGCGCGGGTGAATTGAAGACCAAGCCTACCCAGCACAGCGTGCAGAAATTGCGCGAGATCGGTATTTTCCCCAATGCCTTGCTGTGCCGCGCAGATCGGCCCATTCCCGCCGATGAGCGCGCCAAAATATCCTTGTTTTCCAATGTGCGCGAAGAGGCGGTTATTTCGGTGTGGGATGTGGACAGTATCTACAAGATACCGCAGATTCTGCACGACCAGGGATTGGATCGCATAGTCTGCGAAGAATTGGCGATCACCCCGGCGCCCGCGGATTTGTCGGTGTGGCAAAAATTGATCGATGCGCTGGAGCATCCGCAACACGAGATCATCATCGGCATGGTGGGCAAATATGTCGAGCTGACCGAGTCGTACAAGTCGCTGATCGAAGCTTTACGCCACACTGAAATTCATACCCGGACGCGCGTGAATATCGAATACATAGATTCCGAAGTGTTTGAAAAAAGCGATCGGGACGGCTTGAAATACTTTGATGCGATTCTTGTGCCGGGCGGCTTTGGCAAGCGCGGCACTGAAGGCAAAATCGCCGCGATCCGCTATGCGCGCGAGAACAAAGTGCCGTATCTCGGCATCTGTCTGGGCATGCAGTTGGCCGTGATCGAATATGCGCGCAATGTTGCGGGCATGAGCGATGCGAGCAGCACCGAATTTGACCTCGAAACCGAGCATCCGGTGGTCGCGCTGATTACCGAATGGCTGGATAGAGATGGCAAAGTGGCAAAACGCAGCGCCGACTCCGATTTGGGGGGAACCATGCGCCTGGGCGCACAGCGTTGCCCGGTTAAAGCCGGAACATTGGCGGAGCGCATTTATGGCGCACAGGTGAATGAACGGCATCGCCACCGTTACGAAGTCAATAACCATTATGTGCCAGTGCTGGAAAAGGCGGGCATGGTGATTTCGGCGCGCACGCCATCGGAAGATTTGCCGGAGATGATGGAGTTGCCGGAATCCCTGCATCCGTGGTTCGTCGGTGTGCAGTTCCACCCCGAGTTCACCTCCACGCCGCGTGACGGGCATCCCTTGTTCAATTCATTTATCCGGGCCGCCGTGGCTTACAAGGAAGCCAAATGAGGCTGTGCCACTTCGATGTCGGTTTGAAGCAACCCTTTTTCCTCATTGCCGGCCCCTGTGTGATCGAGTCCGAGCAAATGGCGCTGGATACTGCCGGACAGTTGAAAGAGATTTGTAATGAGTTGCAGATAAACTTCATTTACAAATCATCTTACGACAAGGCCAACCGCAGCTCAGGCAAATCGTTCCGCGGCTTTGGTATGGAAGCGGGTTTGCAGATACTTGAGAAAGTAAAAGCGCAGATCGGCGTGCCGGTATTGACCGATGTGCATAGCATCGAAGAGATTGCACCTGTTGCGGCAGTGGTGGATGTGTTGCAAACCCCCGCTTTCCTGTGCCGCCAGACTGATTTCATCCATGCGGCTGCCTCGGCGGGCAAGCCGGTGAATATCAAAAAAGGGCAGTTTCTGTCGCCCTGGGATATGAAAAACGTGGTGGACAAGGCGCGCGAAGTGAGCGGCGCGGACAACATCATGGTGTGCGAGCGCGGCGCTTCGTTCGGCTACAACAATCTGGTGTCGGATATGCGCGCGTTGGCCGTGATGCGCAACACCGGCTGTCCGGTGGTGTTCGATGCCACGCATTCGGTGCAGTTGCCGGGGGGGCAGGGGACGAGTTCCGGCGGGCAGCGTGAATTTGTCCCGGTGCTGGCGCGTGCCGCGATTGCGGCGGGTATCGCGGGGGTGTTCATGGAAACGCATCCCAACCCGTCGCAGGCGCTGTCGGATGGGCCGAACGCTTTTCCTTTGGGGCATTTGAAGGAACTATTGCTAACCATGCGTGTCTTGGACGCCGCGGTGAAGCAGCAAGGTTTGATTGAAGAGAAAATTGATTTACGCAGCGTTTGAAAAAATTAGTTAGCCACGGATTAACACGGATGAAACACAGATTAACCCATACTGTCATCCGTGGTCATCGGTGTAAATCCGTGGCTAGTTGTCTTTTTTGGTTTATCTGATCTAAGGAAAATAAAAATGAGTGCAATCGTTGATATCGTAGCGCGTGAAATTCTGGATTCCCGTGGCAATCCCACGGTGGAAGCGGACGTGTTGTTGGAATCGGGGGTGATGGGGCGGGCCGCCGTTCCTTCCGGCGCATCCACCGGAACCAAGGAAGCGATAGAGTTGCGCGATGGCGACAAACAACGCTATTTGGGCAAAGGCGTGTTGCAGGCGGTGGAGAACGTGAACACCGAAATCGCCGAAGCGATCATCGGTCTTGATGCGGCCGATCAGGCATTCATCGACCAGACCATGATCGATCTGGACGGCACAGATAACAAGGCTCGCTTGGGCGCGAACGCAATTCTGGCGGTATCCATCGCGGTCGCCAAAGCGGCGGCAGAAGAGTCCGGTTTGCCGCTGTACCGCTACTTCGGCGGTGTGGCGCGCATGGAAATGCCGGTGCCGATGATGAACATCATCAACGGCGGCGCGCATGCCGAAGGCGGCGCGGACATTCAGGAATTCATGGTCATGCCCGTCGGTGCGCAAAGCTTCCGCGAAGCGCTGCGTTGCGGCGCCGAAGTTTTCCACCACCTGAAAAAAATTCTGCACGACCGCGGACTGGCCACCACCGTTGGTGACGAAGGCGGTTTTGCACCTGCCCTGGGCTCCAATGAAGGCGCGCTGAAAGTGATCGTCGAAGCCATCGAAGCCGCCGGTTACGTGCCCGGTGCGGATGTGGCGATCGGCATGGATTGCGCCGCTTCCGAATTTTACAAGGATGGCAAATATCACCTCAAAGCCGACGGGATGGTGCTCAGTTCCGAACAGATCATCGACCTGTATGCAACATGGGTGGACAAATATCCTATCATCAGCATCGAGGACGGTATGAGCGAACTCGATTGGGACGGCTGGAAAGCGCTGACGGATCGTCTGGGCAAAAACATTCAACTGGTCGGCGACGATGTGTTTGTCACCAACACCAGGATACTCAGCGAAGGCATCAAGCGCGGCATCGCCAATTCCATCCTGGTGAAAGTGAATCAAATCGGCACTTTGACCGAAACTTTTGCGGCGATTGAAATGGCGAAGCGCGCGGGTTATACCGCCGTGATTTCACACCGTTCAGGCGAAACAGAAGATTCGACCATTGCCGACCTAGCTGTGGCGACCAACACCATGCAAATCAAGACGGGTTCATTGTCGCGTTCCGACCGCATGGCGAAATACAATCAACTGTTGCGCATAGAAGAAGAGTTGGGCGATAGCGCATCTTATCCCGGTCGTGCCGCGTATTATCAGATCGGCTGAAATGGCCGATGCTGCGTCCGGTCACACTGATTCTGCTTGCCCTTATTCTGCTGTTGCAGTACCCGCTTTGGCTGGGTAAGGGCAGTTGGCTCAAGGTGTGGGATGTGGACAGGCAAGTCGAAGCGCAGAAACAAATCAACCAACGGACGCAACAGCGCAACGCGGTATTGGATGCCGAAGTGCGCGATCTCAAAAAAGGCACCGAGGCCATCGAAGAGCGCGCGCGCAGCGAGCTGGGTATGGTCAAACGTGACGAAGTATTTTTCCAGATAGTGGGGCAGCATTCGCCCCTGCCGGTATCTTCCACGACTGCCGCAAGGCCAGCCACGCACTGATTTTTCTAGAGGGTGATGGCGACGAACTCGCCCTCAAATTCGCCCGCCTTTTTTCGTCGCAATGCAGGATAGCGCGAATGCGGATGCGCGCACGTTTGTGCCTGGCTAGCGTGGCGAGGAAGCGTTGCCATTTTTCGGGAGCGGGTTTAGCCACAGATGAAACACGGATAAGCAACAGCGTATCCAGCAATTGCGCGCACACCATTCGGGTGAGTCTCAATCCTTGTGCAAGCTACGGCTTTATCTGTGTAAATCCGTGTTCATCCGTGGCTTAATTACGTTTTTTAGGTTTGTTTCCCTGCTACGCGTTCCGCCGCTTGCACGGTGTTGGCCACCAGCATGGTGATGGTCATCGGGCCTACGCCGCCGGGCACCGGGGTGATCCAGCCCGCGACTTCCTTGGCGGTATCGAAATCCACATCGCCGCACAGCTTGCCGTTTTCCATGCGGTTGATGCCCACGTCGATCACGGCCGCGCCGGGTTTAATCATGTCGCCCGTGATCATCTTGGGCTTGCCGGTGGCGACCACGAGGATGTCGGCATCGCGCGTGTGTTTGGCGAGGTCTTTGGTTCTGGAAGTGCAGATGGTGACGGTGGCATGGTGCTGCAACAGCAGTTGCGCCATCGGTTTGCCGACGATGTTGCTGCGGCCGATCACCACGGCATGTTTGCCGTCGATGCTCACACCGCTCTTTTGCAGCAGGAGCAGCGAGCCGTAAGGCGTGCAGGGCGCGAAGCGCATGCTGCCCGTGGCCAGCGCGCCGACGTTCATCGGATGGAAGCCGTCCACATCCTTGTCCGGGCTGATGGCGTGCAGCACCTTGTCGCTGTCGATGTGTTTGGGCACCGGCAGCTGCACCAGCAGGCCGTGGATTTTCGGGTCGGCATTCAATTCGGCGATCTTCGCCAGCAACGCAGCTTCGCTGGTGTCGGCGGGCAGCGCGATGTGCTCGGAATGTAAACCGAGCTCAGCGCAAGCCTTCACCTTGTTGGCGACGTACACCTTCGAAGCCGGGTCTTCGCCGACGATGATGACCGCCAGCCCCGGCGTGATGCCGCGCGCCTTGATCGCGTCGGCGCGGATCTTCCATTCGGCGCGCACTTCCTGCGCAATT
>CAZXDK010000019.1:0-46290 GCA_964639585.1 uncultured Gallionellaceae bacterium | reverse complement strand
TGATGCACACCTCGACCAGCCCGCAGTACGCCATCATCGCCTCGTGCGACGTGGCCGCCGCGATGATGGAGCCGCCCGGCGGCACCGCGCTGGTGGAGGAAAGCATCGCCGAAGCGCTCGATTTCCGCCGCGCCATGCGCAAGGTGGATGAAGAGTGGGGCGCGGATTGGTGGTTCAAGGTGTGGGGCCCGGATTACCTCGTGGAAGAAGGCATGGCCGCGCGCGAGGACTGGGTGTTGCGCACCGAAGACCGCTGGCACGGTTTCGGCAAACTGGCCGAAGGCTTCAACATGCTCGACCCGATCAAGGCCACCATCATCACGCCGGGGCTGGATGTGGACGGCGATTTCTCCGAAGAGTTTGGCATCCCTGCCGCCATTGTCACCAAATACCTTGCCGAACACGGTGTGGTGGTGGAAAAGTGCGGCCTGTATTCCTTCTTCATCATGTTCACCATCGGCATCACCAAGGGTCGCTGGAACACCATGGTGACCGAGTTGCAGCAGTTCAAAGACGACTACGATAAGAACCATCCGCTGTGGCGCGTGTTGCCGGAATTTATCGCCAAACATCCGCGTTACGAAAAGGTCGGCCTGCGCGATCTGTGTGACGAGATACACGGCATTTACAAAGCCAACGACGTGGCGCGTCTCACCACCGAAATGTACCTGTCCAACATGGTTCCGGCGATGAAACCTTCAGATGCGTTCGCCAAAATGGCGCACGGCGAGATCGAGCGTGTGCGCATCGACGAACTCGAAGGCCGCGTCACCGCCGTGTTGCTCACGCCTTATCCGCCCGGCATTCCGTTGCTGATTCCGGGCGAGGTGTTCAACAAGACCATCGTCGATTACCTGCGCTTCGCCCGCGATTTCAACAAGCGCTTCCCCGGTTTTGAAACCGATATACACGGGCTTGTGGCGGGCGAGGTGGACGGGCAGCGCGTGTATCACGTGGACTGCGTGAAGTAACCATCGGGGGCGCAAGTACGAGTCCGTTCCGGCGCTAAATTGATATGAAGCAGGCCGAATACACCCAGGCGCTGGTATGGCTGAAATCTAATCCGTCCCTGGATGAGTTGTGTGCCAGGTATCCTGATGAATGGGTGACGGTGCAGCGCGAAATTTCCGACATCGTTGCAGGCGGCGTCGCGGAAGAACTAAAAGCCTACTTGGAGCGGCTTTCTGCTCCGGCGTCATCCGGCATGCGGCAGCGAAATCTGCAAGCCTCGCTGTCGCGATATGTGCGCAGCCGCATGGCGCACGAGTCCGTCAAGAAGCTGTGTTTGTCCTCGTTGGCTGCCGATGCCGGAGCCAAGCAAGGCAAGCTGCGCTTCAACCTGTTCAACGGCTTCATCGCGCAGAAATTATTGTTTGCGCGCGCGCTGGAACGCAAGCCCGTCTCCCTGTGCTGGTTCCGTTTGTTCTGGCCGCTGGTATGGCAACGTAAGCGGCTCATGCCTTTGGTGCAACCCCGTGGCATATATTGTTTTTATTCGAGCGAGCTGATAGCGGCGTTGAGCGAAATGATAGGTTCGCGTAGCTGTCTGGAGATCGGCGCGGGCGACGGCACGCTGACGCGCTTCCTGAAAGACCGGGGTGTGCAGATAACCGCGACGGATAATCACGCCTGGAGTCAGGCGGTGAAATATCCCGATTGGGTCGTCAAGCTGGATGCGCGCGAAGCGCTGGCGGCTTACACGCCCGAGGTGGTCATCTGCTCATGGCCGCCGTCGCAGAATGATTTTGAACGCGACGTGTTTGCCACGCCCGGCGTGCAACTGTATATCGTGATCGGCAGCCGTCATCAGTTTGCTTTCGGCAATTGGCAGGATTACCAGCGGCAGACTGGTTTTAATCTTGAAGAAGATAAACGGCTGGGCTCGTTAGTTTTGCCCCCGGAACTGGAGTCGGCGGTTTATGTTTTTCGGCGCAAGCCGGGTTAAAAATAGCGTTTGCTGATTTTGGTTTTCAGATACGGCGAATTGCGCCCGAAAAGTGGCTGTATTCAGCGTATGCAAGCGGCGGGGTGTCAGTAGACTAGCTATACCCCAACAACTAACTTTGAGGAATACTTAAAATGGTTGCCGCTCAATATTTCATAGCCAAAGATTATCTCCGCGCATTTGACCTCCAAAATCTCTTCCATTCATATGCGGTCTACTACACACAACTCCACTGTCCCGATAATGATGTGGTTTTATCAAGCAAAGACCGCGATGAGTTGAATTTGAAGTTGGAACAGTCATTGAACGATCTCACCCTGCTGGTTTTGGAGATGAAGCAAGCCAAGTCGGATAAAACGGCTTTACGGCAAGCTAGCCTCCCGGTTTTCAGTGCACCTAACCAGATAACTGAATGCCGTATGGCCCATTGATTCAGCCCCTGCGTTGGAACGGATGGGGCAGGAATGCAAAGTCGGACTGCGCGATGCGGACTGGCGTATGGGTTATGAAGTGCGCGGCGCGGCTCTCCCTATCAGTTTGAGCCGGAGCTATACAGCGACTTGCCGAAACGCTCGGTGCGCGGCTGCCAGTTATCCAGTATCGCGGCGGAAACCAAAATCCGCTCCGCGCGCCCGATCAAAACGTTGCGTTGAATGAGGCCGATATAGCGCGAGTCGGCGCTATTGTCGCGATTATCGCCCAGCATCAAATATTGCCCGGCGGGGAGGGTGACGGGGCCGAAGTTCGAAGCGTGGCTGAGTGCTGGCAACCATTGCACGGTGCGCTGCGTAGCGCCGATTTTTTCGGTGTAGTGCAAAACAGGCAGCGACATACCGTTCCCCATAGGCTCGCTGGAGCTGTCGAGCAACACGTAGTCAGCCTGCTCTCCGTTGATCAGCAGTTGTTTGTCGCGCATCTCAACCGTATCTCCGGGCAACGCAATCAACCGTTTGATGAGTCGCTTTCCGTCCGCCGGAGAAGTGAACGTAACGATGTCGCCGCGCTGCGGATCGTTAAGGCGGACAAGGATGATGTCGGTCAACGGCAGTTTCAGGTCGTAGGCAAGACGGTTCACGAACACCACATCGCCTTCGAGCAAATTGGGGCGCATGGAGCCGGAGGGGATGGGATTCCAGTCGGCAATCGCAGTGCGAAATATGCCGAACAACAGAATGAATAAAACGAATCCTTTGTTTGTGCGCAGCCAGTTTTTCATAGATGCCTTTCAGCGTTATTGAGTCACAACTCCATCCGGTTGCGAAGTTTATAGCTGGCAAGTTCCTGAAGCAATTCCCGTACGCGATGATGCAAAAAATGCCGGATCAGATAGCGCGTCAACCCGCAGCTGACGCGCTTTTCATGGGGGCGCGTTGCTCATTTTGTTTACGGCAGGCTGTGGCAATTTCACCGTCACAGTCAAGCCGCCGCCGGGTTGGTTGTCGAATTTTATTTGGCCGTCCAGTTGCTCGACGCGTTCGCGCATGCCGCGCATGCCATATGAGGTCGGGGCAATGGTGTGCCCTTCCGGCAGGCCGCGGCCATCATCCCGGATCGACAGGATAATCTCGCGGCCAGCGGGGTGAAATTCGGCTACCACAGCGGAGGCGCCGGAATGCCGCGCAACATTGGCAAGCGACTCCTGAAAGATACGAAACAGGGTAATCGTCAGCTTCTCATCAAACTGGCCGTCGCAAGCAATACAGCCTGCACAGGCCCCACAGCCGTCACAGACTTCGCTGAGGATGCAGGTGACCCGGCATTCGATGCCGGTGAGTTTATTGAATTGCTCGGCTTGCCATTTGAGCGCCGCCAGCAGGCCCAGCTCATCGAGCTGCGGCGGACGCAGATCGGTGATGATGCGGCGCGTGGCCGCAATGGCATTTTCAAGCAATGGCGGCATTATTTTGAGACGCGCAAACAGCGGCGTCTTTTTCATTTCCTCCGACAGTTCGAAATCCAGCAAGTGAGTCAGTCTCAATTTGAGCACGGCCAACGTGCTGCCCAGATCGTCGTGGATTTCGCGCGCCAGGCGGGCTTTCTCTTCCTCGCGCACGGTCTGGATGTGCATGGTGAGTTCGTGCAGTTGACGCTCCGCACGCTTGTGTTCAATGGAAATGCTGGCCAGACGGGCTGCTTTTTCGATGATAGAGCTGTCGGATTCCATAGGCGTATGCACTTCGCGATGATAGATCGCAAAGCTACCCAGCACCTGACCGGAGGAGGAACAGATAGGCTCCGACCAGCATGCCCTCAATCCGGCTCTGCTCGCGAGTTCCCTGAAGGACGCCCAATAGGGATGCGTCTTGATATCCTCGACAATAACGCGCTCCCCGGTAAAAGCTGCCGTTCCACAGGAGCCGATGCCGATGCCGATGGACATTCCATTGATCGCCGCGTTATAAAAATCCGGCAGACTTGGGGCAACCCCCTCGACCAGATGCTTGCCTTGGCTATCCAGCAACAGAATGCTGCATATCATTCTGGAATCGAGTTGTTCTACGCCGCGCACAATGCCTTCGAGAACATCGGGCAGCGGTGCGCCTCCAGCCAGCAGCTCCAGCGTATGGCTGCGGAATTGTTCATACTTCTCGGCTTGCTTGCGCCCGGTGATGTCGCGGACGAACACAAAAATTATGCCGCCATCCAGTTCGGAATAACTGGCGCTGACTTCGACATCGACCACACGCCCTTCCTTGTGGCGGTAGCGTGTTTCGAAGCGGTCATAGCCGGTCGCCACGATTTTCTTGATACGGGCCGCCGTGGCGGCGGGCGATTCGTTAGCTTTAAGATCGGGGACGCTCATGGTCAGTAACTCTTCGCGCGAATAACCCACCATGCGGCAAAACGCATCATTGACTTCGGTTAGCCGTGCACTCCCCGTAGCCAGCACAAAAAAACCATCCAGGGAGGTCTGCACGATTTCCCGCTGTTCGAGCAGGCGCAGTTGTGTTGCGCTTTCACGCAAGGCGGCTTCCGCCCGCTTGAGTTCGGTGATGTCGGTCAGCGCGATGCGCACCACGGGTTCATGCCCCTCTTTTTTCCGGCACAAGGAATCGACTTGGACATGCAAGCGGGAGCCGTTAGCGAGCTGGATGCGCAGTGCGCAGGTCAGTTTGCCGTCTTGTTGCCGGACGGCCATGAAATGCCGATTCCATAGGTCATTATCTTCGGGGGCAATGAACTCGGCGAAGCGGCGGCGGCGCAATTGGCCGGTTTCCTCCCCCAACATTGCGGCGCCGGTGAGGTTGATTTCCGTAATCAGGGCCTTGTGGCTAAGGGTGAGGTAAGCGACGGGAGCAAAGTCGTAGAAATCGACATAGCGGTCGCGTGACTCTTCCAGCAGATCCCGTGATTGCAGCAATTCATCGTTCTGGATTTCCAGCTCAACCTGACGTGCATGAAGTTCAGGTAGCGGATTTTCGACAGGCGGGGGCGGGGCAGTTGCCGGTTGTTCGTGGATGCGTTTTGAATCGGCTTCGGCACTGGGCTGGTCTTGCCGGTTTTGCTTTTTACTCATTTTCGTAACCTTCGGAGGAGGTTGTATCCAGGCATCCGAGCCTTTTCCTGTTAGATGCTTTATGGGCGCCCAGAAATCTTTATCAGCCTAGCCGATTTCCTCTTCTTGCAGCAACTCTTCGGCCTCCGGCAGGGGACGTTTTTCCTTTGCCCGAGACAATAGCTCCAAGCTCAACCTGGTTGGTCGGCGGTTCATGATATGGCTTTCATCGAGCTCGAATGCCGTCGAAACCACAGGTTTGCCGCTTTCCGGGATTGCCCGATGCGACTCGCGCAGGGATGCTTCCAAAAAAAGATGCGAGCGGACGCTTTTGCGCGGAATATTTTTATTTGTCATGCGTATCTCCGGTTAGGAACAGTTCGGTAAAGGTATCGGCATCCACCGGTTTTCCGAGCAAATAGCCTTGCCCGCTATGGCAGCCGATTTCACGCAATACGTGAAGCTGTTCCTGTGTTTCGATTCCTTCGGCGATGGTTTGCAATTTGAGCGCGATGCTCACGCCATGAATGGCCGTTGCGATGCCCTTGTCGCTTCCGTCGGCGGATATCCCATCCACAAACTGATTCGGGATTTTGAGGTACGAGATCGGAAAGGTTTTCAGATAGGACAGCGAAGAATAGCCCGTGCCGAAATCGTCGATGGCAACGGGAATTTCCTCCAGTTCCATTTTGTGCAGCTTGCGGGCAATCTCATCGCTGCCGTTCATCAGCGTGCGTTCGGTGATTTCGATGCCGAGCGAGCGCGGCGGCAAACCGTATCTTTGCAACTGCCGGGTGATGATGGCCAGCAAAGGCTGGCGCATCAGTTGCCGCGAGGCAACATTCACAAACAGCGTACCGGGCAAAGCCTTGCCTTTCTTGCGCCATTTGCTCAATTGCTCGGCGGCATGCTCGATCACCCATTCACCCATATCCAGAATGAGGTCGGAGTCTTCCGCAATCGGAATAAATTCATTTGGCCCGACCGGGCCGAATGACTTGCTGTTCCAGCGCAGCAATGCTTCCGCGCCTATCAGCGATCCGGTTTTAATATCGAATTCCGGCTGAAATACCAACTTCAGTTCATTCTCTTCAATCGCTTTGTGCAGCGCGTTTTCCAGTTCGATGCGCTGGCTGATTTTTTCCTTCAGGTCGGAAGTGAAAAATTGATAGCTGTCTTTGCCCTTTTCTTTGGCCTGATACATGGCCGAATCTGCATTCTTGGTCAGCGTTTCAAGGTCGTCCGCATCCTTGGGATAAACCGCTATACCGATACTGGCAGAGACGAATGCCTGTTGTTCTTTGATCAGATAAGGCTTGGATATTTTTTCCAGAATACGCTGCGCGGTGTTGGCGATTTGAGTTTCCGTAGCGCCCTCCAGCAACACATTGAATTCATCGCCGCCGATACGCGCGACGGTGTCTTCGCCGCGCACACATAAATTCAGTCTCTCGGCGACTTCTTGCAGCAGCAAGTCACCGCATTCATGGCCGAGGTTGTCGTTGACGTTTTTGAAGTTATCCAGATCGATGAACATCAGCGCGAAAATTCCTCCGTGCCGCTTCGCTCGTGCCATTGCTTGCGCCATGCGCCCTTTAAGTTCGTTGCGGTTGGGCAAAGCGGTCAGCTCGTCATGGGCGACCATGAATTCAAGCTTTTCTTGCGAAGCCTTGATCAGCGTGATGTCCGAGAATATTCCGATATAGTTGCTCAACGCGCCTCTCTCATCCAGCACCGTATTGATGGTCAGCCATTCGAGATACAGGCTGCCATCCTGGCGCCGATTCCACACCTCGCCCTGCCACCAGCCGCGAGTATTGATTTCCTTCCACATGGCTTCATAGAACTTGGCATCCTGTTTTCCGGAACTAAGCAGCTTCGGATTTTTTCCAAGAACTTCCGCCTCTTTATAGCCGGTAACTTTGGTAAAGGCGGGATTGATCTTGACGATATTTTTCTGGACATCGGTAATGACGATGCCCTCGTTGGCCGCATCAAAAAATTTGGCGGTCAATTTTTTCTGCTCGTCCAATTGCCTGCGTTCGTTAATATCAATCGCCTGGCTGCATACGGCTCTGACCGAACCTTGCTCATCATTAAGCGGGTAGCAAATGAACGCAAACCAGTATTGCTGATCGCCTATGCTGATGCGCTCTTCCGATTCCACTCGGCCTTTTTTATGCAGCACTTCGAAGTGCAATTTCTCAAAAAGAACCGCGATGGCTTCAGGGAATATTTGCGTATCGGTTTTACCGATGACCGCGCTTTGTTCCAGATCGAACAAGTTTTCAAAGCTTTTGTTTACAAACTGGTACTGTCCGGCAGTGTCCTTGATGCTGATGAGCATGGGGGAATTTTGCATCACCGCAATCAGGCGTTCCTGGCTAGCCGCAATGTCATACTGTGCGGCAATCAACTCGGTTTCGTCGATGAAGGTGATGATCACCCCGCCCAGCGTTTGATCCTGCGAGGTATAGGGGAAGCAGATGACGTTGTAATGTTTGCCGCCAAAACTGGTTTGCTGTTGCCGCTTGATACCGTCTGACATGGCTAGCCGTGCAGTTTCCAACACCCCGATCACGGGCAGCGTGAGGCCGGGTATCTCCTTGCCGAGGGTATGCACGCTGAAACCGAACAGGCTGGCTGCCTCTTTGTTGTAGCGCTGCAGGCGCAATTCCTGGTCGAGCAGAACGAGCGAAAATCCGGTGCTGTTTTGCAGATTTTCCAACTCGGTGTTCACCAGCCCCAGTTCGCCTCCCTTGACGATCAATTCCTCGTTGACCGTAGTCAGTTCCTCGTTGGTGGACTGGAGTTCTTCGTTGGAGGCTTCCAGTTCTTCGTTGGAAGATTGCAGCTCCTCGTTCGCAGCCTGCATTTCTTCGTTGAGCGCCTGTAATTCTTCGTTGGAGGTTTCCAGCTCTTCGATGACGGTCTGCAAATGCTCGCGGGTGGCAATCAGCTCGTCTTCGAGTTCGCTGTTGTTGGCCAGCGGCTGATCCGCCACGTGCGTATCGCCCGTTTGCGTGGACAGCGAGATAAAACTGATCAGGAACTGCTTCTGATCGTCGCGCGACACGACCGGATGCACTTCGATCTTGACGCTGTGACCGGCCCTGTTTTTAATGGGGCGTATCCGCCCCATCGCGATGGTGTGCTTGAGGTCGGCATGGTGTACCAGTGTCTGTACCTCGGTGCGCCATTCACGGCGAAGCAGTTGAGCCAAGTTCATCTCGAATTTCCCGGAGGGAAATTGCAAAAAGCTCTGCATGTCGCCGTGTATTTCGACCACATCCATTTCTTTGTTGATCAGCACGCTGGGCGGCGCGTAAATCTCGGAAAGGGCTTTCTGCAACTTGCTTTCATGCTTGCGCTGTGCGCGTTCCGCGATGGTAATCGGCGGCTTTGGCCCGGCACCGGCCTCCTGGCTGGAATACAGCGGGATAGGAATCATCTGATCTTTTGCGGCGACGCGTTTGAAGATACGCGCTTCCTTGCTGACCGGGGAAAACAGGTTGTCCTGATGCACGATACTCTCGGATTTCCCCAGAAATAAATAGGCCGATGGCCTGAGCGCAAAGTGAAAAATGGACAGCACCCGCGTCTGCAATAGCGGTTGAAAATAGATCAGCAAATTGCGGCAACTGACCAGATCCAGTCGCAGAAAGGGCGGATCAAGCACCAGATCCTGCCGCGCAAAAACCACCATGTCCCGAATCGGGCGCGCGATTTCATACAGATCGGCTTTTTTGCTGAAATAGCGTGCAGTCGTGTCGGCACTGACTTCCACCAGTGAGGTGTCGGTATAAATGCCCTTGCGGGCGACTGCCATGGCATCCATGTCGATGTCGGTGGCAAAGATTTGAATGCGGTAATCACTCATCTTGCTGCCCAGCAAATCCGACAGCAAAATGCCGATCGAGTAGGCTTCTTCACCGGTGGCGCACGCGGGCACCCAGATGCGGATTTCATCTCCCGGCTCTTTCCCGGCAATGATTTCCGCCAGGGTTTTGCGTAAACCCTCGAAGCTGTTGCGGTCGCGAAAAAACGCGGTCACCGAAATTAGAATGTCCTTGCTGAGCTTGTTTAACTCCTCCGGATTCTTGCTGCAGTAGTCGAAATAGGCTGCAAGATTATTCAATCGGTTGGCTGCCATGCGGCGCTCGACCCGGCGCGACAACGTGGCTTCTTTGTAGCCGGAAAAGTCGATCTTGGAATGCTTGTAAACCATTTGCAGCAGGCCTTTCATGGTGGCCGGTGCATTTTCCTGTTTGGTGGCGCGGTTGATTAACCCGTGCGCGCGCGCGATGGCCGTAATTTCTTCCGCAATGCCTTTGCAAGTCAGCACCCATTCCACACAGCCGGTACTGATGGCCGCTTGCGGCATGCCGCTGTATTTTGCCGCTTCCGGGTCCTGGGCGAAGGTGAAGCCCCCGGCGGCTTTGATTGCCGCGATTCCCGCCGCGCCATCCGATCCGGTGCCCGATAGAATCACGCCGATGGCATCTTCTCCCCGTTCTTCGGCCATGGAATTGAACAAGGCGGTCGCCGACGGCTTGGGCAATATGGTCTTGCCCGGCACCAGCAGCCGCATGACGCCATCTTTCAAAATGATGTTCCAGTTGGCCGGGGTGACGTAAATGACATTGGCCAGCGGTGTTTCGCCGTCTTCGGCATCCTTGACCAGCATCGAAGTCTCGCGGGCCAGCAACGGCACCATCATGCTGCGGTGGGTGGGGGATAAATGCTGGACGATGATATAGGGGACGCCCAGGTCATCCGGCAATGCGCTGATCAAGTCGGAGAGCGCTTCCAGGCCTCCCGCCGAAGCGCCTATCCCGACGATGAAATTGCGCTCCTCGGCGGGAGCGGGGCCGGGCTTGGGTGTTTTCTTGACCGCAGCTTTGCGCGGTTTGACGGGCTTCTGCTTGATTTTTTCCGCGATGAAATTGCGCTCTTCCGCAGTCGAGTCGATGGGGGGCTCGACTGGCTTTCTGGTTTTGCTGACCGCAGATTTGACTACCTTTGAATCGGCAGCCAATTCGGATGGCTGCCGGGTCTTACTGGTCGCAGGTTTGGTAATCTTTGAATTAGCCGGGGGGGCTGCAGCCTTTCTGCTTTTGCTGACCTCGGGTTTGATAATCTTTGCTTTACTGATTCTTGTCACGATAATTGCCGCCCCAAATTTTAAGTGGCGGCATCCTAACCCGCCGCACACCATAACCCCACCAGAGAAACCCTTGTTTTATCATAAGGGTTTCCCTTAGGTGATATTTTCTTCTCTAAGGCGGGTGAATTACAGTGCAAACCCCGCTAATGCTCTGCCGTAATCCAACGGGTGGCATAACGCATCAAATCGGCGCCGTCTTTCAATTGCAGTTTAGCGCGAATGTTGGCGCGATGCACTTCTATGGTTTTAATACTGCGGCTAAGCAACTTGGCAATGTCCTTGCTGCTGTGCCCCGAGCCAATCAGGTGCAGCACTTCAAACTCGCTAGGGGTCAGGCTGTTGATCAGAAGTTCAGCTTCCGGATTGCCGCTCACGAAGCGATCCATCAGCTTGGTGTGCATGGGGGGGCTCAGATAATAATTGCCCTTTAACACCTCGCGAATCGCGGCGATCAGCACCGTGCCTGACTCCTGTTTCATCACATAACCACGCGCTCCGGAGCGCAAAGCGCGTTCCGCATAAGCCGTCTCGTCATGCATAGAAACGACGAGGATGGGCAACGCGGGGATCAGGATTTGGATGCTCTTGATCAACTCAAGCCCGGAGAGGGTTTTGAGCGACAGGTCGACCAGAATAATGTCGGGGTGCAGCTCCGCTTCCAGCTTGGCCATCGCTTCGCCGCCGTCCGCAGCTTCGGTAACTACCTCCATGTCATGCTCGTCATTGATGAGCATCGCCATACCGTCCAGAAACATCGCATGGTCGTCCACCAGCATCACTTGCGCCTTTAAGCCTGACATACCCAAAACAGTCTCCTTTCAACGTTATTGAGTAACAACTCCACCTGTTGCGAAGTTTATAGCCAGCGAGTGCTGGAGGCAATTTGCATAGATGGGTTGATTTGCCAAGACCTGTTAAGAGTGCTATTTTCGGTGCTCTTGAAAATACCACGAGGCAATCATGGCGCACGTAATTCTGGCATCCACCACCGCGAGTATCTCCGAGCTCAAGAAAAATCCGATGGCCACCGTCGCCGCAGGCGAAGGCTTTCCAGTGGCGATCCTCAACCGCAACGAACCCACCTTCTACTGCGTTCCCGCCAAAGCCTACGAGGCGCTAATGGACAAGCTGGAAGACGCCGAACTCAACGCGCTCGCCGATGCGCGCCTGAAAGACGGCAAGCGACTGGTCAAGGTCAAGCTGGATGAGCTATGAGCTGAGTTTCCACCCCGACGCATTGGACGAGTGGAAAAAACTCGACGGCTCGGTGCGCGAAATCTTCAAGAAAAAACTTGCCGAACGCCTGCACACCCCGCGCGTCCCTGCCTCCAAACTTTCCGGCCACCAAGACAGATACAAAATCAAACTGCGCGACGCAGGCTACCGTCTGGTGTACGAGGTGCACGACAAGGTGCTGACGGTGCTCGTCATCGCCGTGGGCAAGCGAGAGCGGAATGCGGTTTATAAGAGTGCGGTGGGGCGGTGAAGAAGAGCTCTCATTAGGTGCAATAATGATTTAGCTCTACGCGGGTTTTATATTTGGTTTGTGAACATCTGCTATTTCTATGGGGGATCGATCCCATAGCATGAATGCGAAAGACTCACGAATTTGTGAGTGGGCATGAGTGGCAAGATCATAAGGTAGACTGAAAAATCGTCTCATCCATTTGGCATTGTCCTTGATTGAAAGCCGCTCAAATTTTGAGCCTTCGACAACACTTTTTTCATCAACCGTTAAGTGGACTTTGTAATGAGTCAGTGCATTTCTTTGCTTGGTTAGGTGGTTTAGTGTTTCAAAAATAGCACTGCCTGATTTTAATTCATAAGAGGGACAAAAAACTTTCGGGCCAATGCGCCACTTTTCTTTAATGTCTGTTTTTCCAATGACGGAAAACAGTTCGGGAGCTCCGTGCTTATACAGACCAAATGCCAGAATGGTATTTATTTCGGCTTCGCAAAGCGCGTGTGATAAAAATGCAACTGTGACGTATATGTTCATAAATCTTTCTGAAAATCGATTTTGAAACTGCATACGCTCATTTGCGACGGCAGAGATTTGAGTATCAACTAAGTCGGTAAGTGATTTATCTGACGAGGTGGGATTCAGTTTTTGGAGATGAGCAAACAAGCTTTTTCGTTGTTCATCAAAGTCGGATAGCGGGCGAGGAGTAAACGAATTGATCTCAATCATCAATTCAATGAATGGATGCCACTGTGATTTTAAGGCAGCTTCAATGTATATGTAATCGGCTGTAGAAGTAATGCTTTCACTCATATTGACTGACCTCGCGGATGAAACGTCACCGGCACCACCGTTGGTGGCGCCGATTTCAAAACATGTTTTTTCGCTTTGCCCATCACGTGCATCTCGCACTTTCTGCAATCGAATTCCAGCCGTAATTTTTCGCTGCCGTTGACGAGCGTCATCGGTTCGGCGCGCACCTGGCCTTGCACGCCGATGATGCCTTTGGCCTGTTTGGGGCACAGGCTCAGGGAGTAGCGGATGCAGTGGCGGGTAATCATGAGCGGGACTTCGCCTGCTTCTTCGTGCGATTCATAGGCGGCGGCGATGAGCTTGACGCCGTGCTTGGCGTAGAAGTTGCGCGCGGCGCAGTTGTAGACGTTGGCGAGGAAGGTGAGAGATTCTTCCGGGTATTGCACGGGAGGCTCGGCGGCGGTTTTGCGCGGCGGGCGTGCGCAGGCTTTGAGGCGCGCGGCTTCGAGTTGCTCGACGGCGGCACGACGCAGATTGTTGATTAGGGAACTGGGGGCGAACCAAGGGGTAGGCCAGTTGATGGTGATGGCGGAGTCACCATCGCTATCTGGTAGGCGCGGGCCCTGCCCGCGATGCTGAGTGGTGTCGCGGGCAGGGCCCGCTCCTACATTGCCGCGAGAGTTTGCCGAGCGCAATTCAAAATCGGTATTGCCGAAACGCGCCAGTTGTTCGCGCAGGTTGCTTTCCGCTTCCGCCGGATTTTTGGCGGGCTGTTTTTCAAAGGTAGCACTGGCGGTGGCAACGATGCCATCTTCGTCCTGCAAAGTGAGTGAAAAGCCGTCCGCAGTTTCGGCGAAGGTGGCGCGGATGCCGATTTTTCTTTCGGCGGATTTTCTGGTGAGGGCTTGCTCCCATGCGTGGTCGCGGTTGCGGCTGATGGTGAGGCCTGCGCGCAGGCCGATCAAGGTGTGCATGGGTTCGTTCGGGAACACGCGCCAGCGGGTTGAGGCATCGGCACGTTTATGAAGAGACTTCGCGGCTGAAGCCTGTCCTGAGCTTGTCGAAGTGGCCGCTCCTACAGGAATTCGCTCGACCACGTTGGCTTGCAGCCCCAGCACTTCGCGTTTGTGCAGGTAATTTAAGCCGTCACCGTTGGCGAGTGTTTCGTTGGTTTCGATCTCGAACCAGTTGTCACCGATCTTGCTCACCGTGCCCAATTCCAGCCCGACGAAGGTGGGCGTGTCGAAGGCGCCGATGTCGGCTTGGCGACCGTTGGAAAAATAATCCGTCGCGCCGCGATGGAAAGTTTTGTCGGGGTTGGGGGTGAACAGCAGTCTGGTTTTGCCGCTGGAAGCGGCGTGAAGTTCCGGGCGCTCGGTGAGTATTTCGTCGAGCAATCGGCGGTAGTGTCCGGTGATGTTTTTCACGTAGGGCGCGTCTTTGTAGCGGCCTTCGATTTTGAAGCTGCGCACCCCGGCATCAATCAGCGCGCGCAGGTTGGCGCTCTGGTTGTTGTCCTTTACCGACAGCAGGTGTTTCTCGAACGCGACGATCTGCCCCTTGGCATCTTGCAGCGTGTAGGGCAGGCGGCAGGCTTGCGAGCAGTCGCCGCGATTGGCGCTGCGCCCGGTGTGCGCGTGGCTGATGTTGCACTGGCCGGAATAGGCCACGCACAGCGCGCCGTGAATGAAGTGTTCGAGCACGGTGTCTGGCGGCACGGCGGCGCGCACCTTGGCGATTTCTTGCAGCGTCAGTTCGCGCGCCAGCACGATTTGCGAGTAGCCTACATCGGCCAAAAAGCGCGCTTTCTCCGGCGTGCGGATGTCGCATTGCGTGGAGGCGTGCAGCGCGATGGGCGGCAGGTCGAGTTCGAGCAAGCCCATGTCCTGCACGATGAGCGCATCGACACCACAGTTGTAACACTCGCGCGCTAGCTTGAGCGCAGCCTCCAGTTCGGCATCGTGCAGGATGGTGTTGAGCGTGACGAAAATTTTGGCGTGGAAGCGGTGCGCGTAGTTCACCAGCTCGGCGATGTCCGCAATAGAGTTGCCCGCCTTGTCGCGCGCGCCGAATGACGGGCCGCCGATGTAGACGGCATCCGCGCCGTGCGATATGGCTTCGCGGCCGATGGCGGCAGTCTTGGCCGGGGCAAGAAGTTCGAGCGCTTGGGAGGAAAAATGTTTGAGCATGATGTGCGGAATTATACCGGAGGGGCGGGTGAATTCTTCGTGACGGCCTCGCCATCACGCTGAAATGGCAGCGCTGTTTGATGTTCTGAAAGCGCGGCGAGGGTGGAGATAGTGCTCATTTTGCGCGCTAATAGTTGTTGCGCCATTGCGCATAAATCGTTAATTATCTTAATGTTCCTGAGGTGGTCGGCAAAATGTCAACTTTCAAAAAGTTCAAAAAGATCAAATCTGTTTTGAGTGAGTTCCCCGGTGTGAAGACCTATAAGGAGTTCGATATTCTGATTGAGATCGGCTATCACCAGGAACAGGGCAGTCCATTGACGGTGAAGCAATTGATGCTGCTGGAAGTGGCGTCCCAAGCGACGGTGCGCCGTTATCTGGAGCATCTGGTGGATGACGGCATGGTCAAGAAAATCGTGGCGGTCAACGATCACCGCTCCGTGGTTTTGAAGTTGACTAACGCGACCATCAAAATGCTGAGCAATCATTTGTTCAAAATCCTTGAGCATCTTCGGGAAATGCACGAGGAAGCGCCAGCCAAGGCGCGAAGCAAAAAGAAAAAAACATAACTGCGGCGGACGGAGCCCTCCCGATGCGCAAGGCTAAATGGGGTGGCTGTTGAATATCGTGGATGAACAAATAGCAAAGCGCGCAGGCGTGTTGCCGAATGCGGAGTTGATGCAGTTTGCCTTTGACCGGCTCGGGGACGGCGCATTCTGGTTTGATCGCGACGGTCGGGTGATGTATGCCAATGAGGCGGCCTGCCGATTTTTGGAGTACACACGCGCAGAGTTGCTGGACTGCCGCGTGGCGGATCTTTCCCCCGGTTTCACTGATGAGTTGTGGCGCGCGCACTGGCAAAAAGCCGAGGCGCTGGAAACGGTTACTCTGGAAACTTTGTACCGTTCAAAGAGCGGACGGAAGTTTACTGTCGCCTTGACGGTTAACCATTTCGAGTATGGCGGCAACGAATTTATCTGCGCCATCGCGCGGGACATCTCCGCGCGCAAGCAACTGGAAGAATCCATGCGGCTGACGGAAGCCATCTATATGTCGAGCAACGAAGCGGTGATGGTGACCGACGAGAATAACCGTATCGTCGCGATCAATCCGGCGTTCACTCGCATCACCGATTACACCCTGAGCGAGCTGTACGGCAAGAACCCGAGCCTACTGAGCTCCAACCTGCACGATCAGGATTTTTATCAGGAGATGTGGAAAGACATCAGCGATATCGGTTACTGGCAGGGCGAAATATGGGATCGCCGCCGCAGCGGGGAATTATTCGCCAGCTATGTCACTATCAGTATCATCAGGAATCAGAACGGCAGCATCTTCAGGTATGTGGCGCAGTTTATGGAGATCACGGAGAAGAAAAGACGGGACGAGCAGATCTGGCGACATGCCAATTACGACGCCCTCACGGCGTTACCCAACCGGCGCCTGTTCCATGACCGCCTTGCGCAGGAGATAAAAAAATCGAACCGCACGGGGTATCCGCTGGCGCTGCTGTTCATCGACCTGGATGGATTCAAGCAGATCAATGACCGTTTCGGCCACGACAAGGGCGATTTGCTGCTGGTGGAAGTTGCGCGCCGCGTAGAAAAATGCGTGCGCGAGACGGATACCGTGGCGCGTCTGGGCGGCGATGAATTTACCGTCATCTTGTCGAATTACGGCAGTTGCACGGATGTGGAGCGGATCGCGCTGTCTGTCATACACGAACTGGGCTTACCGTTTCAACTGCAAGAGCAAACCGGCCTTATTTCGGCCAGCGTCGGAATCGCTCTTTATCCGGATGATGCGCGGGATGTCGAAGAGCTGCTGAAATGCGCCGATCAGGCGATGTACGCGGCCAAGAAGAGTGGCCGGAACTGCTACACCCCTGTTGCAAAGCCAAGCTTGCTTGGGAATGCACGCAATTCCTATTTCAAACGTCGTTCAATATATTTCTGTCAATCCAGCGATTGACCCGGATTTGAAGGAAAAGTTCCCTGGCTTGTGCAATTGATTTTTATGCGAAATATCCGTGTTCGGATATGGATATTTCGCATAAAAAATTAATTTGCCTTTAACACTGCATCGCTAAATTTGCGCGTCCCAAATAACCCGCGTAAAGAAGTGAAAAATGCTTGCTTGGTTCGAAGACGAAACACCCCGTAAAGCCAGAATAGAAATCATCCCGATGATAGACGTGATGATGTTCTTGCTGGTCTTTTTTGTACTGATCAGCCTGAATGTGATTCCTGCGCTGGGTATCAAGACCCATCTGCCGGGGTCGGCGCAGCCGGAAAAATTGCAGGTGCGCAAGCACGCGGTTGTCACTGTCTCCCAGGCGGGGCAAATACAGCTTGATGGTAGCGCTTATTCGCTGGCAGGGCTGGCGTCGGCGCTGAAACAATTGAAGGCTGCGGGCGAAGTCGATGTCGTCATCAACAGCGACAAGGATGTATCGGTGCAGCAGTTGGTCGATGTGATGGACAGCATCAAAGCATCCGGCATCACCGCCATCGCTATTGCTTCCACCAAAAAGAAATAGGCGGAGCAGATGAGTATGGCGATGAACTGGTCGATTTACCGCAGCAGAGAGGCGCTTGCACAACTGGGAACGGCAACGATAGGGCTTGCTGTTCTGGCCTTGTCGCAGACGACGCTAATGCACCAGGCGGAGCCCATACAGGAAGAGCCGATCAGTCTCACTATCGCGTCGCCTGAGGTTGCGCCCGAACAGGTTCCAGAGCAAGTCATAGAACAACCCCCGCAGACAATTCAGCCGCCACTACCCAGGCAAGCCGTTGAGCCGGTCAAAAATGTAGTTCCGGTGAGTGACGCGCCTGCTCCCGCGCCGATACAAGAGCAGCCGGCTGTCGCCGCTCCGCCGGTATTGCCCAAAGAAAATATCGAGCCGGCGAAAGTAGCGCCCCAGGTTCAGCGCGCCAGCAACGGCGCTGCCGAGGGAGTTTTTGCACAGGATGTGCGCTCGCGTATCGAGCGTAAAAAAATCTACCCGGACACCGCGCGTGATTTGGGTATGAGCGGTGAGGTCGAGGTCCTGTATGAACTGGACCGGTCGGGAAATTTGATGCGGGCGGAGATTGTTTCCTCGTCCGGCTACAAATTGCTCGACCAGGCCGCACTCAGGGCGGTGAAGTCGGCTACTTACAAGAGCTTCCCTGAAGATGCGTGGGTGGGGGCAAGCAGCAAGATATTCCGTACGAAGTTGGTCTTTTCAATTAATCAATAGGAGTAGTAGATATGCATAATAAATGGAAATTAAAGCCGGTTGTAGTTCTGGTTGCGTCGGTGTTTATGAATGGCGCATTGGCACAAGACGAGGGTGTGGTGCAAACAGAAAATGTCTCTGTATTCGGTCAGGGGCAATCCCGCCAGGTGCAGAGCATCAACAGCGAGGATATGAAAAAGACGGTTGCCGGCACCAGCCCGCTGAAGGTGCTGGAAAAGTTGCCCGGAGTCAGTTTCCAGTCGGCCGATCCTTTCGGTGCATACGAGTGGTCTACCCGTTTTGGCGTGCGCGGTTTCGGCCAAAGCTATATGGGATTCACTCTGGATGGCATTCCATTGGGCGATATGAGTTATGGCAATAACAACGGCCTGCACATCAGCCGTGCGATTGCCTCCGAAAATATCGGGCGTGTCAGCCTGTCGCAAGGCGCGGGCTCTTTGGGCGTGGCTTCCACCAGCAATCTGGGTGGGACGGTGCAATTCTTCTCGGCTGAGCCGGAAAACAAGCTGGGCATGCGACTGGACCAAACCATGGGCAGCAGCAGTATGTCGCGCACGTTTGCGCGTCTGGACACGGGCTTGCTCGAATCCGGAACCAAGGCTTACTTTAGTTATGCCGGACAAAGTGCCGAAAAGTGGAAAGGGCGCGGTCCGCAAACTCAGGAGCAGTTCAATTCGAAACTGGTGCACATCTGGGGCGAGAACCGGATCAGCGCATTTTTGAATACGTCGGATCGCAGCGAAACCGATTATCAGGATCTATCCATCGATATGCAGCAAAAATTGGGCTGGGGTTGGGATAACTACGCTCCCGACTGGAAGCGCGCTATCGATGCGGCCAAAGGCACATATACCGGCGCGGTGGGCAGTGTGAATGCGAATACCGGCCCGATGGATGCGGCGTATTACCTCGGCCGCGGCTTGCGCAAAGACCGTTTGTTTGGCACCTCTCTGGATGTGGCGGTAAGCGATGCGATTCGTCTGAAATCGACGTTTTATACGCACACCAATAAAGGGCAGGGACATTGGTATACCCCTTATGTCGCTTCTCCAGGTACGGCGGCAGCCGCTGGTGTGTACACCGGCGCAGGCTTGCCGATTTCTATCCGCACCACCGAGTACAGCATTGATCGCAGCGGCTGGGTGAATGACCTGACCTGGGAGAGCGGCGTCAATACGCTCAATGCGGGCGTGTGGCTGGAAAAGAGTTATAGCACTTTGGCGCGCAACTACTATGCGGTAAGCGGCCCGGCCGATAGCAACTACTTTTTGACCAATCCGTTCCGGACCGATTTTGTGCAGGACTTTACCACCACCACCACCCAGTTCCATTTGCAGGACACGCTGGCATTGATGGATGGCCGGATGACGGCAAACTTCGGCTTCAAGTCGCCCAAGGTGCAGATCGACACGATCAATCAGGCCGGCTCGCGTTCCGGTGGCAGTATCACCGCCGAGAAGAGCTTCTTGCCGCAATTGGGGTTCAAGTTCAGCCTGAACGATATGAACGAAGTATTCGCATCGGCATCGCAGAATATGCGCGCGTATCAGCCGGGCGTGGGCGGGCCGTTCTCGCAGACCCCGACGGCCTTTGCCGCGGGCTTATCCAGTCTGAAACCGGAAACGTCGGAAACCTATGAAGTGGGTTATCGCTACAAGGGTGATTCATTGCAAGGCTCGCTGGCCGGATATGTCTCCAATTTCCGTGATCGTTTGCTGCAAGTGGCGCTTGCCCAGGGCATCGTCAGTGTTCCCGGTACTTTTGTGAACGTGGGCTCGGTGCAAAGCAAGGGTGTGGAAGCCGCACTGGTGTTGACGCCGGTAGAGAATTTGACCTGGTTCAATGCGTTGACGCTGAACGATTCCAAGTACAAATCCGATTATTTGAACGGCACAACCTGGGTTAACACGAACGGCAAACAGGTGGTCGACACCCCCAGGGTGATGTTCAATACGGATATCGGCTATGAAAGCAACGGCTGGTTCGGCAACATCGGCGGCAAGTACACAGACCAGCGTTACTACACCTATCTGAACGACAACAAGGTCGGCGCTTTTGTGGTGATGAATGCCGCTGCCGGTTACAAGCGTAAGAATATGGCGGGGCTGAAGGAGTTCTCCGCGCAACTGGCCGTCACCAACCTGCTGGACAAGAAATATTTCAGCACGATAGGCAGCAACGGCTTTAGCGCATCCGATCCTCAAGGCGCGTTTGCCACCATGCTGGAAGGTGCGCCACGTCAAGTGTTCCTGACGCTGAGCGGCAAGTTTTAATTAAGCATGTTGGCCGGGGCAAGCTTGTCCCGGCCATTTTTTATTTCGGGAATCCAAAATGTCTTTCACTTTGATACATGAACTGGTGATGTATTTCATGGTCGGCGTGCTGTTGTTCGCCACCTACGTCATCATTGAACGGTTAATTTTTTTCGCGGTCACGCTGCGCGAAGGAAAAAATGTAGAAAATTTTGTGCGCAGCCATTTGCACGACAAAAAATTGCACGGCCAGATTATCGACACGTTCCAATCGCAAACCAGCCCGCAGGCGCAGGCGATTTGCGAGGTGGTCAACGCCGCGAAAGATGAACACACGCACGAGCAGATGGAATACGTCGTGCAATCCATCTATGTCTCCAAAAAGCCTTTGGTTGGGCCGCGCCTGTGGATGCTGGACACCATCATCACCATGTCGCCGTTGCTGGGTTTGCTGGGCACCATCCTCGGTATCATCGACGCATTCCACAGTCTGGCTTCCGGCAATGCGGCTGCCGACCCGTCTGCGGTGAGCCGTGGCATAGGCACGGCTTTGTACGCCACGGGCTTCGGGATTTTTATCGCGCTGTACGTGATGATGTTCTTCAACTATTTCAACAACAAGGTCGAAGAAATCAACAACCAGATGAAGCTGATTTCGCTAACGGTGCTGGGCGCGCGGTAATTTCAACCCAGATAATCCATTAGGAATGCCACCCACGTCCCCCTTTTTAAAGGGGGATTGAGGGGGATTTTTGCACTCGGATGAGGTTCAAATCCCCCCCTCCCCCCCCCTTTGCAAAGGGGGGAATGCAGCTTCGCAACTCGGCACGGCGCTAATGAATAATCCCAGATGAACCCAATACAGGTGTGCAATGAACCCTCTAATAAAACTCGGTTTTCTGGCGTCCATCGCGATGGACGCGCCAGCCATGGCGGCAGACAAACCCAAAGCCATCACTCCCATTGAACACGTGATCGTGATCGTGGGCGAGAATCGCTCGTTCGATAATCTGTTCGCCACCTACCGCCCCAAAAAAGGCCAGTCGGTTTCCAATCTGCTGTCGTTGGGCATCGTGAAAGAAGACGGCACGCCGGGTAAGAATTTCCATCTTGCCGCGCAGCGGCAGGCGGAAAACAAAGGCGAATACTCGCCGACCCCCGCAATCAACGGCGCTTACAGCGTATTGCCGCAGCCCTATGCATGGGGCGCTTTCGGGCAGCGCAAGGATATTCCCGATGCGCGCTTTCCGGCCGATATGCCGAACGGCCCGTTTCAGATCACCCGGTATGTGAGTTACGGCACGCACACCGGCGATCCTGTCCACCGCTTCTACCAGATGTGGCAGCAGGTGGACGGCGGCAAAAATGATCTGTTCGTGTGGACGGCGGAAACCGTCGGCGTGGGCCCCAGCAACGGCAAGTTGCCGCTAGCCAATTACCGCACGTTTCAGGGCGCGATTGCGATGGGCTACTACAACATGGCGGCAGGAGATGCGCCCTACATACGCCAACTCGCCGACGACTACGCGATAGCCGACAACTACCACCAGTCCGTCATGGGCGGCACGACCGCGAATTATCTGGCGCTGACCACTGCGGATGTTTCGTTTTATACACGCGACGGCAAGCCTGCCGCACCGCCCGCCAAGCTGATCGAGAATCCCGATGCGCAGCCGGGCACGAACAACTGGTATACCGAAGACGGCTATCAGGGCGGCACCTATGTGAACTGTTCCGACCCGAAAAATCCGGGCGTAAAAGGCATCGCCGATTTTCTGAAAAAACTGCCGTACCGCGCCTTCCGCGACGGCAACTGCGCGCCCGACACCTGGTACATGGTGAACAACATGGAGCCGTCGTTTTCGCCGACCGGTGAGCCACTGGCAGCGGGGGACGACAAGCTGCCGCCGCAAACCATACCCGCCATCGGCGATGCGCTCACGGCGAAAGGCGTGTCCTGGCGCTGGTACACGGGGGGGCGCAACGACGGCAAGAATGTGGACAAAGAATATTGCGCGATGTGCGACACGCAGTTGTATTTCTCTTCCACCATGCTGGGGGCGGACAAATCCAAACTGCACGATTTGCAGCAGTTTTATGTGGATGCCCAACAGGGTGAGGCAGACTTTCCGGCGGTCTCCATCATCGCGCCTTACGACAGCGTATCCGGTCATCCCGGTTATGCGATGGAGACCGGGTTTGACGAGTTGTTGCGCGGTGTGGTGAACAAGGTCAAGCAGAATCCCGCGCTGTGGCAGAAGACCGCGATCATCGTGACCTTCGACGAGAGCGGCGGTTACTACGATTCCGGCTATGTGCAGTTCATCGACTTTTTCGGCGATGGGCCGCGCGTGCCGCTGTTGCTGATTTCGCCGCACGCGAAAAAAGGCTACGTCGATCATACCTACTACGACCACGCCTCCATTTTGAAATTCATCGAGCGCAATTGGGGCGTGCCGCCGCTGTCGGTGCGTAGCCGCGACAATTTGCCCAACCCGGTGCACGACAAAGTCTCACCCTATATTCCGAAAAATCGTCCGGCAATCGGCGATTTGATGAACCTGATCCAGGAGCGAAAATGAAAAAATTAGTGCTATTGCCGTTGTTGCTGGCTACCGCCGCATTGCAGGCGCAGCCGCTGGTCAGCTCGGTGGAGTTCACGCCTACGCCCGTGCCCGTCAGCGATGAAGAGCGCACCACGCCGTTTACCCGTTCCAGCGTCATTGTCACTTACCGCAATGGCCGCAAGAAAACTTTCCCGCTGTCGCATCATGTGTTGTATCGCTCCGGCGACAAAATCGGTGACTGGCAAGCGGGCGCCATCGTCGATAAGCACGGCAAGCTGCTAGACCGTTCAGCAGAGGATGCGGCGGGCAATGTGGCACAGGGGCCGTTCTTTTCCTATGCGCCGGATGCCAATTCGCTGTTGCAGGTGAACGGCGACCAGGCGTATCTGCTGACCCATTTCGAGTATCACACCGAAGCGCCCAATGTCGATCCGAACAAGCCGCCGGTGGCTATGTACGCGCAATTGCCCGCCGCGATCAACGCGGCCAAAGTGCTGCAAGACAAACAGAGCGGGCAGCTCAAGGTGGTAGATCTGAACAATGTGGACGCAACCGGCGTGAACGGAATATGGATTCCGTGCGCGGCCAGCCAGACCCCGTGGGGCACGCATCTGGGCGGCGAGGAATATGAGCCGAATGCGCGCGAGTTCGAAACCGCGCCGTTGCAAGCGATGAACCTGTACCTCGGCACCATGGGCAAGACCGCGCAGGACGGCGGCGCCAATGCCTACGACTACGGCTACAAGATGGAGGTCTCCGTGCAGCCGGACGGCAAAACGCGGCTCGTTAAACACCATGCGATGGGGCGCTTGGCGAATGAACTCGGCGATGTGATGCCGGATCGCCGCACGGTCTACATGGGCGATGACGGGCGCGACACGGTCATGTTCATGTTCGTCGCCGATCAGCCCGGCAACTTGACTGCCGGTGTGCTGTACGCCGCGATGTGGTTCCAGCAAAACGGCGATAACGCGGGCAAGGCGCAATTGAAATGGGTGAAGCTCGGCCACGCCAGCGATACGGAGATCGTGCAGTTGATACGCAAAGGCATCCGTTTCTCGGACATTTTTGCAACGGCCAGTCCCGCCGCGATCAAGGAAAATCCGGCGCTGAGCAAGGAGTTCACGGCGGTGTATGTGTATCCCGGCACCGGTGTCGCCTCCAATCAACTGGAATACCTCAAGGTTAAACCGGGGATGGAGTTGGCCGCCGCCTTTCTGGAAAGCCGTCGCTATGCCGCCATGCTGGGGGCGACTGCGGAATTCACCAAGATGGAAGGGGTGACGCATAACCGGCAAGACAAGCGCCTGTACGTTGCGATGTCCTATATCGAACAGGCTATGGTGGACAAAGCCAACGAGAATCGTCCCGCCGACCACATTACCCTGGATGGCGACAGCAAGGACTTGGCTTGCGGCGCGGTGTACGAAGGCTTGTTGGGCGACAACCAGATCGACACGCAAGGCAACCGCATCAATAGCGACTGGGTGGCCTACGAAATGCACAGCATGCTGGCGGGCGCGCGCAAACCGTTCTGGCAAAAGCAAGCGCCGCTGGACAAGTGCGACAGCGAACGCATCGCCAATCCGGATAATCTGAAGTATTCCGAAGCGATGCGCACCTTGTTTATCGGCGAAGACAGCGGCAATCATCTCAACAACTTTATTTGGGCCTACAACGTGGACAAACAACACGCCACGCGGATTTTTTCCGCCCCCATTGGCGCCGAGAACACCGGCCTGCAAGTGGTGGAGAACTGGAACGGCCACAGCTACCTGATGAGCAATGTCCAGCACCCCGGCGCGCGCGAAGACCTGAGCGGCTATGTTCCCGGCTATATCCGGGAAGTGCTCGCCGCCAAGGTTAACCCCAAGGGAATTGTCGGCTACATCGGCGGATTGCCGGACATCAAGCGCTAAGCGTATGCGTGGGTTTGTATTGCGCCGCGAGACGGCAAGCGTGCCCATAAGCAACATGAAAAAGTCCCTGCGCCGGTGTGTATGACTGGAAAATTTACCGCTGTGCTATTAAGCTGAGCGCCGCGTGTTTATATCCACAGGGACGGGGCGAAAATCATGAAAAACTGCTGGTCAGGACTGTTGCTGTTTGTGCTCGTTGGCGCTTTGCCCGCGCTGGCTGCGGAAGAGCTTTCCGGCGGCCAGACACTGTATCTTCCGGTCTACTCCTACATCTGGCACGGCGACCGCGCGGGCGATGACAAAGCCCCCGCGAAGACGCTGCTGTCCGCGTTGGTCAGCATCCGCAATACCAGCCTCAAAGCTCCCATACGGGTTGTTTCGGCGCGCTACTACAGCACGGAGGGCAAGCTGCTCAACGAGTATGTTCCCAAACCGGCGTTGGTCGGTGCGATGGGAACCTTGGAGTTGTTTGTGGAACGCAAGGAGGCGGAAGGCGGTTCGGGCGCGAATTTCATCATTCAATGGGACGCCGCAACGGCGACCAATCCGCCCGTGGTTGAGGCGGTGCATGCCGATATCCGGGGCGGTAGCCACGCGCTGACGCTGATCACCACGGCGCGGACTATTCGCGCAGACAAATAAAATATTCTTTGCATTACAGATAGGCTCACCGGTACAGCCGCGCCATTCCCTCAATCGCACCCACCATCTTGTTGCGCAAGGCCGCGGGCTTGACCACTTCGACGCCGTCCCCCAGCCCCAGCAACCACCACACCAATTGCTGCGTGTCGGCAACTGTGGCTTTGAGTTTGACATTGCCGTCTCCCAAGTCGGCAAGAACCTGATCGGCGCTGATCGGCGTCTCAAACAGATGATCGCCCACCCCGTGATGGAAAACGGCTTCCAGTTTAATCTGCCTGCCTTCGCCAAAACCGAATTCGCCAGCCGCGATGAGGTCGTCTATGGAAAAGCCGGATGGAATTTTTACGGGTTCGTCGGATGCCGTTACCGACAGGATGCGATGCATCGCAAACTTGCGCAGTCCGTCATCGTAGTTGACGCCGCAGCAGAGATAGGTCACCGGTCCGCGTTGCACCACTGCCAGCGGATGAACGCGGTATTCCGAAATTTCACTGGCGCCCTTTCTGCGGTAAGTGATGTCCAGTTGCCGGTCGGCGAGCAAGGCTTCGTACACGACTTGTTGCACGTGCGCATTAACCGGCGACGGCAGCAGCGGCTGTGCAGGCGGCACAGTGCGCACTTTGTTCAGCCAGGAGCGGATGCGCTCGCTGCGCGGAATAGCGTTGAGTTGCTGCTGCGCGGCTTTGAAATACGGCTGTATCCAGGACAAGGTGGAAGCGGGTAACAGCAATTTCAAATGCTGTTCCATCATCACGAAGGTGAGCGCTTCATTGTTGCTTAATCCGGGGATGTTGAAGTTGCAGGCATCCGCTTGCCAACTCCAACCGAACGGTCTGCGACTCTCATCCAGCGTGAGCGGGAATACAGTGGACAGGGATTGCAGATCGCGCTCCACCGTGCGCTTGGTCACCACATGCTGCTCATCCTCAAGTTTTTTCTTCAACTCGGTCGCGGTGATGATTTTCGGATGGCGCGGAATCATGCGCAGCATTTGCCACTGGCGCATCAGGGTGTCGGGGGATGAGTTGGTCATTGGGTAGGTGATCGTTTGCGATGGTGATATTAAACCAGAGTCACGAGACACTTTGTGTCGGATCAACAAAATGCTTGCCACCGTAGCCGTTGTTTGGAAAGCATATCATTCCGTGATAACCTTAAGCATGAATTCACACGAATCAAAAGAAACGGGGTTGGACTTCCTGCTTGGCTTAGACGGCAACATCGAATTCCAAAACGACGAGGGTTACTGGGTCAAAATGGAAGTCTCGCGCGTGGCAGTAACGGCGGAGAGACCGCACGGCATCAAGTACAGCTTGACGCTCCATGCCCCGGACAGTACGCGCCTGATTGGATTTGATAATGCTCACGGTGGCATCAAACCGGAAGGGTCGCGCTTCTTGCATGCAGGCAAGAAGTTCCCCTACGATCACAAGCACCGTAACGCCGCAGATGCAGGTGTACTGTATGAGTTCGATACGGCTTACCAGTTGCTCAGTGACTTTTATGCCGAAGTTGATCGCGTTTTGAAAGAGGTATCGCAATGAACAAAATATTGAAAGTAGGTATTGCCACCGTACCGGAGCAACGGGCGCGATCTTTGGCGATAGCCGCCGGAACACGCAAACGCAGCGACAATGAACCCAATGTGTGGTTTCCCTCGGTAGCCGCGATGGCTCGGGTTTTGTCAGATGAAAACATGGCGTTGCTAAAAGCTGTGCGCGAGCAAAAACCCGACTCCATGGATTCCTTAGCCAAGGTGGTCGGCAAGCACACGCCCAATGTGTCGCGCTCATTGCACACCATGGCCGAGTATGGCTTGGTGACGTTCGTCAAAAATGGTCGCACCGTCACCCCCCAAGCGACGTTCGAACATTTATCGGTGGATATTTGCTGAACGCAAATACCTAAACCTCACCCCAGCGCGCTGGCAAAACATGCTTCCGCCTGAGCGGAAAGCACCACCTGCAAACTGAGTTGGGCGCGCGTCATGCCGACGAATAATTTGCGGCGCTCTTGCCCGGTCAGTTCGATAAAATCCACCTCGCTCAGAATAATGGCCGGCGCGCTTTGGCCTTTGAAACGATAGATGGATTCGACCATGAGTTCGCCATTGCTCCACACCGGGTTGCCCTCGCGCGTATAAGCACCGGTGAATCGGCGTGTTGTGTAGCGGCCAATCCGCTCGGCATTGAGCAGCTTTGATTTACCGCGCCCATGTCCGGTGAGAATGGCGATGTCCGTCAAGGCAAATCCCTGTTGCAGCAATCCATTCACGGCCAGCTCGGTTTGTCGCATCAGCGCCGCGTCGGAGTCGTAGCGCCTGAATTCCGGCAGTTCGCCCAGATAGGGGCTTTTGCTGACAATCGGAGGCGACACCAGACTCAGTGCATTGATGATCTGACACACGGCGCGAGGACTGCGGTGGTTGTCGTTGCAGGTGAGCGTGACCGCATTTTGAAGATCGAAAGCATCGCGTTCGTACAGGCGTTGCGCATCATCTTCCAGCAGATATAAACGTCCGGCAGGTTTGAGCAAGCACGTCAGGCTGGCAACCCATTGCGGTTCAAAATCCTGACCTTCGTCGATCAGCAGCAGGTCGTACTTAGGGCTGAAGGCCGCGCTGTCCCGATGATAGGCATCCGCCACTTGTTGGAATACGTCGGCATTGCTGAAATCCGGTTCTTCACGATGGCGGCGGTAATGCTCGACTGCCAGTTCATGGAAGCAGGCCACGTTAACGCGGGTCGGCGCCATGCCCGCGATGGTGTCGGCCAGTGGCCGGTTATAGCAGACATACAGTGCCGACTCTTGGGCGGCAACGGCATTTTCCAATAAGCGCAAAGCCAACTGCGTTTTGCCGGAACCGGCGGTGGCTTGTATATGCACCACGCCAGAAGGATGCGAGATTCTGGGCACCCACACCGCCAGCCCATCCGCAAGCCGTTGTGTTGCGCCGTGCAACTGGTCGCGCAAGGCGGCGATGGTGGGGATGACATGGAATTCATTGCACAGAAAACGGCGCACCTCTTCTACGTCAGATGCGCCGTTAGCGGTTGCCAGCAACGCCTGAACGCGGGTTGCAAGCTGGTCGTATTCATCGGCGGCGATAATCCGCTCACGCGGAATGGAAACCACTTGCCCGACAGGAACGCGATAATCCGGCAACACCAGACAGCTCACCAGATGGGGGTGAAGCCCGGCCTGTTTGAGACGTGCAACCATACCGGCATATTGCACCCGGCATTGCCGCAACACATCCCGCTCTTGCTGGCCGTAGCGTTTGAACAAACCGCCTTCGCGCAGCAACACTTGCCCGGCTTTCACTTCCATCAACAGCATATCGCCAGACGGACTCAGCACCACAATATCGACCTCGCCATGCCGGTCTTTGCCCTCGTGTACTGTGTGCCAAGTGACTTCGTGGAAAATCTCATAGCCGTCGGGCAAGCCGATACGCAGGCGCTCTAAAACATCGAGTTCGCGGAACAGGCCGCCGTCTTCACGCAGGGTGGGGAGTTGGCTGGGGGTGAGTTTGGCCAATGAAATTTACTCAGAAAGTTCGGGTTTCGGCAAGATTAGATCGCCACTTCTACTTCGCGAACCTCTTCATTCCGAAGTTGCTCGTTGATAACCTCAAGATATTCACGGAGAGCACCTTTGATATTGTCGATAGCGTCTGCCTCTGTAGCGCCTTGCGACCAGCAACCCGGCAATCCCGGCACGGATACAGCGTATCCTTTTTCTAATTGGTGAAGCGCGATGCGGTAGCGCATAAAACCCCCTGAAATGGCGCCGAATACTTGCGGAAATCAAGGAATGTTTGCCGTGGATGAACCGGCAAATTTTAATGCAAAGGTGAGCCGAAAATGTCATCGAGACAAGCAGCGTCAATAGCCAAGTCGAAAACTCCGGTGTGGAGAAGAGAAATTTGTAGCTGCTGTCGTGGTCGTTTGCCATTGCCGAATGTTACCAGCTTGGCTTCAGTGGGTGCAGCGGTATTCACGTTGCTTCGGAATAGACACCCTGTAGCAGCCCTTTTTAGCATCCTATCATTCCAATAATTTGTTAACGTCCCGACATGAACATGCAATGCTGGCATGTGCTGGCAGACTGGGGAATAAAATGGCGAACCTGAGCATCCGAAAACTTGACGACACCATTGTTCGTTTACGCATCCGCGCGGCCAATCACCAAGTATCAATGGAAGAGGGGGCCAGACGTATTCTTCGTCAAGCGGTCGCACCCCCTCAACGGTTGGGCGACCTTTCCGTGCAGTTTTTTGGCGTCAAATCCGGTGTTGAATTAGACATCCCCCCGCACATCCCGCACGAACCTTTGAGCTTCACCTGATGATCGTCGTCGATACAAATGTCATTTCAGAAGTCATGCGCCCGCAGCCATCACCTTTGGTTTTGAGCTGGCTAAATGCCCGAGGCAGCAGCCAATTATTTGTCACTACCGTGACTCTGGCAGAGATTGCAACTCAGGTCGGCTAATGGGTGGCTCCAATGGTCATGAGCCGTGGTTCCCAATACTTTATGGGAGGCCACTTTAATCTTCTTTCGTGTAAAATTCTGACGTGTAAAAATTCGAGACAAGCGACAAAACTTTGGAGGATACACCATGAACCATGCAATTGAACTTCCACAATCCCTGCTCGACAGACTGAACAAATTCACCGCTGGAACACGCGCAACACCTACGTCAATCGTCAAGCAAGCCGTTAAAGATCGTCTGGATTATGAAGAATGGTTGCTTGCAGAAGTTGATGCAGGTCTGGCGGACGCGAGTGCCGGGCGAGTTCATTCAGCCGCTGAAGTAAAAAAAATGCTGGGCGTAAAAAATGTTAAGAAGCGTTGAGTACGCTACCCGCGCAACCTTCAACTTAAAAGCCATCAAAGCCTTTATCGGGCAAGAAAATCCATCGGCAGCGTTACGAGTAATCGAATACATAACCGACTCGGCGGACGGACTGTTAGACTTTCCTCTGACCGGCAAACCTTGGACGAGAGCGGGCACACGCAAACTCGTACTCTCAACATTTCCCTATTCGATCATCTACAAGCTGACACCCACGAAAGTGATCGTGCTGGCCGTTGCGCATCAATCGCGCAAGAACAAACAATCGCGCACCATAAGAAAGCCATGAGCAAGTTCATTTCGTAAAAGGAGCCAATGTCACATTGTTTTGCTGGTGAGGCGGAAATAAACCCGACCCAGGCTCCTTTTATTTTTACTCCACAGAAAACCCCATTTTACGACGTGCGACGTGCGTTGTTTCGGCAAGCACCTGTGTTGAAATTACAGGATGTGCAGCTAACAGAGTGACGGCGATAAACTTCTTCGGCAGGTCATTCCCCAATGCGTAGAGAACGACATTGGAGTCAACGAAAAATTTACCGTCTGGCATTGGCTTCTTCGCGATCAAAAACTAAGCCGGTCATATCTGCCGAAAATGGCGAGAGCGTTTGCATCATCGAATCGCGCCTGACTATTTGCTCGGGCGTCAACGTAGGCAGCAAAGAGGCTTCGCCCTGAGCTTTAAGGGCAGCGACGAAGCTCAACACCTCAGCCTGATATTTGGCAGGCAGGTTTTGCACTTCGGATGCAATCAGTTCGGCATAGCCCATGAGCGACTCCACGGTAATTGGTTATTCGGTTTCCTTGTCAATTCAAGGAAGAAACAAACGGGCGCATTGCAACAGAAAATTTCATGCGGCGCAATATTGATTGCGCCTGCGCCGGTTGCAACCTCACGCCGCCAACGCATCCGTACACTCATCCAGATAGCCCCACTGGCGGAATAGCGGGTGTAGCTCCGGGTCGTTTCGGAAGGCGAGAAAATAAAGGTACTCAGCCGCCACATCGCGTTCATTCGGCCAGCACAGCGTGCCGTACTTCAAGCAGAACTGGCGAACAAAAGCCTCGTCCGCGAAGATGGCAAAAATCGGAGTTGGATTCGCGGTTATCAGCGCGTGCAAATCCGCGACGCCAGCGCGCCCATCGTTGAACGTCAGCCTTACACGGTAATCATCCAGATATTGGGCGTCTGTAATTTCTAGCAACATAATTCGTCGTATTCAACATGGAAGTGTGTAGTGGATTGTGTTCCAGTCAATCTCTAAAATGTGGCGGGACAAGATCACATAGGAGTGTTCTGGCTATCCTGCTCCATAAGGAACATCACCTCCACGCGGCGATTTCTCGAATCTCCCGGATCCATTCCAAACAATGGTCGAGAGTCGCCGTAGCCAGCCACAACGATACGCCGAGTAATTTCGACATCAAGCGTACCGATCAAAGCGCGGCGTGCTTCACGGGCGCGTGCAGCAGAAAGAGTGAAATTGTCATCGTACACAGTGCAATAGCGTAGGTAGTCGGTGACCGGATGCTTGACTGGCATGTTGTCGGTATAACCCTCTACAAGAATGTGTGCCTTTGGATTATCGAGAAGAAAATGCGCCAATTGGCTCTGCACAGCTTCGATGGCAGCGCGCGCTTCCGGTGTCAGGCAGGCACTACCACGCTCAAACACGCCATCGCGCAATGTTAGACGGTTTGTGCTCTGATCAAGCGTCATCAACTCAGTAGCACCATGCCCACTGAGCGTCTCGCCAAGTGTGCGCATCACCTTTGAGACGGGGTCTGGTCTAGTAATCTTTGCCTTAGCCAGCTCTTCCTGATAACGAAGATCGCTCGCGCTTTTTTGCAGCACAGCAAGCACCAATAGCAACATCACGACAGCCATCACTCCTGCCATGAGGTCTGAAATTGCAATCCATTCGCTTGGTTTGTCTTTCATAGCATCTAGTTGCCTGAAGGTGATTTTGCGTTAGCCGCTTCAATTACAACAATGCGAGAATGCACTTCCTCACGTATACCTTGAAGCTCTCCCAAGACGGCCTGTTGCGACGACAGAACGGCATCCAAAAATTCTTGAGAATTCGTTTGCTCACTTAGCCCTTGAAGTTCCCTCAAAACTGCCTGCTGCAATGCCGGAAGCGCGCCCAAAAGGTCTAATGCGGAAATCATGTCCTGTTGCTTATTGGTAAAAGTCTTTAGAGGTGCCAAAGCTTCATGCAAATTATCCAACTCGGCAACGACTTTTTCCATGCTTGAGATGGATTTAATGAGACTGTTACCTATTCCACGCATATGTTGACCCGATTCAGAAACTGACCGCAGACCGTCTTCAATAGGCTTGCTAAGTTTGTCGACCATTCCTGTGGTGGTTGCGATATTTTCGTTCAACGCGATGCTCGACAGAGTAAATTCATTAGCGGCACGTTGCTGAATATCAAGAGCCTTGTTGATGGAGCCTTTCACCTCACTCATTGTTTCTTTGACATCCGAAGATAACTTGCCAAGTGCAACAGAGATTTCTTGTGTTGCAGCACCAAGCTGCGCACTCCCCCGCTCAAGCGTTTCCGATGCCTGATCGCTCATACCGTGAATTGCCTCACCAAGATCTTTGCGTACATTATCGAGCACATCCGTAAATTGGTTCTTAAAGGCATCAATAGCATCTACCAATTCCTTCGCCGCATCACCTATTTTGTCCGCACCTTTAGCCATTCGTTGTGCTGCTTCGGCCATATTTTCAACGACGCCCCGGGTGCTTTCGGTAAACTGCAACATCGCCAAGTTCATGGCACGAGTTTCGACATGAACCTGTTCAAGAATTTCGCTAACTCCTTTTACAGTTTTGTCAAGGTGGCTCAGGGTTTGCCCATGCAAAACCTTGTTGCTCTCTATCAATTGGATAGTTTGCTCGGAAACACATTTAACAATTCTGTCTGAAGTACCACGAGTTTCGACATGAACCTGTTCAAGGATTTCGCGAACGTCTTTTACACTTTGGTCAAGGTGATTCAGGGTGTGCCCATGCAAAACCTTGTTGTTCTCTATCAATTGGGTAGTTTGCTCGGAAACACGTTTAACAATTTCGTCTGAAGCTCCACGGATTTCGACATGAACCTGTTCAAGGATTTTGCGAACGCCTTTTACACTTTGCTCAAATTGGTTATGAATTTCCGTATGCAACATCTTATTGTTTTCCATCAACTTGGCAATTTGTTCGGCAAAACCTTTGACAATTCGGTCTGAAGCACCATCAATTTGTAGAAATAATGCTTCCTGCTTTGCTTTCTCCGCAGTGGAATGTTCCTGTTTTCTTCTTTCCAACTCAGACTTGACCTTATCAATAACCCAAATAAGTCGCTTTTCCTCAAAACGGGTCAGTTCACTCCAAATTTTGAGTAAAACAAAGCCCGTAATACCCCAAGTCGAAGTTTTGAACTTTGTGCCAAGCCCTTGTAGTAGACCTAACAAGTCTTGAATGCTGCTAGCAGCACCGCTCGCACTCAGTGCATTGGCTTGACCGAGAATGTTTGAAGCATGATTAAGTGCCAAACCTAAACCCAAAAAAGTACCAAGTAGTCCAACGACTAACAGTAAGCTTGGCATAACTTCAGCCAACTTCTCCGATGCCGTAGCGACGGCATGCCATAGGTCTGTTACGCTGCCGTGCTCAATATCCAGATCATCGCTAGCATCATCAGGCGTTCCGCGATTCCACTTTTTCTCCCATGAGGCTGGACGCGCGTTTATGTGCGTGCTTATCACGGTGTACCCCATCATCAAGAGAATGAGAGCAAAAAAACTTATCTGCAGAGGATCGCCTGTATTAGGGGTGAGAAAATCGAAAACTTCGCTCGAACTCATGTTGTTACTTCCAGCACAGCCTTCATGCGAACCTTCGATTCCTTCTGGAAGATGTTGGCATAGTTGCCGACCAGCGCTTGATCGTCTGGACTCAAGGCGCTGAATGGTTTGTCGTGCTCAGCACACTCGATAAGTATCTTGCCAACGTGTGCCCCGTCATCAATCAAGTAGCTGCGGTCTTCCTGTTCAATTTGCTCCGGTGTCTTTTCCAGTAGTTGAAGGAAACCTTCGGCAGCGCCGACATAGCGCTTAATGTCAAGTTGCCGGGTCACCAAATCATTGAGAGCTGTCTTCTTTGCAGGCATCTCGATTTCCAGCTTGGTCAGTTCAGCGGACTCTTCAGCTGACAGTTCGCTCTGAATTTTTTTTGCATGGCTCAAACGATTAAGAAGGGTATGGTCTTTGGCGTAATTGAGATTTTCTATTTCCCACTGTTTTTCCAAGGTTTCAGCCCGCTTAGCCCAAGATGCGATGAGTTCCTCGAAAACGAAAGGTGTGAGCTTTTTACCATAGCGCTCGGTCAGCAGGCGATCTAGGCGAATGGCTGCTTCTTTGTTGAGTTCAGGCTTGGCCTTAATGAGGTCTGAGGCGATGCGAACGAGGAACAAATCATCTGCGCTCAAGTCGTCTACGCTTTTTGCAGTGCGAAATTTTTTATCTGCCATATTGAGCAGCTTTTGTGTGGCACGCAGGCGCAAGTAATGCTCGAAATCTGTTGGCGCAGCGTCGATAGCATTTGCCAAGTCAGTTTTCGCAATCTCAAAATCATTGATGGCTGCGGCGAGCTCCAACTGGTGTCGCTGATCTTCGGAGACGACCTCACGCTCAGCAAAACGGAAAGTCTCCTGATGCCGTTTTGCGAGTTCAAGTTCATCAGCACTGAGTTGATCGCTTTCTTGCTCGTTTTGCACTTCCTGATTTTGTCTGGAATTTTGCCAACGCTTAGCAAGATTTATCGCCCACTTAATGGCATCATCCACCTTTTTAGCGATGGGAGAGTTTTCAAATGCAGTCAATGCGCCTAATCCCTTATCGAGCATAGTCAATGCTGCACTGAGCCACGGTATAGGTATTGTCTTTGCCGCAGTCTGAAGTACAGTGCGTATCTGTTCGACGTAAGGCTTGATTGTCTGCCAAGCGTTTTTGACCCCATCAACAAATTTCTCAGCTTTTTCAGCCATCCAACCGACAGCCTTGCCAGCGATATCCTTAGCCGTTTCCCAGGTTGAACTGACCGCACTGCTAACTGTACTGACAGCCGAACTAATAAAACTCCCTACCGAGCTCCAAAATCCCATGCTTCATCCCCCTGTGTTGATAAAAAATTGAAAAATCAATCTGAAAAGCCCAGCAGACGTCGCCCTGCTTCAGAGTTGGTGTTATCACTTACTGTTGTGCGTGGTCGGTTTCCAACATTCCGATTCGCCGAACGTACATCAGCAATGGCAGTCTCAAAATGAATCCACTGCACACGAGGGGCAGTCGGGCACTCAACAAGTGCGCGCGGAAACGCCGTTCGCAGGACGGTTCGAATTTCGCGTCCAGACAAGCCATCGGACGCAGCTGCGCAACGATCAATAACGACATCACGATTTTCGACCAGTGGCACACCGGGCACGAGCAAACGTTGCCATAATTGTTTTCGACCATCGAAATCAGGTAGTTTGAACTCAATGTGGTAGCGGATACGGCTGACGAAGGCACTGTCGTAGTTTTTTGCAAAGTTAGTGGCAAACACCACAATACCGTCGAAGCGCTCCAACTCAATAAGCAGCGTCGATCTCATCGCATTGATTTCGTTATCTATACCCTGAGTGACAGAGGAAAGTCGTGCGCCGAGAAGGGTATCGGCTTCATCAAAAAACAGCAGCGCCCCCTCAGCATCTGCAGCTTTGAATGCGGCAGTGATATTCTTTGCCGTTTCGCCGACATATTTGCTTTCTAGCTCAGAAATACCGATGTGCAGGTATCTGCGCTGGAGCGACCCAGCAAGTGCTTCGGCCGCCAACGTTTTGCCAGTGCCTGGTGGGCCGTAAAGATTAAGGATCATGTTGCGCCCCATCGGGTCGACGATACCGAACCCCCAGTCGGTATAGATGGTCTTGTGATGCCGCATGGCACCAATAGCTTCTTCAAACATGCGGCGCGTCTCTGGGGCAAGCACCACATCGTTTTCCAGTGTAATGCGCGGTTCACGCAACTCATGCGGGGACTTGCTGAGAACGGATTCTTGTACGGATGATTCACTCATAATTAGACTCAGCGCCTTTTAATAAAGGGGACGAACTCAACACTGAAACGCAATTTTGCATTTCCTTGTTATCTCTATATTTCTTCAGCATGTTCTGAATGAAAAAATCTGGTTTAGCCTATCCAGCAATCCTGCTTGTTCATGCGTCAACTTTTCACTCCCACAGCGCTCACACTGCTTCGGCATAAATAGTACATCTCCCTGTTGAGGGACAACCTTGCTCCAACCGCAGGATGGACAGCTTACTTTCATTGGTGCATTGGTTTTGGTCATGACATTCTCCCTGCCTGTTTAGTTTGCAAATCAACTTGTCCTGCTTGCTCACCCGAAGTTTGCCATGAAGTTCAGTAGCGTGTCAGTTGCCCGTTACAAACTCGTTAAGGAATTTCTCGATGTTTCTCCATAACAGGCAACTTAACACAACGCTTCACCAACCCGACAGCTTTTAGCCCAAGCACGTTTTCACCCTAATCGTGCAAATTGACTGATTACGTTGCTCATCGGAAACGGCCATGTTTTTCCCGGACGCGCTGTCTCGGGATGCTGTTTAAGCAGTGCCTCAATTTTGCGGCATTTCGTTTCGAGCGCGTCTATCTCTCTATCCACTTCGAATATGCGTTTCTGTATGCGGTCAGCGGTACGGCTCAGTTTCTCTTGCTTTTCTTCCGAGGCCGGGAATAGTCCGCCATAAGAATTGATGCACTTTTTGAGCGCTTCACTATAGTCTTCAGTCAGTTTCGCCGATTGCTTTTGGGCGTATTCCAAATCCCGTTCCGCCGAACTCAAGTCGTATTCGGTGAAAGACGTTTTGACCCGTTGCCTGATCCGTTCATCCAGCGACGGGTTATCCAGCAGCGCGAGGCGAACTTCGGCATTGCCGCCGTGTGCCAACTGCGCTTGCTGGGCGATTTTGAGGGCGGTGTTCTTGGCGATGTTGACGCTGACGCGGGTATTGTCCCCGGCAATCAAGCGGGCTTGCAGCGCTTCCGGCAGCGACGGGTTGCAGGCCAGTCCCGCTTTGATTTCTTCAACGTCGCTGGCGGCAAACTTTTTCATGAGCGCGTCGGATAGGGCGGGATTTTGCGCCAGGCTGGCAACGACACAATTGTCGTCGTTTGCAGCCAATCGCTCATGCAACTCTGGCGCCAGTGCGGGGTTGCTGGCTAAGGGTATCAACGTCCAAACGATGTGCTGGCTGTATGCGTCGCTGTCTTGCATCAAGACGGGTTGGCACGCTTTATCCAGCGAGGCGTTTTCAGCCAAGGCTTCGCGGACTCCGCGCGTCGCATCGGTCGCGAACATGCGTTGAATGGCGACGCTGAGCGAGGGATTTTTTGCCAGTTGGCATTTGACTTCATCGCTGCCCGTTTGCGCCAGGTAGTGTTGATGGTTTTCGTTGAGACTGGGGTTGGCGGCCAGTGCTGTACGCACATCAGGGGTGCCAGTTTCAGCCAGTTTTTCTTGGGCCGATTCAAGGAGGGAGGGATTGCTGGCAAGCGCGATCAGGACGGCTTCTTCTTCGTCTTGGAGCAGCTTGCTTTGCACGGCTTCAGACAAACCCGAACTCTGCGCCAGTTCCAGCCGCGCTTGGGTATCGCCTTCCTCAAGCAACTTCTTTTGCAGCGCTTCGTTGGAAAGTGGGGCGGCATCTGCGGGGTTCTGATCGGGTGTGATGCCGGATGATTGTTCTTGCGTGTTCATGATGAATCTCCTTCGGTTTGTTTGGTTAGAATTGCTGAATTCCACGCCACCACATTGCCGCGTTGACTCCGTGACTGGCCGGCGTGATTACAATGTAGCAGGGGTGTGCGACAGTTAATGTCGCATGGAGATAAATAAACCCAGATGGTTTATTAGAGCTGCGCAGGTTTGCTCAGCCATATTCCCCCCTTTATAAAAAGGGGGGTAGGGGGATTTGAACTTCATCCGAGTGCAAAAATCCCCCTCACTCCCCCTTTCACAAAGGGGGACGCGAGCTGCTTTTCCTAATGGATTATTTGGGATAAATGGAAGAATTACGGGGCTCAGCAAATCACTGCGGCAGTCAGCTTAAGCCGTGCTTTGTGGGATTGGTTTCTGAACTGAAACAACAGGCAAAACGGAGATTGTGGAGCACATCGGAATCTTCTATCACCGACTATGCCAATAGAAGCGACCAGGATCAATGCAGTTCACTTAACCGTTCGTGGTGAGCTTGTCGAACCAGCTACGCAACCAGAACCCTTCGACAAGCTCAGGGCGAACGGAGTTTTTCTTAAATGAACAGCATTGCGTTTACTTAACCGTTCGTGGTGAGCTTGTCGAACCACCAGCTACGCAACCAGAACCCTTCGACAAGCTTAGGGCGAACGGAGTTTTTCTGAAATGAACAGCATTGCGACCAGGATTAGTCGTCTGATGCGGTTAAGCAGCGATATTCAGAATATTGTCTCGCTACTTAACCTGTTGGGACTCTTCATTGACAGCAGGGAGGCTGCCTATCACTTTAAATCAACTTCAATTAAACCAACTCCAGCAATGCCTTTACATTAGGCACCCCATTGCCAGTCACAGCATCATAACCTTCCTTTGCATTGCAAATTGCACAAGTGGGTGTAGGAGTCCAATTATTGTTACCTTTGGTTACATCAAAAAATCCAGTGTATTTTGTAGTGCTGGATTTGATAGTGTACAAGGCTTCATTCAGACCACCTTTGAACTTCTTCATGGTCTCAATCCAGTTAAGACCATCTTTAGTGGCTTGTTGAGCTACTAAGGCTAAGATGGCAGCCCATTGCGGAGCACCAGCAGAAGTACCGCCTATTGAACCCCACCTTCCATTTGGTAATGATGCATCGGAGTATTCGATTGCTACCATTGAAGAATCCCAGTCGGCATTGTAAGCCACATCAGGTGATACTCTCATTTTTACATCTGGCATTACATCCTTTTGGAAAGCTGGCTTTGGTTCAAACTTGCTGATTCCACCACCACCTCTACGCCACCCCATTTCAGTTTCTGTAGTAGGTAAATCAGAAGCTACCGCAACAATCGTAGTGCCACCTACACCCACCACATATGGACTAACTGCTGGCCACAATATGCTATTAGAGCCACCAGTATTACCATCGTCACCAGCAGCTGCAAAGATGGTAATGCCTTTATCCATAATGCCTTTTAATACCGAGTCCATCCATTCGTTAGTTTCATAGGTAATTTCTTTACATCCCCATGAAACAGAAATGGCGATTACACCAGGTTGAGCAGCAGCTACCTTCAAAGCATCAATCAAACTGAATGTGGCTCTAGTAGCAGCCGTTACCAATACGATGTTAGCTTCAGGTGCAATAGCATGAGCCCATTCAATATCCAGAGCTATTTCTTTTTCCCATCCAAAACCAGTCAACTTTCCGTTGCTCAGGTCAATTTCCCTGAAACATGGATTAGTGGCATTGCATTCTGGTAATCCATACTCCCTGCTAAACCTGTTCAAGTCAGCCAATGGATCTTTTAAACCTTTAGCTCCTACAATTGCTATGGTTTGTCCCTTACCCGTGGCTGTATCGGGTATGGAGTAATGCTTGCGCATATCTTTAGGGCTAATGGTGCCACCCTTCCCGGTGCCGCCCAAATTGCGGACATTTTGATAATCGATGTCTGCAATCTCCACACTATGGGACAGAGGCACTGCAATCAGGTCTTCGAACTTTTCTTCTGTACCTGCAACTGTTTGACTTACAGAGCCAGTATTGATTGAACCCACACTCGCTCCACCACAACCAACCAATGACAGTAGGACTGTCAGCACCAAGACAATTGTTTTCATGGCAATCTCCTTGTTAGTTTGACTAAATATTACTGAATTCCACGCCACCGCTTTGACTCCGTGACTGGTTGGCGTGGTTGTAATGTAGCAGGGTGATACGACAGTATGAGTCGCGCGAAGTAACTAAATGAAAATTTTGTAACTGCAAAACGAACAGCGGCAAGCCTCAAAGACACAGTTGCAAATTTCAGGCGTCCACACCAGCGTCATCTCGCCAAGCCGTTGTGTGAGCAACTCGGCTGCATATGCTTTATATCCGGCGTCAATTTTTCAGCGGCTGAACAATACTGCCAGTTGTTCGATGGGCACAGGCTTGCCGAACAAGTATCCCTGAAAGTGAGTGCAGCCCGTCTCCAGCAGCAGTTGCCGTTGTTCTTCCGTTTCCACACCTTCGGCGATGATGTCGAGGTTCAGGCTGTTGGCCATGGCAACGATGGTGCGTATTATCGCCCTGTCGCTGTTGTCCGAAACGATATCGCGCACGAACGATTGGTCGATTTTAAGTTGGTCGAGCGGCAGGCGCTTCAGGTATTGCAGGGATGAATAGCCGGTGCCAAAATCGTCCAGCGAGAATTGCACGCCGGTCTCTTTCAATGCGGTCATCGTTGCAATTGTGTCTTCGACATCCTCGATTAACATGCTTTCGGTCAGTTCCAGCTTGAGCAGGCGCGGGTTGATAGCGTGGCGTTGCACGGCAGATTGAACATGGGCGATGAAATTGGCCTGATAGAATTGCCTGGCGCTCACGTTCACCGCCAACACGAAATCGCGGGTGCGCTCATCCTGTTGCCATGTTTTGATCTGGGCGCAGGCGGTTTCGATCACCCATTCCCCGATGGGCAGTATCAAGCCGATTTCTTCGGCCAGCGGGATGAATTGCAGCGGCGGCACCAAGCCGCGCTCGGGGTGTATCCAGCGTATCAATGCTTCCGCACCCAAAGGCCGGTGCAAGTTGTCCACCTGAATTTGGTAGTGCAACTGGAATTGATGATGGGCGAGGGCGTTGTGCAATGCCTCTTCGAGCTCTGCGCGGGCCGTGATGGTTTGCTGCATTTGCGGATCGAAGAAACGCAAGGCATTGCGCCCCGATTTTTTGGCCTGATACATGGCGATGTCGGCTTGTTTCAGCAACTCGTCCGTTGCCTGGTGGCGTCCGTTAAACAACGTTGCGCCTATGCTGGGCGTGCTGCGATGTTCGTATGCGGCAAGCTGATAGGGCCGGTTCAGCGCGGCGATTATTTTTTCGCCGACGAATTCTGTCTGGGCGGCGGCCTCATGCGGTTTTTCGCTCAAGCTTTCCAGTATCACCACGAATTCGTCGCCGCCCAGCCTCGCCACCGTGTCGTCTTCGCGCACGCAACTGGCCAACCGTTGTGCGACCTGTTGCAGCAGCATATCGCCGATGTCGTGGCCTAGCGTGTCGTTGAGCGTTTTGAAATTATCCAGGTCGATAATCAGCAATGCCCCCTGCCGGTCATTGCGCGCACTCGACGCCAAGGCCTGCTTGAGCCTGTCCATGAGCAGCCGCCTGTTGGGCAATTGCGTGAGCGGATCAAAGAACGCCAGATTTTTGATTTCTTCCTCGGCTTGTTTGCTGGCGGTGATGTCGTCGTAAACGGCGACCACTTCTCCCGATGGCAAGCGATAAATGTGGTTGTCGCGCCAGCCGGAAATGCGATTGTCGCGATAGACGGAAACGGGAAAGTGTTCCGGTGCGCCGGTTTTCCAGACCCGTTGCAAAACAGTAATCAGCCCGAACTCTTTTACGCCGGGGAAGCAATGAGTCAGGCGCTTGCCGAGGACATCCGCGCGTTGCAATTTTTCCAGCGATTCGGCCGCGCGGTTAAAATCCTTAAAGATAAAATCTTCCCCCCCGTCTACCGCCACATAAACCGCCACGCAGCTGTTCATGTACTCAAACAAGCCGTGGTATAGCGATTCGCTATAAGCAACGCGCAGTTCGTTTTGTCTGCGTTCGGTGACGTCGTGGACGATGGCGATTCCTCCCGCAATTTGCCCGGACGCATCGAGCGAGGGCGCGCAAGTCATTTCTATCCAACCGTTTTTGTTGCTCAGGGTGGCAACGTAACTTCCTTCGTAGTAGCCGATTTCGCCCGACAGCGCATGCGTCAATGCGGGAATGATCGAGCGGTCATGCAAAATTTTCATGTCCAGCCCGATAAGTCCGTCTGTTGAGTTGTTGAGAATTTCAGCCAGACGTTCATTGCAATAGGTGATGACAAGGCTGGTGTCGTAATGAAGAATTCCCACCGGCGAGTGCCTGAGCAACAAGCGATACCGTTCTTCACTTGCCCGCATGGCCTCTTCCCGCTTGACCGCTTCCAGCCGCAACTGGATGTTTTCACTGATCTGCCGGTGTATATACTTCACGCTGACGACCATAAAGCTGAGATACAACAGCGTCGCCGCACCCATGGCTATGGACAGGCTATCCCCAGCGATACTCAAACGCAGCATGATAGGCGCGAGCACCGAGATGGAAAATGCGTTTGCACTCACGAGGTCGGCGGAATATGAAACCAAGCCGCCCGCTGTCAGGCCAGCCAGCGTAAAGATCAGGAACATCTGATGTTGCGGATGTCCCTCGGGGAACAGCAGAAAGCCCGCCGCGCCCCACACGACGCCGGAAAAAAGCACGCCGATGCGGAACTGCCTCAGCCAGTATGGCGTGGCGGAATAGTCGTTTAGCGGGGAGTGCTGGTAAGTGTTAACCAGTACGGCGCGAAAAATCGTGACCAGCACAATTAAGGCAAACCAGCCAAAAACGACGGTCAATTCGATCACTTCGCGTTGCATGGAGACAAGTATGGACGCCAGCAAGACGGTGGTCAGCAGGGATGTGCGGCTAACAGAGAACATCTGCTTGGCCTGCAAGTATTGCACGGCAGTGGTGGAGTCCAGCTCGTTCATCGTCTCTGTTTTATTGGGTTTACACCCATAGTCTAACGGTAATCGTCGCGGTAGGTGACGAAGTGATATTCCAGAACCTGCGGAGTCTCCTGCTTTCGTATTTCGCGCGAAATTTCAGTCCAGACGCGCGGGTCAAAAGGTGGGAAGTGCGCATCGCCTTCGACCTCCTGTTGGATTTCGGTGATGTAAAGAGTATTTGCCAGCGGGAGCGCCTGGGCATAAAGCTCCGCGCCACCGACGATGAAAATCTCCGTGTCACCTGCGCAAGCCTTGAGTGCATCTTGTATCGAATGTGCCATCAGGCAGCCTTCGATTTTCAGATTCCGGTCGCGCGTCAGCACCACCGTGGTGCGCCCCGGCAACGGCTTGCCGATGGAGTCAAACGTCTTGCGCCCCATAATCATGTGATGTCCCATGGTCAGCGCCTTGAAGTGCTTGAGGTCTTCAGGGCAGTGCCACGGCAGGGTGTTGTTGATGCCGATGGTGCGGTTCTTCGCCATGGCAACCAGGATTGAGATTTTAGGATTGAGGATTGAGGTGGGCGGCATGGTCATTCCGGTTGGGTGGAGATGGATTTCTTTAAGCCAGAAAGCATTTTCCCGATCTCATCAGTTTGAGCTAATATCGTGGTTATTTCTTTGTCAGCAATAAAGTCCAATCTGGCTGCCACCTGAATTTGTGTTTCAAGTTCCATGAGCGAGCCCAGTGCAATTGAGATGTGGTTTAAGTGTGCGCCCGATGATTTTCTGCCATGCCCTTCAGCGATATTGGACGGAATGGACACTGCGGCCCGCCTGGCTTGAGACGAAAGTCCGAAACGCTCCTCGCTTGGGAATGTGGCGGTGACTTGGTAAATGAATGTCACCAAGTCCATCGCTTTCTGCCAAACAAGTAAATCACTATATTTCATCCGCCCCTCCACTCAATCCTAAATCCTAGCTCCTAAATCCTATACAGCTACCGGAGCTTTGATTGCCGGATGCGGGTCGTATCCTTCCAGCGTGAAGTCCTCGAACTTGAAGCCGAAGATGTCTTTCACTTCGGGGTTAATCTTCATGGTCGGCAATGCGCGCGGTTCGCGCGACAATTGCAAAGCGGTCTGTTCCATGTGGTTGGAATACAAATGCGCGTCGCCGAAGGTGTGCACGAAATCACCCGCCTGCAATCCGCACACCTGCGCCATCATCATGGTGAGCAGCGCGTAGCTGGCGATGTTGAACGGTACGCCGAGGAAGATGTCGGCGCTGCGCTGGTAGAGCTGGCACGACAATTTTCCATCAGCCACATAGAACTGGAAAAAAGCGTGGCAGGGCGCGAGCGCCATCTGGTTCAGCTCGCCTACATTCCAGGCCGAGACGATGATGCGGCGCGAGTCGGGATTGTTCTTGATCTGATCCACCGCAATTTTGATTTGATCTATCGTCTGTCCGTCTGCCGCAGCCCAGGAGCGCCATTGTTTGCCATACACGGGCCCGAGGTTGCCGTTCTCGTCCGCCCATTCGTCCCAGATGCTGACGCCGTTCTCGCGCAGATAGCGGATGTTGGTCTCGCCCTGCAAAAACCACAGCAGTTCGTGAATGATCGAGCGCAGGTGGCATTTCTTGGTGGTGACCAGCGGGAAGCCCCGCGATAAGTCGAAGCGCATCTGGTAGCCGAACACGCTGGTGGTGCCGGTGCCGGTGCGGTCTGATTTTTTGGTGCCGTGATCCAGCACGTGTTGCATGAGGTCTAGGTATTGGCGCATGTGAACTTGAATAAAATCAATTCAAGCCACAGAGAACACAGAGAACACAGAGAGAGTGGTGAAGCGCAGGGGTTTCTCTGTGATCTCTGTGTCCTCTGTGGCAAATGGTTTTTTACGAGATAATGACAACATACATCATTTATCGAGGACGCAATGCTAGCACAACTGACCCTGATTCCTTCCCTGCCCAAGAGCGTGTCCGCCACCCATTTGCTGGTGCTGCTGCCCAAAGCCAAAACGTTGCCCAAGGATGCGCCCCATGCCGAATTGCTCGCCGCCGTGCTCAAGCGCCGCGATATGAAAGCGGACGAGCTGGCGAAATCGGCGGTGAGTGCGGTGACGGCAAGCGGCGCATTGATCGTGTGGGCGATGGTCGATTTTGACAAGGATACCTTCGCGCAGCAGACGCAGGTGCGCAAGGCTTTGCAGGTGTTGCTGGAAGAGCAGCCCAAGCAGATCAGCATTGTGGTGCAGGGCGATGAGGCGCAGCGCCAGCGCGCCGCCGAGTTGGCGGTGTACGGCGCGTGGGTGAACGGGGCGCTGTTGCCGGTACACAAGAAGAAGGATGAGCGCAAAGCATTGAAGAAAATCGAACTGGTCGGATTCAACGGCAAATTCGATACCCTCAAAGCCCAAGCCGAAGGCAACTTGCTGTGCCGCGAATTGACGGTGTTGCCGCCGAATGAATTGACGCCCGCGCTCTACCGCGCGCGCATCGCCAAACTGGCGCAGCAGCAGGGTTGGGCGCATGAAGAGTTCGATCTGAAAAAATTGCGCAAGATGGGCGCGGGCGGATTCGTCGCCGTGGCGCAGGGTAGCGCGGATGAAGATGCGGCTATCGTGCATCTGAGCTACAAACACCCCAAGGCCAAGCAGACCGTGGCCTTGGTGGGCAAGGGCATCTGTTTCGACACCGGTGGACACAACCTCAAGCCCGCGCGCTACATGCACAACATGCACGAGGATATGAACGGTTCCGCTGTGGCGCTGGGGATTTTGCTGGCGGCCACGCAGAGCAAGTTGGCCGTGAATATCGACTGCTGGGTGGCGCTGGCGCAGAACCACATCAGCCCCAAGGCATACAAACAAAACGACATTGTGACCGCGCTGAACGGCACGACCATCGAAGTGATCCACACCGATGCCGAGGGGCGCATGGTGTTGTCCGACACGCTCACGCTGGCCTCGCGCGCCAAGCC
>CAZXDK010000018.1:0-46839 GCA_964639585.1 uncultured Gallionellaceae bacterium | reverse complement strand
GATTCGGACACCCTGCCTTATAGTAAGTTCATACTTTATTGGTGCCGAATCTATAGATTCGCTCAAGTCTACCAAGCTCTCAAACAAATATTCAATTTCTTGCTTCTCTTTGGGGGCGTAAGGCAAATCAAATACTTCGAATTTATTAAATATACGCATCAACTTACTTTCGTTTTTCTCCAATTCCTTAATTTTTCTATCGAACAATTCAATTGCACTTGACTCACCTTCATCTATCGCCGTTCTGCCCACTTCAGTTCGCCCCTTCGTTCAAATGACTGTCCCGGTGGGCTTGTGAAATATGCGAGCCGGGCTTAGTGTGATAAACAACTTTAGCCTAATGTCGCAATCCATTGCTTTTAAAGCATATTTATTTTACGTTAACGCGCCACGCTAACTCCTTGTCTCGTAAAGAAAAAATCTATTTTTCGCCTTGACTGCCTGTATTTTTTTCAATATAGTGGTTGGAAGTGGTGGGAAGTGGGTTTTTGTGGGGAATGGAGCGCGGGGTTTAAGGGATGTTTCAGGGGGCAACGCAACTTAATTTGGATGGCAAAGGCAGGTTGGCGATACCCGCCAAGCATCGTGACGCCTTGCTCGTTCAATGCGCGGGAAAGTTGGTGCTAACCGCCGACCATGAAGATGCTTGCCTGTTGCTCTATCCCGAATCCGAATGGCTGCCGATCAGCGAGCAGTTGCGCAAGATGCCCTCGCTGAATACCCAGGTTCGTCATTTGCAACGCCGTTTGCTCGGTTATGCCGAGGCCGTGGAGATGGATGCAGCGGGGCGCGTGCTGGTGTCTCCGGCTTTGCGCAGCTATGCCAAGTTGGACAAGCAGGTCGTGTTGGTCGGGCAGGGAAATAAATTTGAATTGTGGGATGAAGTGCGCTGGACGCAACTGAGTGAGCAGTCGATCAGTTTCGGTGACGGGGTGTTGCCGCCGGGCATGGAGGGGTTCTCTCTGTGAGCGAGGGTTTGTCCCACGCCACCGTTCTGTTGCATGAAGCCGTAGATGCCTTGCAGGTGAAGCCGGAGGGTGTTTATGTGGATGGCACATTCGGGCGCGGCGGGCACAGTCGGCTGATACTGGAAAAGCTGGGTGCGCATGGTCGTTTGATCGCGCTGGACAAAGACCCGTTGGCGATCAGAGCCGCGCAGGCGGTTGCCGATGCGCGTTTTCAGATCGTGCATAGCGGGTTTGAGCATATGCGCGAGGTGTTGCGCGAACTTGGTGTCGGGCAGGTGGATGGTGTGTTGCTGGATTTGGGTGTGTCGTCACCGCAGTTGGACGACGCGCAACGCGGGTTTAGTTTCCGTTTCGATGCGCCGCTGGACATGCGTATGGATACGAGTCGCGGCGAGACGGCGGCGCAGTGGTTGGCAATGGTGGATGAAGGTTTGTTGGCGGAGGTAATTAGTGATTACGGCGAAGAACGGTTTGCTAGGAAGATTGCAAGAGCGCTTGTTGCTTCGCGCCAGAATAACCCCATCCTTACTACGCGGCAACTCAGCGAAATTGTCGCGGATGTCGTACGCACTCGCGAACCCGGGAAAAATCCGGCGACGCGCACCTTTCAGGCTATACGGATTTATCTCAACCGCGAACTTGAAGAGCTCGAGAGCGTGTTGCCGCAGTGCGTGGACAACTTAAAGGCGGGCGGAAGAATGGCTGTGATCAGTTTTCATTCCCTGGAAGATCGCATCGTGAAACGCTTTATGCGCGATATGGCGCAAGGCGACAAGCTGCCGCGCAACCTGCCGATACGCGCCGCCGATATTCCGCAAGGCAGGCTGCGACTGGTAGGCAAGGCGATCCACGCTTCGGTGCAGGAATTGGAAAACAACCCGCGCGCGCGCAGTGCGGTGTTGCGCGTGGCTGAGCGCATAGGGGGCTGAATGCTCAGGTTAAATCTATTTCTGCTGGGTTTTGCCATCGTGTGCGCCTTGAGTGTGGTGACTTCACAGCACAAGGCGCGCAAACTTTTCATCGAGTTGCAGGCCGAAAAGGATAAGGCGCAGCAGATGGAAGTGGAGTGGGGGCAGTTGCAGCTGGAGCAGAGCACGCTGGCGCTGCCTTCACGGGTAGAAAAAATCGCCAGTTATCAATTGCAAATGCAGATGCCGCAAGGCGGGCAGATTCATTTCGTGCGCATAGACGCGGGCAGGGGGGCGCCATAATGCATCACGCCGCCAGCATACAAACGAATGGGCAAATGGCGCTGCCGCCGTGGCGTTCGCGCGTGCTGTTTGTGGTGTTGCTCGGCGGTTTGCTCGGCTTGCTGGTGCGCGGTGTTTATTTGCAAGGTATCAACAACGATTTTCTCCAGCAAAAAGGCGACGCGCGCTACGGCAGGGTGATCGACATCAATGCGCATCGCGGCATGATCAGCGACCGCAACGGCGAGCGGCTGGCGATCAGCACCCCGGTCGAATCCATCTGGGCCAGTCCGCAGGATGTCGAGGCGACGCCGAAGCAGGTGATGCAATTGGCGCTCATTCTGGGGATGAGCGTGAGCGAATTAAAAGGCCGCATGTTCGACACCTCGCGCGACTTTATTTACCTCAGACGTCAAATTCCGCCGGAGCAGGCCGAAAAAGTGATGCGCCTGGGTATCGCCGGCGTGTCCTTGAAGCGCGAGTACCGCCGCTATTATCCCGGCGGTGAGGTCACCTCGCATTTGCTGGGCTTTACCGATGTTGACGACAACGGGCAGGAAGGAATAGAACTGGCATTGCAGGCGCAGCTGGGTGGCAAGCCGGGCAGCCAGCGCGTCATCAAAGATCGGCGCGGAAATATCGTTGAAGATGTGGCGAGTTTGCGCGCGCCCAAAGAAGGCGGCGATGTCATGCTGAGCCTGGATAACAAAATCCAGTTTTTGGCGTTCCGCGAAATCAAACAGGCGGTCGAGCAACATCAGGCCAAAGCCGGTTCTATCGTGGTGCTGGATGCCAAGACCGGCGAAGTGCTGGCGCTGGCCAACTGGCCAAGTTATAACCCGAACAATCGGGGCAAGCCGAATGTCAATTTATTGCGCAACCATGTTGTGACCGACCTGTTTGAGCCCGGCTCGACCATGAAGCCGTTCACCGTGGCGGCGGCGCTGGAGTTGGGCAAGGTCAAGCCCGACACGGTCATCAACACCGAGCATGGCGTGTATGTGGTGGGGGGGCGCAAGATCCACGACACCCATCCGGAGGCCACGCTGACCGTGGCGCAGGTAATCCAGAAATCCAGCAATGTGGGCGCGTCCAAGATCGCGCTGTCGATGAAGCCCGAACAGTTTTGGCACAGTCTGAGCGAGAACGGATTCGGCGCGCAGACCGGTTGCGAATTTCCCGGCGAGGCGGCGGGCAAACTGCGCGATTTCAACAAATGGAAACCCATCGAGCAGGCCACTATGTCCTACGGCAACGGCATTTCCGTGAACCTGCTGCAACTGGCGCGCGCCTATACCGTGTTCGCCAACGATGGCGAGCTAAAGCCGGTGACTTTGCTCAAGCAGGATATTCCGGCCATAGGCGGCAAGGTCTATTCTGCGGAAACGGCGCAGGCCGTGCGCGATATGCTGGAGCTGGTGGTCAAACCGGGCGGGACAGCGCCGCAAGCGCAAATCACCGGCTACCGTGTTGCCGGTAAAACCGGCACGGCACACAAACTGGAAGGTAGACATTACGTCAATAAATATGTGGCCTCGTTTGTCGGTATGGCGCCCGCCTCCAATCCGCGCCTGATCGTTGCGGTGATGATTAACGAGCCAAGCGGGGCTAGCTATTACGGCGGTCAGGTGGCCGCGCCCGCATTCAGCAATGTGATGGGCGCCGCATTGCGGCAACTTAACGTGCCTTACGATACGCCGCTCGACAATGTGATGCAACCAGCGCCAACCGATCTGGTCAGGGAGGAAGTATGACGCTATTTCGTCCCGAGCTACTGCAGGCGCTGGGTGTGAAAGTGGTTCGCCTCGTCACCGATAGCCGCTTGGTGCAGGCGGGGGATACATTCGTGGCTAGTCCCGGCGCGCGCACGGATGGTCGGCAGTTCATCGCGCAAGCCATCGCCAACGGCGCGAATGCGGTGATCTGGGAGGCGAAAAATTTTGTCTGGGATGAATCGTGGCAAGTGCCACATTTGGCTGTCAGCGACCTGAACCAGCAGCTCGGTGCGATTGCCGACCATGTTTACGGTTCACCTTCCAGGAGACTCTGGATGATCGGTGTGACGGGCACCAACGGCAAGACTTCGTGCAGCCACTGGATCGCGCAGGCGTTGACGGCATCCGGGCGCAAAAGCGCGCTGCTGGGAACTCTGGGCAACGGTTTTCCGGGGGAATTGCAGCCCACTTTGAATACCACGCCGGAGGCGGCCAGCGTTCACGGCTTGCTGGCGGATTATGCGGCAAAGGGCGCGCAGGCGGTGGCGATGGAAGTCTCCTCCCATGCGCTGGCGCAAGGGCGCGTGAACGGTGTGCACTATGACGTGGCGCTGCTGACCAACCTGAGCCGCGATCATCTCGACTACCACGGCGACATGGATAGTTATGCCTTGACGAAACGGCGCTTGTTCGACTGGTCGCATCTCGGCCATGCGGTGCTGAATCTGGATGATGCTTATGGCATGGAATTGGTCGAAGCGTTGCGCGATACCGAGGTTGAAGTGGTCGGCTATGGCCTGAGTGAAAACGCATTGCAACTGGCCGAGCGTTTAGGCATACGCATGGTTTTTGCGCGTGAACTGGCAATGAACGCGCAGGGAATGGCGCTGCAAATCCAATCCAGTTGGGGGGCGGCGGCATTGCATAGCGGACTGGTCGGGCGCTTCAATGCCGCCAATTTACTCGGCGCCCTGGCGGTGTTGCTGGTGAGCGGTGTCGCTCTGGCGGACGCGGTGCAGGCACTGGCGCGGCAAAAAGCCGTGGCGGGGCGTATGCAGACACTGGGCGGCAACGGCAAACCGACCGTGGTGGTGGATTACGCGCACACGCCGGATGCCCTGGAAAAAGTGCTGCTGGCCTTGCGCGAAGTGACGGTGCCCGCAGGCGGCAGGTTGATATGCGTGTTCGGGTGCGGCGGAGAGCGTGATCGCGGCAAGCGTCCGATGATGGGAACGGTAGTGAGCAAGCTTGCCGATGAGGGGATCGTGACCAGCGATAACCCGCGCGGCGAAGATGCGCAGTCCATCATCAATGCCATAGTAATGGGCATGCAAGACGATTACGAGGTGATCGCGGATCGCGCGCTGGCCATTGCCTACGGCATCGCCCAGGCTGCGGCGTGCGATACGGTGCTCATCGCGGGCAAAGGGCATGAGGACTATCAGGAAATCAACGGTGTCAAACTTCCTTTTAGCGATAGTGTCACCGCACAGGAAGCTTTGAATACCTGGCATGAGACAGCCGTGGGAGCGCCGGCATGATGATGCTCACACAAGCGGCGCACGTGCTGGGCGGGCGCGTCATCGGCGCCGATGTCGCGTTCGCGGCGGTGTCTTCCGACAGTCGCGGCATTGCGCCCGGCGACCTGTTTGTGGCTTTGCGCGGCGAGAATTTCGACGGCGCAAAATTTGTGGCGGATGCCGCGCGCGATGGCGCGGTCGCGGCTTTGGTCAATGCGGACAGTTTTAACCCCGATGCTCCCTGCCCGCAATTGCTGGTGGAAGATACGCGCCTGGCGCTGGGGCGACTGGCGGCGCATTGGCGCAAGCAATTCGACATACCGCTGGTGGGCGTCACCGGCAGCAACGGCAAGACTACGGTAAAGGAAATGCTGGCCAGCATCCTGTCCGCGCATACCGGCGCCGCCGCCGAGGTGCTGGCGACCACAGGCAATCTCAACAACGACATCGGACTGCCGCTAACCTTGCTCAAACTGCGTTCGTCACACCGTTATGCGGTGATTGAAATGGGCATGAACCATCCGGGTGAAATCGGCTATCTGACACGGATAGCCGGGCCCGATGTGGCGCTGGTGAACAACGCGGGGAGCGCGCATCTGGCCGGGCTGGGCACGCTGGACGCCGTGGCGCAGGCCAAGGGGGAAATTTTCGCCGGACTTAGTGCGCAGGGGGTCGCGGTCATCAATGCCGACGATGAGCACCGCGACTTCTGGGTGGAATTAGCCGGAGCGCATCGCGTGCTGACCTTTGGCTTGGAGCATCGGGCGAACATCCACGCAAACTGGCGGGCGCAAGGCTACGGTTCGCGCATTGAGGTTGTCGCTCCCGAATTTTCGTTTAGCGCCGAACTGCGCGTTCCCGGCGTGCATAACGTGCGCAATGCGCTGGCGGCGACTGCGGCGGCTATCGCCTTGCACGTTCCGCTGAACGCGATTGCCGAGGGGCTGGAAAAATTCGGCGGCGTCGCGGGACGCTTGCAGCGCAAGGCGGCGTTGCGCGGCGCGGTGTTGCTCGACGACACCTATAACGCCAATCCGGCCTCGCTGCACGCGGCGCTGGAAGTGTTGGCCAGCGCGACGGGACAGAAGATTCTGGTGCTGGGCGATATGGGCGAGCTGGGTGCGGATGCGGCGCATTTTCATGCCGAAATCGGGGCGCAAGCACACAGCCTGGGTATACAGAAATTACTCGCGCTGGGGGATTTGAGCGCCTACGCGGTGGATGAATTCGGTGACGGCGCGGTTCATTTCAAACGTATCGAAGATTTGCTGGCCAGTCTGGAGCAGCACTTGGCGGTGGGTAGCACGGTGCTGGTAAAAGGCTCGCGCTTTATGAAAATGGAACGGGTGGTGCAGCACTGCACCGCCCTGCAGTAAGGGGAAATATGTTACTAGCGTTCGCACAATGGTTCGCCCAGGACATCAGGACATTCAGCGTGTTTAACTACATCACGTTGCGTGCGGTGCTGGCCGCCATGACGGCTTTGTTTATCTCTTTCATGCTGGGGCCGTGGATGATACGCAAGTTGACCGCGATGAAGATCGGCCAGGCGGTGCGCAGCGACGGGCCGCAAACACACCTGGTCAAGGCGGGCACTCCGACCATGGGCGGGGCGCTCATACTGATGTCGGTCGCCATCACCACCTTGCTGTGGGGTGACCTGCACAACGCCTACATCTGGATCGTGTTGCTGACCACGCTGGGCGTGGGCGCGATTGGTTGGGTGGACGACTACCGCAAAGTGGTGCACCGCAATCCCGACGGACTGTCGGCCAAAGCCAAAATGTTCTGGCAATCGCTGATCGCATTGGCGGTAGGGATATACCTGTGGACTCATGCGACCTTGCCGGCGCATACCGAATTGATCGTGCCGTTCCTCAAATACGCCGTGTTTCCGCTGGGGGCGATAGCGTTCATCGTGCTGGTGTATCTGGTCATCGTCGGCAGCAGCAATGCGGTCAACCTGACCGACGGTCTGGATGGGCTGGCGATTATGCCGACGGTGATGGTGGCCAGCGCGCTGGCAGTTTTTGCCTATGTCGCCGGACATGCGGTGTTCGCCAAATATCTGGGTGTTCCGCATATTCCGGGGGCGGGTGAACTGGCGGTTTTTTGCGCGGCCATCGCGGGTGCGGGGCTGGCGTTTCTGTGGTTCAACGCCTATCCCGCGGAAGTGTTTATGGGGGATGTGGGAGCGCTGGCGCTGGGCGCCGCGCTGGGGGTGGTGGCGGTGATCGTAAGGCAGGAAATCGTCCTGTTCATCATGGGCGGGGTGTTCGTCGTGGAAGCGGTGTCGGTGATGCTGCAAGTGTCGTATTTCAAATACACCAAGAAAAGATTCGGCACGGGCAAGCGCATCTTCCTGATGGCGCCATTGCATCATCATTTTGAGCAAAAAGGCTGGAAAGAGACGCAAGTCGTGGTGAGGTTCTGGATCATCACCATGCTGCTGGTGTTGCTGGGATTGGCGACATTGAAACTGAGGTAAAGGCTTGGTCATTAGTCGTTAGTCATTAGTTGGCTTTGTCCGCTGCGCGGGTTTGGGTTTTACTAACGACTAACGTCTAGCGACTAAAAACTGAATTTAACAGGAGGCGCAATGAATAGCTTGGCTGACAAATCGGTGTTGGTGCTCGGTCTCGGGGAGACCGGGTTGTCGTTGGCGCGCTGGCTGCTGGTGAGCGGCGCGAAAGTGCGCGTCGCCGACAGCCGCGACGCCCCGCCTGCGCTTGCCACCTTGCGCTCATCGCTGCCCCAGGTCGAGGCGCGTTGCGGAATATTCCGCAGCGATTTGCTGGACGGGATCGAGCTGGTCGCACTCAGCCCCGGCATTGCGATGGCCGATCCTTTTGTGCAGAAAACGCTGGCGCGCGGCATTCCTGTCGTCGGCGACATAGAGTTGTTTGCGCGCGCCATCCCCAAGGACAATCCCCCCAAAGTGATCGCCATCTCCGGCGCGAACGGCAAGACTACCGTTACCAGCATGGTGGGCGAAATGTGCCGGGCTGCCGGGTTGGATACCGAAGTGGCGGGCAACATTTCCCCCGCTGTGCTGGATGTGTTGATCCGGCGCCAAGGCAAGCATCCCGATGTGTGGGTGCTGGAACTGTCCAGTTTCCAGCTGGAATCGACGTACTCCCTGAGCGCGGATGCCGCGACGGTGCTCAACATCAGCGAAGACCATCTGGATCGCTATGGCGATATGGCGGATTACATTGCGGCCAAGGCGCGCATCTTCCGCTGCGACGGGCGCGGCAGTGTGCAAGTATTAAACCGTGAAGACCCGGAAAGCATGGCGATGGGCTTGCGCGAACGTCTGGTGCAAACCTTCGGCGTCGAAACACCGGCGACGGGCAGGCATGACCTGGGCATAGTCCGCGAAGGCGATGAAATATGGCTGGTGGAGGGCGAGCGCCGCTTGATGAATGCGGCTGAATTGCAAGTTCACGGTTTGCATAACGTGGCTAACGCGCTGGCGGCAATTTCATTGTGCCGGGCAGTCGGATTGCCGCTGCCGCCGCTATTGAATGCCTTGCGCGCGTTCAAAGGGCTGCCGCACCGCGTGGAAAAAGTCGCCGAAATTAATCAGGTCAGCTACTACGACGATTCAAAAGGAACCAACGTCGGCGCCACCGTGGCGGCGCTTAAAGGCTTGGGCTGTCCCGCGGTGGCGATACTGGGTGGCGACGGCAAAGGACAGGATTTTACGCCGTTGCAAAATGCGGTTGCGCAACATGTGCGCGTGGCGGTGTTGATAGGCCGGGACGCCCAAAAAATTGCCGACGCATTGAAGGAATGCGGCGTGCCTTTGCTGTTCGCACGCGACATGCGCGATGCGGTGCGCCTCGGCGCTGCCGAGGCGCAAGCGGGCGATGCGGTGCTGCTGTCCCCCGCCTGCGCCAGTTACGACATGTTCAGAAACTATACCCACCGCGCGGAAGTATTTGTTGCGGCAGTGCGTGAACTGGAAGCCGAAGCCTCTGTGCACGCAGTAAAAAAAACAGCTGAAATAGCTCGCGAACTGGAAATCGAGACATTGTGACCGCCACCCTTGCCACCCCGCGCCGTGTAATGGCAGATTACGATCCCGTGTTGACTTGGGTCATCGCGGCCTTGCTCGCGCTCGGATTGGTGATGGTGTATTCCGCTTCAATCGCAACGGCGGAGGCGGGCAAGTTCACCGGCTACCAACCGGCTTATTACCTCGTGCGCCATGCGGTGTTCATTGCGGTGGGACTGTTTGCCGGTATCGTGGTGTTCCAGGTGCCAACGCAGACATGGCAAAATCTGGCGCCCTATCTGTTTCTGTTCGGTGTGCTGCTGCTGGTGCTGGTGCTGGTTCCCGGCGTGGGGCGGGCGGTCAACGGCAGCCGCCGTTGGCTTTCCTTGTTTGTTATTAATCTCCAGCCGTCGGAGCTGATGAAACTGTTTGCGGTGTTGTATGCCGCCGATTACACCGTGCGCAAAGCGGCGGTGAAAGACAGTTTGAGCAAGGCCTTCTTTCCGATGTTCAGCGTTATGGCGCTGGTGGGCATGCTGCTGTTGCTGGAGCCGGACATGGGCGCCTTCGTTGTGATCTGCGCCATCGCCATGGGGACGCTGTGGCTGGGAGGCTTCAATCTCAAAATATTCGGCGGCTTGCTCGTTACCTTGCCGCTTGCGTTCGCCGTGCTGATTTTGTCATCCCCCTATCGTTTGCAGCGCGTGATCGGCTTTATGGATCCCTGGTCAGACCCGTTTGGCAAAGGCTATCAACTCAGCCATGCCCTGATCGCTTTCGGTCGCGGTGAATGGCTGGGCGTGGGGCTGGGCGCGAGCGTGGAGAAATTATTTTATTTGCCCGAAGCGCATACCGATTTTCTGCTGGCGGTCATCGCCGAAGAGCTGGGGTTTTTGGGGGTGTGCGCTGTGCTGATCCTGTTCGCATGGTTGATCGTGCGCGCTTTTGCTATCGGGCGTCAGGCGGCGATGGTGGAGCGTTTGTTTGCCGCGCTGGTGGCGCAAGGCATCGCGGTGTGGCTGGGGGTGCAGGCGATGATCAACATCGGCGTGAATATGGGCGTGTTGCCGACCAAAGGATTGACGCTGCCGTTCCTGAGTTTCGGCGGCAGCGGTGTGGTGGTGAACTGTGTGGCGGTGGCGGTGCTGTTGCGTATCGATTACGAAAACAGAAGGGTTGCGCGAGGACTTCCGATATGAGTAACCGCACCATCCTCATCATGGCGGGCGGCACCGGCGGGCATATCTACCCGGGGCTGGCGGTCGCCGATGCCTTGCGCGCGCAGGGTTGGAACGTGGTGTGGCTGGGCGCGCCGAACAGCATGGAAGCGGAACTGGCACCCAAGCACGGTTACCCGGTGGCCTGGGTGAATTTTTCCGGCGTGCGCGGCAAGGGCTTGCTGCGCCTGCTGGTCTTGCCCTTTACCTTGTTGCGCGCACTCGGGCAAAGCGCGGCTGCGATATTCCGCCACCGTCCCGATGTGGTGCTGGGCATGGGCGGTTACATCACCATGCCGGGCGGCTTGATGGCGGCGATTTTGCGCCGCCCGCTGGTGATCCATGAACAGAACTCCATTGCGGGCATGAGCAACAAAGTGTTGGCGGTGTTTGCTACGCGCGTGTTGAGCGGCTTCCCCGGGGTGCTGGCAAAAACCTTGTGGTGCGGCAATCCGGTGCGTGCCGACATCGCTGCTCTGAATGAACCGCAAGCGCGTTATGCGGGACGCAGCGGCAAGTTGAATGTGCTGGTGGTGGGCGGCAGTTTGGGCGCGCAGGCGTTGAATGAAGCATTGCCCAAGGCGTTTGCATTGCTGCCGGAAAGCGCCCGCCCGAATATCCTGCATCAAACCGGCAAAAAACATTTCGAAGCCGTGCAGCAGCTCTATGCGCAGGCAGGCGTCAGCGCCGACATCCGCCCTTTTCTGGAGGATATGGCGCAGCAATACGCCAGCGCCGATGTGGTGATCTGCCGTGCCGGGGCGTTGACCATTGCCGAATTGGCGGCGGCGGGCGTGGCCAGCGTGCTGATCCCGTTTCCGTTTGCGGTGGACGATCACCAGACGCACAACGCGCGCTTTTTGAGCGAAAAAAATGCAGCGGTGTTGTTGCCGCAAAAAGAAATGAGCGCGGAAAAACTGGTGCAGCTGCTGCGCGATTTTAACCGCGAAAAGTTGCTGGCGATGGCGCAAGCCGCGCGCAGCTTGGCGAAGCCCGATGCCACACAGGCGGTGGCAAAAGTCTGTATGGAGCTGGCGGGATGAACAACACAAGAACGATGCACGCGGAGGCGCGGAGGACGCGGGGTTTAACACCGTCCTCCACGGTTTGCTCCGCGATCTCCGCGTCTCCGCGTGAGACTGGTTTGACGTGCGTGCTTAAGGAAAATAATGAAGCACAAAATTAAAAATATCCATTTCGTGGGCATCGGCGGTTCCGGCATGAACGGTATCGCCGAGGTGCTGCTCAATCTGGGCTTCCAGGTGAGCGGTTCCGATTTGGCGGAAAGCGCGGTCACGCAGCGCTTGCAGACGCTGGGCGCGGCCATCCACTACGGGCACGACAGCAAGAATTTGCAGGATGCCGACGCGGTGGTGACTTCGACTGCGGTCAAGGCGGATAACCCGGAAGTGCTGGCGGCGCGCGAACGGCGCATTCCCATCGTGCCGCGCGCGGTGATGCTGGCGGAGCTGATGCGTTTGCGCCAGGGCATCGCGGTGGCGGGCACGCACGGCAAGACCACCACCACTTCGCTGGTGACCAGCGTGCTGGCCAAGGGGGGCTACGACCCGACGTTTGTGATCGGCGGAAGGCTCAACAGCAGCGGCGCCAATGCGCGACTCGGGACGGGCGAATTCATCGTGGCCGAAGCGGATGAGTCCGATGCGTCCTTCCTGTATCTCACGCCGATACTGGCAGTCGTCACCAACATCGACGCCGACCATATGGAGACCTATGGGCACGACTTCAACAAGTTGAAACAAGCCTTCGTCGATTTCATCGAGCGCCTGCCTTTCTACGGTCGCGCCATGCTGTGCGTGGACGATGCCAATGTGCGCGAGATTCTGCCGCGCATCAGCAAGCCGGTGACCACTTACGGCTTCGGCGAGGATGCGCAGATACGCGCGGTGGACGTGCGCCACGAAGGCGGCAAGATGCGTTTCACCGCGCTGTGCCGCCACAACACGGTGCCGCTCGATCTGGAGGTCACGCTCAATCTGGCCGGTCTGCACAACGTGCTGAATGCGCTGGCGGCGATTGCGGTCGGGCTGGAAGTGGGCGTTGCGCCCGCCGCCATCGTTGCGGCACTGGCCGAGTTTGAGGGCGTGGGGCGGCGCATGCAGCGCTATGGCGAAATCCCTCTCCCCAACCCTCTCCCGCAAGCGGGCGAGGGAGCGAACGCCGCTGCCGCAGGCGGCAGCTTTACTTTAATCGACGACTATGGCCACCACCCCGTGGAAATGAAAGCCACGCTCGCGGCGGTGCGCGGCGCGTTTCCCGGCAAGCGTTTGCTGCTGGCCTTTCAGCCGCACCGCTACACGCGCACACGCGACCTGTTCGAGGATTTTGTGAAGGTGATGTCCGGCGTGGATGCGCTGGCGTTGGCCGAAGTTTACGCGGCGGGCGAAGCGCCTATCGTGGCCGCCGACGGGCGCGCTTTGATGCACGCGCTGCGTTTGTCTGGACAGAGCGAAGCGGTGTTTGTCGAGAACATTGCCGATATGCCGCAGGCCATTATGAACATGGCGTGCGACGGCGATGTGGTGCTGACCATGGGCGCGGGTTCCATCGGCGGTGTGCCGAATCTGGTCAAGCAGTTGGCGCAAAAATGAACATGAGCGAACCGGCGCAGTTTATTGCTGAGGGCTTGCGTGGCGAGATGCTCCGCGACGAGCCCATGTCGCGCCACACGAGTTGGCGAGCAGGTGGTAGCGCAGAGCGTTTGTACCGCCCAGCCGATCTGGCCGATCTGCAACTGTTTCTGCGCCAACTGCCCGCGGACGAACCGCTGCTTGCGGTGGGACTGGGCAGCAACCTGCTGGTGCGCGACGGCGGTGTGCGCGGTACGGTGGTGTTGATGCACGGCGCATTGAGCGAGCTGCGCATGGATGGCGGTTTGCTCTATGCCCAGGCGGGTGTGGCGGGCGCCAAGCTGGCGCGTTTCGCCGCATCGAACAATTTTTGCGGCGCGGAATTTTTCGCGGGCATCCCGGGCACCCTGGGGGGGATGTTGGCGATGAATGCGGGCTGCTACGGCAGCGAGACTTGGCAGAAGGTGCAGCGTGTGCAGGTGCTGACGCGCAGCGGCGAGCTGCTGGAGCGCACGCCGCAGGATTACGAAATCGGCTACCGTCATGTGAAGAGGAATCAGGAATCAGGAATCAGGATTAGGGCGGATGCTCGGAGAGCGGAGGGTGCTACTGAATCCTGCATCCAGAATCCTGAATCCTCCGATTTCGAGAATCAGGATTCAGGAATCAGGATTAGGGCGGGTGTTCGGAGAGCGGAGGGGGGAACTGAATCCTGTATCCCGAATCCTGAATCCTGCATCCAGAATCCTCAATCCTCAGAAGAATTTTTCGCCGCCGCGTGGCTGCAATTCGAGCACGGCGACGTCGAAGCGGCGCGGCGGGAAATCAAGGCGCTGATGGAGAAGCGTGGCGCGAGCCAGCCTTTGCAGATGCCGAACGCGGGTTCGGTGTTTCGCAATCCGCCGGGTGAGCATGCGGCCAAATTGATCGATGGCTGCGGGTTGAAGGGCAGGCGCATCGGCGGCGCGCAGGTGTCGGAGAAGCATGCCAACTTCATCGTCAATAGCGGCGATGCGACGGCGGCGGATATTGAGAATTTGATTAACGCAGTGCAAGCAACGGTGTTGCAGCAGACAGGTGTGGATTTGCATCCAGAGGTGCGCATTGTTGGAGAAAAAAATATTTAGCCACAGAGATCACAGAGTACACAGAGAAAGTCGCCGACCCTCTCTGTGATCTCTGTGGCTGGTTTGAGGTGTTGAATGGAAAACATGAAAAAATTTGGCAAAGTGGCGGTGTTGTTTGGCGGGCGTTCGGCGGAGCGCGAAGTGTCGCTCAAAAGCGGCGCGGCGGTGCTGGCCGCGCTGCAAAAGAGTGGCGTGGATGCGCGCGCGTTTGATCCCGCGCAGCGGGATTTGTCCGAACTCAAGCAAGAAAAATTCGATCGCGTGTTTATCGCGTTGCATGGACGCTTTGGCGAAGATGGCACGGTGCAGGGCGCGCTGGAATTGATGGGCATACCCTATACCGGCAGCGGCGTGATGGCTTCGGCGATCGCGATGGATAAATGGCGCAGCAAATTGATCTGGCAGGCAGCCGGATTGCCTGTCCCGGAATATGAAGCGCTGACTGCGCCCACCGATTGGAACGCGCTGGCGGATCATCTGGATCTGCCGCTATTTATGAAGCCGGCCAACGAAGGCAGCAGCGTCGGCATCAGCAAAGTTAAAAGTGTGGAGGACTTGCCGGTTGCCTATGCCGAAGCAGCCAAGTACGACAAGGTGGTGATAGCCGAAAGCAATGTCAGCGGCGGCGAATACACGGTGGCGATACTGGACGGGCGCGCGCTGCCCGTCATCAAAATCGAACCGGCCAACGAGTTTTACGACTATGAGGCAAAGTACCTGCGCGACGACACGCGCTACCTGTGCCCGTCCGGATTGAATGCGGCGCAAGAGCATGAAATGCAACAGCTTGCGCAACAGGCGTTTGCGCTCATCGGCGGTCAAGGCTGGGGGCGCGTGGATTTTCTGCGCGACGAACAGGGCAAAGTCTATCTGCTGGAAGCGAACACCTCGCCGGGCATGACCGACCACAGCCTGGTGCCTATGGCGGCGCGGCAAGCGGGGCTCAGTTTCGGGCAACTGGTATTGCAGATATTGGAGGGCGCACATGTGGGATAACGTCCCGTTGCTGCGCACGGAAATTAGAGAAATGCTTTTCGCGTTTGTCCTTTTTCCCGCTTGCGGGAGAGAGTTAGAGAGAGGGACTTTACTCGGGAGAGGGGTGGGGTAATGTGGGACAACGCAACATTACTGCGTTCTATAGCAAACCTGTTGTTCGGCATCAGCCTGGCGTTGGTGCTGTACGGCGCCATGCGCTACGTATTGCAGTTGCCGGTATTCCCGTTGAATGCCGTGCAGTTGAAGTCGGCGCCGCAACAAGTGCCGGTCGAGATGCTCAAGCGCGTGGCGCATGAACAGATACAGGGCAATTTTTTCACGGTGGATTTGAATCGCGCCAGGCTTGCGTTCGAACAGTTGCCGTGGGTGCGCAAAGTGAGTGTGCGCAGAAAATTTCCGTGGAGTCTGGAAGTCGAGCTGGAAGAGCACATCGCGCTGGCGCGCTGGAACGGAATGGCGCTGGTGAATACGCACGGCGAAGTATTCACGGCGAAAACAGAGCAAACATTGCCCGTTTTTATCGGGCAGCCGGACACGTCAAGACAGATGACGGAGTTGTACGGCGAGCTGGGCAATGAGATTAAGCCGTTGCAACAGGAAATCGCGCAACTGAGTTTGTCGCCGCGCTTTGCATGGCAAGTCAGGTTGAGCGGCGGCATGGTGCTGGAGCTGGGGCGCGAGCAAATGCAGCAACGTTTGGCGCGTTTTGTTGCCGTGTATCCGTACAGTCTGGCCAAGTTGGCGCAAGAAGTGCAGCGTGTGGACTTGCGCTACGGCAATGGGTTCGCGGCCTATTTGCCCAACGGGGCCGTGTTGCACAACAAGCAGATGTCAGGAAACAAGATGTAACGTGAAATTCGCGTGGCGATTCATTTGCCCTTACTTCCGCGTGCGGGGGAAAGTTGGCCAGGTGGGAACGGACATGGCGAGTTTCATAATCAGGGGTGGCTGCTAGCCATGACCGTTAGAAGGAAGTGCAATGAGCAAAAACAGGGAAGTCAAAAATCTGATCGTTGGTTTGGATATCGGCACATCGAAGATCGTCACCATCGTCGCCGAGCTCAAGCAGGAAGGCACGCTTGAGGTGGTGGGGGTCGGTATGCACGAATCCTCCGGCATGAAAAAAGGCATGGTGGTCAATATCGACGCGACCGTGGCGGCGATACAGCGCTCTCTGGAAGAGGCGGAACTGATGGCGGATTGCAAAATACGCGAGGTCTATACCGGCATCGCGGGCGGGCATATCAAGAGCTCGAACGCCAACGGCATGGTTAAGATCAAAGACAAAGAAGTCATGCAGGCTGACATCGACCGCGTGGTGGAGACCGCCAGTTCGATCAGTTTGCCGGGCGACCAGAAGATACTGCATATCCTCGCCCAGGAATTCAGCATAGACGGGCAGGAGGGCATCAAGAAACCGCTGGGCATGAGCGGTATGCGGCTGGAAGTCGAGGTGCATATCGTGACCGGCGCGGTGGCCGCGGTGCAGAATATTTTGAAGTGCGTGCACCGCTGCGGTCTGGAAGTGAACGAGATGATACTGCAGCCCTTGGCGTCCAGCAGGGCGGTGTTGGCTGAGGATGAAAAAGACCTGGGCGTATGTCTGGTGGACATCGGCGGCGGCACGACCGATGTGGCGATCTTCACCGGCGGCGCGATCCGCCACACCGCCGTGATTCCCATCGCGGGCGACCAGATCACCAACGATATCGCGATGGCGTTGCGCACGCCGACGATGGATGCCGAGGCGATCAAAATCAAATACGGCTGCGCGTTGCGGCAACTGACCGACGATGTGCCTATCGAGGTGCCCGGCGTGGGGGATCGCAGTGTGCGCACCCTGTCGCGCCAAACGCTGGCAGACGTGATCGAGCCGCGTGTGGAGGAACTGTATACGCTGGTGCAAGCGGAATTGCGCCGCAGCGGTTTCGAGGATTTGCTGTCGTCCGGGCTGGTGTTGACCGGTGGCAGTAGCGCCATGCAGGGCATGGTCGAGTTGGGTGAAGAGATATTCCATATGCCGGTGAGACTGGGGTTGCCGCGCTATGTGGGCGGATTGTCGGATGTGGTGAAAACGCCGCGTTTTGCAACGGGGGTGGGGCTGCTTTTGTACGGTTTGGAGCAGCAGCAAAAACATGAGGTGGCACGCATGAGTTCCGGTTCGTTGCAGGATGTGCTGGCGCGCATGAAAGAATGGTTTCAGGGGAATTTCTGATTGGCAAGGACAGGATGGTTTTGGGAATGTTGAAGTTCACAGGGTGTTGGTTTGTAATTTGATAAGGAGAAAGCGATGTTTGAATTGATGGAGACACAGCCACAAGGGGCGGTAATCAAGGTAATTGGCGTGGGCGGCTGCGGCGGCAATGCAGTCGACCATATGATCGAACAGGGTGTGCAGGGCGTCGAGTTCATTGCCATCAACACCGATGCGCAAGCACTCAAACGCAGCAAGGCGCGCACTCAGTTGCAAATCGGTTCCGCGTTAACCAAAGGGCTGGGTGCGGGCGCCAAGCCGGAGATCGGGCGGGAGGCGGCGGAAGAGGATCGTGCGCGCATCGCCGAGATTATCCAGGGTGCGAACATGATCTTCATCACCGCGGGCATGGGCGGCGGCACGGGCACCGGCGCGGCTCCCGTGGTGGCGCAGGTCTCCAAGGAGATGGGCATCCTCACCGTTGCGGTGGTGACCAAGCCTTTTGTGTTTGAGGGAAAACGCATGGGATTGGCGCAAGAAGGGATAGACGAGCTGACGACTTACGTCGATTCGCTGATCATCGTGCCGAATGCCAAGCTGATGGAAGTGCTGGGCGGCAAGACCACGCTTCCTGCCGCGTTCAAGGCGGCGAACGGCGTATTGCAAGGCGCGGTGGCGGGTATTGCCGAAGTCATCAATGTGCCCGGTATGGTCAACGTGGACTTTGCCGATGTGCGCACCTTGATGTCGGAGAACGGTATGGCCATGATGGGAGCGGCCACCGCATCCGGTGATATGCGCGCCAAAAAGGCAGCCGAACAAGCTATTGCCAGCCCGCTGCTGGAGGATATGGATCTGTCCGGCGCGCGCGGCGTGTTGGTCAACATCACGTCCAGCAGCAATCTGACACTGGATGAGCTGCATGAAGTGATGAACTGTTTCCAGTTTGCCGCATCGGAAGCGACGGTCATTGTCGGCTCGGTGTTCGATGAGAGCATGGGGGATGAACTGCGCGTGACCATCGTGGCGACCGGTCTCGGCGCTCCCGCGAAAGCCAAGCAGGCCAAACCGATGCTGGTTCCGCAAATGCAATTGCGCACGGGCACACATGATGCGCTGCCCGTAGACTACAACGCGCTCGACATTCCGGCGGTGATCCGCACCGGACGCCATCGCGAAGCCACGGTAAAGGCGCTGGAGCAATCCGGCGTGGATACATTGGATATACCGTCGTTTTTGCGCAAACAGGCGGACTGAAGCAGGATTGAGGTTTGAGGGCACAGGATTGAGCGCAAAGCAGGGCGGTGTGTGCTCAATCCTCAATCCTCAATCCTCAATCCTCAATCCTCAATCCTCAATCCTCAATTCTGCTTTGTGGCTATGTTAAACTGCCGCCCTGATTTCCTGGGGTTTACTGAAAAGAGCACATGGTCAAGCAGCGCACACTGAAAACGATGGTGCAGGCGACGGGTGTCGGTTTGCATACGGGCGAAAAAGTCTACCTGACTTTGCGCCCCGCTCCCGTCAATAGCGGCATCGTGTTTCGCCGCGTGGATTTGTCGCCAGCGGTGGATATTCGCGCCGAAGCACATGCGGTGCACGATACACGGCTGTCAACTTGTCTGGATGCGAACGGGGCGCGGGTGGCGACCGTGGAGCACCTGATGTCCGCTTTGGCCGGCTTGGGTGTCGATAACATCATCGTGGAACTGAGCAGTTCCGAGCTACCCATCATGGATGGCAGCGCCGGGACTTTTGTTTTCCTGTTGCAGTCCGCCGGTATCGTTGAGCAATCTGCCGCCAAAAAATTTATCCGCATCAAAAAAAGCATAGAGGTCAAAGATGCCGACAAATGGGTGCGCTTTGATCCGTTCAACGGCTACAAATTAAATTTCACCATCAGTTTCACCCATCCTGTTTTTGCCAACACCAAACAGAATGTCACGGTTGATCTGGGGGAGCATTCCTACATCAAGGAAGTAAGCCGCGCGCGCACCTTCGGTTTTATGCAGGAGGTCGAATACATGCGCTCGCAAGGGCTGGCTTTGGGCGGCAATCTGGACAACGCCATCGTCATGGATGAATACCGCGTCATCAACCCGGATGGCCTGCGCTTTGATGACGAGTTCGTCAAACATAAAGTGCTGGATGCCATAGGCGACCTCTATCTGTTGGGACATCCGCTGATAGGCGCGTTTTCCGGTTTCAAGTCCGGCCACGCGCTGAATAACGCACTGTTGCGCGCCATGCTGGCCGACGAGTCCGCATGGGAATTCGTCACCTTCGACAAGCAGGAAGAAGCGCCGGACTTTCTGCGTTTGCAGTTGCAAACGGCGTAGCCTGTCAAGGCGCAAGTATGCTGATATTGCGCTTGTTTCTCATCCTGTCCGCGTTGCTTATCGTTCTATCCGGCGGCATGTATCTGTTTACGCGGCAGCAGCGCTATCTGCGTTACGCTTGGCAGTTCATACGTTTCGTTGCGCTTATGCTGCTGGTGTTCGGCGTGTTGTATTTGCTGGAACGCTATGTGTTGGTTGCCTGGCGGGTGCTGCTCTGAACAACGGACGACCGCAAAACCGAATAATCAGGCGCCGTTGTGCGCGGACGGTAATTGCTTGGACGCTAAAAAATGAATTCGTCCCCCTCGCGCGCCAGCCTCACATCCAGGCCGTTAAGTTTGCCCGCATGGCGTTCCAAAGCTTGCGCGAATACTTTCTCCAGTTCGTCGTCCGAGCGCGTCGGTTCATGGTGGGTGCAATACAATACCTTGACGCCGGCAGCCATCGCCAATTCGATGCAGCTGTCGAGCGTGCCATGCCCCCAGCCTTTTTTTGAAGGATATTCCTCAATGGTGTAAGCGCTGTCCGCAATCAGCACATCTACTCCTTTGATCTGCTCAACAATGGTCAGGCGCTGTTCGGCAATCAACTGCTCGTATTCGGCGTAGCCTTCGTCTTCCGGTTCGTAGATATTGAAATGAGGCTCATGGTCGCCGGTAAAAAACATCGACTTGCCGTTACACTCGACGCGGTAGCCCAAATTAACCACAGGATGATTGAGCATGAACGGCGTGATCAGCGTGCGGCCTACCGTAAGCGGCTCATGCGGCATGGCGACCACGTATTCGATGCGCGACTTCATTTCGGCTTCGCGCACCGGGAAAAAGCTGTATTGCATCTGCACGTTCATGATGCGATCCGGCCCCTCGCTACTGATAGGATCAAATGCCCCGTACAGATAAATCTTGTTGCCGGGAATAAAAATTGGAATAAAAAACGGCAGGCCCTGAATATGATCCCAGTGGCTGTGTGTGTTGAAAATATGCGCGGTGATAGGCAACGATTTCAACAGCGATTGCGCCAGGCGGAAAATGCCGGTGCCGCCATCCAGCACGATCAGATCACCATCATCGGAAAGCACCTCGATACAGGTGGTGTTGCCGCCATAGCGCATGGTGTTCGGGCCGGGCACCGGGATGGAGCCGCGCACCCCCCAAAACTTAATCTTCATGCGGGCGTCTCCTTGTTGGCCTGGGCATAAACCTGTGCCTCCTCCAGCAGTTTGGAAATGTCTCCCAGCGTTTCGGCCACCGCAGTCCAGTCCGCGCCGAAACGTTCGGCAAGTTCGGGCGGCAAGTCATCCACAGCCGGATGGCCGGGCGCGCTAAAGCCCAACTGCTTGCTGAGCTGATTAGCGACAAACAAACACGGGGCGACGCCCACCACGGTTGTAGGCGGCAGGTGATGCTCGCGGATCAGCGTTGAAATTCCGCTGGGAAACTGCCATTTTTCCACCAGCATCGCGCCCACCACCGTGTGGTCGCAGCCTATCACTTCCAATTCGGCCTGACGCAGGGAAATTCCTTCTTCATTGCTTTTTTGCAATGCCAGCTTGAACTCCGCCGACATGAATTGCGCAAACACCACTTTGCCGAAATCGTGCAGCAATCCGGCGAGATAACAATCGGTCGGGTCGGCATCCCCTATCCTGAATTTTTGGCTTACCAGCCGCGCCAGGCTGGCTGTCGTAAGCGAGTGCAACAAATAACGCTGCACATCAAAGTCGGCGGCATTGTTTTTGGGCAGTGCGCCCAATGCGGCGAAAGACAGGGCCATGTTCTTGATCGTGTTCAAACCGAGATAAACAACCGATTGGTTGACCGAGGTGATTTGCCGGGGAAAACTGTAGTATGCCGAATTGAGTACGCGCAAAAGCTTCATGGTCATCACCGGGTCTTTTTCGATGACGGCCACCAAGTCTTTCGGTGAGCAATTGATGTCGCGCGACAACTCCAAAATGCGCTGCACGCTTTTGGGAAAGGCCGGCATCTTTTCGACTGCGACAGCAAGCTTCCGGTTCAGCTCTGTAGTATTTTCTGACATAGCGCGCATTGTACAAACATTTTGTGGGCGCCGTTGCAGATTCAGAAGCCGCTATAATCCGGGCTTACCGCTACCGCATTTTCAGGAGTTACATGGGCAATACCGTACAAAAACAGACCGGCGCGGCCAAAACTGCACGCAACCCGATCAAGATCGTGCCTTTGTATGAGCGCCTGCGCAAGCCGCAATGGATACGCGTCAAATCCGGCAGCGGCGCGGGCTACAACGAAGTAAAACGCATGCTGCGCGAACACAATCTGCACACCGTGTGCGAAGAGGCGTCCTGCCCCAATATCGGCGAATGTTTTGGCAAAGGCACGGCCAGCTTTATGATTTTGGGCGACGTGTGCACGCGCCGCTGTCCGTTTTGCGATGTGGCGCACGGCAAACCGCTGCCGCCCGATGCCGACGAACCCAAGAATCTGGCGCACTCCATCGGTTTGTTAAAGCTGCGTTATGTGGTCATTACCAGCGTGGACAGAGACGATTTGCGCGACGGTGGCGCGCAACACTTCGCCGACTGTCTGCGCGAGATACGCGCCTCCTCGCCCGACACCAAACTGGAAACGCTGGTGCCGGATTTTCGTGGTCGCCTCGATGTGGCGCTCGACGCGATGGCCAGCGAACTGCCCGATGTGCTCAATCACAATCTGGAAACCGTGCCGCGGCTGTATCCCATGGCGCGCCCCGGCGCCGACTACGCGCATTCGCTCCTGCTGCTCAAGGAATTTAAAACACGGTTCCCGCAAGTGATGACGAAATCCGGCCTGATGCTGGGGCTGGGCGAGACCGACGAAGAGGTGCTGCAAGTGATGCGCGACCTGCGCGCCCACGATGTCGAGATGCTCACACTGGGGCAATACCTGCAACCTTCCGATGGCCACCTGCCGGTGCTGCGCTACGTGACGCCGGAGATATTCAAGATGTTCGAGGAGGCCGCGAAAGAAATGGGCTTTTCGCATGCCGCTTGTGCGCCTATGGTGCGGTCGAGCTATTTTGCGGACGTGCAGGCGGAGCAGGCCGGGGTGTAGCGATTCGTGGCTTGGATTGAGTGTAACGGCGCCCAATTGCCGTGGCGACTGTAGCGAAAAATACTGGCTGATCATTGGAGAAGCCTGTAGGATTATTCGCCGCCGCGCCTATAAACCAGCAAAGTTTGAACCAGGAGAAGGCATCATGAGTTTCCAACCCGTCAAGTTCTACCAGACCGGCACTTTCACTGTCGGCAACCGTCTGCTTGCGCCGGATGAGCGCAGCGTGCAGGCGCACCAGCACCGCAGCAATTCCATCAATTCCGGGCATCGCGCCTGTCAGGGTTGCGGCGAGGCGCTAGGCGCACGCTACGCCATCGACGCCGCGATGGAAGCCAGCAAGGGGCAGCTCATCGCGGCGAATGCGACGGGGTGTCTGGAAGTGTTTTCCACGCCGTATCCCGAATCGTCCTGGCAAGTGGCGTGGATTCATTCGCTGTTCGGCAACGCGCCTGCCGTCGCCACCGGCATCGCGGCGGCGATGAAAGTGAAGGGCAAGACGGATGTGCGCGTCGTGGCGCAGGGGGGCGACGGCGGCACCACCGATATCGGTTTCGGCTGCTTGTCCGGCATGTTCGAGCGCAACGACGATGTGCTGTATATCTGCTACGACAACCAGGCCTATATGAATACCGGCGTGCAGCGCTCTTCGGCCACGCCGCCCGCCGCCCGCACCGCAACTACCATGCCGGTGGGGCAGGAGCCGGGCAATGTGTTCGGGCAGGGCAAGAACGTACCGGAGATCGCGATGGCGCACGGCATCCCTTATGTGGCCACGGCGACGGTGGCCGATCTGCGCGACCTCGAATACAAAGTTAAAAAAGCAATGACGATGCATGGCGCGCGTTACATCCATTTGTTCGTGCCGTGTCCATTGGGTTGGGGCACGGCCTCGCACGACACCATCCGCATGGCGCGGCTAGCCAAAGAGACCGGGCTATTTCCCGTATTCGAAGCCGAGTACGGTGAAGTGACGAGTGTGCTGAAGATACGCCGCAGGTTGCCGGTGGAAGATTACCTGCAACCGCAGAAACGCTTCGCACATTTGTTTGGCAAGCATGCCCATCCCGAGATGGTTGCCAAGATACAGGCCAATGCCGACCGCAACATACGCAAGTACGGCTTGCTGGAAGAAGGGGCTAATTGAGATGTCTAACAAACCGTTCGCTATTACCTTAAAGCCGGGCACCTCGCTTGCCAATCTGACCGGAACTTGGCGCACTGCGCGTCCGGTGTATTTGGACCGTTTGCCGCCGTGCAACAACGCCTGCCCGGCCGGAGAAAACATCCAGGGCTGGCTATTCCATGCCGAGTCCGGCGATTATGAACAGGCCTGGCGTGTGCTGGTGGAGAGCAATCCGCTGCCAGCGGTGATGGGGCGCGTGTGTTACCACCCCTGCGAAACAGCATGCAATCGCGGCCAACTCGATGAGTCGGTCGGCATCAATTCGGTGGAGCGCTTCCTCGGTGACGAGGCGATCAAGCGCGGCTGGAAGTTTGCCGCACCCGCCACTAGCTCGGGCAAAAAAGTCCTGGTCGTGGGCGCGGGGCCATCCGGCTTGTCTGCCGCCTATCACCTGGCGCGCATGGGGCATAAGGTCGAGATACAGGAAGCGGGCCCGCTGGCGGGCGGCATGATGCGTTTCGGCATCCCCAAATATCGTTTGCCGCGCGAAGTGCTGGATGCCGAAGTGCAGCGCATCCTCGATCTGGGCGTGACGCTCAAGCTCAACACCAAGGTCGCGCATATCGAGCAGAGCATGAAAGACGGCGGCTTTGATGCGGCCTTCCTCGCGGTCGGTGCACACATCGGCAAGCGCGCCATGATCCCCGCCGGAGATGCCGCACACATCGTGGATGCGGTGTCGGTGTTGCGCTCGATGGAAGGTGAAGACAAGCCCATGCTGGGGCGCAAAGTGGTGGTGTACGGCGGCGGCAACACCGCCGTGGATGTGGCGCGCACCGTGAAACGTATGGGTGCCGAGCCCATCATCGTCTACCGCCGCACCCGCGACAAAGCCCCCGCGCACGACTTCGAGATCGAAGAGGCTTTGCAGGAAGGCGTGATGATCAAGTGGCTCTCCACCATCAAGCAGGCGGGCGACAGCAGCATCACCATCGAGAAGATGGCGCTGGATGACAAGGGTTTTCCGCAACCCACCGGCGAATTCGAGACGCTGGAAGCGGACTCGGTGGTGCTCGCGCTCGGGCAGGACGTCGATCTGTCATTGCTGCAAGGCGTACCCGGACTGGAGATCAAGGACGGTACGGTGCAAGTGTCGCCCAATATGATGACTGGCTATGCCGGTATTTTCGCGGGCGGCGACATGGTGCCGTCGGAGCGTACTGTCACGGTGGGTGTGGGGCACGGCAAGAAGGCCGCGCGCAACATCGACGCCTGGCTGCGCGGCGACAGCTATGCGCCCGAGCCGAAACACGAGGTCGTCACCTTCGATAAGCTCAACCCCTGGTATTACTCCGACGCCGACAAGACCGTGCGTCCGATGCTGGGCATCATTCGCCGCCAGACCAGCTTCGACGAGGTGCAAGGCGGGTTGGACGAGACTACCGCATTGTTCGAAGCGCGGCGTTGCCTGTCGTGCGGCAACTGTTTCGAGTGCGATAACTGCTACGGCGTCTGTCCTGATAACGCCGTTATCAAGCTGGGCCCGGGTAAACGTTTCGAATTCAACTACGACTACTGCAAAGGTTGCGGCATCTGCGTGGCGGAATGTCCGTGCGGCGCGATCAAAATGGTCGCGGAAGAGATGTAAGCCCTGAATTGATGGATGTCTGCGCCGCTCTTGGACGCGGGGCGATCAGGAGATTTGCAGTGGGGCGGTTGAACTGGATAAGAGTTAGTTTAGTGGGTAGGCTATCCGGTTTTGTCGTTCCCGCGAAAGCGGGAGGTCGGTTAACTCAAGGCGCTGCATCCCCGCTTGCACGGGGATGGTGAATAAAAACATCCTTGGCGGTGGGCTATTGTTGCACCCGCGCTTCTTCGATGAGAACTTTATACGAATATCCTGCGCCAAAGTCCTTGTCGGTAGCGATAACTCCCCGCACGGTGATCACGTCCCCGGTTTTAACCTGATCTGTCGTCGTTACGAGGATATCGTTCGTATTGCGGGCTTCTGCCCCGGAGCCATCGCGCAGATGTATCCAGTTTTTACCCATGATTCCAGCGTTGTATTTCACGACCTTTCCCCGAACCAGCACTGGCTGCCCCTTCAGCGCGGCAGCTTTGCTTACGATTTCCTCAATTGTCATGGCGTTTGCGCCGCTGGCTTTGGGGATGTGCTCATCGCTTTGGGCGGTGCTGGAAGCAACGGCGTCCTTTATCCGGGGCAGGCCTGCGTGTGCCGGGGCCGGAGTCAAGCCGGGATGGGCCACGGACATGTATTTATCTATCCCTAGCGCACTGTTTCCCGATGTGCCCAGTTCCCCGAACAGGATAGTCGGAAAAACTTTCTTCAAGGATTTGCTCTCGAAATTATTCATCAGCACCACATTTTTGATCGTGACATTAGCCCCTTTTTTGAGGTGTGCATTGACCACCGCTGCCCATATTTCACCATCCTGGGTGTTGAGCCGGAGGTAGGTGAAACTTTCAACTTCCATGACTTCGAGTACTTGGCCTTTAACGGACATGGGCGGCGGTGTGGGGCTGGCCGAATTTTCACCGGCCCAGGCGAATGTGGATGCAATAATCATGCAAAATACGAATAAGGATTTCACTGTTTTGATACTCCCTTTGAATGAGGCGCGAATCATACCAGCAACCCAGTAACAAATTTTATAGAGCGAATAATTAAAACCATTGTGGATTTGGCATCCCGTGTGTTTACTTTTTACTTTCCTTCCATTCCTTAAAAAAATATAGTAGTATTCGCGCCCTTTGGCATTTGGCCAAACAAATTTTTTTGTGGATTTTGACTATGGTAATCATTCGTATGTCTCGCGGCGGCTCCAAGAACCGTCCGTTCTTCAATGTGGTAGTGGCTGATTCGCGCAATCGTCGCGACGGTCGTTTCATCGAGCGCGTGGGCTTCTACAACCCTCTGGCTGCTGAAGGTCTGGAAGGTTTGCGTCTGGATCTGGCTCGTGTTGCTCACTGGCAAGAAAAGGGTGCGCAATTGAGCGACGCTGTAGCCAAGCTGGTTAAGCGCGCTGGTGCAAAAGCAACAGCCTGATGCACTAGACCCCATGGTCGTCATGGGGCGTATCGTCGGTGCGCAGGGGATACTCGGCTGGGTGAAGGTGCAAACTTTTACCGAGTACCTGGATAGCCTGCTCGACTACGGCGAGTGGTATGTCGGCAACGACAAGCAGCCGTGGCGCAAGATCAAGGTGCTGGAGGCCAATGTTCACGGCAAAGTGCTGGTGGCGAAGCTGGAAGGCATCGTTGACCGCACCGCCGCCGAGAAATGCAAAGGATTGCTGGTCGCCGTGCATCGCGATAGTCTGCCGGAGCAGGAAGAAGGCGAATACTACTGGTCCGATTTGATCGGCATGAAGGTGATAAACCTCGCCGACGAAGAATTGGGCACGGTGGACACCTTGTTGGAAACCGGCGCGAACGATGTGCTGAGTGTGCGCGATGCGGCGGGTAAAGAAATTTTGATTCCCTTCATCGCCAGCGTGATCCAGCAGGTGAGCTTGGCCGATAAAGTGATACGCGTGGATTGGCAGGCGGATTACTAAATGCGTTTCGATGTGGTGACGCTGTTCCCCGAGATGTTCGACGCAGTCACGAAATACGGTGTGACGCGGCGCGCGGCGGAGCAGAAGAAGTTTGAGTTGCAGACGTGGAATCCACGCGAGTTCACCGAGGATAACCACCGCACTGTGGATGACCGGCCCTTCGGCGGCGGCCCCGGTATGGTGATGCTGGTGGAGCCGCTGGCCAAAGCGATAGGCGCGGCAAAAGCGGCGCAGGCATCGGGCGGCATGGTCAAGAGCAGGGTGATCCACTTGTCTCCCCAGGGCAGGCGACTCACGCATGAGGTGGTGAAAGAGCTGCTGGCGCGGGACGAGGGTTTGATCCTGCTGGCGAGCCGGTATGAGGGTGTGGATGAGCGCCTGATACAGCGGCATGTGGATGAAGAGATTTCCATCGGCGATTATGTGTTGTCCGGTGGCGAATTGGCAGCGATGGTGTTGATAGACAGTCTGGTGCGGCATTTGCCCGGTGTGTTGGGTGATGCCGAATCGGCACAGCAGGATTCGTTCGTACAGGGTCTGCTGGATTGTCCGCACTACACGCGCCCGGAAGTATATGACGGCGAGGGTGTCCCGGAAGTGTTGATGTCGGGACACCACGCCGAAATAGAGAAGTGGCGATTGAAGCAGTCTTTAGGTCGTACTGCGGAACGTCGCCCGGATTTGCTGGCACATCGCCAGTTAACAAAACAGGAAGCTCGGCTACTGGCAGAGTACCAGCAGGAACAAGCATCCGCACAACAAGAGGAATCAAAATGAATCTGCTCGCAATTCTCGAAAAAGAAGAAATCGCCCGTCTGGGTAAAACCATCCCCAATTTCGCCCCCGGCGACACCGTGATCGTGAACGTGAATGTCGTCGAAGGCGAGCGCAAGCGTGTACAGGCCTTTGAAGGCGTGGTCATCGCCAAGCGCAACAAGAGCCTGAACTCTTCCTTCATCGTGCGTAAGGTATCTTCCGGCGAAGGCGTGGAGCGTACTTTCCAAACTTACTCGCCAAGCATCGAGAGCATCGAAGTGAAGCGTCGCGGCGATGTGCGTCGTGCCAAGCTGTACTACTTGCGCGACCGTTCCGGCAAGTCGGCACGTATCAAAGAAAAGCTGGCGCCGCGCAAGGTTGTGGCTGCGGCTTAAAGTCTGCAAGCAGGCGGTTAAACAAAGGGGAGCTTCGGCTCCCCTTTGTTATTGTTGCGCGGACTTTTCTCGATTCCCTTATTTCGTTCGCGCAAAAAGAGCATTACAGAATTGGTGGAAGCGCTACACAAGAAGGGAGAAAGCCGGTTCCAGTTGAGTTACTATCGCGCCCAATGTTATTTGCAATTTGTATTTTCCACACCTAAAATGCGTCCATGAATACAGTCCTATCACCGATCGAATCTCAATTCGCCACGACTGACGAAGCCGATGCTTACGATGTTTGGTTTCGCGCAAAGGTAGAGAAATCTCTTGAATTAGCGGATCAGCCTAATGCTGTACGCATCCCTCATGACGAGGTCATGTCAAAAGCCCGCGCCAGAATAGAAGCGAAGATAAAAGAAAATGCAACACGTCGTCTGGCTTGAAACGGCAAGCCAAGATTTAGACCAGATTCTGGGTTACATCGAAGACCGCAATTTGCTTGCCGCGTTAAATTTGCAAGAATCCATCGAGTACGCTGCTTCCCAATTACCTTTTCACCCCTACCTCTACAGGCTGGGTCGTGTTGCTGGCACACGAGAGCTGGTCGTCCATCCCAATTATTTGGTGATCTACAGAGTGGCGGCTTCTGCCATTGAGATCATCAACGTATTGCACGCTAGGCAGCAATATCCTGCTTAATATGAAACCGCACTTAATGTTAATCTGCATGCCACGCTACTTTTAATCGTACAGACCAGCGTGCCCGTTTAATAACTGTTAGGCATCGGCAATATGGAACCGTACTTCTTTCAAGGTGTTGTGTTGCCAGAGCGTGCGCAACTATCTTTTCAATATACGCTTGGCTTCTCCCACATCACGTCAGGGGGCGCCGGTGTCGCAAAGGTTAGCGTTGTGCTAAATCAAGTCGCCGTTTGGATAGAGAGCGACCATGAGTGGAACATCTTCGATTTGAGGAATGTCGTCAAGAATCTTGTTCAAAGCCATCTTGACATGGTTGGATATCTCAAAGGCTACGCTTATGATTTTGAATTAACTCGCGTACTTAACCAAAGTAGAAGCGTTGACTATGTATTTGGAATCGATATTCCCTGCCTCGCGGAGCGAGATAAATCTCTTGATATGAATGAGGAGCTAATCAAACTGCGTAACAAGACTATTGGGGCGAACGGCGTGTTCCTAAATCGTTGCTTTAGCGATCTTACGTCAGCTATGAAGCATGCAGACGACACGGGTTTCTATTGCTATAGGGCAATAGAGTCCTTACGGCATCACTGTGCTGCCACTCATGACCTGTCATCCTCAGAGAAGGCCGTGCAATGGGAGAAATTTCGAGAGGTAGCTGCCTGTGACGAAAACACGCTCCGCGCTATTAAGCAAGCTGCGGATCCTCTGCGGCACGGGGAAGCGACAGGAATAACTTCTGATGATCGTGCTACGTTGTTCATGAAAACATGGAATGTTGTCGATGGATACATCAAAAATATCTAACTCCACGTTGAAGTTTGCATGTCGCTTTAGCATTTTGAACAACCGTTAGAATGAAATCCTCCTTCCATTATCAAGCTCAACTGCACACCCCCTTTGGAGGGCTCGGCATTCATTGCGAAGCTTGCTCGCTGACGGGGATAACCTTTCTTGCAGCGGACTGCGCAGTGTTGTTGCCGCGTGATGCGTTTGCCAAAGAGGTCTGCGCGCAACTGACAGCATATTTCGACGACGCGAATTTTCAATTCGACTTGCCGCTGAAGTTGTCGGGTACGGAGCATCAGCTTAAAGTCTGGCAAGCCTTGCGCGATATTCCGTGCGGGCAAGTGCGGACTTACGGCGAGCTTGCGGCTGTGCTGCATTCCAGTCCGCGCGCGGTGGGGCAGGCGTGCGGCAATAATCCAATTCCCATCGTGATTCCGTGCCACCGGGTGGTGAGCAAGGCGGGATTGGGCGGTTTTATGCACCGAGGGGATAGCGGGGCGCTCAACATCAAGCAATGGCTGCTGTCGCATGAAAATGCAACCATGCCAGAGTCCGAAACGACGAAGCAGAAATGAACGACACCGATCTGCTCGACGAATTCTGCGATGCGCTGTGGTTGGAAGACGGGCTGTCGCGCAACACGCTGGAAAGTTACCGTCGCGATTTGAACAAATTCGCGGACTGGTTAAAGGAGCAGCGCAACATGACGCTGCTGGAAACTACGCATGCCGACATACAGGGGTTTCTCGCGCATCTGTACACCCAGCAAAAAGCCAAGGCGACATCCACTTCGCGCGCTATTTCCAGTCTCAAGCGTTTGTTTCGTTATTTGATGCGGCAGAACAGGATCACCGTTGATCCGACCTTGCAGATCGCCACGCCCAAGTTGCCGCGCAGTCTGCCCAAGAGCCTCACCGAAGAAGATGTCGAGCTATTGCTCAATGCGCCGGATGTGCAAGCGCCGCTCGGCATGCGCGACCGCACCATGCTGGAGGTGCTGTATGCCAGCGGGTTGCGCGTGTCGGAACTGGTGAGTCTGAGCGTGGCGCAAGTCAGTCTCGACATGGGCGTGACACGGGTGATGGGCAAGGGCAGCAAGGAGCGCCTGGTGCCGCTGGGCGAGGAGGCGCTGGACTGGATCAAACGCTACCTTGCGGATGCCCGTCCGGTCTTGCTTGCAGGCAAGGTGAGCGATGCGCTGTTTGTCACGCAGCGCGGTGAGGCGATGACACGGCAGATGTTCTGGTATCTCATCAAGAAACATGCAACGCAGGGCGGCTTGCACAAACCCCTGTCGCCGCACACCTTGCGCCATGCCTTTGCCACGCACTTGCTCAACCACGGTGCGGATTTGCGTGTGGTGCAGATGCTGCTGGGACATTCGGATATTTCCACGACGCAAATCTATACCCATGTGGCGCGCGAGCGGTTGAAAGCACTGCATGCGCAGCATCATCCACGGGGGTGATGGTGGGTATGCCGCACTGCATCGAGCACCCCTCACTCCTGGCCCCTCTCCCGCTTGCGGGAGAGGGGAATACCCTGCCTGCGCTTGTTGAATCTCGCGCTTTAACCGATAATGCCGCAGCTCCAAATGCCTAATTGACGGGCTTGAGCGCCGGGCGATGTGCTCAAGTTTTCTTAGTGAATTGGATGAAGCATTGAATATCAATTTTCAACGTGCGGTTGATCGTGTTGCAGGCGTGCCGATTTGTGCGTTGCTGTCTTGGGTCGAACGTTTCCGTAGTGCTCTATTCGGTGTCCCGGTTCTCACTACGCCGCCTAAGCGTATCCTCATCATCCTGTTGTCGGAGATGGGCAGTCTGGTGCTGGCGCAAGCGATGTTCGCCAAGCTCAAGCAGCAGTATCCGAATGCCGAGTTGCATATCCTGATGTTCAAAAAGAACCGCGAGGTGCTCGATCTGCTGGACGTGATGCCGTCTGAGCATGTGATCACGCTCAACGACAAGTCGCTGGGGCAATTCGTGCCGGATATTTTGAGCGCGATCCGGGTGATGCGCGCGCTCAAATTCGATGTGGTGATCGACTGCGAATTGTTTACGCGCGTGAGCAGCATTTTCGCTTACCTGTCCGGCGCGCCGGTGCGCGTGGGCTTTCACCCGCATAGCCAGGAAGGGCTGTATCGCGGCTCTTTCATTACGCGCCCGGTGATGTACAACCCGTACCGCCATCTGTCGCAACAGTTTTTGACCATGGTGGCCGCCATCGAATCCAGCGGCACGCCGATGGCCAAGGGCGCAGCCGCCGAATTATCCGCCCCGCCATTGCTGCAATTTGCCGCAGGCGAGTTGCAGCAAGTCGGCGACAAACTGCATGCGGATTTCCCGGTGCTGGCGGATAAAAAATTAGTGCTGGTCTATCCCGATGGCGGTATTTTGCCGATCCGCGCGTGGCCGCCCGAATACTACAAACAGTTGTGTGCAACCTTGCTGCAGGAGGGCTACGCGGTCGCCTTGATCGGGCTGACGGATGCGAAGCCGCTGGCGCAACAGATCATGGCGCATTGCGCGCATCCCCATTGCATAGACCTCACCGGCTACACCAAGTCGGTGCGGCATTTGCTGGCGATTTTTAATCATGCCGCGCTGCTTATTACCAACGACGGCGGGCCGGGACAGTTCTCCGCGCTGACGCGTTTGCCGACGCTGGTGTTCTTCGGGCCGGAGACGCCCGCGTTATATAGCCCGCTGGCGCCCAACATCCATTGCCTCTACACGGCGCTGTCCTGTTCACCCTGCCTCACGGCCTACAACCACCGCAACTCGCCGTGCGACGGCAACAACCAATGTTTGAAACAAATTACGCCGCAGCAAGTGCTGAGCAAAGCGCGCGAGCTTTTGCAAGCGGGGAATCTGGTATGAAGTCGGGTCTTAATCTGCGCATGGGGTTTTCCTCGCTGATGCGCAGGATTTTATCGAGGCGGTTTTTGAAATTCGGCACCGTCGGCGCATCCGGTACACTAGTCAACATCGGCGTGCTGTATTTGGCGCAGGAACATATTTTCAACGCGATCCAGCAAACGGAAATCAGGCTCAACCTGTCGCTGGTGTTGGCGATTTTTCTGGCCACGCTGAACAATTTTTTCTGGAACCGTTTGTGGACCTGGGCGGATCGCACGGAACACCATCATCGTCCGTGGCTGTTTCAATTCGGCCAATACACCTTGGCGTGCTGGTTGAGCATCGCGCTGCAACTGGTGTTCACCAACTTGCTTGCACCGCATGTCTATTACCAGTACGCGAACCTGATTGCCATAGGCATGACCAGCGTGCTGAATTTTGTGCTCAACGACATCTGGACATTCGGGCGGGTGAAATTATTGGCTAAATCCGGCCCGCCTTCGGAGCGGGAATAAACGGCGTACATGAGCACCTCGCGTTTGATCGCTTATGTACTGGCCACCGTGTTGGCGGTGTTCACCTATTTCTATGGACTGGACAGTCCGCACATCCCCAGGAACGGCGACGAATTCCCTTATGCGCATATCACCCGGCTGACCGCCGCAAGCGGGCATCTGCTGCCGCTGCAATCGCAACTGCACGAGATGCGCAACACCAAGCCGCCGCTGCTGTTTTGGCAGGGCATCGCCTCGACCCATTGGGGGAAGAGTTGGAGCTGGTGGAATCTGCGCTACCCCAGCGTGATCTACACCCTGCTCACGGCAGCGCTGGTTTTTCTGCTGGCGCAAAGGCTGGTGAGAAATCAGGGCGGTGCGCCGGATGCGGCTCTGGAAACGGGGTTCATCGCGGCGCTGACGTTTTTGGCGTTCTTCAGCACCTACCGCTTTGGCCGCCCCTTCCTCATTAATCCCGCCGAAGTATTCTGGTTTTTTTTACCGTTCTTCACGCTGCTGTATTGGCGTTCGCATACCTTTGATTCGCGCCTGAGTGTGCCGCTGTTGCTGGGCGTCGAAGTGGGTATCGGTCTGTTGTACAAATCCTTCGCATTGGTCGTGCCGGTGAGTCTTGCGCTGGCATGGTGGTATCTGCACCAGCGCGATTATCGCTGCAACGCGTTTCTGCGCAAGGACTCGTGGAAAGTGGCCATCACCGTGTTCGTATCGTTGGCGATATTCGGTTTGTGGTTTGTGTTCGACCCCGATCCGCAAGCGGTTTGGCGCGAGTTCATCGTGGGCGAAAACGCGGGTAAATTTGACCCGCACGGGGGCGGTTATCTGTCCACCTTGTTGTGGGGCGGCAGCAGTGTCTGGGCGCTGTTGCTTGGTTATCCGATGAATGCCGGGCTGTTGGCGTTTCCTGTTGTGGCGGTGTTTTGGGTGAGCTTGCGCCGGCGCAGGCTGTTAAGTGAAACAGAAAAAATGTTGTGGATATGGATGGCGGCGTTGTTCATCGTATTTTGCTTGCCCAGCCAGCGCACCGCGCGGTATCTGCTGGAGGCGATGCCGGGGCTGGCGATATTGTGCGCGCTGAACTGGCAGCGCATTAGCCGTCTGGCTTTTGTGGCGAGCTTGCTGCTGGTGGGCTGCGTGCTTGCATTGCTCACCTTTTTGTCGTGGCGTTTGCAATCCGAGACGGTCGGCTTGTATTCATGGGCTTATTGGGCGTTGCTGGCGACCACCGCAGCGCTCACCGTGGTGGCTATTTTTTGGGTGCAGCACACCAGAGTATTGGTTAACGTGGTGGTGTTATTGGTGATGCTGACACTCGCCGCGTTCTTGCGCCCGTTCGACGGCGCTGCGGGAAATTTTAGTGCGGAAGCGCAACGCTACGCTCAGGGGAAAGACGTGTGGACGCCCTGCAATTTCAGAGCCGTGGACGAGGGATACCGTTTCTTGTTGCCGGGCGCAAGAGTGCACGCTTATCTATCCGAGCCGACGCTGAGTGTGGGCGAATTGTCTGCCAAGTACCCTCTGTTCGCGGTGCAAGTAGCGTTGCAGGAAAAATGCTCAACTTGCAAAATTATCGGTCAGCGTTTGGAACTACGCAGCCGGCATAGCCCGGAAGAAATCAAACGCATTTTGCAGGGCGAAGTGTTCCAGTTGTTGTTCAGCAAAGAACTGTTGATCGAAGCGCCCGGTGCAACGGCTACACTGCCGCTGGTGGAGGGCTGCCGCTGATGTTGCGGGCGCAGCGCATCCTTTTGCCGTGCATCATCGCACTCGCTTTTGCGAGTGCTTTTTACAAGGCTGCCAACTTTCCGGTTGCCGCGCAGTTTCAAACGTTTGCGACCGCGCTTGCCGCTAACGCTCCTCCCCGTTGCGAGACCCGTTTTGCCTCAGCCAAATTATTCACCCAGGTGCATGCCGCCTCGGCCATCGAATTGAAAGACGGGCGCATCCGCGCTTTCTGGTTTTCCGGGAGCCGCGAAGGGGCAAAAGATGTCGCGATACACAGTGCGGTGTTCGATCCGCGGCAAGCACAGTGGGGCGGCGAAGAGATATTGCTGACACGTGAGCGGACACAACAGTCGCTGCACCGCTATGTCGCCAAGCTGGGCAATCCCGTGGTGGCGCGCGCCGCAGACGGCAGTTTGCGCATGTTCTATGTCACTGTGTCGCTGGGCGGCTGGGCGGGCAGCTCGATCAGCACCACGGTTTCCCGCGACGAAGGGGTGACGTGGAGCGAGCCGCGCCGCTTGGTGACCTCGCCGTTTCTGAATATCAGCACGCTGGTGAAGGGGACGCCCTTGCTCTACAGCGACGGCACGATGGGCTTGCCGGTGTATCACGAATTCATTGGCAAATTCGGCGAGATGCTGCGCCTGGATCAACACGGCGCCGTTCTGGATAAGCAGCGTCTGGCGGCGGGCGGGCAGGGTACGTTGCAGCCGGTGGTGTTGCCGCAAAATGCGCAAACCGCCCAGGTGTTGATGCGCTATGCGGGCGCGGCGGAGCCGCATCGCGTCGTCAGCGTTTCCACGCGGGATGCCGGGCAACATTGGTCGGCGCCGGTGAAATTATCCTTGCGCAATCCCGATGCCGCATTGACCGGCGTGGCTTTGCCGGACGGGCGTTTGCTCGCGGTGCTGAATGATCTGGAGCAGGGGCGCGATGTGTTGTCGCTGATGCTGTCGCCCGATGGCGGTGCGACATGGCGCGAAGTGCAGCGCCTGGAAGACCAGCAAGCCGCCGGCGCACAGGCGGACGAAGCGGGCTTCATTAAAAATGTGCAGGCGCTGATTCCGCAAAGCGACAGCCGGGCGGCGGCTCAACTCGCGCAATATGTCGAATCGACCCGGCGCACCGTTTGCGGCAACGGCAAATGCCGCTACGAATTTTCCTATCCCTATCTGATCCAGACGCAGCACGGCGATTTTCATCTCGTCTACACCTGGAACAGAACCTTTATCAAACATCTCTGGTTCAACCAAACATGGCTGGATCAACGTTTGGAAAAATCCGCCCATGATGCACTTCACTGACATCACCGCACTGGCAGGCATCGCGTTCGCCATCGCGGCATTCGCGTTGCATTTGCCTGTTGCGACCCGCTTCCCCGCCAAGCAACGCGTATGGCTGACGGTCGCGATATTCATTGCAGTAATGCTGCCTCTTGGCGGATTGTCCGTAGCTGAATTTGTGCGCGGTATAGCAGGAGATTTGAGCATCACCACGTTGCTGCTGTTGATGACAGGGCTGCGCCTGTCGATGCCACTTCACTTCGTAGGAGCGAGCTCTGCTCGCGAAATATTAATAATTCGCGAGCAGAGCTCGCTCCTACAAAATGGGTCTAATTCCACTTTGTATTTTGTCGCAGTCTTCGCTTTCGTCTTTTATCCCTTCGCGCTCGGCCTCGGCATGTTCGATCCCTATCGGCTGGGCTTTGGCGATCTTTGGTTTATCACGGGTCTGTTGCTCGTTGCGCTGACCGCATGGCTCCGGCAATGCACACTCATTGCGGTGAGCATTTCGCTTGCCGCGCTGGCGTGGAGTGTGGGCTGGTATGAATCGAATAACCTCTGGGATTATCTGTTCGATCCCTGGGTGTCTATTTATGCGCTGGGCGCATCGCTCAAGTGCGCCTGGAGAGCGCTTCTGGAAATTAGCCGTCGCAGTGAAAGCGGCAGGCAATAATCGGCACTTTCTTTCAACCCAGATAATTCATTAGAAAAAGCAACTCGCTTCCCCCTTTATGAAAGGGGGAGTGAGGGGGATTTTTGCACTCGGATGAAGTTCAAATCCCCCTTGGCCCCCCTTTTCATAAAGGGGGAATATTGCTACGCAAATCTGCGCAGCTCTAATGAACTATCCGGGTTCAAAAGAATCTTCGTTTTGTTTAAACGATCTTCCCGGCTGTGCGCACCACATCGTACAGTTTTTCTATTGTCTTATTAATTTAATTTGACTTGGGGGAGTGGCCTCCCTACTCTCTTTTGCGGCGAGGGTGATTGTTCTGAACACTGGCAACCGTGCGAATTTTGATTCGATTTTGTCGCGCCAAAATAGCAAAGGGGAAACGATCCCGCACCGATCAAACCATAGGAGGCTCATTGGCGGTTTATGGTTTGAGCGCCGGTGTTTATACATACGACGTTAACGGCGCGACAGGAACGTTTGAATTAACGGCGGACAATAAATATCCGGGGGACTATAAATACCCGGGGGATCCGCAATAATCAAAATCAATGGGGGTGCCCATTGATGCTCTGCCCGCACCGATCAAATCATAGGAGGCTCATGATGCGCTTTATGAATATCCTGTCCCTAGCATTAACCATTGCTGTATTGCCCATCAACGTTGCCTTGGGAGCGGACGCCCCGGTTTATAAGGACGGATTGCTCACGATACCCAGCGTCAACACGGCTGAACAAGTCGGCCATTATCAGGATGTCACCTTCAAACTCACCGAACAAGGCCTATGGCAGCTATTAAGCTATAAAGTCATTGGTTCTACTATTGGGAATTTTTTGCTTTGGTTGCCGGATATATTAAAAGTTGACGTGGTCAAGATTGATGTTTTTCCTGTGCAAGTATTCTTGCGGGTAAGAGGCGCTTTCAGCGATGGCTGTCGCCACCTGGGACCAAACATGGGACAAATCAATCAGCGCCTGCAAAATAATCGGTTTGATATTACGATCGCTGGTCAATATGATGCTTCAAAGGCCTGCCCGGCGATAGTGACACCCTTTGTACAGACTATCCCCTTGGCGGTTTATGGTTTGAGCGCCGGTGTTTATACATACGACGTTAACGGCACGACAGGAACGTTTGAATTAACGGCGGACAACAAATATCCGGGGGATACGCAATAAGCAAAGGGGTGCAGTCAGAAACGTGTTTAGCGCAATGAAAAATCTACGCGGCTGCCGCTTCCCGATACTTTTTCATCTGGCTTGGCCAGTTTGGGCTCAACGAGGAATATTCGTTCAGGTGGAATTTTCCCCATTTCAAGCAGCCAATTTTTGACTTCCAATGCACGCCGATTGGCTAGGTCGCGCAAGTCATCGTTGGAGATGGATGTGTGGGCCAGGATCAATTTTTCCATTTCGCTTGTCGGCAAGTTTTTCGCAAGACCGAGTATGTTTCTCGGTTTGGGGAAGTCTTCATGCCGGTACACGCGTTTAAGCAGAGCGGGGTATTCGGCGGCGGTGAGTGTGAGTTCATCAATTGAGCCGGTGGAAATATCTTGATCGGTGAGATCGCCCAGTTTTAGCGCTTTCAATTTTTGTTCCAGCAGAGCTTGCTTCAGGCCTTCCTTGTCGCTGGCGGCATTGATGAGGCCGATAATTTCCAATTTGAGCGCGGGTCTGTCGATGAGTGCTTGCGCCAGATTGGCCAGTTTGTTTTTTCCGGCAACGTCGATGCCTTGCTGGCCCGGGGGAAATTCCAGGTGGCTCAATTCTTCTCCGCCGCCGAACAAAGAGCCGATGAGCGCAAAGGGGGCGGTGACGGCTTTGCTTAGCATGTTGACGACGACCTGGATAATCAGCTCACTCAGGCTGAATTGCGGATCGTCGAGCGAGCCGCCAATCGGCAGATGTATATCGATTTCACCATTGCGGTTTTTGAGCAAGGCTACCGCCAGTTGCACCGGCAAATGAGTCGCATCTGGGCTGGCGACAGGCTCGCCGAAGGTGAACTGGTCGAGAAACAGGTTGTTTTCCGCCTCCAGTTTGCGGTCTTTGATGTGGTAGCGCACATCCAGCGAAAGTTGCCCTTTGTCGATGGCATAGCCCGCGTACTTGCCGGAATAAGGCGTAAATGGCGAGAGTTCTATGCCCTTGACGCCGGCTTTAAGGTCAACAAACAAGTCCTTGCCCAAGGGGTTGATCTTTCCGCTGATGGACACCGGTGCGGCGCCGTTCATTTTGCCGCGCAGATCGACATCCGCCGTGCTGTCCGGTGCGGAAGAAAGACCCGTGATGGCGCCGCCGATGTCGGTCAAATTGGCGGAGTAGTTCGGCTTAATGTAGCGGTCGCTAAAATTGACATTGCCCCCGTGCAAGGTGAGTTTGCCGATTTTCACCGCATAACCGGGCGCGGTGTTCGCTACGGATGGCGACTGCGGTGGCGCTTGTTCCGGCACGGGGCGCACAAGTTGTTGCAAATTCAGTTTGCCATCAGCGTTAATGATGAGCCGCGAGGAAAAGTCACTCAGCGCAATTTCCCCGATGGCGAACTTGGCGGGCGCGGTGCTGCTTTGGATGTCGCCGAAATAGAGTGACTTCCACTTTAACAGGTCTGTCGTGTCGGTTTTGTCGACGACGCGAAAATCAATCAGATTCGCGTTGCCCCGGTAACTCACTTGCGCCGGCGCCTCGGCGGGCAGTCCGAAATCGAGATCGCCGCGGGCAGAGATGACGCCACGCGTGACATTGGCATTGAATTTTTCGGTGAAGTAGGCTTGCAGCGCAACCAGGTCGATATTTTTAATGTCCAGTTTTAGTCTGGTTTGCAACGGCAGCAGCGATAACGCACCCTCGGCGCCGATGGCTGCGTTTTTGCCCAGGTTGGCGCTAAAGTTCAGCGTGGCTGAACTGCCCGCCACATTGGATAAATTTTCTGCGGTCAATGTGATCGGTGTGGCATTTATCGAGACCATAGGCTGGGGTAGCCGGTCTTCAAAACGAACGCCATAATCTTGCACTGCGAATTTTTTCAGGGTGACACTCCAGGGCAATTCCGCTTTTGCGGGAGATGCTGTGGGCGCAGATGGAGCGGCAAGCCGAGTGAGGGCGAACGATCCGTCACTTTCCCGGCTTAGTTTCAATTTGCCCGATCGACTCGCGAATTCGCCGATTTCCAGCGTTCTCCGGGCGAGGTCGAAACGGACATTTTTGACGGAAGCGGTGGCGACGCTGAAGAACGGATTCTTTTCGGCGGCAAGGTGCAAGTCTAGGTCGCTCAGGTCGGCGCTCAACTTGTCGAGAACAAGGCCGGGTGCGCCCCGCTCAAGCGCAAAAGCAAACTGCGAGGATACGTTCAGGCTGGCGCCGTCCACTTTCAGGGAGGGCTGGGGGCGATAATTTTTGATCTCCAGCTTGGCGAGCTCGACATTTCCTTCAGCCGCTAACGGGGCGCCGAATAAACGGGAAGAGCCGACGTGTATTTTCAGGTGGGCAAGAGAAAAGGCGGGTTCACCATCGGCCGTGGCGATTGCCGCTCCTTTGATGGCGAGGTCGCCATTGAGTTGTAGCGATGGTTTTTGCCCGCGCTGTTGGCTGAATGTGGCGATCAGTCTGCTGTCCAGCAGTCCGGCGGTCAGGCGCAAGGGCAATTTTTGCGGCAAGTAATCGAGATATTGGGGCAGATCAATGTCGTCCGCGTCAATTTCCAACGTGGCTTCAATCTTGTCCGCGAAGGGGAGCGTTTTGCCGGCAAGCAATATATGTTTCCCGTTGATACGCGCTTCCAGGGCGGGCTGGACATAAACCCGGGTGTGTGACGGCAAGCTGGAGATAAACGGGATCGCCAGACGAATATCGCTGATGTGGTGTATTTTGCCGGTCGGTCGGTCGTCGAAGTCGATTTGCCCGCCGTTCAGTTGGATATTGTTCAGGGCAAAATGCGGGTTCGCCGCTTGGTCGTTCTTGCTGTCGGGCTGGCCCAGCATGTCCTCGATCAAATCCGAGTAGTTGTAACTACGGTCTGGATTGCGCACCAGCATGAAATGCGGGTTGCTCAGGCGGATTTCTTTGAGCGCCAGATTTCCTTGCAACAGGGATAAGGCATCGATCTGTACATAGAGCTCATCAAACGCCAACGCGGTTGCAGAACCCTCCCGTTCCTGTAAAGCAAAGCCGCGCACATAGGCAGAAAGCGCGTAAGGATGGATGACGATTTCGCTGATGCTGGTTGCCCGATGCAGTTTTGCGTTTAACTGGCGGGTGAGTACGGATTTGGCGATGTAGGGCAACACCAGATAGCCGAACAGGCCTATCGTTATCAGGACGAGCAACGACCAACGCAAGGGGCGCGAGCGGAACAATAGTGAGGCATGGGATTTCATACGAGTATTGTAGCAAGAGGATAGTGGCAGAAAAGATTACTCATCCCCCCGCAGCACTGGCAAGCAAAGATTTGCGGCATAATCCGCCGCTACACTCTTCCAGTCCGGCACTTGGGAGCGGCTGCGATAAAACGGGTGCATCCGTACTTTCTTCAAAATATTTTAAACGAGTTAAATCATGATGCCGCTTCATACATGGAATTTTTTTCGCGCAGGCGGGGTTGATCAGGTGCACTTGGAGAGTGGCGCCGATTTGTTGGCATTGAACGAACTTGATCAAAAATTGTGGGTGGCGCTCAGTTGCCCGACGCGCGGCATTGAATTCGATACCCGCACGCTGGACATGATAGATGCGGATGGAGACGGCTACGTGCGCGCCAACGAGGTGCTGGGCGCGGTTAACTGGGCCGGTGCGTTACTAAAAAATGCGGAGTCGCTCGCCAAAGGGACGGATCAATTGCCCTTGTCCGACATTGCTGACCGCACTGAGGAGGGCAGGCAGATACTTGCTTCGGCGCGACATATTCTGGCCAGTGTGGGAAAAAACGATGCGACCGAAATCTGTCTGGAGGACTTGGTCAATATCGGGCAATTTCTGGCAAGTTTGCAATTCAACGGCGACGGCGTGATTTGCGCCAGCCAGATTGACGACCTCGGATTACGCGCAGCCATCGAGGATATCGGCGCTGCATCCGGGGTGGTCGCCGACAGAAGTGGCGACAACGGCATCAATCAGCAGATCGCGGCAAAATTTTTTGCCGATGCACGGGAGTATATCGCCTGGCATGCAAGGGGCGAGGCCGACGCGGTCATTTCTCCGCTGGGGGCTGACAGCGTGGCGGCGGCAAAAGTGCTACAGGCAGTGAAAGAAAAGATCGACGATTATTTTACCCGCTGCCAAATGGCGGCTTATGATCCCCGTGCGGCATCACCGTTGAGCCGAGCAGTTGAAGATTACCAACAGTTGGCCGCCCAAAATTTGTCTGCGGAAAACCCGGGCATGGCCGGGTTCCCGCTGGCGGCGGTTGCGGCGGACAAACCCTTGTCCCTGACTTCCGGGATTAACCCCGCTTGGCGGGGCAAGGTCGAAGCGTTGCGTGTGTGTGTGGTTCGCCCTTTGCTGGGCGAGAAACAAAGCATCACCGAAGCCGAATGGTTTGCGTTGTGCGCGAAATTTTCAGCTTTCGAGGAATGGCAAAATACGCGGCCTGCCTCACCCGTGGGCGCGCTGGGTGTTGAACGCCTGCGCGAGATGGTTAACCGGGAATATCAGGTGCAAATCGAGTCGCTCATCGCGCAAGACCAGGCGGTCGAAGCGGAAATCAAGGCGATTTATTCGGTCGAACGCCTAATCCGTTATCAGCGGGATTTATTAAGGCTGGCGAATAATTTCGTGTCGTTCAGTGAATTTTATTCCGGCAAGACAAAAGCCATATTCCAGTTCGGTGTTCTCTACATGGACGGACGCAGTTGTGAGCTGTGCGTCAAGGTAGACGACGTGGATGCCCATGCCGTCTACGCGAACATGAGCGGGGTGTGTTTGGCGTATTGCGAACTGACGCGTAGCGGAGTTGTGGAAAAAACAAATATCGCGGCAGCTTTCACGGCCGGCGATTCCGATTTTTTGAGAGTGGGGCGTCACGGGGTGTTTTATGACCGCAAGGGACAGGATTGGAACGCCGCCATTGTCCGCGTAACCGATCACCCTATCAGTATTCGTCAGGCTTTCTGGTCTCCTTACAAAAAATTGCTGAAATTCGCGGGAGAGCAGATACAGAAATTTGCTTCCTCCAGAGCGAATGTGGTGCAGGAGAAAATGGTTAAGACGGTGTTGGCGGGCAATGGCAATGCGCCTATCCCTGCCGCGAACGCTCAACCCAAACCCGCATTTGATGTGGCTAAATTTGCCGGTATCTTTGCGGCAATCGGCTTGGCCATCGCGGCTATCGGCGGGATTTTGGCTTCCCTCATCAGCGGGCTAATCGGTTTGCAGCTTTGGCAAATTCCCTTGGTTGTTGCGGGGTTGATGCTGGCCGTTTCGGGGCCGTCCATGCTGCTGGCGTGGCTTAAGCTGAAGCGACGCAATCTGGCGCCCATCCTTGACGCCTGTGGTTGGGCGGTCAACGCGAAGGTGCTCATCAATATTCCGTTCGGCGCATCGCTTACCGCGCTACCCAACTTCCCGGAAGGCGCGAAGCGCTCTTTAGCGGATCCCTATGCCGATAAAAAATCACTATGGCCGCACTTTTTGTTCTTGCTGCTTATTTTGATGGCGCTTGGGTGGCTTGGGTATGTGATGCATTCTGCCAAATGAATTTATTCGTCAGACCAAAATGAAAATCGCAATCACTCAATCAACTGCAGTTGGCGGCCATGCCAAACAAGCCGAAAGCGCAGGTGCAAGTTGGTGGTTGAAGCTTTCCCGGTTTATGTGCAATCTGCGGCAAGATTTATTGCCGCGCGATGGCCTGTTCAGGCCAGGCTATTTAGGCTGGCCCCGCTCAATACAAATTCCCACCATCTGGCAACCGCGTATTGCTTGCGGTTTTGCGATGCTGACCTTGACCCATGGGGAATTGAAGTCATTCTGCAGAAGTTGGGCGATGTGTTCAGCGAGCGCTTCAAGCAAATTGAAGTGGCGGCTGGCGAGTTCGCTCTGGATCGCGCGCACGATGTCGGCGTAATTGAGGGCGTCGGCTATATTGTCGGTCTGGCAGGCGCGGCTTTCGGGAAGCGCAATCTCCAAATCAAATTGCAGGGTTTGCGGTACGCGCTGCTCCCAGTCATAGACGCCGATGAGGGTGTCGATCTTGAGTCCGCGCAGAAAGATGATGTCCATGGTATTCGGCGTGAGTTTGGTTGTAGTGATGGCATTCGAGTAGAATCCGCCGCTCGCATTTTAAGGTATTCCAGATGATGACCCTAGTTTTTGTTGCGCTTGCCTATCTGTTGGGCTCGGTTTCTTTTGCGGTGTTGATGAGCAGAGCGTTTGGTTTGGCCGATCCGCGAACTTACGGCTCCGGCAATCCCGGCGCGACGAATGTGTTGCGTAGCGGCAAGAAGGCGGCGGCGGCGTTGACGTTGTTGGGGGATGCGGCCAAAGGCTGGCTGGCGGTGTTTCTGGCGATACGCTTTGCGCCGCACGATGGGGCGGGTTTGTTGCTGGTGGCCTTGGTCGCTTTAGCGGTGTTCCTCGGTCATGTATTCCCGATCTTCCTCAAGTTTAAAGGCGGCAAAGGTGTGGCGACTGCGCTGGGCGTGTTGCTGGCCTTGAGCGGTTGGATGGGCTTGGCGGTGTTGGCAACCTGGTTGCTGGTGGCGGTGGTGTTCCGTTATTCGTCGCTGGCGGCACTGGTGGCGGCAATCGCGGCGCCGGTCTATGCCATGTTGCTGCATCTGCGTCCCGAGTTGGTGCTGGCGACGGCGATTATGTCGATGCTGTTGATCTGGCGCCACAAGAGCAATATTCAGAATCTGATGACGGGCAAGGAAAGCAAAATCGGCGGCAAGAAGAAGGAGCAATAAGATTGTGGGAGCGGCTTCAGCCGCGAAGAATCGTCGCCGTGAAAATCGTATCGCGGCTGAAGCCGCTCCTATGCGGCGTGATTGAGTTGCTGTAAATCCCAGCGCGGTTTGACGTTGAAGCGGTAGTCGCGCTGGGCTGACGGCGACTGTAATATGGTGGCATTAATTCGATTGGGTTGAGAGGCGTCGCCAGCCCCCTCTTCAGCACCAGACGGTTCCACCGCACCGTGTCGGGGGGGCGACAGTTGCATTCGCAGTGCGCCTGCAAAGGCGATCATCGCGCCGTTGTCGGTGCAAAACTCCAGATCCGGGTAAAACACTTTAAAGCCGCGCTGCTGTGCGGCTTGATTGAGTTGCGCGCGCAAAGCCTGGTTTGCGCCGACGCCGCCGGCGATGACAAGTTGCGCGAGCCCGGTCTGTTTAAGCGCGGACAGGGACTTGCTCACCAATACGTCCACGATGGCGGCTTGAGCCGCGTGGGCGATGTCGGCGCGCGTTTGCTCGAAATTCTTAAATTCGCATAGCGATTCGTTTGTCCCCAGGAGAGGGTTTGGGTGAGGAAGGCTGGCGTTTTGCTGAACAGCAAGCAATACCGCCGTCTTTAATCCGCTAAAGCTGAAATCCAGATCGCCGCTGTGCAGCATTGGGCGCGGCAGTTTGAAACGTCCCGGGGTGCCGCGCTGCGCGAGCTTGGAAAGCAGGGCGCCGCCGGGATAGTCCAGTCCGAGCAGCTTCGCGCTTTTGTCGAAGGCTTCGCCGGCAGCGTCATCCAATGTTTCTCCCAATAAGGTATAGCGTCCCACGCCGTCTACGCGCATCAACTGCGTGTGTCCGCCGGAAACCAGCAGGGCGACAAAAGGAAATTCCGGCGCGGGATCGGACAATAAGGGTGAGAGCAGGTGCCCCTCCAGATGATGGATCGGTATCGTGGGGATATTCAACGCATAAGCCAGGGAGCAGGCGACGCTCGCGCCGACCAGCAGTGCGCCGGAAAGTCCCGGCCCTTGGGTGTAGGCGATGGCGTCGATGTCGTGAAGTGTGCAGTTGGCCCGGCTTAATGCTTCGCGTAGCAGTGGCAATACATGACGTACGTGATCGCGTGAGGCGAGTTCGGGTACGACGCCGCCGTATTCGTTGTGCATGGCGATTTGCGAGTGCAGGGTGTGAGCGAGCAGGCCGCGTTCCGAGTGGTACAACGCAATGCCGGTTTCGTCGCAGGAGGATTCGATGCCCAGAATTAATTTCACGTGAGTATGCCTTGTTGATGCAATTGAATCGGGTGTGCATTGTACGATTTTGTGCGATTTTCATAGGATTTGCGTGCGTCGAGAAAAATAATTCAAAAATAATTCACTAAAATTTAACAATTATATTGACGGTTTCTTTTTGCCCGATATAATGCGCGCCCTTCTGCTGCGTAAGCAGAAGGATTTGAGGCAGTAAAGCAGTGGGAAAATAAGCGTAAAAATTAGTTGACGGTTTTTTTTTGCCCGATATAATGCGCGCCCTCTTGCAGCAACAGCGCAAGAGTTTGCAAGCGGTAAAGCAGTAAAAAATGAAGTGAGCGATTCAGGTTGACGAAGTTAAAAAGATCTGTATAATGCGCACCTCTTCGCTGCACG
>CAZXDK010000017.1:0-48929 GCA_964639585.1 uncultured Gallionellaceae bacterium | reverse complement strand
TGGAATTCAAGGTCACGGCGCTGGCGGTGGTGTCGCCCAGCACACGCAAACCGGCGGAAGTGATGGAGCCATTGGTCTGAGTGATCGCCCCGCCGCCGACTGCATCCAGCGTGACGTTGCCGGTGGTATTGATGGCTGCGCCGGTCAGGGATATGCCCGTACCGTTCAGGCTGCGCAGCAGGATGTTGCCGGAGGTGAGATTGCCAATTTTGGTGGCAGTAATGGGAAGATTGGCAAATACGCCAGTTCCAATTCCATTCACCGCGCTACCAATGATATTGATCGAACCAGAAGTAGAGCTAACCATTGAATCGCCAACAGCTCTTCCGTTGATATGCACTCCATAGGCAAAACCTGCTGTCGATGTGGAGGTGTTCACACCATTTAATGTCAGCGTCCCGCTATTCGTGGAAACCACGGCACCGCTTTCAATAGTCACGCCGCGTGTATTTCCACTGGCGGCAGCATTGTTGCCCACAGTGCCATTAAGAGTGACGCTGCCCAAACCTGTGGCTCGTACGGTGGAGCCGTTATATACCAGCGCAGCGATGGAATTGGATACGCTGCCTGATGTGCCGTTAACCAGAATAGCTCCATCTACGCTGGACACCGTACCTGCCCCATAAACACCATGACCTATAGCAACACCCCAAGTATTCGCAGTCCCTACAACAGCACTCATGGACTGCCCTGTCAGAGAGATCGTGCCAGTACCAGTAGTGCTTACTGTGCTATTGCCACTTACCTCCACACCTATCGGAGGATCGATTCCAGCACCTATCACGGTAATCGCATCTGCAATACCGTTCATAACGATATTGCCACCCGCCGCCGTCAGATTGCCGCGAACGGCGACACCGTTGTAAGCTGGCCAGACCCCTTGCGCGAATCCAACTCCCGCACTAATCGTACCGCCGCCTCCACCCAACGTGATATTGCCGCCGTTGCTGGAAATCGACGTGCCCGATAACACCGAAATTGATCCGCCTGTTCCGTTGAAGTTGGAATCCAAAATCACGTTCAACGGCGACACCGTGCCAGTGATTGAGCCGCCCGCACCCAGCACAATGTTATTCACCGCTTGCAACGTCAGGTTGCCGCCCACGCTGCTGGCAATCGCACCGTTGATCGCCATGCTACCCGCCGATTTCAGCAAGGTCGTGCCGCCGATGTTCAGCGTGCCGGAAGCGTGCGTGTAGTTCGCTACGGTGAGTCCGGCGTTCGCGGTCAGCGTGCCGCCGTTGAGCGCCAATGAATTAACGGTTGACGCCGCACCCAGCGCGAGTGTTCCCGCTGTTGCCGTGACCGCTCCGCTGGTCGCGCCATTCAGCGCCCCGGTCAAAGTTGCCGCGCCCGTGCCGGACACCGTCAGCCCGCCATCCAGCGTGGTGACGCCGGACACCGTCAACGAACCGCCGGAAACATTGAGCGAGTTAGCGCTGTTGATGGTCAATGCGGCGATGCTGTGGGCGCCGGTGGTATGCGTGACCGCATTCGCACCGCTGATAAGCGCGGTGTCTGTCGCCCCCGGTAAAGCACCACCACTCCAGTTGCCCGGGGTCTCCCACGTCAATCCACCAGCCGTATTGGTGAACGTAATTAAGCCAGGAGTAGCATAAATAAGCCGTGCGGCTTCGCCCGCCACAAGGCTGTAGCCCGCGCTGAAATTGGCTGGCAAGTTGGCTGTAGCGAAGGTTCCGGTGGATGTTCCGGTCTTCGTCATGAACGGAATCGCATCGGCATTCACTGGCGTATAGCCAGCCAATAGGCTGGCGTTCAGCGTGCCTGCTGTGTTGGTGATGTTGCCGGTGACAGCAATTTTGTCCGACAGTCCCGCGCCTGTGCCGCCCAGTTCGATATTAAAAATGGAGCCGGTGGAGAGTTGCAGGTCGCCGGAGATGGACAGCGTGCCCGCAACACCTGTTCCACCTGGATTGATGTTGCCCTGATTGATGAGGCTCGAACCAGCGCCGACGACGATGGAGCCCGCACCTCTCAATGTGCCGGTGTTGGTAAAACCGCCAATTTTTTGGAATGCTCCCCCAGAACCAGCAACAATGGCACCGGACTGAGTTAACGCACCTGTCACGTTCAGCGAGTAGAGCGAGGTATTGATCGTACCGGTTGCGGCATTATTTAGCGCTACATTTATTGTTCCTCCGCCACTACCGCCGGGCTTCGAATCCAAAATGCCGTTGTTGGTGAAACCGCCATTACCCCCTACGCCCGCATTTACGGCACCGTAATAAAACGTCCATGTACCATCGTTAACAATGCTGGCGCCATTGGCTAATATAACTGTTGAAGGGTTAGAACCACCAGCCGGAGAATTTCCTGCTACGTAGAAACCACCAGTGGCAGAATTGGTTAGCACCTTATTTCCATCAATCGTCAAACTCGTTGTGTACCATCCTCCGTTTAGGCCGCCCGCTCCAGTTAAGTTTACGGCCCCAGCACCGCCCATTGTCGCTGTTGCGCCGGTATAGAGCGAGCCATTAACTGACAACGAACCGACATTCAAGGTGCCTATGTTATTCAGGTTGCCATTATTAGGAAATGGTGCATTAAAGCTGACTGTGGTCAGCGTTTCCGTCGCTGCTCCATTAAGGTTGATCGTGCCAATACCTTGCGTAATACTGGTGATGCCATTTGATAACGTAGTGTTGTTGACGTTCACGATGCCGCCAGCGTTACTCAAAGCACCGAGCGAGTTGGCTGTCGCGGTATTGTTCAAGTTCAGTGTCGCCGTGCCAGAAACATTAATGCCACTGGCAAGCACTTGGCCGCTGATATTCGTAATGGATGTGCCAGAAAAACCTAATGTACCGCTGCCAGTAATTGAGGTTGCATTCGTCAGATTATGAGTGCCCGCGCCAAATGTAAGTCCCGCGCCAGTGGCTATATTAAAAATACCGCTATGCGTGTAGGTTCCCGCCGCATTCAGGTTAAGCGTCCCGAAATTACTATTGACCGTACCGTTGTTTAGCAGCGAGACGTCCACCGTCCCACCCTTACCATAAGTGCCATACCAATTGCCCGTGCTGTTACCGCCGGTCAACGTGCCTGTATTGGTAAACCCCGTTGTCGCCGCCGTACCTGCTCCCAAGCTCAAATTGGCACTGCCCAGAGTCCATGTTCCGGCATTCACAATGCTGCTGCCGTTCGCCAGCGCAACTGTCACCGCCCCCCAATTATTCACACCAGACTCGGTAAAATTAGCCGCCGCAGTGTTAGTCAGTACCTTGCCGCCATCTATCGTTAGCGTCCCATTTGCGTAGTATCCGCACCCCCCAGGATCGCAACCCCAGCCCGCAGTAGCACTGCCCACCCCAGTGAGATTAACAGCACCCGCGCCACTCAGCGTTGCTCCGCCGTTAACTGGTAGATTCGAAACCAACGAACCAACGTTAAGCACACCGGCATTGGTTAAGGTGCCGCTGTTCAAATTAAGAGTAGTCAGCGTTGTCGCTGCCGCGTTGTTCAAGTTCAGCGTGCCACCGTTCAGTGTGATTGCAATGTCGCCTACCGGCTGATTGAAATCAAAGATACCGCCAGTCATGGTTACGCCGCTCAAGGCGTTCACTAAGGTGTTGACGGCAAAGTTGCCGCCACTCATGTTTACGCTGCTCAAAGCGTTCGCCGGTGTGTTAAGGGTAAAGCTGCCACCACTCACAGTGATGCTGCTCAAAGCATTCAACGGGCTGGCGATGGACAGGGTGCCGCCGCTCACGTTCACCGACGTGACCCCGGTTGCGGTCACGTCGGTCAGGTCTAACGCGCCAATACCACTTTGCGTGATCGTGCCTACCGTTGTCACTCCGCTCAACGTTGTTGTACCGCTGTTGCTTAAACTGGCCGCAGCTACGCTACCCGTGATGCTGTTGGTTCCCGTTCCCGAGAAACTGATTGCGCCTGTACCTGTGATGGCCGCAACATTGCTCAACGTATGGTTTCCCGCGCTAAAATTCACCGTGGCGCCGGAAGCGGTATTGAACGTACCAGTATGAGTTTGGGTGCCACTTCCCCCCAGCGTGAGCGTCCCCACCGACGCATTCACCGTGCCACTGTTCGCTAGGTTGACGTTTACCGTACCTCCGTTGCCAAAAGTGCCATACCAATTAGTGGTTGTAATACTTCCGATCAAAGTGCCGGTATTGCTAAATCCAGTTGCTGCTGCCGTGCCCGTACCCAAATTCACGTTTCCGTTGCTCAGCGTCCACGTTCCCTCGTTCACGATGCTGCTACCATTGGTCAGCACAATGGTAAATGGACCGAAATTCGCCCAACCCAACTGGTTAAAATTACCAGTTAGCTTATTCGTTAACACCTTGCCGCCGTCAATCGTCAGCGTCCCCAATGCTACATAGCAATAAGGGGAACACCCATATCCCGTGTTGCCACTACCCACTCCTGTCAGATTCACAGCACCCGCGCCGCCCAGTGACGCCACACCGTTATATGGCAGGTTCACTGTCAACGAGCCGATGTTTAGCACACCTGTGTTGTTGAGGGCTCCGCCAGTCATCGTGACGCTGTTCAGGGTTGTCGCTGCCGCGTTGTTCAAGTTCAGCGTGCCACCGGACATTCCTAACGTGCTCGCAGCGAGTATTCCTGTAAGTGTGGTTGTTCCTGCGGTGATGTTCAATGTCCCTGTGCCCGTCCCACCCGCACTTTGTACATCGACATTGCCTCCCGAAAGTAACAGGCTATTCGCAAAGCTTGCACTGCCTGCTGCACCATGGTTGAGCACTAAATTAAGTGGCAAGGTCGTGCTAGATATGGGTTGGTTAATGATGATGCTGCCATCCGCGTTTAATGCCAAGGTTGCAGCAATGCCACCCGTTGCAGTCCGATCAATCGCTGCATTGACGGTGATGTCTCCCGCTTCAGCGCCCGCACCAGTAGTGGTGATGGTGACATTGGTTCCCGCGTTCAGGGCAGTATTGATGGTGGTGTTACTGATATTGGAACCGGTGGCATTAGGCGTCCACGTATCCGGTGGTCCTGCTACAAAAGCACCGCCCACATCTGCTACTGCGGTGACGGTGACGTTGTATGGGTCAAGTAGCCAAGTTCCCGCTTGACCTTTTGGCGCTTGGGCATTGACTTTGATGCCTGTCACGTCGAGGTAGTGCGCCGAGGTTTCGATGAAGCCGCCGTTGCCGCCGTTTTCGCCACCTTGTGCGGAGAGGTTGCCGTAGGCGCGGGTGGTGTTATCAGCCCATACAATGACTTTGCCGCCGTTTCCATTTTGTGTTGCGTCGGCACTGATGCTACTAGTGGGGGCAATGTAGGTGACTTGAGCATTGGGGACATCAGGATTATTGCCTTGATAGTCGCCGCCGATGAGGACAGTTCCACCGCCTTGTGTGCCATTGGCGCTGACGGTTGCGCCATCCATGATCCCAACTTTTGGGGCGAATGCTTGAATGGTGCCGCCTGTTGTTCCATTGGCGGTAACAGTACCGGACATGTCTGTTCTTTGACTTGCTTTGAATACGATCTTGCCGCCTTGCATCGTGGCGCTGTCGGCGCTGACTGTGCCGGTATTTTTAACGATGGCGCCGAAGAGTCCCAAGCTGCCCGCACTCGCGACGAGTTGGCCTATGTTGGTGGCGTCTCCCGCCGGAGCGGTGATGCTGACGCTGAGGTTGGGGGTGTTGCTGTTGACGAGTTCAACCTGGTGTCCGGCTGCCAGCAGGATTTCGCCACCGGGGGCGGTGATGACACCGGTGTTTTCTACGTCGGGGGCAATCAGATATATTTGGCCGCCGTTTTGGGCGGTGAGAGCGCCTTGGTTGACGACCCTCACCCCCGGCCCCTCTCCCGCTTGCGGGAGAGGGGAGGTGTAGCGGTGGCGTCCGGCGAGGAAGTCGGCGTTGCTGAGGTTGAGGGTGCTGGCGACGAGGCCGGCTACATTGACCGTTGCGCCTTGCCCGAACAAAATTCCGTTGGGGTTGACGAGGAATACGCGTCCGTTGGACTGCAGGCTGCCGAGGATGCTGCTGGGGTTGGCGCTGGTGATGCGGTTCAATACGGTGGAGGCGGCGCTTTGCTGGGCGAAACGGGTGATTTCGTTGGCCTGGATGCTGAAGTCTTGCCAGTGGATGATCGCGCCGGGGGTGTTGGTGACGGTGAGGGTGTTGCCGCTGTTGGCAAAGCTGGCTTGGCCGTTGACTACTGTCGGATTCAGCGGGTTGGCTTGAGCGTTGAAGGCGTAGCAGCAGGCGAGCGCGAGGGTTAGCGGCTTTATGGTGGGAGCGGCTTTAGCCGCGAATAACTCAGCGAATTTCGCGGCTAAAGCCGCTCCTACAGTAGCAGAGCTTAGTGAGCCGGAAACAGCGCGCTTGCCTTTAGCCTTGGTGATTTCAGAGACGGCGATCCATGCGCCCAGCGCTTCTGACCAGATAGTGCGAAATATGCGATTAAGCGATGAGTTCATAAGTTAGCAGTCAAGTTCAACATAGCGTTTGTCTGTTTGCGCGAGGGTCATTTGCCACCGGCGATGCAAAGCTGCACTGGATTCCAGTGTCCAACTCAGCGCTTCCCAGGACATGAGTTGCGGGGAGGTTCGTATCAGGCTTTCTATCGCAATTTGCAGTTCAATATTTTGGGTTTCCGGCAGCCGTTGCAAAACAAAGTCCGCACTGGCCGTAGGCGGCAAACCGCGCAGGGCTTTGCAGGTGGCAGATAACCAACCAGATGGGACATCCCAGGTCAAATTTGCAACGGCAGTAAGAACTTCTTCATTCATAAGGTTTATTGTGCATGCAGGGATAGGGATAAGTCCTTTTTATAGAATATGGAATCCTTTTCGCAACGGCATCCCCCAAATGGGGTAAATGAAGTAAATTTTTGTTAAATTTCAACCCGGATTGATCAATAGAAAAAACCACGTCATTCCGGCCTAATGGATCAGACAGGTTTGCGGACATGGGCGAGACTGCGGCGCAATGCGGGGGGCGGCTGATTGCAGTTGATCGCCCCGGCTACGGCCAGTCCGATCCTCGCTCGGATCGCACATTATTGAGTTGGGCTGACGATATTGTCGGCTTGACGGACAGCCTGAAGATTAACCGGTTTTCCATCATCGGCTTTTCGGCGGGGACGCCTTATACGCTTGCATGCGCCCATAGCTTGCCAAGTCGTGTGGGGAATATCGCGTTGGTTGCGGCGCTTGCGCCATGTGTACGCCCGCTGTGATGGATGGTATGTCGCCAGCGGCAAGAGGGTTGCACGAGCTTGCCCAAACCAATCGCGAGGAATTGAGAGCCACCTTTGCCGCCCTGGCGCCAACAGCCAAGACTCTGCTGGGGGCGGTCTCCGCTTATGCGGGAGGCCGGGATAAAAGGGTGCAGCTTGATCGTGCAAGCGCGTTCGAACTGGAATACATGCACACGCTGCAAGATGAGGAACATTTTGTGCTGTATGACCACTGGGCGGAAATTTTGAAGGGCGTGGCGATGAAGCATCGTTGACCATGCCCCAAAATAAAACGTCCCGATTGCCCGGGACGTTTTATTTGTTTCATCTTGCCAAAAGCAGCACTTTCCGCAAGACAGACACCGTGCGCAGGAATTAGAAACCCATACAGACCACGTAAGTCGTGTCATCGACAATCGCAGCGGTTGCTGTCGCCACGGCTGATGCCGCTGTAGTAGTGGCATCAGTCACCACTTGCAACGAACCGGTTGCCGTATTGCCATCATCAAGCGTGGTGTCAAGCTGCTTGGCAAATTTTCCGGCAATCGACTTGGAGCAGACTATATAAGACCCCCTCAGCCCCTGGATGGGGCTGCCCGCAGCACTGGTGACCCCCACTTCTCCGCCCACGGCGTTCTTCGGAATATAGTCTGCCGCGGTCGGATCGGTAGGCCCCGGCGCGAGACCGGCAAGACGGATATCCTGCCAAAAATTGAGCGACTCTCCAGTTGAAGGCCATCCGCCATCAATGGTCCCGTTGCCGTCTCCGTTGCTGCCCGCCGTTGCGCCGACATGGCTGACTGCGGCCTTGTCATCACCCGGTAGCGCCTTGTATTTATCCTGATACCCATAAATAAACACGGGAACATTCTTGAAATCCGTCGCCAGATTTTTCACCTTGGCGCTATTGATGAGTTCCTGTCCTTTCAACACGCCACCGAGCAGCAGGCCGATAATCACCAGCACGATAGCGATTTCGATTAAAGTAAAGCCTGTTTGTTTGCGTTTCATGTTCATCTCCTAAATTCTTTTAAGAAAAATAAATTGAATTGTGCATCCTTGCATGGTTAACACAAGCAGCATACATGCCAAGAAAAAATTAGCTATAAAATTGACTGCCACTATTATCGCCTAGCTGTAAGCACCTATAGCACATAAGTTTTTTATTCTAACGCCGGAGAAATTCAAGCGTACACGATAGCAATCCTCCGGCGGCGCTGAAAGAAACGCCGAATTCTCGACAAGGAGTGGCGAAATGCCGACTTTTTTACATCGCCAAGTAATGCGCTCAGGCCGCTGGCTTGCGGTTGCGATGCTGGTTTCGCTGCATCTTACCTTGCTCCTGGGTACGCAGAATATTTGGGCGCGCCCGTTTCTGTTCGCCCATCTGGGATTGTTTTTGCTGTGGCAACCGTTATGGCGCGGAGAAAGCAAGTTGCGTCCGGGTAGCTCACTGTTCATCGGCGGCGCCAGTTTGATTGCCTTGTTGTGGTTGAATTGGTGGGTGCTGGCATTCTGGGTAAGCGGTTTGTTTTCTCTGGTCGGCGGACGCGTGTTTGCCTTCCACACGCGCTGGCAACGTTGGCGCTATCTGCTGGCGATGGTGTATTTGCTCGCGGTGCTGCTGTTATGGATAACACCGCATCTGTTCGAATTGCCGGTCATCGTGGATGCGTCGAGCAGTTTGATGGAACTTTTGCTGCCCTTATTGTTGCTGGCGATAGCGCTGTTACCCAACGAAAAAGAACAGGCCGACGCCGCGCAGATTGTGGACTTTATCTACAGCCTGTTGCTATTCATGCTGCTGACCTTGCTGGTGCTGGGCAGTCTGGCATTTATGACGCTGGCGAAGGTGGATTATTTCGAAGCCCTGCTGCGCACGCTGTTCCTGATTGCGCTTATGCTGCTTGTGCTCGGCTGGCTATGGAGTCCGCGCCTGGGATTTTCCGGTTTGCAGCCGGTATTTTCGCGTTATTTGCTCAACGTCGGCACACCGTTTGAGGAGTGGCTCAAAAATCTGGCATCCGCCTCGCAACAGGAATCCGATCCGGCGATATTTCTTAGCCGCGCCATCGGGCATTTTTCCAAGTTGCCCTGGCTGTCCGGCTTGTCCTGGATGTCGGACGAAGGAGACGGCAACGTGGGCGTTTCCAGCCAACACCGCATCGAAGTGATAGATCACGACCTGCAATTGACTTTATTCAGCCGCCAACGCATTTCGCCTTCGGCGGCGCTGCACATCCACTTGCTGGCGCAGGTGCTCGGCCACTTTTATCAGGCCAAGCGACGCGAGCAGCGCCTGCGCGAAATCGCCCGTTTACAAGCCATTTACGAAACCGGTTCGCGTCTTACGCACGATCTGAAGAATATGCTGCAATCTCTGCTGGCGTTGACTTCAGTGGCGCAGCATCAAGCGGATAAAGCCCAGCCGATTTTGCAACGCCAATTACCGGTATTGACCCAGCGCATCGAGTTGATTTTGAACAAGCTCAAGTCACCGCAAGCCGAAGACGCCGCGCCGCTGCCGCTGGCAACGTGGTGGGAAAATCTGCGGCAAAGGCATCAGCATGATGGCATTGAGTTTACTGAGCCCGGCTGGCTATTGCACGGGAATGATGGCACAGTTGAATTCGGCAAAAACAAGGAAATTCCCGCCGCCTTGTTCGACGGCGTTGCCGACAATCTGATCGACAATGCGTGCAACAAACGCTTGCGTGAACCCGGCATCCGCATCACGGTAGCACTTACTGGCACGCCGTTATGCCTGAGCGTAAACGACACAGGCAGCGCGATTCCCGGCGACCGGGCGCGAAAAATCTTAAGCACTATCGTTCCCTCCGAAGACGGCTTGGGTGTGGGCTTGTTTCAAGTCAAGCGCTGGGCCGAAGAAATGGGATTTCGTTTGACCTTGGTAGAGAATACGGTGGGTCAAGTGCGTTTCGAGCTAAGCGAGTCTTAGCCTTGCATGTCTGATAGTGCGCAAGGCTGCTCGTCCTAACGGAATTTTTGGACGAATTCGTCATCTGCTTGGGTATAATCCCCGTATGAATAAACATCTCTCCGCAGCGCCTTACGCTCTTGATCTCGCACGCAAAGTTTTGAGCATCGAAGCCGATGCCGTTTTAGCGCTGGTGCAACGCATCGACGACTCCTTTTTGCAAGCACTAAACATCATTCTGTCTTGCGAAGGGCGCGTCATCGTCAGCGGCATGGGTAAATCCGGGCACATCGCACGCAAGATAGCATCAACCATGTCCAGCACCGGAACTCCGGCCTATTTCGTGCATCCCGGAGAAGCAAGCCATGGCGATCTCGGCATGATTACGGCTGAAGATGTGTTCATCGCCATTTCCTATTCCGGCGAAAGCGAAGAGCTGCTCACCATCGTACCGGTGATCAAACGCCAAGGGGCGAAGCTCATCAGCCTGACTGGCAACGCCCAATCCAGCTTGGCACTGGCAGCCGACACCCATCTCAACGGCTATGTCGCACAAGAAGCTTGCCCGATGGGATTAGCGCCCACCGCCAGCACGACAGCGGCACTCGCGCTGGGCGATGCGCTCGCCGTAGCGCTATTGGATGCCAAGGGATTCGGTGAAGAAGATTTTGCGCGTTCGCACCCCGGCGGCAGCTTGGGACGGCGTCTGCTCACCCACGTGCGCGACATCATGCACCTGGGCGCGAGCATCCCCGCCGTGCCGCACAACGCGACGCTGGCCGATGCTGTGCTGGAAATTTCGCGCAAAGGATTGGGCATGACCGCGGTGGTGGATGCCGAACACAAAGTACTGGGAATTTATACCGACGGCGACCTGCGCCGCACGCTGGAAAAGCGCCTAGACTTCAGTAGCACGCCGGTGGCCGCAGTGATGTCGCGCAATCCGCAGTGCATCGCGGCAGAAGCACTGGCGGTGGAAGCAGTGCAGGCCATGGAACAATACCGCATCAGCCAAATGTTGGTGGTGGATACCGAGCACCGCCTGGTTGGCGCCCTCAATATGTTTGATTTACTACGCGCAAAGGTGATTTGAATCATGTTGGAACGCATACGCCCCATCCGTTTGATCGCCTTTGATGTGGATGGCATTTTCACCGACGGCGGTTTATACCTTTCCGACTCGGGTGAAGAATTCAAACGTTTTAATTCGCTGGACGGGCACGGCCTGAAAATGCTGCGCTTATCCGGAGTGGAACTGGCCATCATCACCGGGCGCACGTCGCGCTGTGTTGAAATGCGCGCCCAGAATCTGGGCATCACGCATGTCTATCAGGGCATCCATAACAAATGGGAAGCCATGCAGGATTTGCTGGGCAAACTGGGGATGGCGCCTGAATTCGCCGCTTTCATGGGCGACGATGTGGTCGATCTGCCGGCGATGCGCCGCGTCGGACTGGCGCTGACCGTGCCCAAAGCGGCTGCTCTGGTGCATGATCATGCCCATTACATCACCAAACACGATGGCGGGCACGGCGCAGTGCGTGAAGTGTGCGAGTTGATCATGTCCGCCCAAGGCACCTTAAGCGCGCAGCTGGCGCCGTATATCGAATGAAGCATAGCGCCACTTATCTGGAGCGCGCGCGCGCCTGGCTGCCGCTGCTCCCCTTGCTGTTGTTGCTGGCGGGAACCTATTGGCTCAATCAGCAAGTGCAGCCCTTACCCGACAAACCCGATAGCAGCAAACGCCACGATATTGATTTTTCGGTGGACAAGCTATCTACCATCACTCTGGATGAGCGCGGACGCGCGCGCTATACGATGACCACCGAAAAAATGTGGCATTATCCCGATGACGACAGTACGCACTTGCAGAATCCGCGCTTGGTCAGCCTGCACAGCGACCAAGCGCCGCTAATCACCTCCGCCCAGCGCGGCAAAGTATCCAGCCGTGGCAATGAGGTATTTCTTTATCAGGATGTAAAAATCGTACGCTTGGCCAAAGATGAACAAAGTGCAATGGAGTTTAGCACCGACTATCTGCATGTCCAGCCGGATAAAGATACGGCGGATACAGATCGCCCTATCACACTGGTCACTGCGCGGGATACTATACATGCCACGGGAATGACCATCGACAATAAATCCCGCATCATTAACCTGCTCTCCAATGTTCACGCCATTCATGAACCCGCCCACAAATAAATTCGTTTTGCTGTCAGCCTTGCTGTTGTCCTTAAGCGGCTTGGCTCACGCCGAAAAGGCGGATCGTGACAAGCCCATGCACATTGAGGCGGATCACATGAATCTGGACGACGCCAAACGTGTCAGCACCTTCGAGGGCAAGGTCGAAATCACCCAGGGCACGTTGCGCTTCACCGCTGAAAAACTGGTCGTCACCGAAGATGCTGCCGGACATAAATTCTGCGTCGCCAGCGGACACCCGGCCAGCTTCCGGCAAAAACGCGACATAGTAGACGAGTATGTGGAAGGCTATGGCGAGCGCATTGAATACAACACCCAAACCGAGACCGTTAATTTATATGAACAAGCGCGCGTAAAACGCGAGCAGGACGAGGTACAGGGCAACCATATCACTTACAGCACGCAGACCGGAGTGTTTCGCGTAAATGGAAGCCCGGAAAGCGGGCGCGCCCATGCGACCATACAGCCCAAGAACAAAGACACGCAAAGCAATCCGGGCAAATGAAAATTCAAAAACAATTTAGCCTCAGATGAACACAGATGACCACGGATAAAGCAGCAGTAGTGTATCGCAAGCCAACGATTTGCCGGGCATTCATCCGTGACTATCCGTGTTCATCTGTGGCTGGAAATTCGTTAATACACCATGAGTGAACTTCGCACCCAAACCCTGAAAAAACGCTACCGCACCCGCACCGTGGTGCAGGATGTTTCTTTGTCGGTAAAAAGCGGTGAAGTGGTCGGACTCCTCGGCCCCAATGGCGCGGGCAAAACCACCAGTTTTTATATGATCGTCGGTTTGGTGGCGGCGGATGGCGGAGATATTTTTATCGACAATCAAAATATCACACACCTGCCCATCCATCGCCGCGCCCGTCTCGGCTTGGGGTATCTGCCGCAGGAAGCCTCCATTTTCCGCCGTCTGAGTGTGGCGGAAAACATTCTGGCGGTATTGGAGTTGCAGGACTTGAATACAGAAGAAAGAGAGGCGCGGCTGGAGGAATTGCTGAACGACTTGCACATCGCGCATATACGCAACAATCAGGCGCTCAGCTTGTCCGGCGGGGAGCGTCGCCGCGTCGAGATTGCGCGCGCGCTGGCAACCAACCCGCGCTTTATTTTGCTGGACGAGCCTTTTGCCGGCGTCGACCCCATCGCCGTGCTGGACATCCAGAAGATCATACAGTTTCTCAAAGAGCGCGACATCGGCGTGCTCATCACCGACCATAATGTGCGCGAAACCTTGGGTATTTGTGACCGCGCCTATATCATTAATGCCGGTTCGGTGATGGCAGAAGGCAAACCCGATGAAATCATCTATAATGAGGGCGTGAGAAAAGTCTATCTCGGCGAAAACTTCAAGCTCTAAAGCCCGAACACTCCAGCGTAAAAATGAAAGCAGTGCTACAACTCAGACAGTCGCAACAACTGACGCTTACACCGCAGTTGCAGCAGGCCATCAAACTATTGCAACTGTCCACCCTGGAAATCAATCAGGAAACCGCGCGCCTGCTGGACGAAAATCCATTCCTCGAACGCGAAGAGGACGACATTGCGCAGCCTTATGCGCATGGCGACGCGCCCTCGTCCAGTGCGGCCACGGAAACAAAAACCAGCGAGGAAAACGACACCCAGCCCGCGGAAACAGATTGGGCCGAACCCACATACAACTCATCGGGCGCATCGGACGACGACGATGAGGGCTATAGCGAAATCGCCGCCGACCGCCCCAGCCTGCGCGAACACCTGCTCTGGCAAGTGAACATGAGCCAGCTGGATAGCCGCGACAAAAAAATCATCGGCCTGCTCATCGACGCGCTCGACGACAACGGTTATCTGTCCCAGCCGCTGCAGGAAATCGTCGAGATGCTGCCCGCCGAACTCGACATCACGCTGGATGACCTGGAAACCGCCTTGGTGCAATTGCAACATCTGGACGCACCGGGCATCGGCGCGCGCAGCCTGAGCGAGTGTCTGGGGTTGCAACTGCAAGATATGCCGGAAGATGTGCCGGGACGCGATCTGGCATTAAGCATCGTCACGCATCACCTGGATTTGCTGGCCAACCGCGATTTCAACAAACTGAAAAAGGCCTTGCTGTGCGGTGACGCCGAACTGCGTTGCGCGCAAGAACTCATCGTACACCTGCAACCCAAGCCCGGTAGCGCATTTGAACAACGCGCGGCGGACTATGTTGTGCCCGACGTGCTGGTCGAACGCCACGGCGGCATCTGGAAAGCCCGACTCAACCCGGAAGCCATGCCGCGCCTGCGCGTCAATCAAATTTACGCCAATATTTTGCAGCAACGTGACGAACAAAATTCGCAACAGATGGCGGGACAATTGCAGGAAGCGCGCTGGTTCATCAAAAATTTGCAGCAACGCTTCGATACTATCCTGCGCGTCTCGCAAGCCATCGTCGAGCGCCAGCGGAAATTCTTCGAGCACGGCGATATCGCCATGCGTCCCCTGGTGTTGCGCGAAATCGCGGAACAACTGGAACTGCACGAATCCACCATTTCGCGCGTCACCACGCAAAAGTTCATGCTCACGCCGCGCGGCATATTCGAACTCAAATATTTCTTCGGCAGCGGCCTTTCCACCGAAGCGGGCGGCGCGTGTTCTTCCACCGCCATCCGCGCTATCATCAAGCAACTCATCAGTGAAGAGGACGCCAAGAGTCCGCTCACCGACAGTCGCTTATCCGAAATCCTGGCACAGCAGGGCATTTTAGTCGCCCGCCGTACCGTGGCAAAATACCGGGAACTGCTGAACATACTCCCGGTAAATCTTCGTAAATCCCTCTAACCTAATAGGAGCAGGCCATGAACCTCAACCTCACCGGGCGTCACCTAGAAATTACCCCAGCTATCCGCGAACATGTCATTGCCAAACTCGATAAAGTAAAACGCCACTTCGACAATGTGATCGACATTAACGTCATTTTGTCCGTGGATAAACTGGAACAGAAAGCGGAGGCCAGCGTGCATCTAAGCGGCAAAACCATCTTCGCCGAGACTACTGACAGCAATCTGTATGTCGCTATCGATGCCCTGGTTGAATCGCTAGACCGTCAGGTATTGAAGCATAAAGAAAAAAACACTGCCCGCCGCCACGACGACACCGGTAAACACGCCGCAGCAGCCGCAGAATAATGATCCAAGGGCGATTAAACATCGCCCTTTATTTTTAGGTGCCAGAAACGATGAGCCTAATCAGTAAAATTCTTCCGCTCGAAAACATCTTGCTGGACGCAGAGTCCTCCAGCAAAAAACGCGTGTTCGAGCGTGTGGGTTTGTTGTTTGAGAATTCGCAAAAGCTCGCGCGCAGCCAGGTGTTTGACAGTCTGTTCGCACGCGAAAAACTCGGCTCTACCGGACTGGGTCAAGGCGTGGCGATCCCGCACGGACGCATCAAAAGCCTGCGCGAAGCGGTCGCTGCCTTCGTAAAAACGGAAAATCCCATCCCCTTTGACTCGCCGGATGGGGCGCCCGTCAATTTGATTTTCGTGCTGCTCGTTCCCGAGCGGGCGACCGATTTGCACTTGCAATTGCTCGGCGAACTCGCTCAGATGTTCTGTAATGCCGCATTCCGCGAACATCTGCTTGCCAGCGACAATCCCGCAGCCATCCATCAAATGTTCGCCGACTGGCAAGGTTAAGTCATCGTGGCCCAGGTTTATATCCAGAAACTTTTTCAGGACAAGCAGGAGCGTCTGGCGCTCACTTGGGTCGCCGGCAGTGACGGCGCCAATCAGGTGCTGGATAGCGAAGTCGTCAACGCCTCCGACAAGGGGCTGATCGGTCACCTTAACTTTATTCATCCCAACTGGGTGCAAGTCATCAGCAACACCGAGCTGGACTATCTGCGCAACCTCAATCCGGCGGCGTTGGGCGAGGCATTTGCCCAACTGCAAACCTCAGGCTCGCTGTGCCTGATCTTGGCTGGCGTGGATGAAGTCCCGCCCGAACTGATAGCCTACGCCAACCACTCGCGCACGCCGCTGTTCCGCTCGCCGCAAAGCAGCGTGCATCTGATGTGGATGGTGCGCCATTACATCGTCAAGGAACTCGCCGACTCGACCAGCCGCCACGGTGTGTTTCTGGATGTGCTCGGCGTCGGCGTGATGATCACCGGCGACAGCGGCGTGGGCAAAAGCGAATTGGCGCTGGAACTCATCACGCGCGGCAACGGCCTGGTCGCCGACGACATCACCGAGCTGTACCGCATCTCGCCGGAAACGCTGGAAGGCCGCTGCCCGGAACTGCTGCGCGACTTTCTCGAAGTGCGCGGCCTGGGCGTGCTCAACATCCGCACCATGTTCGGCGAAACCGCCGTGCGCCGCAAAAAAAGTTTGAAGCTCATCGTGCATTTGCATCGCCCCACCGGCGGCGACCTGTCCAAGATGGAGCGCCTGCCGTTCAACGCCAGCTTTCAGGATATATTGGGAGTAAAAGTCAGCACGGTGGAAATCCCGGTGATGGCGGGGCGCAACCTCGCGGTGCTGGTGGAAGCTGCCGCGCGCAACTTCGTGCTGCAGATGCGCGGCATCGACACCATGCAGGAATTCATTGCCCGGCATGAACTACAAATGCGGGAGCAACTCAATTGAAACTGTTTCTAATAAGCGGCTTGTCCGGCTCCGGCAAAAGCGTGGCGCTCAAAGTGCTGGAGGATAGCGACTACTACTGTGTTGACAATCTCCCCGTGGAACTGCTTCCTTCGCTGATTGCCAATTTGCAGCAAGCGGGATATTCGCGCTGCGCCGTCAGTATCGACGCGCGCAGCGGCGGCAGCATGCACGAATTGCCCCATTATATGGATCAACTCAAACAGCGCGGCGTCGATGTGCACCTGTTATTTCTTGATGCGCAAACCGATACATTGGTCAAGCGTTTCTCCGAAACACGTCGCCGCCATCCGCTCTCAGACGACAAATTAACCCTGCCCGAATGCGTGCAAGTGGAACGCGAACTGCTGACTGAAATCAGCAGCATCGGGCACCATATTGACACCAGCGACATCGGCGCCAACACACTGCGTTTTTGGGTCAAGGATTTCGTGCAGATAGACCGCTCGCAGCTGACGCTGCTGTTTCAGTCGTTCGGCTTCAAATACGGCGTTCCGCTGGATTCCGATTTGGTGTTCGATGTGCGCTGCCTGCCGAATCCGTACTACAACGAGAAACTGCGTCCGCTCACCGGGCGCGATGCGCCTGTGATCCAATTTCTGGAGCAGTCGCCCGATGCGCAAAAAATGTATGGCGACATACGCACCTTTATCGCCGACTGGCTACCCAGTTTTATTGCCGACAACCGCAACTATCTGACTGTCGCGATAGGCTGCACCGGCGGACAACACCGCTCGGTCTATCTCGCCGAAAAGTTGGCGCGTCACTTTAATGCTGAAAAACAGGTGCTGGTGCGCCATCGCGAACTTTCGCAGCAGCACTGACCGTGTACTCCCTGACGCATATCAAGCCCGGCGACTATCTCACCCTGCTCCTTGGATTTCTGTTTACTGTTTGGATAACGCTCATGTTCTGGTCTGGCGGCGCTGCGGATAAGGCCATCATCCGCAGCAACGGCAAAATATTCCGCGAAATAAACCTTGCCCACAATATCGAGATCGAAGTTCCGGGACCGCTCGGCGTCAGCGTCATTGCGATACGCGATCACCAGGCGCGAATCGCCTCCGACCCCAGCCCCAGACAATATTGCGTGCGCCAAGGGTGGTTGAAAAATGCGGGCGAAATCGCCATTTGCCTGCCCAACCAAGTGAGCGTGGAACTGGCTGGCAGCAAAAAAAAATATGACAGCCTGAATTATTAGGATTGAGGATTTGGGATTGAGGATTGAGGCGAGCAGCGACGGCCATACTTCTGCGCACATCAATGAAATGCGAGGGGAATCGCCGCGCCCCTCAATCCCAAATCCTCAATCCTCAATTCTATTGTCCGCCACCGCCGCAGACCACCACATCGCGCGCATGGCGGCAGTCGCACTTGGCCTCAGCGTACTCGAAGCCGCCATTCCCTCGCCGTTGCCCGGCGTCAAACCTGGGCTGGCGAATATCATCACGCTCATCGTGCTGGCGCAATACGGCTGGCGTGCCGCGGCTTGGGTTGCGTTGCTCAGGGTAGTGGCGGGCAGCTTGTTAATGGGCAGCTTTTTAGCGCCGGGATTTTTTCTGAGCCTGATCGGCGCCGTATGCAGCCTCTTCGTGCTGGCACTGGGTCGGCACCTGCCGCAACGCTGGTTCGGCGCTATCACCCACAGCATCCTTGCCGCCTTCGCGCACATCGCCGGGCAGATGCTGGTGGTGTATCTATGGCTCATCCCGCATGCAGGCATCGCCTACCTGCTGCCGATTTTCGCCGCCGCTGCACTGATATTCGGCACCGTGAACGGATTGGTCGCCGCGCGTTTCATGGATAATGCGCGGACGCCCCCTCTCCCTCTGGGAGAGGGCTAGGGTGAGGGAACGCCCTTTTCGAGGATTGAAATAATGAAAACCATCACTCTGGCCTTCACCGGCGCCTCCGGTCTGCCCTATGGCATGCGCCTGCTCGAATGCCTGCTGCAAAGCGGGCAGCGCGTGCATCTGGCGTACTCGCAAGCCGCCCAGATCGTCGCCAAGCAGGAAATGGATTTCGTGCTGCCGAACCGCCCGCTGGATGCGGAGCAAATGCTCAATGAACGCTTCGGGAAATTTAGTGGTGAGTTGAAAGTATTCGGCATTCAGGACTGGTACGCGCCGATGGCCTCCGGCTCCAACCCCGGCGACGCAATGGTGGTGTGCCCCTGCACCATGGGCACGCTCGGCAAGATTGCGGGCGGCATCAGCGATGACCTGATCTGCCGCGCCGCCGATGTCATGCTCAAAGAAAAGCGCACACTGATTTTAGTGCCGCGCGAAACGCCCTACTCCGCCATTCATCTGGAGAACATGCTCAAACTCAGCCATGCCGGCGCCGTCATCATGCCGCCCAATCCCGGTTTCTATCACCATCCGCAAAGCGTGCAGGACATCGTGGATTTTGTAGTGGCTCGCGTGCTGGATCATCTGGGAGTGGAGCAATCGTTGCTGAAAAAATGGGGAGGGGAGTGATTTATGCTCCGCAACTGCCGTCCTCTGCAACTTAGGCAGACGTTTTCCGGGATATTGCGGAAACTCGTCGCTCATCCGCTCAGTCCTGAATAAATATCACCCCGTCCGCCTCCACCAACGCATTGCGCGGCAGCGACGCAACACCGACAGCGGCGCGCGCCGGATACGGCTGATGGAAATAGGTCGCCATAATCTCGTTCACTTTCGCAAAATGCGCGAGGTCGGTGAGGAAAATATTGAGCTTCACCACATCGTCCAGACTGCCGCCGGCGGCATCGGCTACCGCGCGCAAGTTCTGGAACACACGGTGGATTTGCGCCTCGATGCCTTCCACCATCTGCATGGTGTTGGGATCGAGGCCGATCTGGCCGGATAAATAAACCGTATTTTCGACACGCACCGCTTGTGAGTAGGTGCCGATGGCAGCGGGTGCGTCCGGGGTTTGAATAGTTATTTTACTTGACATGACTGACTCCTCATTTATGGACAGCGTGCATTTTACATGGTCGCCGCTGCATAAAAGAAGGTGTTGTATTACTTGAATCCGTATAATTCGCGGATGTTACTTTTGGAATTGATTTTTGATGCACGCAAGTATCACTGTTGAAGATCAAAAAATCGCCGCCGCGCAAAGCGCCAATTTCGGGCCGCCGCGCGATGATCTACTGCAATGCCTGGCCTTTATTGCCAAATTTCACGGTGATGAGCGCACGCTGGCATCGTGGCGGCAGGGCTTGCCTGCCGGTCAAACTGGCACTGGCGCGCAGCTCGTTCTGGATGCCGCCACTGAAGCCGGTTTTCACGCGACGCTGGTGCAGCGCAATTTGGAAGAGATTCCCGATTACCTGTTTCCGGTGATCGTGCTGCTGGACGAAGAACGCGCCTGTGTTTGGCAACGCCGGATAGACGCCGCAACGGTTGAAGTGGTGATGCCGGAAGGCGCGGAAACCATGTTGCCGGTGCGGATGACGCTGGCAGAACTGCTGCGGCAGGCATCCGGTTACTGCATATTTCTCAAGCCGCCTGTGCGCCGCGATGAGCGTGCCGGGGTGCATCTGGCGACGCATCCGATAAGCTGGTTCTGGGGCACGCTGTGGCGCTACCGCAGCTACTACAGCAACGTGGTTGTGGCCGCGATTCTGGTCAACGTGCTCACACTGGCGGGCACTTTTTTCACCATGAACGTGTACGACCGCGTGGTGCCGAATCAGGCCTATACCACTTTATGGGCGCTCGCCGTGGGAACCGCGTTGGCGATGACTTTCGAGTTTGCCGGACGCCAATTGCGCAGTTATCTGGTCGATATGGCGGGCAAAAAAGCCGATTTGGTACTGGGCGCGATGTTGTTCCGCCAGACCCTGGACATCCGTCTGGAGGTCAAACCGGCCTCCTCCGGCGCCTTCGCCAGCCAGTTGCGCGAGTTTGAGTCATTGCGCGAATTCGCCACTTCCGCCACTGTCGCCGCGCTCACCGATTTGCCTTTCGTGTTTCTGTTCGTCGCCGTCATCGCCATGATAGGCGGAGTGTTGGCGTGGGTGCCGGTGATTATCATCCCGCTCGTGGTGCTGATCGGCTGGTTAATCCAGAAACCGCTGGCGCGCTATATGAAAGAAAACATGCGCGAGTCATCGCTCAAGCATGGACTGTTGATCGAATCCATCGAAGGCATGGAAACGCTGAAGGCCACCAACAGCCAGGGCCGGATGCAAAAGCGCTGGGAAGATTTCAGCGCGCTGTCGGCTGTCAGTTCGATGAAATCGCGCCTGCTTACGGCGTGGGCGACCAATCTGGTGAATTATGTGCAGCAGTTGGACACGGTGATGCTGGTGGTGTGGGGCGCGTATCTGATCGGCGAGGGTAGGCTCTCGATGGGGGCGCTCATCGGCGTGGTGATTCTGGCCGGACGCGCCGTTTCGCCGCTGGCGCAAGTGGTCGGATTGGCCGTGCGTTACCAGCATGCCAAGGCTTCGCTGGAGGTATTGAACGGTCTGATGAAGCAGGCGACGGATCGCGACGCCAAACAAACCTATCTGCCGCGCAGCCGTTTCGGTGGTGCGCTGCGCCTGGAAAATATGGCCTACACCTACCCGCAACAGAAATTACCCGCGCTGGATGCCTTGAATCTGAACATCGCGCCCGGCGACAAGGTGGCCGTTCTGGGCCGTATCGGCAGCGGGAAATCCACGCTGCTGCGCCTGCTGAGCGGGCTGTATCTGCCCACACAGGGCAGCGTATATGCCGACAATATCGACCTGCGCCAGATCGACCCGGCCGATGTGCATCACAACATCGGCCTGGTCACGCAGGATTGCACCTTGTTCTACGGCAGCTTGCGCGAAAATGTGATGATGGCCGCGCCTTATTCCAGTCCCGAACAATTCCTGCACGCCGCAAAAATCAGCGGCGTCGAAATGTTGGCGGCACGCCATCCGCTCGGTTACGAAATGCAGATCGGCGAAGGCGGCGCGGGCTTATCCGGCGGGCAACGCCAGTTGGTCGCGCTGGCGCGTTGCCTGTTGGCAAAAAATCCCATCGTGCTGATGGACGAACCCAGCAGTTCGATGGACGGGCAAACTGAGGCATTTTTTATGGCGCAGATGCAAAAAGAAATGGCGGGTCGCACGCTGATTATCGCCACGCACCGCATGTCGTTACTGGCGCTGGTCAATCGCGTGATGGTGCTGGACAACGGCAAGCTGATTGTAGACGGGCCGAAAGACAAAGTGATGGCGGCCTTGAATGCGGGACAGGTATCTGTGCCGAATACCGCGATGGCGCCGGGATGAAGAAACCGCACAAACCACACGACCTGCATTACATGCGCGATCTGCACGCGGCAATGCTGGAGCAATCCGCGCCCAAAATCGTTTGGGCGCTGTATCTGATCGCGGCGGTTTTGATCGTCGGTTTGGTGTGGGCGGCGTTCGCGGAGGTGGAAGAAATTACCGAAGGCGAAGGCAAGGTCATTCCTGTCAGCGGCGAGCAAATCATACAGAGCCTGGAAGGCGGCATCCTCGCCGCATTGGATGTGAAAGAAGGCCAGATAGTCGAAAAGGGGCAAGTATTGCTCAAAATAGATGCCACCAAAGCCACCGCCTCCTTTCAGGAAAGCTACAACAAGATGATCGCGCTCAAGGGCAGCGTGGCGCGGTTGCGTGCCGAAGTGTACGGCAAGCCGCTGGTTTTTCCGCGCGAGGTGGATGCGTATCCCGACATTACCCGCAGCGAGCGCGAGTCGTTCAACTCCCGGCAACGCTCACTCGAGCAAAGTATTTCAGGCTTGGAGCGCAGTCTCGCGCTGACTGAAAAAGAAGTTGAAATGACTACGCCGCTGGTTGCCAAAGGACTGATCTCCGAGCTTGAACTGATCAGGTCCAAACGGCAGGCAAACGACACCCGGCTGCAAATTACCGAGCGCAAAAACAAATTCATCGCGGAAGCGAATCAGGAACTGGCCCGCGCGGAAAGCGAACTGGCGCAGGCGCGCGAAAATGCCATCGGCCGCGAAGATACGGTAAAGCGCACCTTGGTCAAAGCGCCGGTGAAAGGCACGGTGAAAAACATCAAAGTCACCACCATAGGCGGCGTAATCCCGTCCGCTACCGACATTATGGAGATCGTGCCGTTCGAGGATCAACTGCTGATCGAAGCCAGGATTCAGCCCAAGGATGTCGCCTTTCTGCGTCCCGGACTCGATACGATGGTAAAAGTCACCGCTTACGATTATTCGATCTACGGCGGGTTAAGCGGAACACTGGAGCACATCAGCCCCGACACACTCCGCGAAGAGCGCGCTAACGTCGCCCGCGCGGGGGGCAGCGACGTGTACTACAAAGTGATCGTGCGCACCAATTCGGCCAAGTTAAAACGCGGCGACAAAGAGTTCGCCATCATCCCCGGCATGACGGCGAGTGTGCAGATCAAAACCGGCAAAAAAACCATCCTTGAGTATCTGCTCAAGCCCGTATTCAAGGCGCGCGAGGCTTTCCGTGAGCGTTGAGTTTAAATCGGATTATTCATTAGGAAAAGCTGCCCACTTCCCCCTTTACCTCGCAGAGGTTCTCGCACCCTCTGGGTGTAAAAGGGGGATTGAGGGGGATTTTTGCACTCGGATGAAATTCAAATCCCCCCCTAGCCCCCCTTTGCAAAGGGGGGAATGCAGCTTCGCAACCCGGCGCGGCTCTAATGAACAATCCGGGTTTAAGCGGCAGGCTATTACTTTGCTCCTCTTGTGCGTCGCCTCTTGTTGGGTGCACGCCGAAGCGCAATCCGTCATTATCAGTCGGCCAGCCGCAAACACCACACCGCGCGATGCGGATACGATCCTCTTGCAGCAATTGGCCGGCATCGCTGTGCAACGCAACCCGCAGTTGCACGAAGCCGAATCTGCCTGGCGTGCCGCACAGATGGACAGCGCGGATGTGCGCGGGGCGCGCTGGCCGCGTTTGGAAGTGTCGGGCACCAGTAAATCCAGGACATTCGGCGACGGCAACCCCTACAGCGGCACGACCAATCGAGTGGGAGTAACGCTGACCTACACCCTGTTTGACGGCGGCAAAACGAGCAAACAGATTTCCGCTAAAGATTATCAGGAGCAGTCCGCGCATTCGAAATATCTGCAAGCACGTGAGCAGACTATTTTCGACACGACCAGTGCCTACCTGCAAATTTTGAAGTATCGCAAGCTCGTCGAACTGCACCAGCAGAACGCCGAGCGCTTGTCGGCTCTGGTCAACAAAATACAGGAGATTGTGCAAGTCATCGCCGGACGGCGCAGCGAGTTGACGCAAGCAGTTGCTCGCCAGCTGCAAGCCAGAGAGCACCGCGCCGCCGCCGAAGCGAAATTGCGCGAATATGAAGTGCAATTACTCAAGCTGATCGGCAAGGAAAACATGCCCAAAGCAGCGGCGGGGAAAATGCCGCGCATCGCGTACATCGCGCCGGACGACGGCTTGGATGCCGCCACAAAATCGCACCCGTTGTTGCTCGCCGCCGAAGCGGATCGCCAGGCTTTGAATGACTCGGCCGCCGTGATCCGGAAAAGCAATGATTGGCCGGTATTCGAGGTGCAGGCGTCGAGAATGTCTGGATCGGACATCCTGGGCTATACCGATCCGGGACAAATATTCGCAACCGTTAAATGGAATGCCTTCCAGGGGTTTTCCGGCAGGGCGCAGGAACAAGCGTTGCTGGAGCGGGCCAATTCGGCGCAGGAAAAATATCGGCAAACCGTGCTCGATATCGAATACAAACTAAACAGCGCGTGGGCCGACTACCGGAACCAGCATGACCGGGTAGACAGTTTGCGTATCCTTTCCGCGAACACCGAACAGGTTCGCAACGATTTTTTCATTCAGTGGGAAACCTTGGGAAAACGCACTTTGCTGGAAGTGCTGAGCGCAGAAAACGAGCATGTTTCGACCATGGTCAGCTTGGCAAGTAGCGAATCGGATGAGCAACTCGCACTGGCACGACTGCGTTTTGAATCCGGCACACTGGCGGAATGGTTGTTTGACAAGCCCAATTAGAGGTTTATTTGCCCGCCGCTGCACCGCTCTATCCCGGACAAATCTCGCGCCGAGAACACCTCGGCAAAGTCGGCGGCACGCAATAACTCGCGCACCTGCGCCGCTTGCTCATAGCCATGCTCAATCAATAGCCAGCCATTTTTTCCGAGGTGCAACGCCGCTTGTTTGATGATGTGGCGTATATCATCCAGACCATCCGCGCCGGACACCAACGCCGACAACGGCTCGAAGCGCACGTCGCCTTGCGCCAGATGCGGATCAACTGCGGCGATGTAAGGCGGATTGGATACGATCAAATCATAGCTCGGCTCCACCAGTGCGGAGAACCAATCGCTTTCGATAAAATGCACACTGGCGATGCCGAGTCTTAGGGCATTGTCCTGTGCAACCCGCAATGCCGCAATCGACGCATCGCAAGCCCACACTTCAACATCCGACCGCTGCTGCGCAATCGCCAGCGCAATCGCGCCGCTACCTGTGCCCAGGTCTAACACCCTCGTTCTTCCGGCCTGACGGCCTCCTGTATGCGGCAGCGTCGCGGCGACTTGCATACTCGCGGACTGGGCCGATAGAGTGCTCACTTCCTCTGGGCGCAGCGATGTGCCGGAAGGGGGAAGGCGTTGCAAAGCCAGCTCCACCAATAACTCGGTATCCGGTCGTGGAATCAAGGTATCCGGGGTGACCTTGAAATTCAAACCAAAAAATTCGCGCTGCCCGAAAATATAGGCAATGGGCTCTCCCGCCAAACGGCGTTGGAAGAAATCACGGTAAATCGAATTTTCCGCAGCAGTTAGAACACGCTCTGGATGCGCCATCAAATAAGCGCGAGCCACCCCTAACACTTGCTGTAGCAGGCATTGCACCTCGATACGCGCCGTGCTGGAATCAAGCTGCAATGTATCTTCCAGCGCCGCGATATCGTGACTCAGAATGGCTTGAATATCTCGCGGCATATACCTTCCATTGGGGGACTAGACACACATTTATATAGCGACTGGAGTATATCAAAAGCCCGTAAATACAAGACAAACAACAAGGGAGGCCATAGCCTCCCTTATTTGTTGTCAGCTTAGCTTTGCCGAAATCAAAACTGCTTGGGCAAACCGGCTTGTTTCAGAACCGCATTCGCCGTATGCCTTGACTTGATTTTGCTATCCACCGGAAACCGAATCGCAGTAATCGGACTGAACCAAATCTCGTGGTCGCCCTTGCCCTGCCGCTCAAAGTGACACCCGGCCTTGAGCAGAACAGCTTTCAACCGGGCGGAAAAACTTTCCATCAAACCGCCTGCCGATGAGTCACGTCAAAACGCCGCGAGAATAATTCAAATGGCACTTCGCCCGCATTGGGATAGCCGTTCGCATCCAACAACTCCGGGATCAAGGTGCGTAATTTAACCAATAAAGCCTCGGCCGTATCGGCCTCTGCAACCAAGCCTGGAACATCATCGCTCGTGGCAACCCACACCTCAGCCTCATCGTCCCACTCCGCACGAATAAACAGCGCTTTTTCCATGACAGCCTCCAAAACTTTAATAGGTGCGCAGTGTAGCAAAAAGAAAACGACTGACGAAAAACAAGGGAGGCCGTAGCCTCCCTTGTTTTATTCACCGCGTGGGCACAACAGCGTGCCCACCCTACCCGGCTTAACAGCCCGTTGTAACGGTTGTGGTTGCAGCGGGTGCTGTCCCTGCAGCCGGAGTATATACAGCCGTGCATTTTAGTGTCGTTCCGCCGGGGATGTCTACAATCAACTGTGTGCCCGATGCTGCCGGAGTAAATGTAGCATCCAGGTTGATAATGGCAGTAATGCCGCCCGTCGTTGCGGCAGTAGGATAGCCGTTATATAAGGTAATTGCGGCGCCCTCAAGCGTCACCGTACCATTGGAGGCTGCCCCGGCCGCCAATTGCGCGGCATGCGCCATGGACGCCGCAGAACTCATCGCGCCCGCAACGCCTTTGGCAGAACTAATTCTTGCATCTTTTGACAGATCGGCAAATTTAGGCATCGCCGTCGCGGCCAAGATACCCAGAATCACGATCACCACGATCAATTCGATCAATGTAAAACCTTGTTGTTGTTTCATTTTACGCTCCTGGTTAATTCGAGGTCGGTGCTGACCTCGTCGAAGGGCCGCAGCCCTGTTTTTAACATTCTCAAAATCGACTGACTTCCGCCGCGCCGCAGCGCTTTATCCATCAGACATCTCTCAATTTAACAGAAACATATCGGAAACACCAGCCATTTAGACATAAACAGAAATGAAATACCCAACTAATTCATGGCGATAAGAGATGCAGCCCCAATCACTCCGATATTGCGCCGCTTAGCCTATGCGCGTTTACCGCGCCCAAACGGTAAGCAGCAGCAAAGTGTAGAGACTGCCCAGCACCAGCAGCACGCCTATTGGCAGGGTGTAACGGAAAGTGAACTCGTCAAAGCTGCCATGTGAAATTTCCAGCGGCTTCATGGCTCGGCGCAGAGAAATCCATTGGTTCGCATCGCGCTCGAACGGGCGCAGCAGGCTGGGACGAAACAGCACGAACAGGCTCACAAACAGGGCAAACGTTGCGCCCAGCAATGCAATCAATACCAGCGGGTCAAACAGCGCTTCCATGTATGCGACGCGCAGCCGGAAATGTTTTGCCAAGCCGGCGATCGCGGCATCTTTATCGAGCCGCACAGTAAAGAAATACAAAATATAGAGCGCACCCAAACAAATAATCGCTCCGCTGGTCTGCCGATAACGGTAAAACAGCGGGTCCAGATTGATGGTTTTTTCCAATGTCCGCTCCAGCGGACGCGTGGACACCCAGCGATTGGCGAGCAGGCTCGCGCGCCGCATCCATTGCGGGCGCAAAATCAGAATGGCGCCGACAAGCAACCCGACCGTACTGCCGACAAGCAGAAAATTGAATAATGCACGTAACAGTATGGCTTCAATGTCGGGCATGGTTTTCTTTCAAAGTATATGCGGGCAAAACTTGCTCCAGTTAAAACCAGCCTATCGGCTCTTTCGGTTCGAAAACGATACCCACCAACTCCTTGCCGTCCTCGCCGCGCGAGGCTTGCTCGTACTGAATTTTGACATTAAAGCGTATCCATTTATTGCCGTCTTTGCCGGGAACAAAATGCCCAGAACGGTCTACCACGTAAATCAATTCACGCAATTTGAGATCAAACATCCAGTTGCCCGGCGCCACCGCGCGCGGCGATGGATCGTAAAACTCGCCGGAATAGTTTCTTGGCGGCTTCTGCAATAATTTCACCGGGTTATCTGTAGCCAACGAACTGATGCGATCCTGTTTGCCACGCACGTATTGTTTACCGTGTTGCATGGTCAAGGCGCTTTGGATAGAGCCCGCAATCTCTTCCATCGCGGTTTTTTCCGCCATCTCCTGATAATACCAAACACGATCCAGAATAATGCTTATCAATACGCTGATAACGGCGATGACGATGATGAGCTCGATCAAGGAAAAGCCTTTGCTGCGGCGAAGACTCGGGCGTACCGCGCACGATAAATTCGCGCCGCACGCTGCGTCTCCCATTCTGAATCCTGAATCCCGAATCCTGCTTTTTGAACCCTGCTTCATCATTTATGCAATGCCGCTTTGCCCAAGTCCCACATCGGCAAGAAGATGCCCAGCGCAAGGATGAGCACCAGAATACCCAGTGCGGTAATCATGATAGGCTCGATCTGGGCGCTGAGATTTTTGACCTCGTATTCCACTTCCTGCTCATACATGCCCGCCACCTCGAACATCAAACCATCCAGGTCGCCGGTTTCCTCGCCGACGGCGATCATTTGCAGCACAACAGGATTGAAAACGCCGGTGGCGATTGCGGTGCGCAAAATGCTTTCGCCGCGCTCCACGCCGTCGCGCATCTTCTCCACCTGGGCTTTCATGAAATCGTTGTCCACCACCAGCGCCACCGCATTCAAGCCCTGCACGATAGGAACACCGCTTTTCATCCCCAGCGCCAAGCTGCGCGCAAAACGCGCCAGAGTGGATTTAAGGATGATTTTTCCGGCTATGGGTAGCTTGAGCTTGTAGCGGTCCCATTTGTATTTGCCGTCAACGGTATTGATATAGGAACGGAACATCACGACAGCCCCCGCGATGACCGCGATGAGCAGAGGCCAGAACTGCACAAAGAAATTCGAGGAGCCGATCAAAATGCGCGTCATCAACGGCAACTCGGTATGAAAACCTTCAAATACCTTGACGAACGCGGGTATCACGAAAATGTTCACGACCGCGATTGCGACCACCATCGCGATAACGACGAAAGTCGGATAACGGATCGCGCTCTTGATGTTCTCGCGCATCTGCTTTTCAAATTCCAGATAGGTATACAGGCGGATGAACGTCTCGTCCAGCATACCCGTCATTTCGCCGACTTTAATCATGCTGACGTAGAACGGAGAAAAGATGGTGGGGTGGCGGCGTAGCGCGGTGCTGAGTTCGCGCCCGCTGTCCAGACTCTCGCGCAAGTCCTGCAGCATGGCGGCAAACGCGGGGCTTTGCGTGGATTCTTGCAGGCCGGCCAACGCGCGCATGATGGGCACGCCAGCTTTGAGCAGGGTGTACATCTGGCGGCTGAACAACATCAAATCCAGCGCACTGACCGGCTTCTCGTTAAGTTTTTGCCACCACCCGCGATTGTGCTCCACCGACTTTTCTTCGGCGCGCAGCTTCTTGGAGATTTTTATTTCGGTGGGCGTGATGCCGGAACCAAATAGCTGGTCGGCAACCGCCCCGCTATCCGCGCCTTCGAGCGTGCCCTGCACCAGGTCGCCCTCCGCACTGCGCCCTTTGTAAGCAAAAACCGGCATCAATCCTCTACCTGATTGGTGATGCGCATGACTTCAGTCACCGTGGTCACGCCCAGTTTCATTTGTCTGAGCGCCTCGTCCAGCAGAGTCCGGCCTTTCAGATGGGTGCGCGCCACATCGGTGAAATGACCGGCATTTTCATGCACCGCCGCATCGGCGATGTCCTGGCTCATTTCCAGCATTTCATATACCGCCATGCGTCCGTGATAGCCGCTGCCATTGCAATGCGAGCAGCCGCGCCCCTGCATCAATTTCCCCCAGTTGCTGCTGTTTAATTCTTCATTATTCAGCCACTCGACTTCCTGTACGGTGGGAGTATGCGGCTCCCCGCATGTCTCGCACACCCGTCGCACCAGACGTTGCGCCAACACCGCCTGCACCGATGAGGCGACCATAAAGCGCGGCACACCCATATCCACCAGACGGAACAAGGTTCCCGTCGTATCGCGGGTATGCAGGGTGGAGAACACCAAGTGACCCGTCATGGCGGCGCGCAAACCGATTTGCGCGGTTTCCGCATCGCGCATTTCGCCCACCAGAATCACGTCCGGGTCCTGGCGCATGGCGGCGCGCAACACGCGCGAAAAAGTGAAGTCGATTTTTTCGTTCACCTGCACTTGGTTAATGCCGGGCAGCCGGTATTCCACCGGGTCTTCCACGGTGATGATTTTCAGATCTATGGTGTTGATTTCGGCCAGCCCCGCATACAGGGTCGTGGTCTTGCCGCTACCCGTCGGCCCGGTGACCAAAACCATGCCGCTGCTGCGCCGGATAATTTCGCGGAAACGTTTGAGCATTTCCGGCGGCATGCCCAATTTATCCAAACCGAGAATACCGCTGTTCTGATTCAACAAACGCATGACCACCGATTCACCGTATTGGGTAGGCAGGGTAGACATACGCACATCCACCGCCTGTTCGCGCACACGCACGCTGAAACGACCATCCTGCGGCAGGCGCTTCTCGGAGATGTCCAGTCCCGCCATCAGCTTCAGCCGCAACACCAGTGCGGGAGCGATTTTGCTATCCGCCTCGGTTTGCAGATGCAATGCCCCGTCGATGCGGAAACGCACCTGCAAGCGCGTCTCTTGCGGCTCGATGTGAATATCCGACGCCCGTACTTGCGAGGCATCGTCAAACATGGACTGCAACAGCTTAACCACCGGCGCCTCTTCCAGCCCGGCGGAGTCGCTCAACGCGCCAAAGTCGATGTAGCTATCGCCCAAGTCTTCAGACAATTCGCGCGCCAGGCCGCTGATTTCTTCGGTGCGCCGGTAAACGCGATCCACCGTTTCCAGCAACTGGCCTTCGGTGACCACCGCCAGATCAATGTCGCGCTTGAGAATGCGTGTAATTTCGTCGAATGCGAACAAATCCGTCGGATCGGTCATGCCGATCAACAGCGCGCCGTTGCGCTCTTCCAGCGCGATAGCGCGAAAGCGCCGCGCCTGATTCTCCGGCAGACGGCGGACGATTTCCAGATTGACGTTATAATACTTAAGGTTGATGTAAGGAATATTGAGTTGCTTGGCGAGCGCTTCCGAAATTTGATCCTCGGTAACGAAGGCATTATCCACCAACACCCGGCCTAATTTGCGGCCGGTGGTTTTTTGCAGGTTAAGCGCGAATTGAAGTTGCTCGATCGTGATAAGTTTCTGCAGCACCAGCAGATCGCCCAAGCGGACTTTTTCGGGACGTGCCATAAATATATCGCCTTTTATGTGTATTGCAACCGGGGGCGGAAGTTAGCCTTTTTTATGATGACTGACAAGAGTTACCGCATGGCGAATGTTTAACGTAATCCTGTTCCAACCCGAAATCCCCCCCAATACCGGCAACGTGATCCGTTTGTGCGCCAATAGCGGCGCGCAACTGCACCTGGTGCGCCCGCTCGGTTTTGAACTGGACGACAAACATTTACGCCGCGCCGGGCTGGACTATCACGAATACGCCAGCGTGCAAGTCCACGACGATCTCGACGCCTGCCTGCGCACCTTGCCACAGGCGTGCTATGCACGCTGCCCCCACCCTAACCCAGGAAGAGCAACTAGCCATTCGACTAAGCCCGCAAGCGGGCAAGTCGCTGGTTATCCCCCCGAGGGAGAGGGAACAAATGTATCGCTACGCGAACTTGTCGCTACCCGGCGCCTGTTCGCCTTTACCACCAAGGGCTCGCATCCCTACCACGAAGTTTCTTTTCAACCCGGCGATGCGTTTTTATTCGGCCCCGAGAGCCGGGGTTTGCCTGCCGACATTTTGGATTCATTGCCCCCGGAGCAAAAACTGCGTCTGCCGATGCTGCCCAACAACCGCAGCTTAAATCTGTCGAATACCGTGGCGATTGCCGTTTATGAGGCATGGCGGCAGTGCGGATTTGACAACGCGGGGTAAAAAGCAGGAAAAGGAGCAGAGTCCGCATCTCCGATGCTCAAGGGAGCTGGGCAAACGCCCTCCTTTGTCCGAGGAATAGCGCGGCGCAGGGACTTACTCCCCCTACTCCCTTAGCCCTGCTCCTTCGGTAGAAAATTCATCGCTAGGCTGGCGGCTCAATAAAATCTCCACCGCTTGATCCGCAGCCAATTGCTCGTACAGCACCCGGTAAACCACCTCGCAGATCGGCATGTCTACGCCTGCACGCTGCGCCATTTGATGCACTTCGCGGGCGGTGTAAACGCCTTCGGCAACATGCCCCAGTTCGTTCAAAATATCCGGCAAAACGCGTTTCTGCGCCAGCAACATGCCCACCCGGCGGTTACGCGACAAATCCCCGGTGCAGGTAAGTATCAAATCCCCCGCGCCGGATAATCCGCCCAAGGTTTCCGCCCTCCCGCCCAAGTGCAAACCCAGCCGCGTCATCTCGGCCAAGCCTCGCGTCAACAAAGCGGCGCGGGCGTTGTAGCCCAAGTGCAAACCGTCGCTGATCCCCGCCGCAATCGCCAGTACGTTTTTGATCGCCCCGCCGACTTCAACGCCCACCAGATCGCTGCTGGAATAGACGCGCAAACGCGGATGATGCAGCGCATGTGCCATACGGTGGGCAAAATCCGGGTTATTGGAAGCCAATGTCAGCGCGGTGGGCAAGCCGCGCGCCACTTCCTGCGCGAAACTCGGCCCGGATAAAACAGCATACGGAATATCTCCCCGCAAGGTTTCCGCAACGATCTGGTGTGGCAGCATCGACGTCTGCGCCTCGAATCCCTTGCATAGCCAGACCACCGGCGCAAACGCCGACATTTCAGAGATAAGCCCCAACACTACCCGCAAAGAAGAAACGGGAACAGCGACGATAAGCAACTCGGCATCCGCCAGCGCAAGTTGCATATCCGCATGCAAACGGATTGCTTGCGGCAGTTTTTGCCCGGGCAAATAACGTTGGTTCAGACGGGTGGCCTGCATCGCCCCGATTTGCCCGGCATCGCGCGCCCACAGGCATACTTGATGGCGCGACGCTAGGCTGATCGCCAACGCAGTCCCCCATGCTCCCGCACCCAACACTGCAATCTTCATCAGTCGCCCCACACTTCAGCAGTTTTAATATAACCCGTCGTGCCGTCGATGTGGCGCACCTTGAGCCAACCGTCGGCGACAGCCTCCAGTCTTTCCAGCGCCAGTTGATGCGGCGCCCGAAACACAATATCCGAGGCCGCATCCGGATTCGCGCGCACTGCGGTAAAAGCGACACTCACCGTAACAAAGCGTTTGCTGCTCAAAGCGCGCTTTTCTATCCAATACAATTTTCCGGTGCTGTCCCGCACTTTGACCCAATTGTCCAACGCCACGATCTGCTCCAACGGCAAATAGCGCGTGGCCACAAAAAGTTTTTTGGCCTTGAGCGAGGGCGCATCGTACAGAACGGCAGGCATCGCCACGGAAACATATTCAAAAGCCTGTGCTGACAAGGCCGCCCCCAGCAAACCGCCGAGAACCGCGCCCCTGACGAGCGTTAATTTGTCGGTAGCGCAAATCATGGCGGCTTGGCGGAGGATTTAATGCGTCGTTTCGGACGTCTGTTGCCGCTGCTGCTGATATAGCGCGTCAAAGTTGATGGGGCTCAGTATCACCGGCGCAAATCCGGCGCGCACCACCACGTCGGACACCACTTCGCGCAAATAAGGGTAAAGGATGTTGGGGCACACCACGGCCAAAACCGGCTCCATCTCTTGCTGCGGAATGTTGCGCAATTGAAATATCCCGGCCTGTTTGGCTTCGACCAAAAACATCACCTTGTCTTTTTCGGCCAGTTTTGCGGTGACGGTGACGGTGACAGTAACTTCAAAAATCCCCTCTTCGACAGGTGTCGCGCTGGTATGCAATTGCAGGTCAATTTGCGGATTCTCCTGCTCCAGAAAAATACCCGGCGCGTGGGGTATCTCCAAAGAAAGATCTTTAACGTAAAGTTTCTCGATATTGAACAAGGTTTGCTGGTTTTGCTCTGATGCTGCGTTGGTATCGCTCATGGTTGGTCCTTAAAATTAAAAATCAGGGGGTCAATAAAATGCTTAATTCGCCGCCTCGCTCCAGCGCTGCCAGATCATCAAAGCCGCCAACATGGCGCTCGCCGATATAAATCTGCGGCACAGTGCGGCGCCCGGTCTTTTCTATCATCGCGTCACGCAGTTCCGGCTGCAGATCAATGCGTATCTTTTCAATATCCGTTACGCCTTTGCTGTTCAGCAGTTGCTCGGCATTAATGCAGTAAGGGCAGATGGCGGTGCAATACATCACGACTTTAGGCATGTTATTTCTCCAGCGGGAGACTGGCCTTCTGCCAGGCGATTATCCCCCCCGCGAGGTTGTACACTTGGGCAAATCCCTGTTTGTTTAATTGCGCCACGGCTATGGAAGAACGATTGCCGCTGCGGCACATCACCACGATGGGCCGCGCGCGGAATTTTTCCAATTCGCCGACGCGCTCATTCAGCGTGCCCAGCGGAATGGCTTTGGCATTCAATATATGCCCCGCGTCGTATTCGCTCTTCTCGCGCACATCCAGAATGACGGCTTCTTTGTGGTTGATAAGTTGCAGTGCGGCAACCGTATCCACCTCTTTGATACCGCGTATCTTGTTGCCGAAAAACGACCACAGCAGCATCAAACCGCTGCTCACGAACACCAACACCATCATGTAATTATTTTCCAGAAACTGCACGCTGATACTCCTCGTATTTTTGGGTGGCGAATTCTAACAGAGCGGAAAAGTGCGCAGGATCTTTCAGCGCCAATTGGCTCAATTCAGCCTGTGCGGTACGAAACTCGACGGGATAAGACCAAATCGCACTATGTAATTGAGCCTGGGCTTCCGGCAGCCGATTGGCCTGCGCCAACAGCCACGCGTGACGATATACCACCGGCGCAATGGGCACAAAACGCATGGCGTGTTCATTCATGATGAGTTTGTCGGCCAGATGCTCGGCGCTGACATCAATCATGCCGGTCATATACAGTTCGGCTTGCGGGCGCAGCAAAGGATAGCTGTAGACAGCGAGCAAACTGTCCCGCAGACGGGGCGTATAACTCGCATCGTCACTGGCCAGAGGGCGCAGTGTCAGTGACACCTCCAGCTTTTTGTACCCCTGATACAGTTGCACCAGCGATAGTGCGCCCAGCAGAATAATGGCGCTCACCGACAACCGCCCCATTAGGCGCAGCTCCAGTTGATAGACCTTGCTTTCCATCACGCCCAAAGCAACGGCGGCAATGCCGATGAAATAGCCGTACCACAAGGGATATTCCAGCAGGCTGTGTATGCCGATCACCGCAAGAACGCTATATCCCCACCAATGGTAGATAGTGCGCTGCCCGCGCCAGGCTTGTGTCAACCACAGGCCCAGCGCACCCAACAAAACTGACAATCCCGCCAGACCGGTTTCGGCGGCCAACTGCATCACCAAATTATGGGCATTGTTATACAAGCCGCTGATGCCTGCATTTTTCAGGTCGGCAGAAAGTTGAAAATGCTGCATGGCAAACTGTCCGAACCCCGCGCCCAACCAAGGGAACTGGGTAAAAATCAGCCAGGACTCTTTCCACAAGAACAAGCGTATGCCGCCACTCGTCGCGTCGGTAAACATGCGCTCTATCGTGGCTGCCTTGCCGCTGACCGCCGCAAACCACGGTAGTTGCACCACAAAGAGCATCAGGGCAAATCCCAGCAACATCGCCAGAGCGTATTTAAACAATGGCAAAAAGGATTTATCGCGACGCTGCCAGAGATAGCTCATTACCACCATAAACAACAGGTACAGCCACACACTGCGCGAACCGCTCAGCACCACCACGAACAACAGCGGCAACACCAGCAAAGCCGTCTGCCAGATGCGCAATGACCAGCGCGTGTGCAACAAGCCCACCGAAGCGAGTCCCAACGTGAGGTAATCGGCAAAGTGATTGGGCTGTGCTATGTTTCCATACACTGCCGCCGAGGTCTTCACGGTGATCACCGAATCCAGGAACGTGTGCCAGCGATAATGCTGGATGATGCCCGACAAGGCATTCAACTCCGTTCCCAATACGAGAAACACGGCCAACACCGTTGTTAACACCGGCAGCCCCAATTCGACGCGCAAGCGCTGCCCGAGCATGACCAACAATGCAATCCACAAAAAATACAGCGTCAGCAGCAGGGTCTGGTCGAAGCTCGGTATTTTGTCCAGCAGATATTGCACCAGCAACAGCATCGTCATACCGATGGGCAACAACACAATGCGCGGTAGTTCCGGTTGTTGCCAATAACGTTTGCTCACCAGCACAGGCATCGCGCACAAGCCCAACATCGCGGCGCCCCACTCTTGGTAAAAGGTGGTGATAGGGTAGGCGTGGTGGTAATACAGGAAAGGCAAAACCCACATGAGCCCGACGAGTGTCAGGCTGATGTGGGCAAGAGTGATAGAACGGAGGGAAAGTTTGGTTAGCAACTGCCTTTAACGCCGAATTTTGCAAGGATACTATTCAATGGGCAAATCTGCGTAAAGCCGCTCTGCAACAGATTCAAACCCACGAATGCGGTAAACAACAAAAAGTATTTGCTCACGAACAAGGGGCTGGCTTCCACCCCCAAAGACAGCGACAACAGGATAAAACTGCCTGCGACAATACGGACGATACGTTCTGCGTTCATGCTTATAGCTCCTTCAAGGTGTTACGCCTTTCTCGTTTGCCCCCTCGCCCGCAAGCGGGAGAGGGTTGGGGAGAGGGCGTATTTTGGTTGGTGATTTTACTGGAATTTCTTATACAAGGTTGCGTAATACAGCACCGGAATCACGATCAAGGTCAGCATGGTGGAGACCATGATGCCGAAAATCAGTGAAATCGCGAGTCCGTTGAAAATCGGGTCATCGAGAATAAACAGCGCGCCCAGCATCGCGGCCAGCCCGGTCAGGATGATAGGCTTGGCGCGCGCGGCGGCCGCGTCGATCACGGCGTGCTGCAAGTCCACGCCGTCGCGTATCTGCAAGTTGACAAAGTCCACCAGCAAGATCGAGTTGCGCACGATGATGCCCGCCAGCGCGATCATGCCTATCATCGAGGTCGCGGTGAATTGCGAGCCCAGCAGCGCGTGCCCCGGCATCACGCCGATGATGGTGAGCGGGATCGGCGCCATGATGACCAGCGGCACGATGTAGCTCTTGAACTGCGCCACCACGAGCAGGTAGATCAAAATCAGCCCCACGCCGTAGGCGATGCCCATGTCGCGGAAGGTCTCGAACGTCACCTGCCATTCGCCATCCCACTTCAGCGCATAACTCGCATAAGGATCGGACGGCGTTTTGAAGTACCAGCTTTGCAGCGTGCCGCCTTCGCTCAACTCCATGTTATCGGTCTTGCCGTTGATGCCGAACATGCCGTACAGCGGGCTATCCAGCTTGCCCGCCATATCGCCGAACACGTACACCACGGGCAGCAAGTCCTTGTGGTAGACGGGATAGTCGCGCGCCGTGTTGACGAGCTGCACCACTTCGGACAAAGGCACCAGCACGCCGTCGTGCGCGCGCACTTTGAGCTTGAGCACTTCGTCGATATGGCTGCGTTTTTCGGCGGGCAATCTCAGGCGTAGCGGCGGCGCGTATTTGGAATTGTCGTCGTGCAGCGAGGCCACATCCTGCCCCGACAAGGCGATCTGCACCGCATCCACGATGTCGCGCTGCGCCACGCCCAGCAAGGCCGCCTTGCTTTGCAGCACGCGCAGTTGCAGCTTGGGCGCGGCTTCGCTCACGCTGTCGTCGATGCCGACGATGTCCGCCGTTTTGCCGAACTGCTCGCGCACTTTGCCCGCCACTTTGCGCGCGCCTTCGTAATCGGGCCCGTAGATTTCCGCCACGAGCGGCGACATCACCGGCGGGCCGGGCGGCACTTCGACGATCTTCACTTTCGCATTCCACTTCTTGGCAATCGCCTCGACCGGTTCGCGCACACTGCTGGCAATCTCGTGGCTGCTGCGGTGACGGTGGTGCTTGTCTTGCAGGTTCACTTGCAGGTCGCCCTGCTCCGATGCCGCGCGCAGATAATACTGGCGCACCAGCCCGTTGAAGTTGATCGGCGCGGCGCTGCCCGCGTAGCCCTGATAGTCGGTCACTTCGGGCACGGTGGCGAGGTATGCGCCGATGTCGTGCAGCACGGCTGCGGTCTGCTCCAGCGCCGTGCCGGTAGGCATATCCACCACGATCTGGAATTCGGATTTATTGTCGAACGGCAGCATCTTCAGCACCACCAGCTTGACCACGCCCAGCGACACCGCGAAGAACAAGCCCGCCAGTATGCCCAGCCACAGCTTGCGGCGCGCGGGTTTGCCGTGCTCGCCGTTCAGGAACGGGCCCAGACGGTTGCGGAAAAATTTGGACAGTTTGGTGTCGCGTTCGTCTTTGACCACCGCGTGATGCGCGCCGGAAAAACGCAACGCCAGCCACGGTGTAATCACAAAAGCGATCACCAACGAGATCAGCATGCCCATGCTGGCGTTGATCGGGATCGGGCTCATGTACGGCCCCATCAATCCGCTCACGAACGCCATCGGCAACAACGCCGCGATCACGGTGAAGGTGGCGAGTATGGTCGGGCTGCCGACTTCATCGACCGCTTCGGGAATGATCTCCGACAGCGGCTGATGCTGTGCCAGTTCGCGGCGGCGGTGGATGTTTTCTACGACAACAATCGCATCGTCCACCAGGATGCCGATGGAGAAAATCAGCGCGAACAGCGACACACGGTTCAGCGTAAAGCCGTAAGCCCACGAGGCAAACAGCGTCAGCGCCAGCGTCAGCATCACGGCCACGCCAACGATGAAGGCCTCACGCTTACCCAGCGCGAACCATACCAGCAACACCACCGCAGCCGTCGCAAACAGCAGCTTCTTAATAAGCTTCATCGCCTTGTCGTTGGCGGTTTCGCCGTAGTTGCGCGTGGTGGTGACCTGCACGTCGGACGGGATCACGCTGCCTTTCAATTCATCCACGCGCTGCAACAACTTGTCGGCCACCTCGACGGCGTTCTCGCCCGGCTTTTTGGTGATCGCCACGGTAACGGCGGTGAATTCGCCTTTGGCCTGTATGCCCTTGTCGCCGGCCGCCTCGCCCGTGCCCAGCCAGACATAGCTGGACGGTTGATCCGCACCGTTCTGCACTTCGGCCACGTCATGCAGGAACACCGGCTTGCCGTCGGTGACGCCGACCACGAGCTGACTCACTTCGTTGGCGTTGCTCAAAAAGTTGCCGGTTTGCACCAGCACTTCGCGGTTGTTTTGCACCAGACTGCCTGCGGATGCGGACATATTGGCGGCTTGCAATGCGGCACGCACTTCCTGCACGGACAGCTGGTGCGCATTCAACGCATCGGGATTGAGTTGCACGCGCACCACCTGCTGGGTCGCGCCCAGCGTGGCGACTTCGCGCGTGCCTTTCACGCGCTTCAGTTCGGTCTCGATTGCGTGGGCAACATGCGTCAGAGCCAGACCGCTGCCTGCCTCCTGCTCGCGCCACAAAGTCAGCGCCAGTACAGGCACATCGTCAATGCCTTTGGCTTTAATAATGGGCTGCGCCACGCCGAGCGTCGGCGGCAACCAGTCGGCGTGCGAGTGGATCACATCGTAGAGTTTGACCAGCGAGGGAACATGCTGCTCACCCACTTTGAATTGCACGGTGAGCACGGCCATGCCCGGCTGCGACACCGAGTAAACATGATCGACTCCGGCGATCTGCGACAGCACCTGTTCGGCGGGTGTCGCAACAGTGCGCGCCACATCCTGCGCCGAGGCGCCGGGGTAGGCGATCAGCACATTCGCCATGGTGACGTTGATTTGCGGCTCCTCTTCGCGCGGCGTCACCAGCACGGCAAACAGTCCCAGCAACACCGCCACCAACGCCAGCAACGGCGTCATTTGCGAATGCAAAAATATTCTAGCGATACGTCCCGAAATACCCATTCCACCACCCCACTCAGATAAAAACGCCCCCGATCGGGGGCGCGCACGAATTGCTGTCGCGCCTTACTTCAACTTCTCGATCCCCATCGCCTTCAAAACCAAGCGCTCGTACACAGGTTCGGATTTGCCCGTTTTCATCTTGCGGATGAAGTATTTCTCGAAGGCCACTTTGCCGACATGCACCCATTTCCCCGCAGAGAACCAGTTCACATTGCGCGGCGGGATCTGCGGCAGCGCAACGAATGCCACGCCGCCGTCGCCGAAGTCGGCCAGACAAATCGCATTCCAGGTCGCTTTGTCGGTCGGGGCATTGCCGGTCAATTCGGAATGGATGTTGTGCACAGTCGCCGTCACCATAGACTCGATCATGTAACCCGTTTTCGGCGTGCCCAAGGGAATAGGGGTCGCTTCCACCGGGGGAATCGCCACGCAAACGCCGACCGAGTAGATGTTCTTATATTTGGGATTGCGCTGATGCTCGTCCACGATGATGAAGCCGCGCGGATTGGTCAGCCCATCAATACCAAACACGGCATCCACTCCCTTGAACGCGGGCAACATCATCGAATAGTTGAACGGCAGCACATGCTCCTTCTTCGGCGTGCCGTCGTCGTTATGCTCGGTGACATACATCTTGCCCGCCTCGATCTTGGTGGTCTTGGCGTTGCATATCCATTTGATGTGCTTGTCGCGCATCGCCGATTCCATGATGCCTTTTGAATCGCCCACTCCGCCCAGACCGAGATGGCCGATATACGGCTCGGACGTCACAAATGTCATCGGCACCTTGTCACGAATTTTGCGGCGGCGCAGATCGGTTTCCATGATGAAAGCATATTCATAGGCGGGACCGAAGCAGGACGCGCCCTGCACCGCACCGACCACGATGGGGCCGGGATTTTTGACGAAATTGTCCCATTCGTAGCTGGACTTCAAGGCGTGATCGACATGGCAGACCGAATGCGTGAAACCGCCGTGCGGCCCCAATCCTTCGATCTCGTCGAACGCCAATTTGGGCCCGGTCGCGATCACCAGAAAGTCGTAATCCACCACTTCGCCGTTATCCAGTTCGATCTGATTTTTTTCGGGATGAACGCGCTTCGCGCCTACCGCGATGAAGTTGATACCTTTGCGCTCAAGATAGGGTCGGATCGGGAAAGTAATCTCGTCTTTGTCGCGCCACTTCACGCCCACCCAGGGATTGGACGGGATAAACTGAAACGTATCGCTGTTCGAAATCACCGTAACCTTGTCGCCTTTACGGATTTTTTCCTGCATTTCATATGCCATCGGCATACCGCCGATACCTGCACCCAGTATCACTATATGAGCCATGTTTTCACCCCTCGCGTTATTGAATGAATTCCACCCGTTTACTGCTTGTGCTGCTTAGCCAACATCCCCGCCTTTACCGCATCGACTGCAACATGCTCGCCCTGCGCCAAACCGGACAGCACTTCGACTTCATTCTCGCCGGCCATGTCGCTGACACGCACCTGACGCAGCGTCGCGGCACCTTTCTCATCCGCCACGTACACCCCCACCACCTCGCCGCGCCGCACAATCGCGCTGGAGGGGATCAACAATTTGCTGACCTTGCCGATCACAAAATGCGCGCGCACAAACATGCCGGGATACAAACCGGGCTCGTTTTCCGGCAGCGAAATCTTGACCTGCGTGCTGTGCGTGCGCGCATCCGCCGCAGGTTGCACCACCACGGAAGCGGCCTTGATCCAGCGCGACAAGGAAGGAATTTCGATCTTCACTGCCGGCCTCTGGCCGATGTCAGCCAGCTTGTATTGCGGCACATTCACGATCACGCGCATCTGCGACGGGTCGAAGCCCGTCATCAGCGGCTTGCCGACCGTCACCATTTCGCCCATCTCGACCATGCGCGCGGACACCACGCCGGCATAGGGCGCAATCACCGAGGTGTAGGCTTGCGCCAGCGCCGACTGCTTCGCGCCGGCTTCGCTCGCGGCGGCCTGCGCCTGCGCCATCTTGTAATCGGACAAGGCTTTATCCAAAGCCGACTGGCTGATAAATTTTTGCTCGAACAACTGCACCGAACGCTCGTAGTTCAGCTTGGCATTCTGCAAGGCCGCCTGTGCTTGTCGCACCTGTGCTTGGCTGCCCGCCAGCGCCTGATCCGCCTCGCGCTCGTCTATACGCAAAATGATCTGGCCTTTTTTGACCTTGTCGCCGATGTCGAAATTCACCTCTTTCACGCGCCCGGAAATCTGCGCCGACACGGTGGATTGTCGCGTGGCCTCCACCACCCCCTCCGCACTGTAGGTCTGCGCCACCTCGCGCAATTGCACCGGAACTGTCGCCAAAGGCTCTGCGGCATAGGCAAACATGGATGCCGAAAAGAATAAGCCAGCAACTAACAAAGGATATTGTTTTTTCATTGCACCACCTAAAAAATATTCAACGAATATTAGAATATACTAATGCTTAATTTCTGGCAACCCCTGCTAGAAAAATATTGGTAAAGCCGCTCCATAACGCTCCCCTAACGCTCCACCAACGTATCCATAACTCAACCAGCCGTAAAGTTATACCCCGTGTCGCTTGTTCAGGATGCTTGCCAATGCTTCCCTCAAGCAAGTAGATGCGCATCCGCCAACTAACGAAAAACCAGTGAACCCAACTTTTGGAGAAACCATGAAAAAACTGAATGTCCTTTTATGTAGCGTCGGCTTATCTGCCGCTATTTTTACTTCGGGTACGGTCTGTGCAGCCAACCTTACCGGTGCGGGTGCGACCTTCCCTTACCCAATCTATGCCAAATGGGCGGAAGCCTACAAGGCTAAAACCAGTATCGGCCTAAACTACCAATCCATCGGTTCCGGCGGGGGAATCAAGCAGATCACCGCCAAGACCGTTGATTTTGGCGCATCTGACATGCCGCTCAAGCCGGAGGAGTTGGATAAGGCTGGACTGATGCAATTCCCAGCCGTGATGGGTGGTGTGGTGCCGGTGCTCAATATCAAAGGCATCGAAGCCGGAAAGCTGAAGTTGGACGGCCAAATACTGGCAAATATTTATCTGGGTAAAATCACAAAATGGAATGACCCCCAAATTGCAGCCGACAACAAAAATATAAAATTACCTGACGAAGAAATCTTAGTTGTGCATCGCTCCGACGGTTCTGGCACAACTTTCATTTTCACTAACTACCTGTCCAAAGTAAGCCCTGATTGGAAATCGAAAATAGGTGAAGGCACAGCAGTTCAGTGGCCAAGCGGCGCGGGTGGAAAGGGCAACGAAGGTGTGGCGTCTCTCGTGAAAAGCATGAAAGGTTCAATTGGCTATGTTGAATACGCTTACGCGCTGCAAAATAAAATGATCCACGCACAACTGAAAAATCACGAAGGTCATTTTATCAACCCGGACGATAGCTCATTCAAGGCTGCTGCTGCCTACGCCCGCTGGGACAAGGCGCCCGGCTTCTATGAACTGCTGACCGACGAGCCGGGCAAGGAAAGCTGGCCTATTACTGGCGCGACTTTCATCCTGATGCACAAGACACAGGACAACCCGGACGCAGCCAAAGAAGTATTGAAGTTCTTCGACTGGGCTTATACCAACGGAGGAAAAATGGCAGCCGACTTGGACTACGTGCCGATGCCGGACAAGGTGCAGAATCTGGTACGCGACGCATGGAAAGCCAACATTAAGGATGCTAACGGCTCAGCAATTTGGAAGTAAACAGTTAAAATTCAGCCACCAATAAAACCGGGAGGGGTGCAATGCCCCCTCCGATTATATTTTCGATATTTCACACTGATGCTTATTTACCCTCAATTTGACCCTATCGCCATCCGCATCGGCTTTTTTGCCGTGCATTGGTACGGCCTTATGTATACGCTAGGTTTCATGTTGTTTCTGTGGATGGGCAAACAGCGTATCCATGCGCTCAACCGCCTGGGATGGGGCGAGCAATTACTTGACGATCTGCTACTCTACGGCGTGCTGGGAATGATATTGGGGGGGCGGCTGGGCGAAGTGCTGTTTTATCAGCCTGGCTATTATTGGTTGCATCCGCTGGAGATTTTAGCGGTGTGGAAAGGCGGCATGTCATTCCACGGAGGCTTTCTCGGCGTATTGATAGCGACAGCATTGTTTGCACGCAAGCGGCAAATTGCCTGGTTGCAACTGATGGATTTTATTGCCCCGCTGGCACCATTGGGACTCGGCGCCGGGCGTATCGGCAACTTCATCAACGGTGAATTGTGGGGGCGTCCCACTGACGCGGCATGGGGCATGATTTTCCCCAATGCGAACAATGTGCCGCGCCACCCCTCGCAGCTTTATGAATTTGCGCTGGAGGGCATAGCCCTGTTCGCGCTGCTCTGGCTGTATTCAGAAAGACCTCGCCCGGTAGGCGCGATCTCCGGCTTGTTCCTCATCGGCTATGGCAGTTTCCGTTTTCTTGCCGAATTTACCCGCAATCCAGATGACGGTATATTCGGATTGATGACTTTCGGCATCAGTATGGGGCAATGGTTAAGCCTGCCCATGATAATAGCCGGAAGTGCGCTGATGATCCTGGCTCACAAAAGAACAAGTTATTTGTTTTAAATTATTTCTGCTTGAATGGCTTTAGCTTTGTAAGATACTGACCGGGCGATAAGATGCTCCGCCATATACTTGAAACGCCACTTATATTCACTTGCAGTGATTGTGCTTCGCAATTAAATTCTCCACCCTTATTCAGAAGGAACATAGTTGTCCGATCTCAACGACCCAAGAGTGTTTTTCGCTGCCGAGCGTACTTTGCTCGCATGGAACCGCACCAGTCTTGCCTTGATGGCTTTCGGCTTCGTCATCGAACGCTTCGGCCTGTTTGTGTACATCCTTTTGCCTAAGCACGACACATCACTGCAGCGTGGCATGTCATTTTGGACGGGGATTATTTTCGTTCTGCTGGGTGCATTTGTCGCCGTCTACTCCACCATGCAATATCGCAAAGTGCTGCGTACTTTGAAGCCCATTGAGATACCGGATGGCTACCGCACCGCACCCGGAATCATCAGTAATTTGATCGTCGCGATATTGGGTATCGTTTTAACGATCTATTTCTTCCAGGGCATCTAAACCGAGTATTTGTCCGGTTCCCGTAAAAATCCATGAACATACTCTTGATTGAAGACAACCACGATCTTGCCACCAACCTATTCGATTACTTCGAAGCTCGTGGACATACGATTGATCTCGCTCACGACGGGATTCCTGGTCTGCATTTTGCGGCGGCAAATCAATATGACGTACTCATCTTGGACGTGATGTTGCCAAGCATGGACGGGTTAACGATGTGCAAGCTCCTGCGCGAGTCTGGTAAACACACGCCTATTCTGGCGCTGACCGCCCGTGATTCACTGGATGACAAGATTGCCGGACTTGAGGCGGGGGTGGACGATTATGTGATCAAACCTTTTTCAATGCGCGAGGTTGAAGCTCGCTTACTGGCGCTAGTCAGACGTTCTCAGGTACGTGATGGAGGCTGCACGCTGCAAGTCGGAGACCTGACATTCAATACTGCCACGCTCAAAGTGCTGCGCGGCGAACGCAGCATCGTGTTGCCACCCATTGCTCTAAAGTTGCTGGAAATTCTGATGCGCCAATCACCCCGTGTGCTATCCCGCGAAGTTGTCGAATATGCCATCTGGGGAGATACGCCGCCCGACAGCGATGCCTTGCGTGGCCACTTGCACATCCTGCGCAACGCAGTGGATAAAAATACCGATAAACCGCTAATCAAAACGTTGCGCGGCCTTGGTTACCAGATCAGCGATGAATAGCGTTTCCCACAGCCTGAGATTCAAGCTGGCGCTGACTTTTGCAATCTTTGGCTCAATAGTCAGTTTGCTGCTGGCCTTGGGCATCTCTTTTGCGGCACACAGACTCGGCGAGCACCTGATGGATGAAACACTGCGCGCGGAGATCGACGACTATTTTGCCAGACGCTCACGCAACCCAAACTCGCTTCCTCCCGCCACCATTAGTATTCACGGCTATCTGCTGACACGGGAACAAAACAATGAATATATTCCCTCCGAATTGCGCTCTTTGGGCGAAGGAACATACGGGCTAACGCTTAATGGCACGCCCTATCGGGTGGCGGTGGCAAATAAAAATGGTGAACGCTATTTCGTGTTGTTCAATGAAGTGCGCCAGCGTGATCGCGAGGATATGTTTAATTTGGATCTGATGTCCGGCGTTCTGATTATGATTTTGATTTCATCATGGGCGGGTTGGTGGCTAGCGGGTCGAGGAGTCGCCCCTATCACTGAACTGGCAAGACGGGTCAGCAGCGCCAACCCGAAAGATAATGCGGAAACCGTTGCCCAAGACTTTTCAAAAGACGAAATCGGTCAACTTGCACAAGTATTTTCCGCCTATCTCAAGCGTATGCGCAATTTCATTGACCGTGAGCGCAATTTTACGAGCGATGTCAGCCACGAGCTTCGAACACCGCTGACCATCGTGCAAGGTGTTTTGGAATTATTGGAAGGCGAAAAACAATCACCGGATAAACTGCAAGAGCGCATCGCAAAAATAGCTCGAGCCAATAGCGAGATGATAAACCTGACCTCTGCCTTATTACTGATGGCCAGAGAAAATGCGGATGAGGCGGTGGTACAAACGTGTGAAGTAGTGAAAGCTGTCAATGTGAGCATTGAAATGAACCGCCACTTGTTAAGCAAAAACACCTCGGTCAATATTGTTTGTCTCGCCCATCCCAGCATAGCCGCTGAGCGCACATTGCTCGGTATTGTAGTGTCCAATCTGATCCGTAACGCATTCACCTACACACCATCGGGCAGTGTTTCTATCACCGTAGAAGAAAACAGCCTCACCGTCAGCGACACTGGCTGCGGTATTCGCAGTGAAGAAATTGGACAAATTTTTAAGCAGCACTTCAAAGGTATGGGCAGCACTGGTTCAGGAATCGGGTTGTCATTAGTCAAGCGCATCTGCGAGCGCTACGGATGGGAAACGATTATCAACAGCATTGAAGGACTTGGCACTTCCGCGCAATTGGTTTTTAACAAAAGCCAGAAAAACATCCAGTGCTAACGCTCAGCTAACGCTACACCAACAAATCAATAACGTAACCACCCCTAGAATTGAAGTCCCATTTTCAAAAAGGATTTTTTTTATGAGACAGCTAGCGGTTATATTGGCCTCCATTTTGCTGGTGGCCTGTTCTTCAACGCCCAAGACCGAGCCCTCTAAAGGGAGCGAGCCGGGTGAGGCTAGCAAACCGGCAGTTGCAACGAAATCTCCTTCAACTGATGCGCCGGCGGTTTCGGCTGCCTCGCTCGCCGCCTTAAATGTCGAAACGAATGCAACGGCAAACATGCAGAAATCACAAGAAAAAAGTGTCTATTTTGATTTCGACTCATTTGCAGTGAAGCCTGAATATCGCGATATAGTCATGCGGCAAGCCGAAGTTATAAAACAGCAAAAAGATGGCAGTGTTGTATTGGAAGGCAATGCAGATGAAAGAGGCAGCAGTGAATACAACCTAGCGTTAGGCGATAAGCGAGCAAGTGCCGTCAAAAAGAGTTTATTGCTGCTTGGCATACCCGCATCCAAAATAAAAGTGATCAGTCTGGGTGAAGAGAAGCCGCGACTTACTTGCCATGAGGAGAAATGCTGGCGCGAAAATCGGCGAGTTGATTTTGTACCCAAGCATTTTTAATTCGGAAGAGCGTAATTTAAGAAGGTTGAAAACTTTCAGGCTTTCTATCTTGCGCCTTCCTGACTGTCCACACTATTGCGAATCGTTGTGGCAGCGCACTACCGGACAAAATTTTTCTCGCAATACAGCTCTTTCACCCACTCGGTGAGGTAGTTAACTTTGTATCTGGCTAAACCAATTATTGACTGCAGACTGGCATTAAGTCTGCGCCCCTGCATCAATAGTTCCACTTGCATACGCTGTTACCTGCATCTTAATCTTCGAACACACGGCAACAAAACAACATCATTGATTACCCCCCGTATACTGGCCCAATATGTACACTCATACTCCCCGCGTACCAGATAATTTACACCCCGTAGAACTCTGCAATATCAGAAAGGCCTGAAATAGACATGTCAGAAGGTAAGCAATTATCCCAACACATACTGCCCACCTCCGCCCAATTAGTTGGTGTTTGCGTGACAGTCATCTCTTTGGTGAAAGTGCTACACATAGGTCAGGGGGGTGCGTTGCTGGATAAACTGCTAGCCATTGATGCATTATTTTTTACGATTAGCTCTGTACTTTCTTATTTGTCACTGCGGCGCGGAAAATTTGCACACTTGGAAGAATATGCCGATCAGTTTTTTATACTGGGTCTGGTGGAATTAGGGGTGTGTGCAGTTTTTTTAGCGTTTGAAATCATCTAGGGAAGTGCTGATTTAATACGGTTCTTCAAACCATTCCTGTTGACCAAAAAATCGCCCCCAGCACGTTGCGGCGACACCGCGACCATTTGCAAATATTGAGCGGCGTGGTAACCCGCGCCGCCCAGAAGACTCGCACCTACGCCAGATGCCTGTCGAAAAAATAGTTTTTGCGCGATTGAAAAAAACGACTGCCCGCATGGCACACGACTCCATTGACGCCTCTTGCCGAAAGCTTGTAAGCGCCCCATAATCCCCAGCCTTGCCGCCTGATTCAAATATCCGCATCCT
>CAZXDK010000016.1:0-51023 GCA_964639585.1 uncultured Gallionellaceae bacterium | reverse complement strand
AAGGATGCGGATATTTGAATCAGGCGGCAAGGCTGGGGATTATGGGGCGCTTACTCAGCTCAGCGTTTTCGGCAGCAATTCTTTCAATACATTGGAATAGGCATTGCGGGCAGTTTGCAGAACGGCGGCTTGAGCGTTGAGCCTGGCCAGTTCAGCATCGACGAACTGGATGCTGGCAAGTTGATTTTTTGCCTCATCGGACAGGGCGTCGAGGTCGTAGTCTTTATCGTCTATTTTTACCATAGGCATGGCGGGTTCCTTATAAAAGTTTCGTAAAATTCCTCTTCGCCTTGTGAGAGAAGAGGATAGGGCTATTTTCTCACAAGGTGATTGATCCGATCATTAATTATCCATAACTCAGTGTCTGCCCCGCCATCGTCCGATCAGACTGATTGGACATACTCAAACGATGATTCGTGGCCAATCTCGGTAGAGTGCCATCGGAATTTCTTGCTGTCGTTTTGACAGCATAGTCGATAGCCTGATAGTTTTATCAGATAAGCAGCTCCCGCCCTTGCCCTGATTCTCAAATATCTATCGAACCCGCACCCATTGATACTGCCCCCTTGTCGGCCTTTATTAATTTGGGGTGAACGAACAACGCGGTAATGGCACGCTCGTTGTCGTCGTATAAGCGGATATATCTGTCGCGGCTGAGCGCAGCCAGCCTCCGCAGATCGGCAGGATGCTCCACGATGGAGAACAGGCTGCTTGCCAGCGCGTCCAGATCAGTATGCGTATGCATCGGATCACCTGTTTCTATACCTTTGGAGCCGCACTCAGTCGTCAGCAAAGGCATGCCGTAAGCCATGGCTTGGACAGTTTTGACATTGATGCCTGTACCCATTGTGACCGGGGAAAGGATCAAATCCATCCCGGCGTAAAATTCGCCGATATCCTGCACAAACCCGTGCAAATGCACCCATGGTTTGCTGAACACGGCTTTTTCCTTGGCTGACAGGTGCTGCTCCACCATTTCCTTGACCTGTCCGGCGATGTGAACCGTGAACGGGCATTCGGCGCCTTGCAAGCGACGTGCTATGGCCTCCAGGCACTCTCGCACCAAGGTCAGATTAATGCGATTGGCGCTGGCTACCGTGCCCACGTGCCTGACGTTCGTGAAATCCCTGCTGACGAAACGGGGCGCCTCGGCGTGAGAGATCACTACCGCGGTATGTCGGCCTGTTACGCTGTCGAAGTAGCGAGCTTCCGCTTCGCGCAAAGCAACCACTACATCCGCGCGGCGCAGGTACGCGCCCTCTTCTTCGGGTGTGCAGGAAAAGAATTCCAAAGGTTGGCCATTCTTGCGCAACATATCGTAGCGGTTACCCATCTTGTCATGCGTGTCGATCACCTTCAGCATATGGGCAGGCACAAACTCGAGCAGCTTGGATTGAAACACGTAGGAACAAAATACAACATCGATGTCGTATTGGGCGCACAGGCAAGAAATACGTTCGCCCAAGCCTTCTTCGTACCAGCCGTCGAACGGAATCGGGTTGCCATCGGCCCCAAGGGGATGGGAATTTGGAAGAACATCCAACGTGTCCCAGGTGGCGCGCATCGCATCCACATCATTTTCGGTGTAGTCGCTTCCTTGCAGCAGTACAAAATGGACGACGTGCCCCTGCGTCTGAAATTGCCGCGCAAGCTGGTTAATGAAGGCGCGATTGCCGTGATTACTCGGATGCGAGGGAAATGGGCTGAAATACAGTATGTTCAGGCGGCCCTGGCGGCGGTGCGCCAGGGTGGATGGAGATGGTGATCGTTCGGCGTTCGCCATCCCAAGCAAAACGGGCGTACCCGGCGGCAGATGGGTGCTCGCAAAAACATCTCGCCATTTATCACATAAGCGCTGAATATTTTCCCGCTGCACCGGTAGCAAATATTCCGTGCGCTCTCCGGTGTAGGTCTGGTGCTCGAAATGAATGACTTCCGACAGTGGCTGATAAAGTACGCGCATACCCTTCGCACGCGCGGTTATCGCCAAGTCACAGTCTTCGCAGTAAGCGTTTTTATAACGCTCATCGAAGCCCCCCACAGACTCCCAAAAAGATTTGCGGATCAGGAAGGATGCCCCGGAAACATAATCCACCTCGCGCATGCGCATATATTGCGAGGTGTCGCGCTCCAAATATCTGCCACAATTGCTTGCCGTTCCATCATTCCACAGTACGGCGCCAGCCTCCTGAATGGTGGCGTCCGGATATAGCAGTTTGGAGCCAACAATTGCCGCGCTTTCATCCTCTTCGATGAGCTGGTACAGGGCGGTCAGCCACCCCGGCAACACCACTGTGTCGTTATTCAGCAATAGAATATGCTTGCCTCTTGCATATTTGGCAGCGTGATTGCAGTTGCGTAAAAAACCGACATTCTGCGGTGTTTTAATCACTTTTAAGCCGGGATAAAGCTCTGCCGCACGGACGGTTTCATCGGATGAACCATCGTCCGCCAAAATAATTTCGAAGCAGACGCCATCGCCTAGGCTGCTCTCCAGAATGGAGTTCAAACATGCCTGCGTAAAAGCCCACTGGTTGTACACCGGCACGATAATGGAAACATCCACATCGCCTCCTTCAGGAGGCGTCGGCACGGCACGCGGGGACAATGCCGTGCAATACTCGATGAATAGCGAAATGGGCAGCGCGCGCACGGCATTTAGCAGTGACAATAATGATGAACGGTTCGCTTCAAATCCGAAATTGCGTCTGATCAGGTTCTGCCCATTAGCGGAGAATTTTGTCCATAGGTCTTCATTGTTATAAAGCGCTATAACAGCGTTAGCGTATGCCTGCGGCTCGTCCTCCACCAGGGTATGAACACCGTTGCGTATATGCATGCCTTCAGCGGCAATGCCGGTGCAGACACAGGGCACTCCGGCACCCAGGATCATGGCGACCTTGCCCTTGATGCCCGCACCAAAACGCAGCGGCGCCACCCCCACTCGCATGGATGCGAGGAGCGGCTCCAGATCCTGCACGAAACCCACCACCTTGACACCTGCAATCCGCTCCAGATCCTGCACCTGCTGCGGCACTTCCGAGCCAACGATGTGAAATTCCACGCCCGGCAACTGAATGGATACCAGCGGCCAGATTTCCGCAGTAAACCATTGCACGGCATCCACGTTGGGTTTATGGGCGAATCCGCCCAAAAAGAAAATATTCCTGCGAGCATCGAATGGTTCGGGATCAATCGCGATGGGCGCATATAGCGCCGGGAATACGCTGATCAGCGTATGGGGCAGATATTTTTTAAGGATAGGCACCTCGGCGGAACTGACGAGTATCACCTGATCCACTCTTTGCATGATCGTCAACTCGCGTTCCCGTGTCAGCTCGGCCTTGGCGCGCGCAACGCTGTCCTGATGCAATTCTGCTTCGCGCATTTCACGCAAAAAATGCAAGTCTACCGTGTGAAAGATAATGATCGCTGATGGGGCCACCTGCCGCACCACATCCACCATTCTCTCCGCCACATCGACGCGGAACAGGTGAAACGCGCCGAATGTGTGGCCTTCGGCCCTAAGGTAATCCAAGGACGAGTGGTAGCCCTGCGCGGTAGTAATTACCGTTACGCCCAATGCCTCAAGCTCTGCTTCGTATTTGGGCGAGGGCAATAAATCGTTAGGCAGAAAAACCACCTCGTAACCGAGCAAACACAAGTCGCGCAAGATACCCACCGTGCCGCGCTCGCCCGAAGATACATCCTGCATGGGTATCCGGTAATCGGCCACCAGTATCCTGCGCAAATCGACGGTTTTATCGATCACCTTGACGGGCTCGCCGACCACCGCCACGTCGCGCACCGGAGCACGCTCCATCAAACGCGCATAGACGCCACGCAGGCCCTTGCTCGAATAGATTCGATACATATAGAGCAACGGGGGCAGAACCCCTCCATTCTTGCGTATGCTTAACGCCACCGAGAGGCACACAGTAACCGCCACACGCACTAGCCGCGGTTGACCATTCAAGCGGGTGCGGCTAGTCGCAGGATTGTTCAGCACGGCGCCGAAAAAAGACCTGCCGCGTCCAATGGCTGCCAGCCATGCTCCCAGGCCGCTGTAATGGAAAAATGTTGCGGGAAAAACACAGGCCGCCATTACGGCACGCGAAAAAAATCCGCAATGCGCACTCGGCTGACTCATGCGCCGGACTAGCCTGCCCAGCCCGCGCAACGGCGCAGTCAAGCGCCAAGAGCGACTGTGGAGAAGTTCCTGCACATGGGCTTTGGCCGCATCTCGCTCGACGGCTATCTGCCCCAATGCCGCGATAATTTCCTGGTATTTGGACACGTCTTGATTGAGGCTGGCCACCCGCACATCGCGCTCGGCCACCACTTGATTGAGGTCGGCCATCTGCTTATCGCGCTCGGCCACAGCTTGATTGAGGCCGACCACTTGCATGTCGCGTTCGGCCACCACTTGATTGAGACCGGCCAACTGCATATCCCGGTCGGCTACAGCATGATTGAGGCCGGCCACTTGCTCATCGCGCTCGGTCACCACTTGATTGAGGTCGGCTATCTGCTTATCGCGTTCAGCCACGGCTTGATTGAGGCCGGTCACCTGCACGTCGCGTTCGGTCACAGCTTGATTGAGGTCGGCCACGGCTTGCTGAAGGCTTGTTATTTGCTTATCTTTCTGCGGAATTTGGCGAATCGGCTGCATTAAATTAACAACCTGATCGTCAGACAGCTCCCCTAGCCACTTTTTGTATAAAGTCCGCAAGGCGGCTTCTCTTCTTGAATGGTCTATGTGCACTCCCGATCCGGATTGCCGGTTAATCCGGTAAACCGCACTCATCTCATTGACGAACCAGAAATCCGTAAACCGGGATAACTGTATCCAGAAATCCCAATCCTCATACATATCAAATGATTCATCGACACGACATCCAAGCTCAAGCAAGGTGCGTGAAAACAGAGCCGCGTGAATCGGAATAAAGTTTTCCGCCAATAGCCGGGTTGCATCAAACGGATATGCAAAGGTGTCGGCAAGTGGATTGTTCTTCTCGTCTACACATTTGACGCCTGTGTAAACCACCTTGAATGTTGAATACAGCCTGATCGCATCTGCCAATTTTTGAATATGGTCGGCCTCAAACCAGTCATCGTCATCGAGGAAAATCAAATATTCACCTCGCGCCGCATCAAGTCCGCAATTTGCTGCACGACCGCGGCTCAACGGCGTGTTGTTGCCTATCATCCTGAGCGGAAACCGCCCGCACCATTGTTCTATTTTCCTGTGTGCAGCGCCCTTCGCATTCACCAGCACCACTTCGATATTGGGATAAGTTTGCAGCGCGATGGAATCGAGAGCATCGGATAGCATAGGCCGATCCATGCTGCGAACGATAACGGAAACCAAAGGGGCATCCTGAATATCCAGCTTTAATCCCAATTTGTCTTGGCGGGCGTATTCAGACCGGTACAGCTTCAGCGGATCTTCCGATAATTCTTCCGCCTTGAATATTGCGTAAGCTTCCGCATCTGTCACCTCCGCGGGCAAGGTGTATGAGCGGTAACGGTTGAGCGCGGCGATTTCCAGGTCATAACGTTGCTTCTCGATCTGCGAGGAAAAACATTCCATGGCAGACTTCTTGCGTCCGACTAATTCAGTAATATCCAACAATAAATTGGGATGCAACGGTATGCCCACTTCATACATGGCAATTCGCACGCCGGTGTTCATTCTGCGCACCGCTTCAACGGCAGCCATCGCCAGATTTCGATGGTCGGGATGCATTTCCAGCACAGAAGGCGCATAAACCAGATCGGCATCGACGGCTTTGATCGCTTCAATTATCTGAATAACGAGCTTCTCACCATACAGAACTTCCCTATCGCGGTAATTCCAAAATTGCGGCTGTCCGTATCCCAGCACTCCCGCAGCAGCGATACTCTCGCGCTCACGCAATTGCACGTAATTGGCCCGTTCCGCTTCTGCAACACCGTAGCCGCCGTCCGACACCACGATCACCCGAACATCTGCACCATGGCCGAGATGCCGCATGATTGCGCCTGCGCAACCGAATACTTCGTCATCGGGGTGCGGGGCCAGAACAAGCGCGCATTGCGCGGGAATACAGTTTACGGATTGGTAGGGAATGAGTAGATTTTCCATTTATAAAAAGCCTGTTGTGTTATTGCAGTAAGTAGCAGTGTTTAACTGGCGTCTACTGACTTTGGGGTAAATATTTTCTTCCGCTAAACCACTGCGATAATTTGATTTTTTAGGGATGCCACGGCTCTTTGTATTTTTTGTTTAATGCCATCGCAGTGCAAATAGTTATAAAACGCACAGTATAAACCGTGTCACTGGAGAAATTGTCAGGACATGGGCCAGTAATAACGGGATGGCATTATGGAATAAATACCCCCCACAACGAGTGCGTCCCAGCCCAATACCCGGCGATGTCGAACCGGCAAATTCAATATCAGAGATTCAACCGGTTTGATCGAGCTGGATTCGCGGCCTGGCGGGAACCCAAAGCTTCGAGCCTGGCAAACATGTCTTGTTCAGAAATGCCACCGGATGCGAAAGTTTATCGTCCGCGCCAGTTTTTTCATGTTATCGGAAATCCATATCTCCAGTCATCAGCCACCAGCGGTTCTTGAGTGACTCGGGCGGGGGACCATCGCTCCATGCGTTCGCGGGAATTCTAATGCCGACATCCTGTTTGACTCCGCCGGAGCCGGTAAATAAAGATGAGAAATTTTCGGTGATCCTGCAGAAAAACCGCGCGCATTTTGCGATTTTAGCATGCCGCCGCGCCTGGGTAATCAGCAAGGGAAGGTCATGCAAGGGCGCGATCACATCGACCATTTCACATCCCTCGGGATCATGGCGGCAAACTATAACGCCGCGCGCTTTACCGCCGATTCGGTTTTTTACTATCAGCAGATAATAATGCTGGTGCGGATGCAACAAATATCGCTGCCGCAAATAATTCCAATCACGCGTACCGACTATGGAATCTGTTAAATCCGAGCGCATTTTATGCCACAGCCCGTCAACTTCAGGAGCATCCGCCTCACTGAGCAAATGCAGGCGTGTAAACACACACGGCCTGATTGTTGACGGGGCCCAGCTGATCTCAACCAGATGCCCCACCTCAGAATAGAGTTTCAGCTTTTCGGCAATGGCCATCGCCCGGTCATTGGGAAAGCCGAATCCAAGCAGGTACGGTTTGCCGTAACCGATATATTGCTCCAGAAAGGTTGCCGCAAGCCGGAAAAACGGGCCACTACGGGTCAGCACGCCCCGATGGTTGGAACTCACCATGACGTCGCCTATTTGAACAGCCGTTTGGGGTTTTCCGAACAGCATGATTTTGCGCGGCATGCCACCGTAGTGGGCGACCAGTTTCTCTCCTTGCCAAGCGCATAGTTGGCGACCATCGGTTAATCCGTACTTCCATTGCCACAGTTCCGGAGTCATGGGCGAGCCAAAAACGCTGTTAAACAAATCAAAAAAATCCGGGAGATTTTTTCTCTCCAAACTGCTTAACCGCCATTTGGGAGCAGGGCCCTTGCAAAAGCGGAGCAGGCCATATCCGAGGCTTCCAGTTGCATACTTCTCCTGACACATCCTGTTCGACTCATCCAGTTTAGTCAGGCAAACGCTCTCCAGTGCAAGGTCATTAATTAATTGTTGCCGGTGAATCCCGGTAACGCGCAGCCTATAGTCAAGTGTAGGCACGACTAGTTCGGACAGATCCATGTCCGCTGCCGTGTCAAAGCCAAATCGGGCAGCCAACGACAGGATGTCGGCGCGCAAGTGCAATCCCTCCACTCCCAGTGCAGAGCGCTTAAGTGCAAATTCGTCGATGATGAGCAATGAGCCGGAGGGAGAAAGAAAATCCAGCGCCTTGTTGAATATCACCAACGGGTCTATGTACCGGCCAGACTCTTGCAACAGCATGACATCATAGCTTGCCGGCGATGCCTGAAAATCTTCAAGCGCCTGACAAGACACCGGTATCTTGGTATCAAAACGATGTTGTATATAGGCAACTTGTTTTGCATCCGGGGTAATTCCATGGACTTGGTAGCCTTTGTCCATCAGCAAGGATAGCGTTGCGCCCAACCCCACCCCCACTTCCAGAATTCGCGCGGGCGGCGCAGGCAATTGGCTCAGCACTAATTCGGAGTAACATTGCTGCGCGGCAACCAGACTATCGTCTGCGCCCTTGAACAATCCATAGTGCAAATATTCCGCGCGTCCTTCCTGCATAAATTGCGCAAGGGCATAAACATTCGATGGAAAAGTGAGGCCGCCGAACGAATTCACTTTATTTCTTCCCAATAGTGCGGCAATGTCACCACTCCGAGCTCCAGCCCTTTCTGGCTGACATGCAACTGGGCAACCATGATGGCTTCTTCATAAACATGAATGCCTTTTTCGCACATCAAATATACGTTGACCCAATAGACCCCTTTGAGCAGTGGAAATTTATCGAATACCACACTGGCTTTTCCGCGCCCACCGGGCGAGCGGGAAACGGTCAAACCATCGTTCTGAGTACCCGCGCTGGCGATTGGGCGAGCAGCAAGGTCAGTCAGTAGAATAGCCACGCTAGGGGGCGGCAAGGAGGGGTCAGACTTGAATTCGACCGATATTTTCACCCGGCTTTCTTTACACACTACCTGAAGCTCCCCGCCCTCCACTCCGTTTGAGGAGACCGTAATCTTGGCGATGGAAGCGATTCCGGGTGGGGCTGACGGCGCTTCATCGTCAGCCTGAACCATCAGGCGCGCTTTATCTTGCTGGTCTGCGCACTCTTCCACAAAGGCGTTGTATCGGATAATTGCGTGCGCCGGTTCACCGAACACTTTTAATTCACCCGCGTTGAGCCACAAAGCTCGGTTGCAAATCGCCTCGATTTGGTACATTGAATGCGAGCAAAACAGGATGGTCTTTCCCGCGGCTTTAAGTTCCATAATCCGGTCAAATGATTTGCGCGAGAATTCACCGTCCCCGACCGATAGCGCCTCATCGATAACCAGAATGTCGGGGTCCACGCTGATCGCCACGGAAAAGGCCAGACGTACATACATGCCGCTGGAATAAGTTTTTACCGGCTGGTCGATGAAATCGCGTATGCCGGAAAAGGCTACGATGTCCTCGAATCGGGCGGAAATATCTTCCTCCGACAACCCCATCACGGCCGCGCTCAGGAAAACGTTTTCGCGTCCGGTAAATTCGGGATTAAAACCGGCGCCCAGCTCAAGCAAGGCGGCAACCCGCCCGCGCACTTCAATTTCGCCGGAAGTCGGCGTAAGCGTGCCGCATACCATCTGCAACAAGGTGGATTTGCCCGAACCATTGCGACCGATGATGCCCACCACCTCGCCCGGCATCACTTCGAAACTGACATCGTGCAACGCCCAGAATTCGCGGTAATACCGGCGTTTTCCGCGCATCAGGAACTGCTTCAGACGATCCTGCGGCTTATGGTAGATTTGATAGCATTTGGAAAGGTTGCTCACCTTGATGGCAACGTTTGAACTCAAGATATCTCCAATCCATGCCCATACCCGCTCCCGCTGAAACCAGCGCAACGCAAACAAGCCGCTCCCAGCTTGGCTGCTGCGCTCATCTTCCGGGCTTGCGGCAAACCGCAATCCAGCTCATTGGATTGTCAAGAATTTCCCCGTAATCCGCCTGCAGCAGATCTTCTTTGAGCCAGTGGGAGCGATGGTTCTCATATGGATTGGCTTCGATTTCCTGGCTGAGAAAATCTTTGGGTGTACTCACCAGCACGGCTCGTTTCGCCACTCTTTTGAGCTCGGCCAAAAACTTCAGGCCATCGGATTTGGTGAAATGTTCCAGAATGTCTATCGCAATCACCAACTCATAACTTTCGCTGGCGATTCCGGGAAGAATATCAAGGGCATCGCCGACCATGATGTGGTTGTAAATGTAGTCATGCACCGGGGTTAAATAAGTGGGGAACGCCTCAATCCCATCGATACGCACACGCCATTCCGCCTTGGGCCGCTGAGAACCTTGCGCGCCCTCAACCTTAAACAAATTGACGTTCTCCAGATTATTGCGCGCCAAATATCCATACTGGCCCATGCCCGTACCGACATCCAAAAGAGACGCCGGATTCATTTGCTCCATGAATCCAACAATGGTGGAAATTTGCGAACTTTGACTAAATGGCATAGTAACAATCAAAAAAATAAAAAATTTCTTGCTTAAAGGACATCTGCGAATCCCTTGCGTGTTTTCTGGAACCAGGCAAACCCGCCCCACGCGATCAGCACTCCCGCCAGCAACATGATGCACCACTGCCCCATGTCCGGCGTCTTGCCAAAAATCAGCGTATTGCGGCCTTCTTCTATGATGAAGGTAAGCGGATTTAATTGTAGCCAGATTTGATATTTGTCCGGCAGGGCGCTCATGGGGTAAAACACCGGGGACAAAAACATCAGCACGGTGGTAAAGATGCCGGTCATTTGCCCGATGTCACGAATATAAACCCCAAGCGCGGCCAGAAACCAGGCAAAACCCATCGTGGCGAAAACCAGCGGCAATAACACCAGCGGGAATAATAGCGCCGTCCACACCAGTTGCTGGGTGAAAATGAGTTGGGCAAGCAATAACACCAAAAGGCTGATTAGGGTATGAAACAGCGCGGAAGCAAATGCGACCCACGGCAATATTTCCAATGGAAATATGACTTTTTTGACGTAATTCACATTGGATAAAATCAGGCCAGGCGCTCGGTTGATGCATTCGGCAAATAATCCATGAACGATCATTCCGACAAATAATGCAATCGCAAAAACGCTCTTGCTTTCCTCTCCGCCGACGCCCCAACGCGCTTTAAATACCTCGGAGAACACAAAGGTATAGATTAACAGCATCAGGATAGGATTGAATAAGGACCACGCCATGCCCATCACCGAGCCGCGATAGCGCCCCACCACTTCGCGCTTGGTTAATGCGAGCACAAGACTGCGGTTGCGCCAAAAGCTGCTTACTATTTCACGCGGGGTTGTTGGGAATCGATGCATATCGTTTGCGATTATCGCAGATTTAAACCAAATCTTGCATGTCTTACCCAAAAGTTGGAACATGGAGCTAAATGACCTCCGGCAAAGCCGGAGGCCGCTTCGATAGGCTCAGGACAGGCTTATTGGGTGAACCCCTCAAAGGGGCCGATAAAACCGTGAGCCGCCCAAGGCGGCATCGCCAACAGTTTCCCCCTTTGCAAAGGGGGAGTAAGGGGGATTTAAAATCGTGGCACATCATCCTCTCTCAAATCCCCCCTCCCCCCCTTTAAAAAGGGGGGCTGTTGCAGCACCGCACAAACTCGACCGTGAGCTCGACTCCCGCATAGGTCAAACCTTATTGAGTCCCCCGGCAGAGCCGGAGGTTTACCTAACTGAATTATTTCCGTATCTCGCCCCTGCCGAATGAAATCGTCTTCGCCGCGCCATTCCTCCGTCGGTTCTACCAATTTTATCCGCACCACGATTGCGCTAATCGTTATTGCCATTGCGGCATGGGCGCAATACGGTTCACCCCTGAATGATGCGGGTCTTGCCGACGAATGGTTACGGGATCAATTTATCAGGTCGCATGCCTCGGACCAGGCCGAAACCCGCATCGCCATTGTCGACATTGATGAATCCAGCCTAGCCCGCATCGGCAGATGGCCCTGGCCCAGGACACGCATTGCCGATCTGGTTGATGCCCTGCTGCATGATTACGGCGCCAAGGGGGTTGCCCTTGACATGGTGTTGCCTGAACCTGCCGACAGTGCAGGGGATGCACGCCTGGCGCAACTTGCCCGGACGGAGCCCGTGGCTTTGGCTCAGGCGCTGGATTACGTAAACCGCCCGACTAATCTCCGTATAGGCGCGTTGTCCGGGGAAGTGGCTGTTCCCGATGTTGGCAAACTCCCCGGCGCCTATGGCTATATCGCCAATCACACCAAACTTGGTGCGCTTCCTTTTACCGGCAATATCGGTTTCATACCCGACAGTGACGGAGCAATTCGGCGACTTCCTTTGTTGACCAACCTTGACGGAAAGGCCTATCCAACTCTTTCCTTGGCTTTGCTGAAATGCAGCGCCAGCATGCCTGCCCGTGAACTACCACCCGCGCAGCAATTGCAACGCGTTCCTTTTGAGCGGAATCTCTCCGCCTACACCGTAGTGGCAGCTGGGGATGTGCTCGACCTGCTGCTCCCCGCATCGCTTATCGCCAACAAATTGGTTTTGATCGGCTCATCTTCTCTCGGTTTGGCCGATTCCATTGCCACCCCTTTGTCGCCCAATACCAGCGGTGTTTTCGTGCATGCCGCAATGCTGAGCACCCTGCTGGATCAAGCTGCCGGGGTTGCGCCCGCGCCTTGGCCGGGAAAACTCATCGCATTTATTTTTTCTGTTGCTATTGTGCTTGTTTCGGGATTCACCCTGTCCAAACTATCCGCATTCTTCAATGCAGCCTTGCTGTTGTTTTTTTCGTGCGGCTGGATACTGCTGGCCTATTGGATAGCCCCCCATGATGGCGCTTTCTCGGTAACCGGGCCCCTGCTTTCCGCAATGCTGCTATTAACTGTCGCCGTCCCGTTTCATTGGCAGATTTCACAACGCAAATCCCGTGAATTGATCGACACCTTGAACCATTACGTTGACCCTGCCGTGGTCCATGAGTTGCTCAGCAACCAAGTGGCCGATCCTCTTGCGCTGCGCCAGCACAACATCACCACGCTGGTAGCGGATATGGAAGGATATACGAAACATATAGAAGGTTTGCCGCTTGAAGAAGCGGCCATCCTTACCCGCGAGTTTCTGGATTGCCTCACGCAGCCTGTGCTCAGTTGCCGCGGCACGCTGGACAAATACACCGGCGACGGTTTGGTTGCTTTCTGGGGCGCCCCCATACGGGATATCCATCATGCGGATCTGGCGCTCGATGCGGCAAAGCAAATTCTGCAATCAGTCCATCATCTCAATCAAACAAGGACAATTAACGGCAAGCCGCCCTTGCGCGTCAGAATCGGGATTGAGAGCGGTGTTGCCATGTCCGGAGATTTCGGCTCTTCCTCGCGCAGCATTTTCACTGCGGTAGGCGACAGCGTGAACACCGCGTCGCGCTTGCAGGAAGTCGCCCGCGATTTACCCCATAACGTCGTTGTCGGCCCCGGTACAGCACGGGAAATCACGCGCCATCAGCTTGTGCCGCTGGGTAGTTTGCAACTAAGGGGAAAACAGAATCCCACACAACTCTTTACGCTGGCAGCTCCCGGGAGTGTATGCGACGCGCCGTAGCCAGACCTGCCTTCGCTTGTTATTCTTGAATGAAACCGCAATATCATTGTATGCTTCATGGTATATAGCGCTTTGCCATTCCATGAATTTTTGCAGCCGTTACAGCCCAATTCCCTATGAAGGTCAATTTAACACTTACCTTTAACAATAAGGCTCCTGACGCCAAAGATACAAGTACGAGTACGAGTACGAGTACGAGTACGAGCAACTTAACCAAAGTTACTCGGGAAACGATACGCAGCATTCCTCTTTTGGCGGGAATTTCCGAGGAAGAAATTGCTTTGGTGCTACGGGATCTGCGCATCGGCGAATTTCCGCGCCGCGACATAATCATTCAAAAAGGCAGCGCGCCCGACAGTCTGGTATTTCTGATTGCGGGTCAGGTTCAAGTCGTTGATGTCACCGAAGATGGCCGGGAAGTCGGACTGAGAATACTTTCCCCCGGCGAATTTTTTGGCGAGATCGCGGTCATCAGCAACTGCCCGCGCACGGCTTCCGTCGTTGCCTTGACCAACGCGATCGTCGCTTTTCTGCCCAGAGCGCTGGCCTTGCATCTGTTTTTTCACTCGCCGACCATCGCCCACAAAATGATGCTCCAGCTAGCCGAAAAGATACAGCAGGATACCGAATTCCGTTCGCTGCTCAGCATCCCCAACGCATCCAAACGCGTTTACACGCTGCTCCAGTCCTTGCAAAAAAAGACCAGCACGGGTGAGATAGTCATAGACAGGCTGCCTACACACCAGGAAATCGCCATCATGATAAATACCAGCCGCGAAACCGTCACCCGGGCGTTAATGCATCTAACCCAGCAAGGAATAATCCAGAAAAATTCGCGCCATATTGTGGTTCTCAACCTTGACGCGTTACAGCAATTGGTGCGCGAAACCCCGTAACCCTGGCAAAATTCCGTGCTGTTCCCGCATCTTTACCCTAGATCGCGGTTACAACTCACAGCCCAACGCTTTGCAACGAACGCAAAAACTGCGCCGCATCCTGATAACCCGTCACGCGAAAATCGGCCGATTCTTTGCCCTGGGCGTCAAAAAACAAGGTGGCAGGCGGACCAAAAAGCTGGAAGCGTTGCAGCAAAGTTTTATCGTCGGCATTGTTGGCGGTGACATCGGCCTGCAACAGCAGCACGTCCTTTAATTTGGCCAGCACCACCGCGTCGCTGAACGTGTAACGCTCCATCTCTTTGCAGGAAACACACCAGTCGGCATAAAAATCCAGCATGACTTTTTTGCCTTGCGCCTGGGCAATGCGCGCCTCCAATTCCGCCAGATTTTTTACGCGCTCGAAACGCAAGGTTGCCTGGGATTCCACTGTCGCCCGCCCCACATTGCCCAGCGGGCGCAACACGTCGCGCGCGCCGGACAAAGCGCCGATGAGATAAGCCACGCCCAGCAGCAACGCGATCACGCCCACGCCTTTCCACAGCTTGCGCCAACCGCTGGCATTGGCGGGCAACGCATCCAGCGCATGCAAAAAAATCGCCGGGAGTATCAGCAGCGCTGCCCACAACGCCATTTGCGCAGTGACCGGAATAATGGGCGTGATGATCCAGATGGCCAGCGCCAGCATCACCACGCCGAACAGGCGTTTCACCGCCTCCATCCACGCGCCCGCCTTGGGCAGCAACGCGCCTGCCGAGGTGCCGATCAGCAGCAGCGGCGCACCCATGCCCAGCGCCAGCGCAAATAACGCCGTGCCGCCCAACAGCGCATCGTGCGTCTTGCCTATGTACAGCAACGCGCCCGCCATCGGTGCGGCCACACACGGGCTCATGATGACGGCGGAGAGCGCGCCCATCGCGAACACACCGGAAAGATGCCCGCCGTGCAGCTTGTTGCTGGTATCGGTGAGGCGGCTTTGCAGCACGGAAGGCAATTGCAATTCGTAGAAACCGAACATGGACAGCGACAGCAGCACAAACACGGCAGCAAAGCTGCCCAGCACCCACGGGGTTTGCAGCGCGTTGGAAATCAGCTCACCGGAAAACCCGGCAGCGATACCGGCTGCCGCATAAGTAAGCGCCATCCCCAGCACATAGGCCAGCGACAAAATAAACGCGTGAGTGTGGTTAATTTTATGTCCGCGCCCGACGATGATGCCGGACAAAATAGGCACCATCGGAAACACGCAAGGGGTGAAAGCGAGCAGCAAGCCCGCCCCGAAAAAGAACGTCACCGCCAGCCAGAAACTGCCTTTATTTAACACCTGCGCAATTTGCGAATTCTCGCTATCGGTATTTGGCGCAGGCAAGGGCGCATTGCTCAGCGTCTGCGTCAAATTCACCAGCAGGGTTTTTTCTATGGGCGGGTAACACAGCCCTTTATCGCTGCAACCCTGATATCTGGCGTTGATAGTCAGGGGCTTGCCGACATCGGCCTGATCCAGCGCAATTTCAGCCTGAAACGACTGGTGATACACCTCGATCAACCCGAAATTGGGATCGTTCTTGCTCTCGCCCTTGGGTAGCCTGACCTCAACGATCCTCGCCTGCTTATCCGCCACGCTGAAACTGATTTTGTCCCTATACAAATAATATCCGGGCGTGATTTTGAAGCTGGCGAGCAAGACCTGTTTATCGCGCACCAGTATGCCCAACCCGAACGCCTGATCCGGCGGTAAAAATTTCGGCTGCTTCGCGCCGCCCAATCTTTCCAGAAAACCATCCGCGTGAGCCAGCGGCGCAAACAAACATATCAACAAAAATAAAACGCGCGTCATTCATTCATCCTAACTTGAGTTTCCTGCGCCACCCACGCCAGATACGCGGGCAGCCCTGCGGTTACGGGGATAGCAATGATTTCAGGAATTTCGTAAGGATGCAATTCGCGCAACGCGCTTTCCAGTCGCGGATAAGCGACTAGCGTGGTCTTGAGCAGCAACGGCGTCTCGCTGGTCTGTTCCACCTTGCCTTCCCAGCGGTAGATCGACATGCATACCGGCAAAATATTCGCGCACGCCGCAAGCTTATCCGCTATCAATACACCCGCCGCAAACTCCGCCGACGCATGGTCGGGAAAATTGCTGATGACCAGCAATACTTCGCTCATCGCGCCCCCGCCCTTGCGCAACGCACCCCGAGTTGCAGCAGCTCATCCCACACATCGCCTGAGCGCAGGCCTTTTATCAGCTTGTCGATCTGCGCGGCTTGACGCAGGGCGCGCTCGGCGAAAGCAGGGGTGAAACGGCGCACGGCGCGTTCAACCTGTTTTTGTCTGGCGCCCCACACGCGCGCCTCGCGTATCGCTGCGGCCAGGTTGTTGCCTTGCTGCATGGCGCGGGAGACTTTTGCCAATGCGCGGATGTCTTCGGCAAGGTTCCACAGGATCAACACCGTGGCCGTGCCCTCCCCCTTCAAACCGTCGAGGATGTGCGCATACCGCGCCGCATCGCCCGCCAGCATGGCCTCGGAAAGTTTGGAAATGTCGTAACGCGCCACATCCATCACCGAATCTTTCACTTGCTCGAATGAAAGTTGCCCGGCGGGAAACAGCAAGGCGAGTTTCTGGATTTCCTGAAACGCCGCGAGCAGATTGCCTTCCACGCGCTGGGCTAAAAATTCCAACGTGTCTTTGTCGGTGGATTGATCCTGGCGTTTCAGGCGTGCGGCGATCCACGCAGGCAAAGCGGCGAGCGAGATTTCATCGGCGCTGATCACCGTGCCGCACTCTTCCAGTGCTGAAAACCATTTGCTTTTGAGTGCGGTGCTTTCGAGTTTGGGCAGTGAAATCAGCGTGAGCGTATCCGGGCCCAGGTTCTCGCAATAATCCTGCAACGCCTGCGCGCCTTCCGTGCCGGGTTTGCCGGAGGGGATACGCAAGTCGATCACTTTGCGAGCAGCAAACAAGGACATGCTCTGCGCGCTGTTGCGCAACTCCGCCCATTTGAAATGCTGCTCGGCGATAAAAACCTCGCGCTCCGTGTAACCAGCCTCGCGCGCCGCGATGCGGATGGCATCTGCCGCTTCGATAGCCAGCAACAACGCCTCGCCGTGAATGACATACAGCGCCCCCAATCCTTGGGCTAAATGGCGCGGCAGGTCTTCGCTGGAAATGCGCATGGTTACCTGTGGAGTTGGGCGCGGCTCAGCCGACGCAAAGCCTGCTGTACGGCATCGGTGCGCATATCTTTGTACAGCAAGCCTTCTTCCTGTTCTTTGGCGAGCACTTGCGAGTCATCGTAGGTCATGTTGCGCATCAGTAAAATCTCTTCTTCAGGCAGCCAAACTGCCGACTGGCTGTCGTAAGCACGCAGCGAGACGCGATAACGCAGCTGGTATTCGCGCACCCTCCCCGCGCCCGAGAGGGCAAGAATCTGTTTATCCGAATTTTCGGAAACGATCTCCAGCGTGATAGTAGCTTGCCCCGGAATGTCTCTTACGGCGACTTTATTGAAGGTCAATGCATTGCGCAAATCCGCCACGAAAGCGGATTCAGCCGCCGCTTTCAAATACACGCTTTCGAACGCCAGCTCGACTTTCTGATCGCCATGCCCGCGCAGATGAAAGCCGCAGGCCGCCAGCGACAGCGTCGCCGCCAGCAGCAAAAGGCGTGTCGCCGTTTTCACGGTTACGCCACCACGTTGACGAGCCGCCCCGGCACGACCACCACTTTCTTCGCCGCAGCGCCGTTGAGATGCTTTTGCACCGCCTCGTGCGCCAATGCCAACTGCTCGATGGCCGCTTTGTCGGCATCTTTCGCCACGCGCAGACTGCCGCGCAACTTGCCGTTGACCTGAATCACCAGCTCGATCTCATCCTGCTCCAGCGCGGACTCGTCCACTTGCGGCCATGACGCGGCGAGGATGTTGTCGCCGTAGCCCAACTCTTTCCATAAGGTTTGTGTGATGTGAGGTGTGATGGGTGAGAGCAGGCGCAAGAGAATGGACAAGCCTTCTTTGTAAATCATGTTGCGCGCAGTGAGAGCTTTTTGCTTCGCTGTCTCGCTACCAAACGAAACCGGCATTGCTAACTCGCCACTCTCTAAGGTGTTCAAGATTTTCATTGACGCAGAAACAACAGTATTGAATTGGTGCCGCCCCATGTCGAAAGCAGCTTGTTTATATGACATGTGGATGATTCGACGTATGTCAGATTGCGGTCTGTCTAACAGGGAAGCGTCTACTGTGGACACAGACGTGAGGCCACCTATTGGACTTAACTCTTCTTGCAAACAGTAAGCAAAATTCCACACGCGTTTGAGGAAGCGGAACGCGCCTTCCACACCCGCATCCGACCACTCCAGTTGCTGGTCGGGGGGGGCTGCGAACATCATAAACAGGCGCGCGGTATCCGCGCCGTACTCGTCGATAATCGCCTGCGGATCGACGCCGTTGTTCTTCGACTTCGACATCTTTTCCGTGCCGCCGATCACGACGGGCTTGCCGTCGGCGATCAGCTTCGCGCCGATGGGGCGCGCTTTCGCATCCATCTCCACTTCCACTTCAGCGGGATTGATCCACAGCTTCTTGCCAGCGGGTAAATCGCGATAAAAAGTCGGCGCGACCACCATGCCTTGCGTGAGCAGGTTCTTGAACGGCTCGTTCAAGGGGTTAAACGCGCGCGGCGCCTCGTTTGCCCCCTCGCCCACCGGGAGAGGGTTGGGGTGAGGGAACTCTCGTGGAGTACCACCAAACAAGCCTTCGTCGCGCATCAGCTTGTGAAAGAAACGCGCGTACAGCAAATGCAAAATCGCGTGCTCGATGCCGCCGATATATTGGTCTACCGGCAACCATTTTTGTGCCGCGGCTTTATCCACCATACCGGTGTCGCATTGCGGGCTGGCGTAGCGCGCGTAGTACCAGGACGATTCCACGAAAGTGTCCATGGTGTCCGTTTCGCGCCGCGCGGGGCCAGAGCATTGCGGGCAAGTGCATTCGTAGAATTCCGGCATCTTCGCGAGAGGCGAACCCGCGCCGTCCGGCACCACGTTCTCCGGCAGCTTCACGGGGAGTTGATCGTCCGGCACCGGCACATCGCCGCAAGTCGGGCAATGGATGATGGGAATCGGGCAGCCCCAGTAGCGCTGGCGCGAGATGCCCCAGTCGCGCAGACGGAACTGCACTTTCTTTTCGCCCAGACCTTTGGCATTCAAATCGGCTGCGATGGCATCCACGGCTTGCTCATAGTTGAGGCCGTCGTACTTGCCGGAGTTCACGCATACGCCGTATTCGGTAAATGCGGATTGAGGATCGAGGATTGAGGATTGAGAAGAGGGCGCCGCACTGCTCAATCCTGGATCCTCACTCCTAATGACTACCTTGATCGGCAGCCGGTATTTTTTGGCGAAGGCAAAGTCGCGCTCGTCGTGGGCCGGCACGGCCATCACCGCGCCTTCGCCGTAGCCCATCAGCACATAGTTGCCGACCCACACCGGCACTTGTTCGCCAGTGAGCGGATGCGTCACGCAGATGTCCGTCGGCATGCCTTTCTTTTCCATGGTGGCAATGTCGGCCTCGGCCACGCCGCCGTGCTTGCACTCTTCGATGAAGGCAGCGAGTGCGGGATTCTTCTTTGCGGCATGGGTTGCCAGCGGATGTTCCGCCGCAACGGCGACGAAGGTCACGCCCATGATGGTGTCGGCGCGCGTGGTGTAGACCTTAAGAACAGGATTGAGGATAGTGGATTGAGGATCGGACGCGGCACTGCTCAATACTCGATCCTCGATCCTAAATCCTATTTCACAGCCGTAGCTTTTGCCGATCCAGTTGGCCTGCATGGTCTTCACCTGCTCCGGCCAGCCGGAGAGTCCGTCGAGGTCTTGCAGCAATTCGTCGGCGTATTGGGTGATGCGGAAGAAATACATCGGGATGTCGCGTTTCTCCACCTGCGCGCCGGAGCGCCAGCCGCGCCCGTCGATCACCTGCTCGTTGGCCAGTACGGTGTTGTCCACCGGGTCCCAGTTCACGGTCGAGGTCTTTTTGTAGATCACGCCTTTCTTGAACAGTTTGGTGAACAGCCATTGTTCCCAGCGGTAGTAGTCCGGCTTGCAGGTGGTCACTTCGCGCGACCAGTCCACGCCCAAGCCCAGCGACTTCAACTGCTGCTTCATGTATTCGATATTGGAATAGGTCCACGCGGCGGGCGGCACATTGTTGGCCATCGCGGCGTTCTCGGCGGGCAGGCCGAACGCGTCCCAGCCCATCGGCTGCATCACGTTGAAACCCTTCATATGGTGATAGCGGCTCAGCACATCGCCGATAGTGTAGTTGCGCACATGGCCCATGTGCAGCTTGCCCGAGGGGTAGGGAAACATCGACAGGCAGTAGTATTTGGGCTTGTCGCTGGTCTCGTCGGCGCGAAAGGTCTGCGCGGCTTCCCATTGTTGTTGGACGGCGGCTTCGATATCTTTGGGTTTGTAGTTCTGTTGCATGGTTTTTGATGGATGTGTGGCTAAAATGAGGCGGCATTATATCCGCCCTTATGGCGAGCCGAACGGGGATTAAACAATTGCGGGCTATCGCCGTATCAATCTCCTGAAGTCTGAACTACTACACCTCAAAAATAGTCGATATCCTGCTCGCTGCCCGCGTAATGATCTTGCAACTCGGCAAGCAATGTTTTGATTTCGGTTTTGGAAAATATCTTCTTGACGATGGTGTTTTTGTATTCATCCATACGTTCGCGCAGCAGTGGCTGGTATTCGGACGGAATCTCTTTTAGCCATGCGTTCCAGCACGATTCGACGTCCCACGGTGTTTTCCGCACTCCCCGAATCAGGGTTTCGATGTCTGCTTGCTTGATCCGCGCAACGATGGGCGCGACGCCGGCGATGGCAAAGATGACCGCAATTGCGATAACCGCATTGGCGTCGAGTTCGGAATCTTTGATCGGCCCGGAGTAATGTTTTGTACGCAACCATTTGGCGCAATCGATGAGCCGCTGATTGCGCTTCCTGTCCAGCAATTCATTTTGATAGGCCACATCCCCATTCCATGTCGAGGCGGGATCGGCGCGACACAGCTCCAGAAATATCGCTTTGAGGTTGCGCTGTTGAATGAACGCATCCTTGTCAAAATCTGAAATGTAGGCCACATAGGGCAGCGCCGATAATTCCTTGATATGCCGGAAGCCCATTTGGAACACGTATTCGGCGCCGTTTTGCAGCAGAAAGGAAAGCCTGGCTTCATTGCTGTCCGCGATGCCGGCCTGGCTGATGCCCAGCGAGATGCACCCGACCGTCAGGTGGAACGCGTCGAGCATGCCGTCTGCCGTTCTGTCGTTGGTGAATTTTTTGGCGACCAGCAGAGTGATGCCGCTGAGTTCATGGAACAGCGTGGTGGCCTCGTCCCGATGGTTCGCGCGCAGTGCAAGCGCCTCCAGCGCTTGCACTAATTGGGGCGGGCGGGCGGTATAGCTGGCGATGTTCATTACGAGAAAATATCCTCCCCCAAACTCGGACGTCCGCCTGTCTTGGGCTGGCTGACCGCTTTGCTGGGCACTTGTTTGCGCAGGCGCAACAATAATTCCCTGGTCGTGCGGCCTAGCGCATATTCATGTTCACGATCTTCATCGTCGTCGTCCTGGTCGGCATCGTCTTCTTCAGACCCGGCGTGCAATTCATTTTCACCGGGTTTCCAGTCGGGGAAAATCTCGAACAACACCCGATCCCACGCTTCCTCATTGCTGCGGGCGATCTCCAGCGCGAGCGGTATCACATCGTGATCCGAAGTCGTCTGGCCGCTGCGGTGCGCGCCTAAATTATGGATGTCATTCGCGATCTCGATGATCTCCCCGGCTGCGGTTGAGAACAGCACGGCAAAGGCCGTCGTGCCCCAGTCGGTGGCCAGCGCTGCGTTGAGCAATTCCGCGCGGCGTTCTTCATCATCACTGGAAAACACAATGCCATGTATATGCGCGAACAGCGATTCGGCCAGCGCTTCGGGCTCATCTTCTATCCAGTCCTCGTCCCAGGTGGCGGCAAAATAAGCCAGACTCTCGGCCCAGGCTTTGGGCGGGATAAGCAGCGTCGCCAGCGACATCTTGCCGCCATCGAACGCGGACAAGTGCAGGGATGCGACTTGCGGCTCCAGGGTGTTCAGCACCTCGACCACAGCCAGATCGCCAAATTTCTCGGCGGTCTCATTGATGGCTTCTTCCGCATGTTTGGTCGAACCGGACAGAACCAGTTCGGTGACTTGCTGTCGGATCGCGGGGAGATCGGTTTTGTCAGACATTCTCGTCTCCGCGCGTATCGAACAGATGCTCTATATTTTCTCCGTGCGAGTCCGGCTCTTCATCATCCTCGACCTTGTTTTCCTTGTCTTCCTCTTGTTGCAGAGCTTCAAGAGAATGATCCTCGTCCGTCCAGCGCTTCGGATTTTTGTACAAGAAAGCCGTAATGACAGCCTTGCGCGCGAGTTCCGGATTGGCCTTGAACACGGCGGCCAACGCATCGCCCGATGCCGCGTTGCTGCATGCCACCATCTTCATCACTTGCGCGGCATCGCCCCTGTCGTATTGGCGGCCTTCAGCCAGCAGTCCCTGCGTATCCTTAAACACCAGATGCTGGGCCAATGCGAAACTCAACAGATTCACATCGTCAACTTCAAAGCCGTTGGCAAATTCGTTGATCAGCGTATTGATGACCCGGTCATAGTTTTTTTTATCGGGCGGATCGCCCAAGGTGTCTTCTATCTGAATAGCGAGTTCGCGCGATTGGTAAATAAATTCAGGATGTATGCTTTTCATAATATTTTGTCTTCAGTAAATTAACGGTCATGCTGAGGAAGTTCGATTCCGCAACGGCTGAATAGAGAACCCCACAAATTTTGCGCTTCATGCTCTGGGTCGATGATGATGCGATTGTTCTGACTGTAGTTGTATTCCGCTCTCTTTTGCGGGTCGGAAAGAAGCTCATACGCCTTTTTGATGGCGTTGAAACGAACTTCAGCGCTGGAGTGGGGATTCCGGTCCGGGTGATGGCGCATGGCAAGTGCGCGGTATGCCTTCTTGATGTCTTCGGTCGAAGCGGTCGGCGAAACGCCAAGAATGTTGTATGGATTTTCCAATGAGGCCTCCTGCAAGGCGCGCGATTTTACCATTTGTTGGCGCAGTTATTCCCCATTCTTTATGGCCGGATTCCGCTCAGTCGGCCCGTGCGGCATTAGGGTACCTCCAAAAATTCGTCGCACCGGCGAAGGCCGGTGTCCAGCTAATAAAAGAGACAGTGCAACGCACTGACAAAACGGCATTTTATTTAAAACCGCTGGATTCCGGCCTGCGCCGGAATGACGAAATCTGAATTTTTAGAGGTTTCCACTAGTTGTCTTTTTCATACAGGGGTGATCGCGGGCCGTACAGCAGGCCATTGGGCTGTGCGGTCAATAGTCGGCTGCTGGCAACGCGGGCGATTCGGTGGCTAGGCCCATCACCGCTCACACTGCTCACAACCTGTTTGACCACTGCCGTAATAAGTGCGGCGGCAAGCCCCTCCTGGTTATTCCCGCCCTCGGCATCCGATGCCGACGCCGCGCCTGCCCATAGCAATTGACCGTTGCGGACATCCATCAGTCTGGCGCTAACGGTTACCACAACAGCACTGCTGAGCAGATTATAGGAAGCGCCGTATTTGCTTACGGTGATATACAAGGCGGCGTCGGCGCCAAATACTTCGCGAATTTTGGCGATGGACGCCTGATGCATTTCCCCCGGATTGGACAAGCCGTTTTCCCTGAAGGTCTGATCCACCAGCGCTACGGGGAAAACGTAGTATCCGGCTTCCGACAAAGGTTGCGTTACCGTCGATAACACGCTGTAGGTGGCGTGCACGTCGGGCGAATTGTTGAGCGGCGGGAGCACCAGAATAGAACGCGGCTTGCTTTGCCTGTATGCCGTGTAATCTTTTTTGGGGGGCGCGGCGCAGGCGACGAGCGACAAGGCGGCGATGCACAATACGATACGCTTGATGGTGTCGAGCATAATATTCTTTTAGTGGGGGAGCCGCGCAATCAGGCGATCCATATAAACCGCCGCTTCGGGATATAGTTTTTTCTCGGTTTCGAATGCCTGCAAGGCGCGCTCAGCCTTGCCCGTCTGGAAATACAAATAACCCAGATGCGCATAGAAGCCGGGAGGCGGAGCAAAATTGCCGGCCTGCATGACCTGAATATCTTTTTCGAGATCGGCCAATTGTTGTTCAGGCGGAAATTTTCCCGGTTCCGCATAGCTGGCATAGATCTGCTCTTCGTAACTGCCCCAGTAATACAGGCTGCGCGGTGAGCTGCAAGCGGTTAAAGCGGCTGCGGCAATCAGCAGCGGCAGAACGAATCTTGCGCAATTTGTCATTCCGATCAGCGCCCGCAATTTAGTTGCGCGCTTTCCATGCGCCGCGATCGACTCCTTCGACCAGGCGATTCACCGCCTCGCGAATGGCGAGGTCTAGCACTTTGCCGTTGAGTGTGGAATCGTAACTGGCCGTGCCGCCAAAGCCCACGATTTCGCGGTTGGAGAGCGCGTATTCTCCGGCGCCCTGCACCGAGAACACGACTTCCGACGTTTCCGCATTGACGATATTCAGATTGACCTTGGAGTAGGCGATTTGTGTTTTGCCGCGCCCCAGCAATCCGAACAGTTGCTGGTCGCCGACTTCCTTGCGTCCGAATTCGGTGACATCGCCGGTGACGATAAAATCAGCGCCCTTCAGTTTTTGTTTTTTGCCGGTCAGTCCGGATTCAAATTCGGACTCCTGCATGTTCTCACGATCCATCACTGAAAAATGATTGGATTGCTGCAAATGCGCAATCAGTATGGTTTTGGCCTGACTGCCCAAACGATCCACGCCGTCCGAAAAAAGGCCGCGCATAAAGCTGGAGCGGTTATCGAATTTCCCGACCACCAGCGCCGATTTTGCGCCGTTATAAACCGCGTTGGCTGAATTGACTTGCGGGGTGGTGAGCGCCTGCGAACTTTCAGTAGCGCATCCGGACAGAAACGAAGTCAGCAGAACACTGCTCAACAAAAGTGCCATCGTGCGACGCATTTGATACCGCCTTTCTCATGGGAACAGGTGAATTAATTGCCGTCGTATACTAGCACGACGCCTGTGAAAATCGCGAACGATGCGGTTAACAGCTATATCCATGGCTATGGGGCCGGGCAAATCAATGCTGCGGCTCCCTCACCGATGTGCATTTCCTTGATAAATCACCTCCCTTGATTGTTTATATCAATCCGATATAATTCATCCATGCACATCATCTCCATCAAAATGTTGCGCGAATTCTGGCTGAAACATCCAGAGGCAGAGGGGGTGTTACGTGAGTGGCATTCAGTGGTTGAACATGCGGAGTTCAGCGATTTCAATCATGTAAGGACGATGTTCAATTCTGCTGACTATGTGCCGCCTTACACGGTCTTCGATATGGGCGGAAACAATTACCGCTTGGTTGTCATCGTGCGGTATCGGTTCAAAAAGGTTTTTGTGCATAAGGTAATGACGCATCGCGAATACGACGACTGGAGCAAGCTCTACCGGAAAGGCAAAGGTTAATCATGCGCACAACTCAAATTAAATTTGATATTAAGGCCATTCAATCTTCATGGCAGAAGTTCGACACGATGGCGCATCTGCGCCCCATCAATGATGAGAAAAGCTATGTACGAATGGTCGCATTGATGAATTCTTTGCTGGATGCTGCGGGTGACGATGAAGATCATCCCTTGTCTGGCTTGCTGGATTTGGTGAGTGACATGGTTGCCAAGTATGAGCAGGAGCATCACGCTATTGAGCCCGCCGAACCCAAGGATGCTCTGCGTTTTTTGATGGAGGCTCGCGGTTTGAAGCAGGATGCTTTGTCTGAAATCGTGCCGCAGAGTAATTTGTCGGCGATCTTGTCTGGTAAACGAAAGATCAGCGCAACCTTGGCAGGCAAGTTGGGCAACTTCTTCGGCGTGAGTCCGGCGCTATTTGTTCCTCACTAAACTACCGCATAACTTGGCATAATCCGCCCCCGCAATTTTAACCATAGCCCTCAAATTTTCGAGGGCTATTTAATTCAATAAATCGAGAACTATGCTTCCTTCAATCGAACACCGCCTTGCCGCCGAGATCGCGGCCAAACCTGCTCAAATCGCTGCTGCCATTGCCCTGCTGGACGAGGGCGCAACCGTTCCTTTTATCTCGCGCTATCGCAAAGAGGCGACGGGCGGGCTGGACGATACACAATTGCGCTTGCTGGAAGAGCGGCTGCGCTATCTGCGCGAACTGGAAGAGCGGCGCGCGGCCATCATTGCTTCAATCACCGAGCAGGGCAAGATGACGCCGGAACTGTTGCAGGCGGTCGCGCTGGCGGAGGATAAGACGCATCTGGAAGATTTGTATCTGCCGTATAAGCCGAAGCGCAGAACCCGCGCGCAGATCGCGCTGGAGGCGGGGCTGCAACCGTTGGCGGATGCCTTGCTGGCGAACCCCACGCTGAACCCGGAAGAAGAGGCCGCCAAGTATCTGCGCGAACCATTCACCAGCGCGGCGGGTGACGCCAACCCCGGCGTGGTCGATGCCAAGGCGGCGCTGGATGGCGCGCGGCAGATATTGATGGAGCGTTTTGCCGAAGATGCGGCGCTGCTGCAATCGCTGCGCGAATATGTGCAGGAGCACGGCGTGGTGCAATCCAAAGTCATCGAAGGCAAGAACGACGCGGCGGAGAAGTACGCCGACTATTTCGATTATGCCGAATCCATCAACACCATTCCTTCGCACCGCGCGCTGGCAGTGTTGCGCGGTCGCCGCGAGGAGATGCTGAACGTAGAGCTGCGTCTGGATAGCGAAGAAGAAAAGCCGACCTGGGCTTCGCCGCACAACCCGTGCGAGACGCGCATCGCCGCGCGCTTCGGCATCAAGGACATGAACCGCCCGGCCGACCGCTGGCTGCTCGACACCGCGCGCTGGACCTGGCGCGTGAAGAGCTTTATGCATCTGGAATCGGAACTCATGGGCGCGTTGCGCAGCAAGGCCGAGACCGAAGCCATCAACGTGTTCGCGCGCAACCTCAAAGCGCTGCTGCTGGCCGCTCCCGCCGGGCCGCGCGTGACCATGGGGCTGGATCCCGGCATCCGCACCGGCGTAAAAGTGGCAGTGGTGGACGAGACCGGCAAGGTGGTGGACACCGCCACCGTCTATCCGCACCAGCCGCGCAACGACTGGGATGGTGCGCTGCACACCTTGGCGCTGTTGGCGAAAAAGCACCGTGTGACGTTGATTGCGATTGGGAATGGGACGGCGTCGCGCGAAACGGACAAGCTCGCGCGGGATTTGATCAAGCTGCTGCCGGATTTAAACATGAGCAGCATCGTGGTTTCCGAGGCGGGTGCGTCGGTGTATTCCGCTTCCGAATTCGCCTCCAAGGAATTGCCGGAACTGGATGTCAGCTTGCGCGGTGCGGTGTCCATCGCGCGCCGCCTGCAAGACCCGCTGGCCGAGCTGGTGAAGATCGACCCCAAGTCGATCGGCGTAGGCCAATACCAGCACGACGTGAGCCAGTTCCAGTTAGCGCGTACACTCGATGCGGTGGTGGAAGATTGCGTGAACGCCGTGGGCGTGGATGTGAACACCGCGTCGGCGCCTTTGCTGGCGCGCGTTTCGGGCCTGAGCAGCAGCGTGGCGCAGGCCATCGTAAACCAGCGCGATCTGAAAGGAAAATTCAACAGCCGCGCCGAATTGCGCGAAGTGCCGCGCCTAGGCGAGAAGACCTTCGAGCAGGCGGCAGGCTTTTTGCGCATCATGGGCGGCAACGATCCGCTCGATGCCTCGGCAGTCCACCCCGAATCGTATCCGCTGGTTAAGCGCATCCTCGAAGACATCAAGCAGGACATCAAGGGCGTAATCGGCAACGGCAACCTGCTCAAGTCGCTCAACCCGGCGAAGTACGCGAACGAGCAGTTCGGCGTGCCAACCATCAGCGACATTTTGAAAGAGTTGGAAAAACCGGGCCGCGACCCGCGCCCCGAGTTCACCACGGCGACGTTCAAGGAAGGCGTGGAAGCACTCTCCGACCTGAAGCCGGACATGATCCTCGAAGGCGTGGTGACCAACGTGGCCGCATTCGGCGCGTTCGTGGATATCGGCGTGCATCAGGACGGACTGGTGCACATCTCGGCGCTCGCCGACAAATTCGTCAAAGACCCGCACACCGTGGTCAAGGCCGGACAGGTGGTGAAGGTGAAAGTGCTGGAGGTGGACGAGAAGCGCAAGCGTATCGCGCTGACCATGCGGTTGACGGACACCGCTGCTGCGCAAACCGGCAGTCGCCCGGAAAGTGCGCGCGACAGGCAAGGCAGACCCGCAAACAACGGCAAACCGGCCAACCGCGCTCCGGCGCAAGCGCCCATGGGCGGCGCAATGGCGGCGGCGTTCTCCAGGCTGAAGGGTTAATCCCAGATAATCCATTGAGCCGTCATTTCGGCGAAAGCCGGAATCCGGATAATTACTGTATCAACAATGTTGACACGTGGCGGGCGGCTTTTTAAACTGCCCGCCAGTACATATCAGGGGCAAACTTCATGGAAGTCATCGTAAAGAAATGGGGTAACAGCGCGGCTGTGCGTATTCCGGCCTCTATCATGGCGGCGGCGCATGTTGATCTGGATCAGTCTGTCGATGTGCGCGAAGAGCAGGGGCGCATCATTATCGAGCCTGTGCGTCGCAAGGCTTACAAACTGGATGATCTGCTTGGCGGCATTACCAGCACTAACCAGCACAATGCCGTCGATACGGGCGCACCGGTCGGCAAGGAAGTCTGGTAATGGCGCCCCGCTTCGTGCCGGATGCGGGTGATATAGTCTGGCTCGAATTTTCGCCACAGGCCGGACACGAACAAGCGGGACACCGTCCGACATTAGTTCTCAGCCCCGCCGCCTACAACAGAAAAACCGGCGCCATGCTGTGCTGCCCGATGACCACCCAAATCAAAGGCTATCCGTTCGAGGTTCTCATCCATGCAAAAGGTATCAGTGGCGCGGTGCTGTCCGACCAAGTGAAAAGCCTCGACTGGAAAGCTCGCAAAACCACGCGGAAAGGCAAAGCGACTGCGGAAGAGTTGGAAGAGGTGAGAGCCAAGATTGCGTCGTTGCTTGGGGTGTAGCGTATCGTTTAGCGGCATCGGCTTCCGTGCCCATGCTGTAGGTGAGATAAAACATTCGGCGCAATTAAGGATTGCGCCCTACGCGGGCTGACCACAGCAGCGGAGGCGCTCTCTTTGTCGCGCCGTGTGGTTAGCCAATACAGCGCGGGCAGTCGCCCGATTCCCAAAATAGTCGGGCTGGCCATCAAAGGTATTGAGGCGGAACGGCGCGCAGCGTAATGTCGAGCTATTTATATCGTGTATTCTCTATGGTGTGTTTATTATCTAGCAGGGCGCGAACTCAACGCGATTGCGACCTTGATTTTTGGCAAGATACAGCGCGTCGTCGGCACGGTGTATCAGTATTTCCGGTCGTTGGGTGTTTCCGGGGATCATGACTGCGACCCCGATGCTGACGGTGACTTTTCCGAAAGGTGATTTTGCATGGGGCTGTTCAAGCGACTCGATGGCCTCGCGCACTAATTCGGCAAAATGCATCGCGCTTGATGCGTCCATATTCGCCGCGATCAGCGTGAACTCCTCTCCTCCGTAGCGTGCGGCCAAGTCCCCGGGACGCTGTGCATTCGCCTGTAGACTTTCGGCTACTCTGCGCAAACATTCGTCGCCAGCCTGATGGCCGTAGAGATCGTTGTAGTGCTTGAATAGATCGACATCGAGCATCAGCAATGCAAGAGGTTGATTGATGCGCAAGGCTCGCCCCCACTCGTTCTCTAGTACCTCGTCGAAATGACGGCGGTTGGCGATGCCTGTCAGCCCGTCTGTGCTGGAGAGCGCTTCAAGTTTGCGGTTGGCGGCTTCAAGTTCATGCGTGCGCTCGGCGACTTTCTGTTCGAGTTCGCGGTGGGAAGCTGAGAGCCTGACGCGCATGTCGTTCAGCGATGTCACAAGTATGCCGATTTCGTCCCGGTGCGGATATTCAAGCAGTTTGGGTTCGGCTTCTTCAGCTTTGAAATCCAAATTGGAGACGGCGTTGGAAATCTCGGTCAGCGGACGCGACAAACGCCAAGTGATGGCCCAGTAAAAAATCAGCCATAGACCTGCGGTTTTGACGAGAGAATTGATCAAGATGATCATGAAACTGTATTTGATTCGATGCAGTACAACGTCCCGGTCCGAGTAAAGGGTCATCTTGCCCAGCACTCGGTTGTTGTGGCTTTTAGCAAGCGAGATAGACCATAGCGGGATTTCGTGCATCTGAAATGGGGCCAGTATGGCGCTCAAAGCCCGTTCATTCGCACCCGGTATGCGTCCTTTCGTTGCCACGATTTCCCCCCGGCCATTTTCTATCTTGACGCCGGTGACGATCTCCGTCTGCGCGATACCCGTGGCCAGCGAGTCGAGCAGAGGTTGGTCGTAGGTCCACATCGCATCGGAAACACCGGGAGCGAAGGAGCGCCCCAACGCGACGAGATCCGAGGATATCGTCGTTTTGATAGAGGAATATTCAAGCCCGAGCTGGATGCATGTGACCAGAATGGCCAACAGCAAATACCAGCCGAAAACCAGTTTAAACAGACGCCCGGCAAGTGTTTTCAGTTCGGACATGGGCTCTCCTATTGGAGTTCCTTGAGCATGTTCGGGTAATAGCGCCGTATTTTGTCCTGATCTTCCGGCGGATACCAGCGCTCCGAAAATGTGCGGTAGTCCGGCTGGTTTCGTTCCGCCTGAATGACGGCGTTGATTTTTTCAATAACGGCCCGACCCCATGCGTTCCCCGTGCAGGCGATATGCGTGAAGATGTAAGGAGGCGTTCCATCTATGGGGCGATTCAGAATGCGTTCGCTGGCTTCGAATTTGTCGGCCAGAAAGGCCGCCTCATGGGAAAACAGCAGCAAATAATCAACGTCGCCGTTGAGCAGCATCTGAAAGAGTTGCGCTGTTTCCAGCGGACGAATCACGAGATTGAGGCTGCCGTGGAAGCGTTTAATTTCGGTGTCTATATTCGGCGCGTAAGAGCGTCCCGCAACAATGGCGCCGATCAGTTCCTTTTTTTTGAACAGGGCATCCAGTTTGATGGGCTGGTCGCTGCCAAACAGCGGGGCTTTATCTTTGAGAAAAATTACCCGGTTGTCCAGATGGGTCAGCGCCGGCATGGAAATCGCCAATTTTAATGCCGTAGCCGGGGCGCGAAATATGCCGGGAGTACACAGGTTGCTGCCGGCAATAAACTCTTCCCGCCGCCGTGCGAAGCTCATTGGCACAATCTTGTGCTCGAACTCCGGCATTTTGGCGATCAGCGTTTGCAGTTCGCCATCGAAACTGCCGCTGCTTTGGTGCGGGCCTTCCAAAATCTGGAAGGGCGGAAAATCGAAGACCCCCCAGACCAGCATTTCCTTCGCGGCAGCGCAGGATGGATGCCATATCAAAGTGGCGATCAAGCACAAAAAGTAGCGTCGAAAATATATCGGCAGCATCGGTTAAATAGACGCATTAATAATGTGGTTTTTGCATTGTATACACAATTTATCGGGGCGTTAATGAATATGATAATTCGGCGTGAGCGGATGTGTTACATGACTTTGCAGGGTGGCTCCCCATTGTTTTTCGGCTTGGCAAGCCGGTTTTGCCCGTAACATGGAAGCCTCTGCACCCCTTTGGGGGTCTGGCAGAATGCAGTTTGCCAGACACGTTCGGCGCGCATAGCGCGCAAATTTGTTGCGAACACTTCACGTGCAAAACCGAAGGCGTAGCACTGAGCCCCGCTCAGGGTTGAGCGGGGAATTGCGCCCACTATTTTGTGGTGTGAGTCGGGAGATTTGTTCCGCCCTATTTTATACAACTCAAACCAGAGCACGCTCGCCAAACCGGTCGCAACACACAGCAGGAATTGCGCTGCCGAGGCCGGCGCAAAGTGGAACACTTCGCGCATAAACGGCAAGGTCAGCGGAAGCACAGGGTCAGGTCTAGATTCGTAGCACAGCAGCGATGTAATTCAAGCTACCTCTGCGACCTCTACAAAAACATCGCCGCCGAAACTCCAAATCTTGCTGCCAACGCTTTGGCTTGGCGAGCATTAAAATCACGTCGCCCGGACAGCAATTCGGAGACGACACCCTGGCTGCCCAACTCAGGAAGATCAATCTGGCGCAAGTCATCGCGCTGCATCAGGTATCGCAAGACCTCCGCACCTGTCGCCGCTGGCGACATTTTGTCTTTGGCTTCGTATTCGGCAATCAATTCGCCCAAGTACTCTGCCAGACGTGCGAGCGGGTGTTTTTCGTCAGCCCCTCCCGCATCGAGTGCAGCATCAAGCGCTTCGACTAAAGCGGCATATTCTTTCGCATTGCGCGCCGGTTGCAGCACTGGTGCGACATAGCTCCAGTGTTGTATTGCTGCCTTAAGCCGTGCGTTCATTTCCAGCCTCCTTGGTCATATTCCTTGTGCGTCAATATTGCCCGGATAAACACTCGCCCTGCGTTGAAGTGAATCGCTGCAATCAGGCGAAGCTTGTTTCCTCCGATGTCGAATACAAATACGTCACCCACTTTATCGGTGCTGGGAAAGATCGTACGCAAATCTGCAAAATTGTGCCACTCGGCTTTCTTGCAAAGGCGATACCACTGATCCAGTGCACTCGCACATTGCGGATGCGCCTTCTGTGCCGCCATAATCCGACGATGGGTAATAATATGCATGGGCAATTATATCTCATAAAGAGATATTTCATGTGACTAGAGATATTTCGTGATGTGCTTGTTGCACACCTCCCCTTTATCCTGTGCGCCGCATCGATCAGCCGCAAGCGGGCGGAGGTTTATCGTTTTTCTTCGGCTTCTCTTCGCCGGTTATAAACCCGATAGGCCGTTTCTTCTGCGGCTCGGGCGGGGTCATCAATTCTCGGATGGCATCGAAAATCTGTTTGAGTTGGAAGATTTATTCCGCGCTACTTTATACAACTCAAACCACAGCACGCTCGCCAAACCGGTCGCAACACACAGCAGGAATTGCGTTGCCGAGACCGGCGCAAAGTGGAACACATCGCGCATAAACGGCAAGGTCAGCGTGAGTATGAGGAAGGCGAATGCGCCGCCCGTAACCCACCACAATGCGGGGTTGCGGTCATCGAAAACGTGCAGGAGGGTATGCAGCCAGGAACGGTTGACCAATATCAAACCCAGGTTGCCGATGACCAGCGTGGAAAAGGTCAGCGCGCGCGCGGCGTCTTCGGCCCAGCCCTGTTGCAGGGCATAGCCCAATACCAGCAGTGTCGCCAGCAGCAGGACGGTGCCCTGCAGCAGGCTGATGAGCAGGATGCGTCTGCCGAATAGCGGCTCTTTGGACGGACGCGGCGGACGCTGCATGACGTTGGCCTCGGCAGGCTCCGCTTCAAAGGCAATGGAGCAGGCGGGATTGATGATCATTTCGAGAAACACGATATGCACCGGCGCAAAGACGGGCGGCCAGCCCAGCAGCAGCGGGATGAGCGAAAGGCCGACTATGGGAATGTGCACCGCAAAAATATAGGCCATGCCTTTGCGCAGGTTGTCGAAAATACCCCGCCCCAGACGCACCGCATACACGATGGACGCGAAATCGTCGTCCAGCAACACCAGCGCGGCGGCTTCGCGCGCCACATCGGTGCCGCGTCCACCCATGGCGATGCCGATGTGGGCGGCCTTCAGCGCGGGTGCGTCGTTCACCCCGTCGCCGGTCATCGCCACAATTTCACCGTTCGCTTTGAGCGCATTGACCAGACGCAATTTTTGTTCGGGCACCATGCGCGCAAAGATATTGCTGTGGCGGATGCGTTCTTGCAGCGTGGCATCATCCATCCGGCCAAGTTCCGCACCGCTGACGATGCCCCCGCTCCCCGCGGCAAGCCCGATCTGCGCGGCAATAGCGGCGGCGGTGGCGGGGTAATCGCCGGTAATCATCACCACACGAATGCCCGCGGCATCGCATTCTTTCAATGCGGGCGCGACAGTGGGGCGCACCGGATCGGCCAGACCGACCAGCCCGAGAAATTCAAAATCGAAATCATGCTGGATGCTCGGCCAATCGCTACCCGCGTATTTTGCTTTGGCCACGCCCAGTATGCGCATGCCTTGGGCGGCGAGTGCATTCACTTGCTCAGACAGTTCGGCCAATTGCCGCGCATTGAAGTGACACAAATCGGCGATGGCTTCGGGTGCGCCTTTGGCGGCCACCACATATTCGTCACGGTCGTGCGCCTTCCACACATGCGACAGGGCGAGCAGTTCCGGCGACAGCGAATATTCATGCGCCAGTTCCCAATCGCCATGCAGGTGCTCGGTGTCGGCAAGGTAATTCTTGCCGAGTTCGTGGATGGCCTTTTCCATCGGGTCGAACGGATCGGTTTCGCTGGCGAGGATGGCGAACTCGACCAGTTCGTGGAAATCTTCCGGTAAAGGCGTGGTTGGATTATTCACAAAAAATGACCACGCTCCTACGGAGGTGTTTTTGTATGCAACGATTTGCTGCACCGCCATGCGGTTGATCGTGAGCGTGCCGGTTTTATCCACGCACAGCACGGTGGCGGAGCCGAGCGCTTCCACGGTGGGGACGCGGCGCGTGAGCACGCGGTGTTTGGAAATCCGCCATGCGCCCATCGCCATGAACACGGTGAGCACCACCGGATATTCTTCCGGCAGGATGGACATCGCCAGCGTGATGCCCGACAGCAAACCGTGCAGCCAGTCACCCCGTGTCAGGCCGTAGACCACCAGCAGCAACAGACTGAGCAATACGCCGATGACGGCGAGGACGCGCACCAACCTGCCGATCTCCTGCTGCAATGGCGTCGCTTCGTTGCCCAGTTCCTGCAAAGCTTTGCCGATTTTGCCGATCTCGCTGTGCGGTCCTGTTGCCAGCACTCTGGCTGTGCCGCGCCCCTGTACGACCAGCGTGCCGGAATAAACGAAGGGCAGATCATCGCCGCCCGGAGGCGCAAGTTCGGTGGCATCGGCGCAGGCAACTTTGCGCACCGCAACCGATTCGCCTGTGAGCAGCGATTCATCAGCGGCGAAGTCGTTGGCCGAAACCAGCGCCGCATCGGCAGGCACACGGTCGCCTTCCGACAAAATCAGCAGGTCGCCACGCACCACCTCGCGCCCCGCAATACGCTGTTCGACACCGTCGCGGACGACCAGCGCGCGCGGGCTCGTGAGGTCGCGCAAGGCTTCCAGCACGCGCTCGGTTTTGTATTCCTGATAGATGGTGATCGCCATCACCACACACACAAAACCCAGCAGCATCAAGGCATCGTTGACGTCGCCCAACAGCAGATAAATTGCGCCCGCCACAATCAGCAGCAGAAACATCGGTTCGCGCACAACCTCCAGCGCGATACCGGACAAATCGCGTTTGCCGCCGACGGGCAACTCGTTTGCCCCCTCTGCCTTGAGCCTGGCTAGCGCTTCCGCTTGCGACAAGCCATTTTGATCAGCGGTTTCCGGTGCGGTTGGGTTCATGGTTTACCTTTAACCTATAGGATGGAATTTTTTCGGTGGTATATTCAACCCTGATAATTCATTAGGAAACGCCACCCACTTCCCCCTTTTAAAAAGGGGGATTGAGGGGGATTTTTGCACTCGGATGAAATTCAAATCCCCCCTACCCCCCCCTTTAAAAAGGGGGGAACGCAGCTTCGCAACTTGGCGCGGTGCTAATGAACTATCCGGGTTCAAAAGCAGGCAACCGATTTTCTTAAACAAGATTTTTAGAAATTAACACATAACGTGCCAAAAAAAAAATTTAAGGCTCACCTGCCCACCAGGCAAAGCATCCAGCAGAACCGCTGGCTGGAGCCTTACGCGCATAGTCTGCAACACCCGAATCTGTGGCATCTGAACCGGCGCTCCGTTTCCGGTGGCGTGGCGGTTGGCTTGTTGTGCGGATTGATTCCCGGACCGTTGCAAATGTTGGGAGCGGCGTTATTGTCGGTTTGGTTGCGAGTCAATCTTCCGGTCGCCTTGTTTTCCACGCTCTACACCAACCCCTTCACCATCTTACCGTTATACATATTGGCGCACCGGATAGGCGCGTGGGTGCTGGGACTGAACGGCATCTCTGCAAGCTCAATCACCATACCGCAATTGCGCTGGGACGATTGGTGGCAGCCACTGCTGCACTGGCTGGCATCTCTCGGCAAAGCCCTGGTTATCGGATTGCCCTTGCTGGCCATCCTGCTTTCCTGCGCGGGATATTTTCTGGTGCGGCTGGGGTGGCGCGGGTGGGTGTTATGGAAGTTGCACAAACGCTATCGCCGTGTCCACAAGAGGGCGGCGTCACTATAATGCCGCATTACCGGCAAGGGAATGCGTGCATGTCCACGCAATCGACATATCAGAGCTGGTGAGCTTGTTGTTCGAACAGCCGTATTGTCGCATCAGCAACTTGATTGAAGCCGGTATCGGCAAGCGGCAAACGGCCTCGCAATATCTCAAGCAGTTGGTGGAGATCGGGGTGTTGAGCGAAGCGAGTGCGGGCAAGGAAAAATTGTTCATCAATCCCCGGCTGATGCAGTTGCTCACGCGCGACAGCAATCAGTTCACGCCATACGTGTAGCCCCATGAACGAAGCCGGAATAAGCAGAGGCGCAGGTGAAAGTGCTGTCGGAGCGGATACGCCGGATCAACCGGAATGCCGAAGCGGCGAATGATGAACGGCTCATGCTGAAAGCGGCGGAGCCGAAGCCGAATTACGGCCAGTGACCCTGAGAGGGAATAGGAAAATATAAACCGACAGCCTGGTTTCCGAGTTCAATGAAATGGGCACTTTTGTTAAGTGCCCATTTCATATCTTATTGGTGCGCTCGGCGGGATTCGAACCCACCACCCCAGCCTTCGGAGGGCTGTACTCTATCCAAATGAGCTACGAGCGCTTTGAACGGCGCGCAGTATAGCGTTTTTTCACGCACCCCGCCCGTGCCCGCCATCTCGAATAATGCTATTGTGCGCGCCATGAATTTTAGCAATCCCGGCCCTGAAGATATATGCAAGCTGCTACGCGGAGTACATTCCGTCGCGGTGCTTGGACTGTCGCCGAATCCGGAGCGCCCCAGTTTCCGCGTTGCCCAGGCTTTGCAGCGATTTGGCTATCGCATACTCCCGGTGCGGCCCGGGGTTGCCGAGGTATTGGATGTACAGGCGTATCCCGATCTGGAAAGCCTGCCGGAACTGCCGGACATCGTGGATGTGTTCCGCGCGCCAGAGCATGTTCCCGCCATCGTGGACAGTTGCATCAAGCTGGGTGTCAAAAACCTGTGGCTGCAGGATGGCATCGTTCACGAAGAGGCCGCGCTGCGCGCGCAACAAGCGGGAATAACCGTGGTGATGAATCGCTGCATGTTGCGCGATTACACCCGGTTGTGCAGCGCCTGAGCACAAGCACGTATAATTGCGGCTAATTTATCCGACGGCTCGACAGATGCTTATCAAATTTACCAAAATGCACGGCGCTGGCAACGATTTCGTTGTGCTGGATGGCGTGCGGCAACACCTGCACCTCACACCGGAACAACTGCGTTTGCTCGCGGATCGCCATTTCGGCGTGGGCTGCGATCAAATTCTGCTGGTGGAAAAATCGCAGAACCCGGCTGTGGATTTTCGTTATCGCATCTTCAATGCCGACGGCGGCGAAGTGGAACAGTGCGGCAACGGCGCGCGCTGTTTCGTGCGTTATGTGCACGAGCACAAGCTCACCGCCAAACGCGAAATCGTGGTGGAAACCAAAAGCGGGCTGATTTCTCCGCGTCTGGCGGATGACGGGCGTGTCACCGTGGACATGGGCGCGCCGGTATTCGACCCCGCGCGCATTCCCTTCGTCAGCGATAGCGATACGGCGATTCAGGCGCTGGAAGTCGATGGCTCTATCATCGGAATCAGCGCCGTGTCGATGGGCAATCCGCACGCGGTGCAGATTGTCGCCGATGTGGAAACCGCCCCGGTCAACACACAGGGCCCGTTGATCGAGCACCACGCGCGCTTCCCCAAACGGGTTAACGCCGGTTTCATGCAGGTTATGGATCGCAGCCATATCAAGCTGCGCGTGTTTGAACGCGGGGCGGGTGAAACCCTGTCCTGCGGCACGGGTGCTTGTGCCGCCGTTGTCGCGGGGATCAGGCGCGGGCTATTGGACGAGACCGTGCATGTCGCCACACGCGGCGGCCTGCTCACCATCAGTTGGGCCGGCGGACACTCTCCGGTGCTGATGACGGGGCCGGCGATCAGCGTTTTCGAAGGTGAGATTATTTTATAAAGGCAAACATGAAAGCTGAAGACATCGCAAATTACTTGCAGAACAACCCGGGATTTTTTGAGGCTTACTCCCAGATGTTGTCCGAGATCACCATTCCCCATCCCTACGGCGGGCGCACCGTTTCTTTAAGCGAACGCCAGTTGATCACGCTGCGCGAGCGGGTGAAAGAGCTGGAGAAAAAGTTGCACGAACTGCTGGAATACGCCAAAGAAAACGACGCGTTGCAGAACAAATTGCACCTGTTCACTGTCGCCCTGTTCAACGCGCATGATCTGCCCGGTCTGCAAAACACGGCCCTGCGCAACCTGCGCGATATTTTTGCCGTACCCCATGCCGCCATTCACCTCTGGAAAGAGCATCCCCCCAGCGCGGAAGTGCTGGCTTTCGCAGATGAACACCTGCAGCCGGTTTGTGTGCACCATGCCGTATTCGACACTGCGCAATGGTTTGGCGAGGCGGCGCCGCATCTGCGCTCGTTAGCCTATATGCCGCTGCGCGCGGACGGCCAAACCATCGGCATGCTCGTCATCGCCAGCGAAGATGCGCAGCGTTTCTACCCCGAGATGGGCACGCTGTTTTTGCAGCGCATCGCCGACATCGTCGGTGCGGCGTTGTGCCCACACCTCTGATGCCTGAACTTGCCGACTCCATACCCGATACACTGCAAGGCTATCTGGCCTATCTGAACAACGAGCGCAACTATTCCCCGCTTACCGCAGAGAACTACGCGCGCGACATTCGCCGCCTGCTGGCGCTCGCCGGAGCGACGCCGCTACCCGACCTCAAGAGCCACCACATCCGCCGCTATATCGCGCAGTTGCACAGCAGCGGCCTGAGTGGACGGTCACTGGCGCGCGTGCTGTCGGCGTGGCGCGGTTTTTATTCCTACCTGATGCGCGACCACGGCTGCAAGGGCAATCCCTGTGTCGGCCTGCGCGCACCCAAAGCGCCCAAGGCTCTGCCCCATGCGCTGTCGCCCGACGAAGCCGTGCATTTGGTGGAGATGCCCGTCGCCACACCATTGGGTGCGCGCGACAAAGCGATGTTCGAACTGCTCTACTCATCCGGTTTACGGCTGGCTGAACTCGTGAGTCTTGATCGCGACGAAATGAAAAGCAATGTGCAGTCAGGCGAAGTGCGCGTCACCGGCAAAGGCAGCAAAACGCGCATTGTGCCGCTGGGCAGCCATGCCGCGAGCGCGTTACAAGCATGGCTGGCCGTGCGCGAACAGATCGCCAAGCCGGAGGAAACGGCGCTGTTCGTCGGCAAAAACGGCGCGCGCATCTCGCACCGCACGGTGCAATTGCAACTGCGCAAGTGCGGCATCAAACAGGGTATCGCCAGCGGCGTGCATCCGCATCTGCTGCGCCATTCCTTCGCCACGCATGTGCTGCAATCTTCCGGCGATCTGCGCGCGGTGCAGGAGATGCTGGGGCACGCCAGTATCTCCACCACGCAGGTCTACACCCACCTCGATTTTCAGTATCTTTCCAAAATCTACGACGGCGCGCATCCGCGCGCCAAGAAAAAATCATGAGCGCCCAAAAACCAAAATCTCGTTCCACCCCACCCTCATCCCAACCTTCTCCCACAGGGAGACGGGGCGATCGCTTCCTCGCCCGCGAGCGGGAGAGAATTGAGGAGAGGGGTGGCCAATCGCAAGGCGGCAAGGATTTTCGCAAGCGCGTGCAGCGCAACAAGCCGCATGACGACAAACCCGCACCGCAAAGCACCGCGCAGCCCCGCAGCGGAAGCGCTTCCGCACAGCCCTGCATCGTCCTTAAAGCCGGTCGCGAAAGATCGTTGCAGCGCCGTCACCCTTGGGTTTTCTCCGGCGCGGTCGAATGCATAGACGGCGCGCCCGCCAGCGGCGACACCGTGCCGGTGCGCGATGCCGCCGGGAATTTCCTCGCGTGGGCCGCCTACAACGCCGCCTCGCAAATCACCGCGCGGGTATGGTCGTGGCACGAAGACGAAGTGATTGATCTAGCCTTCTTCCGCCGTCGCATCGCCGATGCGCTGGCCGCGCGCCGCGCCCCGCCCCCTCTCCCTCTGGGAGAGGGCTGGGGTGAGGGAACACTCGGCAACGGCATGCGCATCATCCACGGCGAATCCGACGGACTGCCCGGCCTCATCGTGGACAAATACGGCGATGTCATCGTGATGCAACTCGGCAGCGCCGGACCTGAACATTGGCGCGACACGCTGGCCGACATTCTGCAGGAATTGTGCGCGCCGGTTTGTATCTACGAACGCTCCGATTCCGACGGGCGCGAACTGGAAGGCCTGCCGAAACGCAACGGCATCGTGCGCGGCGCGTTGCCGGACAAAGTTGCAGTGGTGGAAAACGGCTTGCGCTTCGCCGTAGATGTGGCAAGCGGACAGAAGACCGGCTACTACCTCGACCAGCGCGACAACCGCGCACTGACCGGCACACTGGCGGCGGGTCGCGATGTGCTCAACTGCTTCTGCTACACGGGCGGCTTCTCGCTCTACGCGTTGCGCGGCGGTGCAAAATCGGTGCTCTCCATCGACTCGTCGCTGGAAGCCTTGCAACTGGCGCAAACCAATGTGGCATTAAATGGTTTGGACAGCTCGCGCGCCGAATGGTTATGCGCCGATGTGTTCGAAGCGTTGCGCAAACTGCGCGACCAGAACAGAAAGTTCGACCTCATTGTGCTCGACCCGCCCAAGTTCGCCCCCACCGCCGCCTTTGCTGAAAAAGCCGCAAGAGCCTACAAGGACATCAACCTGCTGGGCTTCAAACTATTGCGTCCGGGCGGCCTGCTGTTCACCTACTCCTGCTCCGGCGGCATCAGCGACGACCTGTTCCAGAAAATCGTCGCGGGCGCGGCGCTGGATGCCGGAGTCAACGCGCAGATAGTAAGAAAACTTCACGCCGCCCCCGACCATCCGGTGCTGCTGAGCTTCCCGGAGGGGGCGTATCTGAAGGGATTAGTGTTGCGGGTAGTCTTGATTTAAAAATCTGTAGGTCTTGCTAATTTGGGTATATATATCCTCAAATTCCTCGCGGGTGTAGATCTCCATGCTGTTCCATAGGTCGCTATCAAGCACATGCAGGTCTCTAACGTCACTTTTTTTGTCGAACATATATTTCCCTTCGCCGCCGACGGTTTTTAACGACACCCTGACGGTTGTGTCCATACTAAACCGTTCCAGCACTGCTCTGGCATCCCCGATCAATTCAAAGTCCAACTCAATCTCGCCTGCGCGAGCCGCCTCTCTGCCACGAATGAACTGAATCGAATGCTTGTCCGCAATTGCGTCGGAAAATTTACCCGTGCCCGCACCGACGCCGACCTCCCAACGGCCCGCTTGCTCAATCTGCTCCTTGATTGCGTTGTTGATGAGCTGACCATAAAAGTTGTCTATCTTCGACTTTGCCAGCCACTTCTTATCCTCAACGCTATTTTCATCCGCGTGTATGAACTCAAGCGACTCATCGTCGGACAGATGCAATGAAGAAAAGTATTCCGGTGCGACCGAATACAACAGATTATGCGAAAACGATTGTTGATTTTGCATGGCCTTTAATCTCCTATGAAATCACACCGATTTTCCCGGCGTTAATACAGTATAAACAGTATTACTATTTACAGTCAAATTTACAACTTATTCAGTGAGAAACGGAATAGGCGCGCCTTCCGTGATGGGGGCAACCATCACAACGCCAGGGCTTATAACTGGCAGGAGATCAATTCGGTGAGGAATGCCGGGAATTGGCGCTTCAGAAATTTTTTAATCTGCGCGCGGCGAAAAACAGCGCGGCAAATTGCGCAGTGGGCTCGCCGTCACTTGCGGTGCGGCCACTGCGACAGGGAAATACGTCAACTTCCGTCGCCGATTTCCTTCATCAAGTGTTCCGCGGTTTCTGCCAACAGAGCGACATCAAGGGTGCCGATACATTGCTCGGCAACTTCAATACCCGTCAGGATGACGGGACGATCTTCCGGTGCAATTTCCCAAACACCGCTTTCGTCGCCCTTCAGACGCACCCTCTGCAGCACCTCTATCGCACTATCGAGCATTTCAACCGCGTTTTGAATTTGAGTCTGGTGCAGCACCAGAGCGGTGCGCACGACGGAGATAGCGGCGGCCAGGCGGCTAAAAGAAATCACATTAAATTGATTCGAACATGCGGCCTGATAAGCTGCCCGCATATCCATCGCATAGAGGTCTTTCAGCCCTTGTGTCACCGGCACACGCAAAGTGTTTCGTCTTTTCATCGCAATACTCTTACTTAAGTTTTAATGAATCAACGCACGCTGACATAGGGTTTGAATCCCAAGCGCACTTTCAGCTTTTCACCCGCAGCGCGCGCTTCGTCCGGTGTGGCATATGGGCCCAAATGCACGCGCTCCAAACCGTCTTTCTGAAACAGGCTGAGTGATTTGTCCATAGCGCCCAATTTGGAACGCATTTTAGCCAAAAAGCTTTCGGCGCCCTGTGGCGCCTTGAACGCGCCAAGTTGCAGATATATCTTGCCGGTAGCCGCAGGGACATTGGCGGGTGATGACGGTGGAGTTTCCGTGACTACGACCACAGGCGGAGTAGGCTCCACAGCCGCGGTTTCCGGTTTCGCCGGAACAGACAACACCGTGGATACGGTCAACGGCGCAGTGCCCTCCACCGCTAGGCTTTCCACCTCGACTTCGGCGCTGCCATTGCCGATGATGCCCAGTTTGTAAGCCGCCGTGTATGAAAGGTCGATGATGCGATCATGCAGGAACGGGCCGCGGTCGTTCACGCGCACGACCACCGATTTCCTGGTCGCGACATTGGTGATGCGCGCATAGCTCGGGACAGGCAAAGTCGGATGGGCTGCCGTCATGCCGTACATGTCGTACACCTCGCCGATGGAAGTGCGCTGACCGTGAAATTTTTTGCCATACCAGGAGGCGATGCCCTTTTCTTGATAGCTTCCGGTCGCCTCCAGCGGGGTATAGGTTTTGCCCAATGCGGTGTACTGGCGGTTGGCATAGCGATGCAAGGGCTCCACCTTGGGCACGGCATCCGGGATGTCGTTCAAATTGGCCGGAACCTCGGCGCCGGGACCGTCGCCCGCCAAATAGGCTCCCGCAGTCGGCTCGGGTTGTGTGATTGCGGGGGTGCTTGCCGCAGGCGCCAAATCCACAACGGGGGCTGCTTTAGCTTCCTTTCTATCCTGTTTTATAGGGGGAGTGGAACACGCGGCCAAAACAACAGTTGCGAATACGAGTAAGGCGATCTGCTTATTCATTATTTTAAAGCTCCTTAAGTTTTAACTAATTGCTTGTGCGTGTGGATGCTCATCAGCATACCAAATCCCAGCAGCAATGTAAGCATAGATGTGCCGCCATAGCTTACCAGCGGCAGTGGCACGCCAACCACGGGCAGAATACCACTGACCATGCCCATATTGACGAAAGCGTAAGTAAAGAAGGTCAAGGTGATGCTGCCCGCCATCAGGCGGGTGAAATAAGTCGAGGCGTTGGCCGTGATAACGAAGCCTCTGCCGATCACGAAAATATACATGGCGAGCAATACAATATTCCCGATGAATCCGAACTCTTCCGACCACACGGCAAAGATGAAATCGGTGGTGCGCTCAGGCAGAAAGTCCAGGTGAGTTTGCGTGCCGTTCAAATATCCCTTGCCCAACACGCCGCCCGAGCCTACCGCAATCATGCCCTGTATGGTGTGGTAGCCCTTGCCCAAGGCGTCTTGCGAGGGATCGAGCAGCATCAAAATGCGGTGGCGCTGGTAGTCGTGCAGCATGGACCACAGAAACGGCGCACTGGCGGCGGCGGCCACAAACATGCCCAGCATGATGCGCCAACTCAACCCGGCGAGAAACAGTACGTAAAACCCGCTCGCGCCGATCAGCACCGCGGTGCCCAGGTCCGGCTGGCGCGCGATCAATGCCACCGGCATCAGCAGCAGCAAGGCCGCGACAAAATAGTTTCTCAACATCAACGTGGCTTCGTGTTTTTCAAAATACCAGGCCATCATCAGCGGCACGGCAATTTTCATGAGTTCGGAAGGTTGTATGGTGGCGACGCCGATGTTCAGCCAGCGGCGCGCGCCGTGGCTGATTTCGCCGAACAGAGCTACACAGACCAGTAGCGCCATACCCAGAACATAAATCGGCACGGCCATGCGCATCAAATAATGCAGCGGCATATTGGCCACCACCCACATTGCGGCAAACGCCACCACGATATTTATAAATTGCCCCAAGACGCGCATCCAGTTGCTGTCGCTAGCGCTATACAGCAAGACCAGACTGACCAGCATCAGCAAACCGATGGCGATCAGCAGTATCACATCGAGATGCGCCATCAGACGCCGCAATAACTCTTTGCGGTACAGGATAGGATTGCGTATCAACTCAATCATTTTCGCCACCCTCTTTGTCTTGCGCCGTTTCCAGCGGCTTGGGAACGATACCGAGCAGGTAATAATCCAGCACCTTGCGTGCTATGGGCGCGGCGGTGGAGCCGCCGTGGCCACCGTTCTCGGCCAGCACCGCCAGCGCGATAGTCGGTTTATCGGCCGGTGCAAAGGCGATGAACCAGGCGTGGTCGCGGTTGTATTCGGACAGTTTGCTAGCATCGTATTTCTCGCCCTGCTTCATGCCGACCACCTGCGCCGTTCCCGTTTTGCCCGCCATGCGGTAGGCTGCACCGGCGCTGGCGCCGGCGGCAGTGCCGCCGGGCTGGGTAACAGCCTCCATGGCGCGCTTCACCAGGTCTATATGCTCGGGCAAGATGTGCATATCGAAACTGGGTTGCGGCGCGGGATCGGGCTTGCTCGCCGAAGAACGTTGTATCCGTTTAACGAAGTGCGGTTTATAGGCAATGCCGTTATTCGCCAGTGTCGCGGTGGCCGAGGCGAGTTGCAAAGGAGTCACCAGGTTATAGCCCTGTCCGATACCCACCGACACGGTATCGCCGGCATACCATTGCTGCTTGTGGCGTTTCATTTTCCATTCCTGCGACGGCAGCAATCCCGAGGTTTCGCCTTCCATATCCACCCCGGTTTTCTTGCCAAAACCAAACTGCGACAAATATTCGTGTATGTTGTCTATGCCCAGCCCGGTGGCCAAACCGTAGTAATAGGTGTCGCAGGAAATGACGATGGACTTGAACATGTCCACACTGCCGTGCCCGCCTTTTTTCCAGTCCCGATACTGATGTCGGCTGCCGGGCAAGGTGTAGTAACCGGGATCGCTGATGGTAAAGCCGGGCTCCCGTTCTTTATAGTGCAAACCGGTCAAGGCCATGAACGGTTTGATGGTGGAGCCCGGCGGATACTGGCCGCGCAATGCGCGGTTGTTGAGCGGCACATCGGGCGAATTATTGAGCGCATCCCAGTTATCGGAATCAATACCGTCGATAAACAGGTTCGGGTCGTAGCCCGGCTTGCTGATAAAGGCGAGAATATCGCCATTGTTCGGATCAATCGCCACTAACGCGCCGCGATAATTTCCGAATGCCTGCTCCGCTATTTCCTGCAATTTTGCATCCAGTGTCAATATCAGCGTGTTGCCCGACTTTGGCGCGGTGCGCGCCAGCGCGCGCACCGCGCGCCCGCCGGAATCCACCTCGACTTGTTCGAAGCCGGTCGTGCCGTGCAATTCCTTTTCGTAACTTTGTTCGATGCCGGTCTTGCCGATGTAGTCGGAACCCAGATAGTTCGACGCGATGTCGTCCTGCTCCAATTGTTCCGCATCCTTTTCGTTGATCCGCCCGATGTAGCCGATTAAATGCGAGGTGCCTTCGCCGTAGGGGTATTCGCGGAACAGGCGCGCCTTGATCTCCACCCCCGGAAAGCGATAGCTTTGCGCGGCAAAACGCGCGACCTCTTCATCGCTCAAACGATTGCGTATCGGCAAACTTTCCAGATTGCGGCTTTCGGCCAGCAGCTTCTTGAAACGCTTGCGGTCTTTGGGTTGTATATCCACCAGCGTGGCCAATTCGTTGATGGTGCTTTCCAGATTGGCCACTTTGCGGGTGGCGATTTCCAGCGTGTACCCGGAGTAATTGCGCGCCAATATCACGCCGTTGCGATCGAGGATAAGCCCCCGATTGGGAACGATAGGCACAACCGCGATGCGGTTGCTCTCGGCCAGAGTCTGAAAATAATCGTGGCGCAACAGCTGTAGATAAATAAATCGGGACAGCAAGATGAGCAGCATCACCAACACAAAGCCGAGACTCAGCATCAGGCGCAAACGGAAATAATAGATTTCGCGCTGATGGTTTTTCAGCTCGACGCGGCGTTTCATAACTCGTTGAGGTTGGACCGTGAACGGCGCAAGTTTTGCAGCAGCACGGTCAGCGGTATCCATAACGCCGCCGAGACCACGCTACCCAGGAAATATTCCCACACGATAAAGCCGTGCATCTTCCAGTGCACCAGCGCGTAAGTCGCGTAACTGATCAATAACAGCGGAAATATTTGCATGGTTTGCTGGCGCAGATCAAACATCTGGATGCGCCTGTGCAACACCGTTCCGCCAAACGCCAAAACGGTGTAAGCCAAAGCATGCTGGCCGAACAAACTGGCATCGGCCACATCCGCAAAAATTCCGATCATCCAGGCAATACCGATACCCACACGATAAGGCTTGTGGGTGCACCAATACAGCAGGACCAGACCCACAAAATCCGGCCTTAGAATCAGCCCCAATCCGCTCCAGGGCAACCAATTCAGCAAAATCGCCACGAACAAACTCAGGGCGATAAACCAGCCGTTGGCCGGCAACAGGAATTCATGATCTCTAGGGAATTCAGCGCTCATGGCATTTTCCGCCTAGTGTTTTTGGTTTTTTCGTCCGCCGTCACTTCATCCGGGCGCGGCGGCAATTGCTGCAAGCCCGACACAATCAGCAGATGGCGGCTCCGGTCCACTCCCGCCATCGGCACACACACAATGCGCGCAAAGGGATAAGCGGGATCGCGCTCAATCTTGATGACTTTGGCGACCGGCAATCCAGCAGGATAAGTGCCATCTATACCCGACGTCACCAGCACATCCCCTTCCAGAATGTCCGAACTGACCGGCATGTAACGCAACGCCAGCACGTTTATATCGCCGGAACCGAACACCACGGCGCGTATCCCGTTGCGCAGTATCTGCACCGGCACGGCGTGATCTTTATCTGTCACCAGCGTCACCTCGGATAGCCACGGATAGACCCTGGTGATCTGGCCCACGATACCCGCATCATCCATCACCACCTGGCCCAATTGCACATTGGCTTGCGCGCCTTTGTTAACGAAGATTTTGCGCTTGAAAACATCGCGCTCGACGTAGGCGATCTGCGCCACTTGCATCTGGTAATCCACCCGCTGCGGCACTTCCAGCAGACTGTGCAGTTGTGTGTTTTCCTGCTTTAAAACGCTCAGCAAATTTAACTGCGCCGCATCCGCACTGTGCTGCTCCCGCAATTGGGAATTGTCTTTAATCAGGCGACTCTGCGTTTCAAAATAGTTCCCCACCTCTTGCAAGATTATTCCGGGCAACGTGGTCAAACGCTGAAAGGGATAAATCACCACGGAAACCACCTTGCGCGTGGATTCAAGATACTTAAAGCGGGAATCTACGAACAGCAGCAATAAAGAAAGAACGGCGAAGAACACCAAGCGCACGGCTGCGCTTGGGCCGCGATTAAAAAAGCGGAAAGAACGGGTGCTGTCCAAAGGAAAATCGGGGGATCAATCGCTGGCGAAAATGCTGCTGAAATTATCCATGCGCTCCAGCGCCTTGCCGGAGCCGCGCACCACACAGGTAAGGGGATCGTCGGCGATAACGACGGGCAGCCCGGTTTCTTCCATGAGCAGACGGTCGATGTCGCGCAGCAGCGCGCCGCCGCCGGTGAGCACCATGCCTTTGCTGGCAATGTCCGCGCCGAGTTCGGGTGGGGTCTGTTCCAATGCGGTTTTCACCGCACTCACGATGCTGTTGAGCGGGTCGGTCAACGCCTCAAGAATTTCGTTGCTGGAAATGGTGAAGCTGCGCGGCACGCCTTCGGCCAGATTACGCCCGTTCACTTCCATCTCGCGCACCTCGGAACCCGGGAAGGCGGAACCGATTTCTTTCTTGATCAATTCGGCGGTGGTTTCGCCGATCAGCATGCCGTAGTTGCGGCGGATGTAGTTGATGATCGCTTCGTCGAACTTGTCGCCGCCGACGCGCACGGAACCGGAATACACCGCACCGCCCAGCGAGATCACGCCCACCTCGGTGGTGCCGCCGCCGATGTCCACCACCATGGAGCCGGTTGCGTCTTCCACCGGCAAGTCTGCGCCGATCGCCGCAGCCATCGGTTCCTCGATCAACTCGACGCGGCGCGCACCCGCGCCGAAGGCGGACTCGCGAATCGCGCGGCGCTCAACCTGGGTGGAGCCGCAGGGCACGCAAATCACGATGCGCGGGCTGGGGGTAAAGATGCTGGATTTGTGCACACGGCGGATGAACTGCTTGAGCATTTGCTCGGTGATCGTAAAGTCAGCGATCACGCCGTCCTTCATGGGACGGATGGCGGTGATGTTGCCCGGGGTGCGGCCCAACATCTGCTTCGCCGCCATACCCACTTGCTGGATCACTTTCTTGCCGTTGGGGCCGCCTTCCTGACGAATCGCCACCACGGACGGCTCGTTCAATACGATACCCTGACCGCGCGCCCAGATCAGGGTGTTGGCGGTGCCCAAGTCTATCGCCAGATCGTTGGAAAAGTAGCCATTTAAGAAATTAAACATGTTTGTGCCTTAAGGTATAGTAGGTGCGCTATTCAAGTCGTTTATGATAACCTATTAAGCTCGTTTAGATAAAGCGTTACACCATCATGTCTTTAAGCTTAGCCGATGTAGAAAAAATTGCCCGTCTCGCCCGTCTGGCGATGACCGGTGAGGAAATGCAAGCTGCCCAGACGCAGCTTTCCAACATTTTCGGGCTGATCGCCGAAATGCAGGCGGTCGATACCCGCGGTATCGAACCGATGTCGCACAGCCAGGATCTGAGCCAGCGCCTGCGCGCGGATGTGGTCACCGAACCCAATCAGCGCGAGGCTTTCCAGGCCATCGCCCCGCAAACCGAAGCCGGGCTGTACCTCGTCCCGCAAGTCATCGAGTAAGCCGCATGTTTAATAAATCCTTACGCCAACTGGGCGACGCTTTGCGCGCCAAACAGATTTCCAGCGTCGAACTGACACAGAGCTACCTCGACCGCATCACCAAGCTCAACCCGGCGCTGAATGCCTACATCACCTTGCAGCCCGAAGTTTCGCTGGCGCAGGCGCGTGAGGCTGACGCACGTCTTGCGTCCGGCAAAGCCGAAACGCTGACCGGCATCCCGTTCGCGCAGAAAGACATTTTCTGCGCCCAGGGCTGGCTCACCACCTGCGGCTCGAAGATGCTGCACAACTTTGTTTCGCCTTACGATGCGCATGTGATTTCGCAATTCAACAACGCGGGCGCGATCAATCTCGGCAAGACCAATATGGACGAGTTCGCCATGGGTTCGTCGAACGAGACTTCGTATTACGGCCCGGTAAAAAATCCGTGGGACACGGCACGTGTACCCGGCGGTTCCTCGGGCGGCACCGCTGCGGCAGTGGCCGCGCGCCTATGCGCGGCAGCCACCGGCACCGACACCGGCGGCTCCATCCGCCAACCCGCAGCGCTGTGCGGCATCTCCGGTTTGAAACCCACTTACGGCGTATGCTCGCGCTACGGCATGATCGCCTTCGCTTCCAGCCTTGACCAAGCCGGGCCGATGGGGCGCAGCGCCGAAGACTTGGCGCTGATGCTCAACGTGATGGCCGGATTCGACGAGCGCGATTCCACTTCGCTGCAACGCGACAAAGAAGACTACGCGCGCGATTTGAACAAACCGCTGACCGACCTGCGCATCGGCCTGCCGAAAGAGTTTTTCGCGGCAGGCATGGGCGCGGATGTGGCAAAAGCTGTCGAAGCCGCCATCGCCGAATACAAGAAACTCGGCGCGACCATCGTTGATATTTCGCTGCCGAACTCCAAACTGTCCGTGCCGGTGTACTACGTGCTGGCTCCGGCGGAAGCATCGAGCAACCTGTCGCGTTTCGACGGCGTGCGCTACGGCTACCGCGCCCCGGAATACAGCGACCTCGCCGATATGTACGAGAAGAGCCGCGCACAGGGCTTCGGTTCGGAAGTGAAGCGCCGCATCATGATCGGCACCTATGTATTGAGCCACGGATACTACGATGCCTACTACATTCAGGCGCAAAAAATCCGCCGCCTGATCGCGCAAGATTTCGTCGAAGCCTACAAACACTGCGATGTCATCATGGGGCCGACCTCGCCGTCCACCGCGTTTAAGCTGGGCGAAAAAGGCGACGATCCGGTCCAGATGTATCTGTCCGACATCCACAC